>JBBCIS010000001.1:0-780040 GCA_037189845.1 bacterium
CTATGATAAAACGCAGACCAAGGTTACAGGAGCCAATTCTATCTGTGGTTCATCGCAAACATACACTGTATCTAATATACCCGCGGGAGCGACGGTGACCTGGTTCCATCCGGGTGTAGACCTTATACTCACTCCATCCGGCAATTCCTGTATAGTAGCATCACGCGGACGGGGAGATGTGAAGCTGTATGCCGTAGTATCTTTCTGTGGCATGCTGGATACTTTCGTTAAAACGATTGCTATCAACATGCCTCAGTATGTGTATTTTGCCAGTGAAAGCTACAGGACAGCATATCCGAATACAGAAGATGATTTTGGACTCAATATGCAGTGCTATAAAAATATCGGTGGCGAAATAGACTACACGGCACATTATGAAAATTATAGCAGCATCACCTGGACCAAATTAAGCTCATATCCTGCAGCTACGTCAGCATTATGGAGCTCAAATGTAGGTGGAGATCCGAGAAAGATCAATGTGCATTTAAGAGTAGCAAATGCATCACTGACATTAAAGGCAGATGTGACCAATGCCTGTGGTACGATCTCCAATACCTATACCTTCCTGTCCAATGGTATCACTTGCTCTGCTGCGATGATGCGTGGAGTGTCCGATCCCACAGAAGTAGATTACTATGATGCTTATATGTCCTACCAGACATTGATCATCACTTACAAGGATGAAGAGGAAAATAAATCCGAGCTGATGAAGATTATTATCTCTGACAAGATGGGCAATATCATCCTGGAGAAGACGGATGTTTCGATTAAGGAGCACCAGATACAGATAGATATGTCAGCGTACAAGAGCGACAACTACTATGTAATTCTGCAGTATGCTGACGGGAATATAGAACCTCAGCAGGTAGCGAAGTTCTGATAATTAAGCTTAACAAAAAAGAAAGAGCTTGTCAGCAATATAGCCGGCAAGCTCTTTTGGTTTTATTTGCTATTGTTATTGCCCGTTTTCGGATCATATTTTGTCGACATAATTCCTTTGGAATCTATTTTGCTTTTGAGTAATTGTATCAGTTCTTCATTTAAAAGTGTATCTGTAGAAGATGTATTGACAGGCTGCAGGTATTCTTTGAAAAAATGCATCAGCTTTAAATGTGCGTCATCCTGTTTCCGGTGCTTCTGAGATGCCAGGATATATAAATCTATCTGAATTTCGGGAAAATCAAACTTTGAAAACTGTATAAGGTATTCCAGCTTGCTGGTCGGGTAATAAATGCTTTTATCTAATTTTTTTCTGATTTCCCTGCTGAATTTATCCATCCTTTCAAAGTGTATTTTTGACGAAAAGTGAAAAGTATCTATTGGGTTTTCCTCTGAAAAAATCTCAAAGTACGGGAAAAGCTGTATCCACTCTTCTGCCGGATGCAACAGATGTACAGAAGTAGCTTTTCCATTGTTTTGATGAATGATTTCTTTGGTTTTCAGCAGGGCGGATGAACGACTGGATTGATATTCGTTAAAGCATAAAGACACTGCAATATCTCTGACCGTCTCATCTTTGAAGAGTATTTCCTCTGATTTTTTCAGAAATGAATTTAGAAAATCATTGTGCTCCTTGCTCTTCTCTACAGGATGATCTGGTAAAAGCAGATTTGGCTCCAAATCTCCGATCCTGATTTCATTGAATGAGATTCCCTGGTTGTGAAGCTGAGCAATTATTTGCGCGGCAGTTTCCAGATCGGTAAGCTGAGCATCAATCCTGCGAATGTATTTTGGCAGAGGATTGATTTTGAAAGTAATCTCTGATAAAATGGATTTTGATGTAGTATGCAGAAAATAGGAAAACAAAGCATCATTTTTGACGGTAGGAATGACTCCTCCGGGTGTATGTGTTGTGATTCCGGAAACAACAGAACGAAGCTGGCTGTCATTTTGTAAAAGCTCAAAAACAGATTTTTGTTCCTGACCCAAATTTTTGACAGGTAATTCCCGGCCCTGTTCAGCCAGGAATGTTTGCAGCTGTAGCAAAGTCATACCCGATTGGACGGTGATGGTATATTTTTCAGGTTCAAACCGGATGACTTTCTGCATCAGTTCAAGACTGATGATACAATACAGCTTGTTTTTGGGAAAAGATACATGCGGAAAGATGTTTTTTTCAGTAGCTACCTGAATGCTGATATCATGTAGCTGAGCCTGTTGCAATACGTCCTGGATCTCTCTGGCATTGATGGGAAGAATAACTGCATCAGCAATTTTGATTTCGCCAGCCATTTCTGACCAGCCGATTCCGTTTTTTCCTACAGAATAAAAATGCCGTTTATCGTTTTGAAATAAAATACGCTTAGTGGTAATATTGGCAAAAATATCCCGGATGAAATCTTTTTGCTTATTACTGATTTCAGGTACCTGCACAAAAACGGGGGAAACAGATGTTTTACTCAGCTTCCATTGCTCAAACAATCTCAACCTGAGTAAATCCCATTGCTTTTCAGCTAATGGGTTTTCAGGATAACCCCATCTTTTCAGAGGTACTTTCATGACTTATCTTCTTCCTGTTTTTTAGGCGTTCTTGATTTCGTTACAGCTTTCTTTTCCTCCTGTTCCTGTTCTTTTTCACTGGCTTTTTCAAAAGCAGCAATGATTTCTTTCACCAGTCTGTGTCTCACGACATCTTCTTTGTCTAAATGAACAATGCCTATGCCTTTGATTCCCTTTAAAATTTCAGAAGTTCTTTTGAGGCCGGATTGTTGATTTCTGGGTAAGTCTATTTGAGTTAAGTCACCCGTGATGATGCATTTGGCGCTTGGACCTATCCTGGTCAGAAACATTTTTAACTGTAAGGAAGTCGCATTTTGTGCTTCATCCAGAATCATGAAACAATTATCTAATGTACGACCTCTCATATAAGCAAGCGGCGCTACCTCGATGATCCTGTTCGTCATGAAATAGGCCAGCTTGTCAGCCGGTATCATATCATCGAGCGCATCGTACAAAGGTCTTAGATAGGGATCTATTTTCTCTTTCAGGTCACCGGGCAGGAATCCGAGATTTTCTCCGGCTTCTACAGCAGGCCGGGTTAAAATGATCTTTTTGACCCATTTGTTTTTCAATGCCCGGACGGCGAGTGCGACAGCGGTATAAGTTTTTCCGGTTCCTGCGGGTCCGATGGCGAAAAGGATATCATTTTCTTCAGATAATTCTACCAGTTTTTTCTGATTGGCAGTTCTCGCTCTGATGAGCTTTCCGGAGTTGCCATGCACCAGTACATTCTCCTGAAACTGAGGCAGCTCAGCAGGAAGCACAGATTTTCCAAATAAAATATCTTCCACCTGCTGGTCGGTGATCTTCCCCGTTCTTTCAAAATGTTCTATGACCGTTTTGGTTTTTTGCCCGAAAACCTCCAGTTCTTCTTCACTGCCCAATGCAATGATTTTATTGCCCCTCGCTACAATATTCAGCTTGCTGAAAGCTCTTTTTAAGAGCTTTAATCTTGAATTGTTGTATCCTAAAAATTCAATCGGGTTAACTGTATCAAGTTTTATGACTATTTCGCTCAAATTATTCTCTATTTTTGTAGTTGAATATATACTTTTTTTCAGACCTTCAAATGCGAAATGTTACGTTAACCACCGATTTTGGCCATGCAGATATCTATGCGGGCCGATTCAAAGGAAGGTTGGTATCTGCTGTTGAAGGAATCAATCTGATAGATATTACGCACGAGATTCCGCCTTATAACATTATAACGGGTGGATTTAGTGTCAAATACACTTACGATAGTTACCCCAAAGGTACATATCATATTGTTCGCGTTTACGAGCAGGGTATCACGAAAGAAGGTTTGCTGATTGCATTTTCAGACGGACATTTTTTTATGGCTCCTGATAATGGTGTCTTGCCGATGGCTTTAAATAATAAGTTCGAATGGATCCGTAAAGTGGATTTTGACCGGATAGATGATACGCTGAACTCAGATGAGATCTATGCGGAGGTTTTGAAATCAATGATCGGAAATGCTTATGAGAGCATCTCAAAGCCGGCAACAGATTATAAGGTCAACTCTCAGTGGGCAGTGATAAAAGAAGAAAACGTAGTCAGAGGAATCGTCGTGATAGTAGATTATTTTGGTAATCTGATCACAAATATTCATTTTAGTGATTTAGGAAGATATTTCAATAAATTCAGCAGATACACGATTCATTACCGTGAAAGGGAAGAGCTGGACAGAATTGTAGAAGACTATAAAGATGTGGCAGAAGGAGAGAGGATGTGCAGAGTCAATGATCTGGGATTTTTGGAAATCGCTATGAACAAAGGACCGGCATCGAAACTGCTGGGAATTAAATTTGGTCAACCCGTTTACATAAAGTTTTATGATAGTCAGGATAGTTAAGTTACATTTCAGAGAGGAAGAAATAGAAGCGTTCAAGGCATATTTTGATGGGATCTGTCATCAGATCAGAGGTTTTGAAGGTTGTCAGAAACTGGAATTGTTGCAGCAGGTGGATAATCCGCAAATAATTTTTACCTATAGTTACTGGGAAAATGAGGATGCATTGGAAAATTACAGACATTCTGAGCTGTTTAAAACCTTCTGGAGCATTGCAAAAGCTAAATTTGCGGGTAAGCCGGAAGCCTGGTCACATCATAAAATCGCTACTGTAGAATGATGAGGTGGTACTGACATTGAACGGCAAATAATATGACTGAAAACACTTTGGGCAAAATGTTTAATTTTAGGAAGCCCCGAAAAGCAGACCTTTATGATCAGCGAAAAGATTTATTTCTAACTTTGAACGGATAGGACAGATTCTGACATAAAATGCCGAAGTCACAAGAAATACAGGCGACACAATATAACAAATGGTTTGAAACCGTTAAACGGAAAATCAAATCGGCTCAGCTAAAAACTGCAATAAGCGTAAATACACAGTTGATTGAGTTGTATTGGGATTTGGCAAAAGACATTGTAAACAAGCAACAGGAAGCAAATTGGGGCGACAATGTTTTGGAACAATTATCGACCGATCTAAAATTAAGTTTCTCCGACATCAACGGTTTTTCAAGACGGAATCTATACGCTATTCGGCAATGGTATTTGTTTTACAATGCTGTTTCTGAATTTGTGCCACAGTCTGTGGCACAAATCCCGTGGGGACATAACCGCCTCATTATTTCAAAAATCAAAAACAAAATAGATGTAGAATATTCTTTGCGTGATTTCATAAGCCGATTGGAATTAGCGAATACAAACTCACACAAGCCCTGCCTAAAAAATTCAAAAGCCAGTTGCCTACTGTTGAACAATTGGAAATTCAGTTGAGTAAAGAAAAATAGTACCTTTGTAGAAAGTGAAATCATTTTGTTGAAGCCAACAAAATGATTTAAAACAAGACCAGTCCGATAAAAAATGAGAGCATTACAAAAAATCACTTTAAGTGATTACGAAATAGTATTTGACGAGCAACTGTCTTATTTAGCTGAGTTCTTATCACAAAAAAAATACAGTGAAATCATTATACTGGCGGACAGCAATACAGCAGAGCTCTGTCATCCTGAATTAGTGGAACTATTGCCGCAACTGGCAGCCTCGCCGTTAATTGTGACTCCTGCAGGAGAAGCGAATAAAAATCTGAATGCCTGTGAAGAAATCTGGGCGAAAATGCTCAAAGTACATGCAGACAGGAAAGCAGTAGTGCTCAATCTCGGTGGCGGAGTGATAGGAGATATGGGTGGATTTGTCGCTGCCTGTTACAAAAGAGGAATAGATTTTATACAGATTCCTACGACAGTTTTATCACAGGTGGATTCTTCTATTGGCGGTAAGCTGGGCGTAGACTTCAGATATGGTAAAAATCTGATCGGTGTATTCAAAAATCCGGCTTTAGTAGTCATCAGCACAGTCTGGTTAGATACCCTTGAAAAAAGGCAGGTTGTCAACGGATTTGCTGAAATATATAAGCATTCGCTGATTCAGGCTCCTGTACAATGGGAAGTACTGGCAGAGAATCTGACTATTCCACCAGAGAATTTTTACGAGATTCTACATGATTCTCTTCTGGTGAAAAAGTCCGTGGTGGAAGAAGACCCTTTTGAAAAGGGATGGAGAAAAATTCTGAATTTCGGTCATACGATCGGCCATGCTGTAGAAGCGTATTCATTAGAAAATGACGAAAATCCTTTGCTGCACGGTGAAGCAATTGCTGCCGGAATGTTGATGGAAGCGTATATCGGAACTTTGACATCAGGATTCAGTATAGAAAATCTCCAACAGATGGAAAAAGTATTGCTGGCACAATATGGCCATTATCTGGTGAGGGATGGCATTGAACAGGAATTGTGGAATGCTATGGCCTTAGATAAAAAGAACGCCGGATCCAGGATTTTAGCAGTTGTGCTGAAGGATATTGGACAGCCGGATATAGATGTGGAAATCACGCAGGAATTATTACAAAAAGCATTGAGATATTACAGAGGTTTGGCATGAAAGTGTATCAGGTAGCTCCACCGAAAGATGGAAAAGTAAGAGGAACGATTACATTAAATGGTTCAAAAAGTATTGCTAACAGAGCATTGATCATTCGTGCATTGACTGCAGGTGGTTTTGCAATAGATAATCTTTCTAATGCTGATGATACAGCAGTGCTGGATGCTCTGCTGAAAAGTACAGATTCTGTGCTGGATGCAGGAGCAGGAGGGACAACATATCGATTTTTGACAGCATTTCTTTCTACCTGTGAAGGGAGAGAAGTCGTGCTGACCGGCTCAGAAAGAATGCAGGAGCGGCCTATCAAACTATTGGTCAATGCACTGAAAAAATTGGGGGCTGATATTTCTTACGAGAAAAATGAAGGTTTCCCACCGTTAAGAATAAAAGGAAAAAAGCTGAAAGGCGGCAAAGTGGCTATTCCGGCAGACACGAGCAGTCAATATATCTCTGCATTGCTGATGATAGCACCTACGCTGGAAGAAGGTTTGCAATTAGAATTGGTAGGAGAAATTGTTTCATTGCCGTACATCCTGATGACATTAAATCTCATGAAGTATTTCGGAGCAGAAGCTGCTTTGGAAGGAAATGTCATACATGTAAAACCAGGCGCTTATCAATCCCGTCCATTCTTTGTGGAAGCTGATTGGAGTGCAGCGTCATATTATTATTCTATTGCTTTGTTGGCCCAGGACGCAGAGATTACTTTGCATGGATTGAGTGAGGAAAGCACACAGGGAGATGCCGTGATTGCGAAGATTTTCAACAAATGGGTGAGTTCATCTTATGCCAATAATACAGTAGTGCTTAAAAAGCAAACAGCAGACTTACCAGCGTTATTTGAGTATGATTTTTTAGAGTGTCCTGATTTAGCACAGACTGTAATAGCAGCCTGGGGCGCATTGAAAACAGACGCTTCTATGCAGGGATTGAAAACACTGCTCATCAAGGAAACGGACAGAGTAGCTGCCTTAGATAATGAATTAGGTAAATATGGCGCAAGGCTATCCGGAAATGTTGCGGAAAATCAGTGGAATCTGACATCCGGAGATTTTAATCCTGAAACGATGCCATTGCCTGAAATTCAAACGTACGAAGACCACAGAATGGCCATGTCGTTTGCTCCGCTGGCTCTAATTACCGGTAAGATCCTGATAGCCGAACCTCATGTAGTGACAAAATCTTATCCTAAATACTGGGATGATTTAAGAAGTCTGGGCTTTACAGTGGAAGAGGTGTAGAATTTGCTATTGACGATTGTTGATTTTGGATGGACAATTATGCTTATCCGGAAGGAGGTAAGGACGACACTTGCGCTTTGAGATTTGTTTCCGGATAAATCATTAATAATTTCTATTTTTAAGTAACCCTTAAACTTGAAATATGAAAAATTTGTTCGTACTTATCTTATCATTTTGGTGGACCTGTAATCACTTGTGGTCTCAGTCATTATTGCAGCAATTACCGCAGCTCAATAACTATTCCCTGTCTTTTCAGCAATCTTCTTATGACAGAACGGGGCTGAATATAGACTATATCTCTCCGGATGCCCCGAATTATTATGATGCTATACCTGCCGGAAAAGTCAATAATCCGTCAGGTACGGCTGGTGCAAAGATGGAATATGTTGTGTGTCATATACAAGGCCCCGCTGTATTGGAAAGGTTCTGGATGATCACATTCCCCCCGACTCCGGGAGTAAGGCTGCGGTTTTATTTTGACGGAGAAAGTACTCCCCGGATAAATGAAACTTTTGAGGATTTATTTCTTATCCAAAAACCGCCTTACAATAAACCATTAGTACAGGAGTTCAGTGAAACGAGTGGTGGAAATTACTCCTATCTGCCTATACCTGTAGCGCAATCGCTCATTATGACCATTGACATGCCGGGAATGTACTATCAGTTCCAGATTCGCCAGCTGCCGAGAGATACTGTGATTCAAAGCTGGACTCCAGAGGATGATCAGACTGCTTTGATAGAGGAATTTAATGCTTCGAGTATTTATCCCAAAAATAACTGGTTGCAAACGGATAAGGATAGTATTGTATTTTCTCTGTCGCCTGAAGAACAGCGGCAGCTATTCCGGTCCAATGGACAGAAATCTATAGAAGCGATACAAATGCAGATTCCCGATTTGGACTATTCCTGGTCAGATTTTATAAAAGACAACGGTCAGTTTCATAAAGGGGTCAGCAGATTCAGAATGAATATAGATGGCTCCGCTCAGAAAGTTTTGCTGGTCAAACGAAGTAACAAAACGTATCATGCTATAACGAAGTTTCCGGATTTGTGGGAGCAGGCAGTTGTAAGAGTAAATAGCAGGATTGCTGGTAACTGGAGAAATACCAACTACAGAGCGCACAGGTATTGGCAAAACGATACATTTGAGATACTGCCCAATTTCTACCGGAATCAATCACAAATCAATCTACAGTTGAATTACCTCAACGGTGAGCCGTGGAGTGAGTATTACTATTGGGTAGTTTGTGATGGGGTGATTACAGATTCATTGAATGTTGGTACACTTTTGAGTGAAGAGGCCCATAATTACAGTGTTACCAACGTACAGAACGTTCCGTATAATGAGATCAATAACCGCTATGATGCTCCTGAATCTGTCAAAAATGCCAACAGACAGATATTGGACTCATTGTATATCCATATTTATTTTGACAACGAAACGACACCATCTGTCAGTGCACCTGCCGGTCTGTTTTTTGCTACCGGGGTTAATGACGCTGCCTATATGAAATCTATTCCTTGTGGCAATGTGAATGGTTGGTACTACAATTACTTCACAATGCCTTTCTGGGAAAATGCAAGGGTAATGATTGCAAACAGAAGTAGTCGTACATTGAATAATATCACCAGTAAATGGGCGGTAGCTGCTCACGATTATGCTCCTCAAGATGCCGGATATTTCAAATCAGTCCTGCGCAGAGAAACCAAAGAAGCGGCTGACACTACAGACTATTTAGTAGCGGACATTCACGGGCGGGGTGTATATGTAGGCACGGTCATGGAGGTGAATCAGAATGACGATACAATCACATGTTGGCTGGAAGGTGATGAGTTCATTTATGTAGATGGTGCTCAGACACCTTCGTTTTATGGTACAGGAACGGAAGATTATTTTAATTCTACTTTCTATTTTTATTTTGATGAATATAGCATGCCGCAAAATGGTATGACCAATTCAGATAAGTTTTTTCATCGTTCTATGTATCGTTTTCATCTGAGTGATCCGATTTATTTTGAAAAAAGTCTTCGTTTCCAGATAGAGCACGGTGATTATAATAATAAGCTTGGCAATTATCAATCGCTGGCATTTTATTACTGGCAGCCGTCACAGACGACATTGACAGATTCGTTCGATGTGGGCAATCCTGTCAGTGAATCTTTGCATCAATATACCACCTCAAATGCCAGAGTACGCCTGCAAAAGACGGCAGCATTTGAAACCGGTAAATATGTAGAGAGAAAACAGTTTGATGGTTATGCCATTCCTGACTCTTCAGTTTGGAGGGCTGCTATTTTACCTGAAAATAAAGGTGTACGATTGTTACGCCAGTTTGATTACAGCTATAAAAATCAGCGTGCTAAAGTATATGTGGATGATATGTATATAGGCGAATGGTTGAATCCCGGTGTGAATCAGAATGGCTATGTACGGGATGATTTTTTTGATATTCCGGCACAATACACAAGCAATAAATCTTTTATCCGGATTAAAATCATCAACGCTTCCGAAAATACTCCCTGGACAGAATTGTACTACGAAGTACATACCCGTAAGGATACATCTTCCATTATTACCGGATTGCCTGTTTCAGAGTCGCAGAAATTTGTCACCATTTATCCGACAGTAACGAGGGATATTGTACAGATAAAAAATACTTCTCAAGTAGATTGGATATGGCAGTTGTGCAATAGATCGGGACAGATATTGCAACAAAACAGAGAAAAAGCGGGTGATGCTGCCAAATCTATCCATCTCGGCGGACTACCTGCCGGAATGTATTTTATCCGTATTCTGCAATATGATCATACAGTACAGACAGAAAAAGTGATTTTGGTCAGATAGGAAAAGTTTAGAATGTGAGTAAGGTATTGCATTCGCATCAGGTTGGTGTGAACGCAATACCTTATTCATATATTTTTCCTCGTGCTTCTTTATAACGAAAGAAACAGAGCTGTTTCACTAATCTTCAATCTTATTTAAGCTTTTGGTTGAGCCAAATAACTCTTCTGATCGTTTGTTATAAGCTTCAGCAGCATCTTCCGCGCTGGTGAAAAGACCGAGGTCTATACGGGATTTATTATTATACAGAACTGCTCTGTATCGGTTTTTACTCACTTTTACAACACCTCTATAGCCTGTAGCATTGTTTGAATTTTTTTGATTACGGCGCAATTCTGACATTTCCACCCACTCAAGATTTTCCAGCCTGCAATCCAGAGGATTACCATTAATGAGACGCACAAACAACTTTTTTTTACTGTCAGGTTTCGGGATAAACTTTTCAGCAGCAGCCTTGTGTACGTATATCGTTACATTTTTGTATGAGCCATCCATCAGAGGATAATTTCTTTGGTAAAAAGCATATCCGCTGGAGTGTAGTCTTAAATTAGATAGAAAGTCAATTTTTTTAAAATAATCTGTATCATTAAAATAATTATATACATCTTCAGATAATACTACATTCTTATTGGGTGCATTCTTTAATTTTACCTTGTAAAGCATGCTGTTATTTTTTAAAGTTATAAATCTAAATACGAAACATATTATTCGGAATAATATGCTCTATAAACTATATTACGTAAGTTATCCTAATTTGTTTATAATGTCCACTACTAGTTTTATGGTTATATAGAATGATTATAAAGAAGATGGGTTTTTAGTTTTTTTTTAACTATTTTATCTGATTTCTTTTAGGATAGAGTAACTTTGCGCCATCTTTTTAAAGGTAAATTATGGCAAAAGCAAGTTTTTTTACATCTTCTATTGGAAAGAAGGTGATAATGGGGGCGACTGGTTTATTTCTGATAAGTTTCCTCGTAATTCACGTATCAATCAATTCACTCATTTTCTTAGACATATTTCAACCTGATGAAAATGGTGTGACCTTTAACACAGCTGCTGATTTTATGGCAAACAATCCGGTAGTCAGATTCCTGGAAATTGGTTTGTTGGCTGGTATTTTAGCGCATATTGTACAAGGTATCTTACTGACTTTGGAAAACAGAAAGAAAAGACCGGTAAAATATGCTGTGGTAGATGGCAAAGCCAATTCTACATGGTACAGTCGTTCTATGGGATTATTAGGTACAATTCTTTTATTGTTCCTGGTGATTCATATGTCGCATTTCTGGGCTCCGACTAAAGCTGCTGTATTTGCAGGACATGAGCATGATACATTTGCTTCCATTATTGAAGTATTTGCCAACCCGGTCAACGTAGTCATTTATCTTGTCGGTGTGATTTCTCTTTGCTATCACCTGATGCACGGATTTCAGAGTGCTTTCAGAACTTTTGGTTTAGTGCATAAAAAATATACACCTGTTATACAATCGGTAGGTTACGGTTTTGCTATTGTCGTATCAATATTATTTGCTCTAATGCCTATTATGGTATTTGCAGGCATTATTTCTAAATAATCCAAATTAAAAGAATTTAAGATGGCTATCAATTCAAGAATCCCTGCAGGTCCGTTAGAAACTAAATGGGAAAAATATAAATCCACAGTAAAGCTGGTGAACCCGGCAAATAAAAGAAGTATCGAAATTATCATCGTAGGTACTGGTCTGGCAGGAGCTTCTGCTGCAGCAACCTTAGGTGAGTTGGGATATAAAGTAAAAGCTTTTTGTTTTCAGGACTCTCCGAGAAGAGCACACTCTATCGCTGCACAAGGTGGCATCAATGCTGCTAAAAATTATCAGAACGATGGTGACTCTACTTACAGATTGTTCTATGATACTATCAAAGGCGGTGACTACAGAGCGCGTGAGGCTAACGTACACAGATTAGCTGAAGTGAGTGCCAATATCATCGACCAGTGTGTGGCTCAGGGTGTTCCTTTTGCACGTGAGTACGGAGGTATGCTGAGCAACAGGTCTTTTGGTGGTACACAGGTTCAAAGAACTTTCTATGCTGCAGGTCAGACTGGTCAGCAATTATTATTGGGTGCCTACTCTGCATTGGAAAGACAGGTAGCACTTGGTAACGTAAAAATGTATTCCCGTCACGAGATGTTGGAAATCGTTAAGATTGATGGCAAAGCTCGTGGTATTATAGCTAGAAATCTAATTACAGGTCAGTTGGAAAGACACTTCGGACACGCAGTATTGTTGTGTTCCGGTGGATACGGAAACGTATTTTATCTTTCTACAAATGCGATGGGTTCCAACGTAACAGCAGCATGGAAAGCGCACAGGCAAGGTGCTTATTTTGCTAATCCATGTTACACTCAGATCCACCCTACCTGTATTCCTGTATCCGGAGATCACCAGTCCAAGCTGACTTTGATGTCAGAATCATTGAGAAATGACGGACGTATCTGGGTACCTAAAAAACAAAACGATACACGTAAAGCAGCAGATATTCCTGAGGATGAAAGAGACTACTACTTAGAGCGTCGTTATCCTGCATTTGGTAACCTTGTACCACGTGACGTGGCATCAAGAGCTGCTAAAGAAAGATGTGATGCAGGATATGGAGTAGGTTCATCCAAACAGGCAGTATATCTGGATTATGCTTCTGCTATCGAAAGATACGGTAAAGTGGAAGCCGGTAAGAAAGGTCTGGATAATGTCAGTAAAGATGAAATTATCCGTCTGGGCAAAGAAGTAGTGAAAGAAAAGTACGGTAACCTCTTCGATATGTATGCCAAAATCACCGGAGAAAATCCATATGAAGTGCCAATGAGAATCTATCCTGCGGTTCACTACACGATGGGTGGTATCTGGGTAGATTATGAATTGATGACTACAGTTCCTGGTTTGTATGCATTAGGTGAGGCTAATTTCTCTGACCATGGAGCAAACCGTTTGGGAGCTTCTGCTTTGATGCAGGGTTTGGCAGATGGTTACTTTGTAATCCCTTACACTATTGGTAACTACCTGGCAGATGAAATCAGAACAAAAGCTATTCCTACCGATCATCCTGCATTCGTTGAAGCTGAAAACAGTGTGAAAAACATGCTGGAAACTTTGATCAATATCAAAGGAACAAAATCAGTAGACCACTATCACAAAGCATTGGGTAAAATCATGTGGGATAAATGTGGTATGGCTCGTAACGCTGAAGGTTTGAAACAGGCTATCAGTGAAATTCAGGCATTGAGAGTAGAATTCTGGAAAGATGTAAGAGTTCCGGGAGATTTGGATGAGTTCAATCCTGAGTTGGAAAAAGCAGCACGTGTTGCAGACTTTATCGAATTAGGTGAATTAATGTGCAGAGATGCGCTCAATAGAAATGAAAGTTGTGGAGGTCACTTCCGTGAAGAGTCTCAGACTGATGAAGGAGAAGCGCAACGTGATGATGAAAACTTCGCTTATGTAGCTGCATGGGAATATAAAGAAGGTGTTCAGTGGGAGTTACATAAAGAGGATTTAGTGTATGAAAACATCAAAATCGCTCAGCGTTCTTACAAATAACCATTATTGAACAGACTAAAAGATAATTGAATGGAACATAAAGATATATCTCTCAACCTTAAAGTTTGGAGACAAAAAAATTCAAAAGATCAGGGACGTTTTGAGTCTTTTAAAGTAGATGGAATCTCTACTGAAATGTCTTTCCTTGAAATGTTTGACGTTCTGAACGAAAGACTGATCAATGAAGGAAAAGAGCCTGTAGCGTTCGATCACGACTGCCGTGAAGGTATCTGTGGTATGTGCTCGATGTATATCAATGGCCGTCCTCATGGTCCATGGGAAGGTACGACTACTTGTCAGCTGCACATGAGAGCCTTCAAAGATGGAGAAACTATCGTGGTAGAGCCTTGGAGAGCCGGTTCATTCCCGGTGATTAAAGACTTGACTGTTGACAGAACTGCATTTGACAGAATCATTCAGGCTGGTGGTTATATCTCAGTGAATACTGGTAATGCCCAGGATGCTAACTGTCTTCCTGTTCCGAAAGATGATGCAGATAAAGCATTTGCTGCTGCTGCTTGTATCGGTTGTGGTGCTTGTGTAGCTGCTTGTAAAAACTCTTCTGCCATGTTGTTCTTATCAGCAAAAGTTTCTCAGCTGGCATTGTTACCACAAGGTCAACCGGAGAGAACTACACGTGTGTTGGATATGTTGCACCAGATGGATAAAGAAGGTTTCGGTAGCTGTACCAATACAGGTGCTTGTGAAGCTGAATGTCCGAAAGAAATCTCTTTGGAAAATATCGCAAGATTGAACAGAGAGTACATCAGAGCTAGTGCAGTATCTGAGAGATAATTTTAGACAATAGACAGAAGACGATAGACATTAGATGTACTGTCGCAAATATATAGGCTATCCGGTTTGGGGTAGCCTGTTTGTTTTAATTAGAAAAGGATATTTTTCTGATTTTTTGAATGACCTTTATGATTAAATAACCAATCCCTATGATATTGATGATTTCCCAAATGATAAAAGTTATGTAGTAAATTTTTTGGTTGAAGGTCATGCTGGCTAGACTGTAGTATGAGCCTTTACTGCTATCGTAAAAGTCCTCATAGTTTATTAAAAGCAGACCCAGAAATACATAAATAGAAATATCTATTGCTATGATGAGGATTGCAATAAAGATATTTCTTTTATTGAAAACGGATACTACAAGAGATTGATAGTTTTCATGTAAAGCCATTTATCTTCTTTGTTTAATATTTTTGCATTTTAAAATTTTACAATATATATCTTTACTTCGAATAAATTCGTTTGATGAAATTTCTGAGAAACACTTTTTTGTTGATTGTATTATTGAGTTCAACGATTGCACGTGGACAACTACCGGATGCTGTGAAAAATCATATTGACAGCAGTCTTTTAATACTGAAAAATCATTCATTATACAGCAATAAAATTGAATGGAGTAAAGTAGAAAAAGAGATTTATGAAAAAGCAAAATCAGCTGCAACTCCTTCGGAAACATTTGAAGCTTTAAGAATAGCTTTTGATGCGCTGGGAGATAAGCATGCTGCGTATTATCAGTTTGAAGATGAATATAAAATTGAAAATACAGAGTTGCAAAACCGTTACTCGGATTCTATCAAAGCTGCCTGGGCTAAAGGTCCGAGAATTCATACACAGATAATAGATGGATTTGCTTATATCAGTATTCCATTCCTCAGAGCCGGCAAACAGGGAGATATTGATAAATATGCCAACTGGATTTATAACGAAATAGATAAGTTGAATCATAAAAATCCGCAGGGATGGATCATTGATCTCAGATTGAACGGAGGGGGAAATATCCGCCCTATGCTGGCTGGGCTTGCTCCATTTTTTGATGATGGAATTGTAAGCTATTACATTGACAAAGATGGAAATGCAATGGATGAAGCTGCTTTTAAAGAAGGAGACTTTACTATTAACGGAGTTATACAGGCAAAAATCGATACTAAAATCAAATCTTTGAGTACGGCAAAAATAGCAGTTATCATTGGTCCGGGCACAGCAAGTTCAGGTGAAGGTGTTGCTGTAGTATTTGCACAACGACCTGATACTAAATTATTCGGTGAACAAACTGCAGGACTGGCAAATTCAACGAATGGGTTTGTATTCAACAATGAAGACAGTTATTTTTTACTTTCTACGGCATACATAGGTGATAAAAATAAAAAAGCGCTTCCTGAGTCTGTCACACCAGATGTAATAGTGAAAGGCAACGATGCTTTTTATGATTTGTCCAATGATGTAGTAGTTAATACTGCTATTGAGTGGTTAAAGAAATAGGTTTATAGGATTTTGTTTTAAGAAATTTATCGTTTTGATTTGCTACCATGATGTTTTATTATTAGTAGGTACATCAATCACTATTCTTATTCCAGTGATAATTATGTGACTTTCCAGTGCTTTAAAAGATATTGATAGAGATATTTGTTTATGTATTAATGTTTTTTTGTAAGGTATTTCTTACTTTGTTGCAAAAAAACATGCGAACTTTTCTTAGCATTATAGCTGTTATTTTCATAATAAATAACATTGTCGCACAAGCGACTAATCCTAAATGGATTTCTACAATAGAAAATTCTAAGACAAATAATTTTCAGAGTACTATTCAAGCAGATTCCTCAGGTATATTGATAGTAAGAAATGGTTTTGATAATACTGTTTATGAAAGAAAATTAAGAAGTAATGCTGTGGAGCAATATGATTTATCTGGTAAGTTAGTGTATAGAAAAGAGTATGATGATAAAGATAAATATCCTTATTTCATACTTTCTGCATGGACAGGAAGCCACTATCTGTTTATGGTAAGAGAGCACGATTCTAAAACTCAAAAGCTTGTATTCAAAACCCTGACAAGCCAGAATCTTGACATAAGAAATGCGAATGAGAAAAATATTTTTAGTAAAAACACTATCGAAGATCAATTTACTTATAATAGGGTAAGTATTTCTAAAGATCTAAAGAAGTTTGCCTTAGTGAATACTAATGGTTCAAACACTTCCAAAAAAGCTTCGCCTCTAAATATAAATGTTATTTCATTTGATAGCAATGGTGAGAAGTTGTGGGAAAAAGAAATTGTCAATGCCGAATTCGATGATTATTTTTCTGAAACACTTTCTTCTCAAATTGATAATGAAGGTGATATTGCTATTCTTCAGAAAAACTATGCAAAAGATAATACATCAAAACGGGAGAGTTATAAAGTAGAAAAAGAGATTATTGATGGTTTTTATTATGAACTCATCTATATTTCAGATAATGGGAATAAAGTATCAAGGTCAAAAATTACACTTGATAATGGGACAGTTACAGATGTTTATTTGTCTGATAATAATGGCGGTGGTATTGATTTGATTGGAATGTTTGGCTCTCCAAAAGATAATGCTTTTAAAGGTACATTTTACGGAAAAGTGAATAAAAATGGCAAGGTTGAAAATATTATTATGGATAAGTTTTCAGCTGAATTTGTTGGACAGTTTAATGAAAAGCATACTTCAGATATCGATAAAACAGCCTTGCATTCTAATTTTGAGATAGCACAGGTTGAATATAGAAATGATGGAGGGTTTTATTTGATTTCTGAATATCTAGAGAATTATTACACAGGTGGAACTACGTACCTCATTTGTGGGTATATGATAGTAAGTTCTATCGATAAAGATGGCAAGGTAATATTTCATAAAAAAATACCGAAATTTCATTCAGGTCAGGATGGAATTTGTAGCTCTTTCTTTGGATATGTTAAAGATGAAAAATTAAACTTAATCTATAATGAGAGTAAAGAAAATATTCAGAAACCTTTTGACAAGAGCTTCTTAAAGGTCTTGTTCACTAGAAGTTCAACTATAATGAGAACTATCGATACTCAAGGTGAAATTACTAGCGTGGAGCTATGGCAGAATAAAGATTATTCAACTGTATTTATTCCAAGTTACGCACATATAATCAATGATAATAGAATGCTTTATTTTACTGGAGGAATTCCTTATTTTGTAAAACCTTCAAAATTAGGGTTATTCACTTTTACTAAGTAAATATAATCACTACCCATTTTTACATTCTCATATTTTGCTGTTCTCGCTTTCTGACAGTTTTTCTGTAATTTACATCATTACATTGCGTTCAATAAGCATCAGTCATTGAAAATTGAAATAATGAAAAGATTTTTACTACTGGCAATTGTCAGCCTTTTATATACGATAGAAGTTTTTGCTACTCACAACAGGGCAGGGGAAATTACCTACAGTCAGGTAGCTGGTCTGACTTATGACTTTACGATATCAACGTATACGAAATCCAGCTCTGTAGATGCTGACCGGAGCGAATTAATGATTTTCTGGGGTGATGGGACATCTACCATGTTACCAAGAACTACAGAGGCAGAATTGGGAAATGACATCAAGCTGAACAGATATACAGGTCGTCATACCTATAGCGGCCCTTTTAATTATGTGGTATATGTAGTAGATCCGAACAGGATTGAAAGTATTCTGAATATCTCCAATTCAGTAAATGTCCCGTTTTATATAGAAGATACTTTGAAGATATTGGATCCTACGGTATATGGATTTAATAACTCTCCCATTTTGCTGAATCCGCCGATCGATTTTGGTAATGTCGGTGAGGTTTTCTTACATAATCCTAATGCCTTTGACCCGGATGGCGATAGCTTGTCATATGTATTGATTCCTCCTAAACAAGGAGTAGGAATGAATGTCCCGGGCTATGTTTCTCCGGCTCAGATCAATCCTGGGACCGATAATGTGCTGACACTCAATTCAGCTACAGGAGAGTTAAGATGGGATGCGCCTCAAAGACAGGGGATTTATAATGTGGCCATTTTGATTACTGAGTATAGAAATGGTCTGGTGATCGGTACTGTGGTGAGAGACTTGCAGATTATCATTCAGGCATCTAATAATCAACCGCCGGTGATCGAAGGCAAAGAAGAAATATGTGTCATAGCCGGTGATACCATCAATGAATTGTATATTGCTACCGATCCGAATGCAGGCAATCAAATCAGATTTATTTCTAACGGTGCGCCGTATCTGGTCGCTCAAAGCAAAGCGCAGTTCAATGTAGTAAGCACTGGTAACCCTGCTTCTGCTCAGTTTTATTGGCCAACGACCTGTGATCATTTGAGAAATACAAGCTACCAGGTAGTTATTAAGGCTGAAGATAATGCCCCGATTCCCTTAGTAGACTTAAAAACAGTTACGATTAAAGTGCTTGCTCCTGCACCGGAAAATTTTACAGCTGTTTATAATCCTGCAGCACACAATGTTAAGTTGACATGGGATGCAAATTATGCTTGCAGGGGCTCAGATAAATTCCAGGGCTTTTCCGTTTGGAGAAAGCAGGGTTGCGGCTATCAGGTAGATTCCTGTAATAATAATCTGGAGGCATTGGGTTATACAAAACTCGGAGAAACAACCTCCAATGAATGGATCGATAGTGATTTGAAAAGAGGTGTGGATTATAGCTATGTTGTCGTTGCAGAATTCGCAAGCAAAAGCCAGATTGGATTATTATATAATAAATTTCAGGGAATCAGTTCTGAGGAAGTTTGTGTTGAATTACCGCTGAATATTCCGGTGTTTTATCACGTAGATGTTAAAAATACGGATCCGGCAAACGGAAGCATATATGTAGAATGGTCTAAACCTCAGGCCGAAGTTTTAGATACAGTTGTCAATCGTGGACCTTACAAAATCATATTATTCAGAATAGAAAACGGAAACAGAACGCAATTAAAAGAGACAATTGCTCAGACCTATTCATCTGTATGGGATACTACTTTCACTGACACAGGATTGAATACTGTTGCGAATCAGTATACCTATATTCTGGAATTCTATGTCGCAGGAGATGATCTTTTGGGTGAATCACTTGAGGCTTCTTCGATTTTCTTATCTGTTACACCTTCTAATGAAACTTTGGCGTTGAATTGGTCCGCAAACGTTCCGTGGACAAATGAGATGTATTATATTCATCAGCAGCAGGAAGATGGTTCATTTATAATGATAGACAGTACTGCAGAAACAACCTATCTTCACAGTTCGCTTTCCAATGATTCCACCTACTGCTATAAGATCGAAGGTAAAGGAAATTACAACAGAGAAGGATTGAAGTACCCATTGATCAATTTCTCTCAGATAGTATGTGAGCAGCCTAAAGATACCACTCCGCCATGTCCGCCGGTACTGAGAGTAGAGAACTTCTGCACGAATGATCATCTGGATAAAAATACCTTTGTTAACTACCTGAGCTGGAACTTTGCCAGAAATTGTACTGACAGCGTAGCTGTGAAATTTTATATTTATTACAAAGAAAACAACACTGCTCAGTACGCGCTGATAGATAGTGTTATAGGTGCTCAGGAACGACAATACGAGCACCATTTAGAGAATAATTCATTGACTGGCTGTTATCAGATTACTGCAATTGACGAAGTGGATAACGTTAGCCCTTTATCCAATGAGATCTGTGTCTCAGATTGTCCGGTGTATGAATTGCCCAATACATTTACTCCTAATGGTGATGGTGTAAATGATCTTTATACGCCTATCATTCCATATTCAGGAGTTTCCAGAGTCGAAATGAAGATATTCAACAGAATGGGCAATCTGGTTTTTGAGACAACCTCTCCTGACATTAACTGGGACGGAAAAGATCAGAAAACTCAGAAAGAGATTCCGACCGGAGTGTTCTACTACGTTTGTGAAGTTTATTTCGGGACACTGGACGGAGAATCCAGGTTAGAAAGGCCGTTGAGTGGCTACATTCATTTAATCAGAGGAAAATAATTATGTTTACAGGTATCATAGAAACAATCGGAAGGGTAGTGGATATCCGTAAAGAAGAAGAGAATCTGCATTTTATTTTTGAAAGCTCAGTTGCTCAGGAGTTGAAGATAGATCAGAGCGTAGCGCACAATGGGGTTTGTCTGACTGTAGTATCCATTGAGGGAGATACCTATCAGGTGACAGCTATCAAAGAAACATTGGATAAAACCAATCTTGGGAGCTTACAGATCGGAGATGCTGTAAATATCGAAAGAGCGATGATTGCAGGAGCGAGACTGGATGGCCATATTGTACAGGGACACGTGGATACTACTGCAAAGCTTAAAAAGATCAAAGATGCTGACGGTAGTACAGAATTTCATTTCAAATTATCAAAAGATACAGAGTTTTTTCTGGTGGATAAGGGTTCGGTCTGCATAGATGGAGTGAGCCTGACCGTCGTTAAAACTGACAAAAGAAAATTCCACGTAGCGATTATTCCTTACACGTTAGAACATACGATTTTTCATCAGTACAAAGAAAGAGATATCGTCAATATGGAGTTTGATGTCATCGGGAAATATATTCAGAAGTATTTGAAGAAGATGAAGTAGGGCCCCAAGCTTTTCTTACGCAGAGCATTCTAAATATTCAACATATAATCATCCGAAGAGATAGCCACGAATTCACTAATAAATGGATAAATCTTTCAGTTTCTTCATGGTATGGCGGTTCTGAATGTGAATATTTCTATTTAAATTTTCCAATACTATGCGGAAAATTCAATTCGTGCATTAATGACAAACAATATCCTTTTAAATGCGAATGCCGTGTTTCTTACGAAGCGAATTTTGCTGAATTAAATAATTAAGTGTAAATTAATGACAGATTTGTAGTTGAAATGCAAATCTGTCAATATTATGAATAAGTTGTTTATACACAGGGAGTTGAAAAGTGAAATGCTGAGGCTGAAAGAGTATTATTCAGTTTTGGTGTTGATTGGCCCTCGTCAATCCGGTAAAACTACGCTTTGTAAAGAGTGTTTTTCCGGATATCACTATGTCAATTTAGAGAATATTGCTTTGAGAGAGCAGATAGCATTGGCTCCTGTGGATTTTTTGAAACAATTTGCCGGAGGTATGATTCTGGATGAAGTACAGCAATATCCGGATTTGTTTTCTTATATACAGGTTGTAGTGGATGATTTGCCGGATAGCCGCTTTGTCCTTACAGGAAGCAGTAATTTTTCTTTGATGGAAAAGGTGACCCAATCTTTAGCAGGTCGTGCTGCTACGTTATCACTGCTACCTCTGTCAATAACTGAGCTGGAAGAAGTAGCAGAAATATCTACAGATACTTTGTTGCTGAATGGAGGATACCCAGCTGTCTGGGGCAAAAAAATACCTGTTCAGGATGTAGCTCGACAATATTATAATACTTATGTGGAGCGGGATGTCAGACAGCTGCTCAATGTAAAGGATATTACAAAATTTCAGACATTTATCAGACTATGTGCAGGCCGAATCGGTACAGAATTGAATGCTTCGGCATTATCTAATGAGGTAGGAGTGACGGTTCATACGATACAGGAGTGGTTGAGTGTTTTGGAAGCTTCATATATTATATTTCGCTTGCCTCCTTTTTACCGGAATATAGGAAAAAGATTAGTGAAAGCCCCTAAGATATATTTTTGTGATACGGGTTTAGTATGTTATTTATTGGGGATAGAAACAGAATTGCAATTATCTACCCATCCGCTCAGGGGGGCTATTTTTGAAAATTACTGTGTTCTTGAATTGTTGAAAAACAGATATAATAAGGGGAAAGCCTCCAATCTTTATTTTTATCGGGATCAGTCACAAAGAGAAGTCGATATTGTACAGGAATATGGAATGGATTATCATGCTTATGAGATAAAATCGTCAAGGATATTCCACAAAGATTTCCTCAAAAATCTACATTATCTGAAAAAATTGCTGGGAGACAATCTTACTCAAACGCAAGTGATTTATGACGGAGATTTAAACATCAATAGTAAAGAAAACGGGATGATAAATTTCAGAAATTTACCATCCCATTTTAAAAATTAGAATATAAGCTGTGGTTTATTCTATCACTACCAGGTGATAATCTTTTTTGCCTTTTCTGACTAAAATAAATTTTCCATTAATGATATCATCTGCAGAAATCTGAGTCTGGTCAGTGGCTTTTTCCTGATTGATAGATACTGCATTACTTTGTAAAGCACGTTTTGCTTCTCCTTTTGAACTGTAGATATTGGTATGAGTAGCCAAAAATTCTATAATTGGAGTAGCTTCACTCAAAACTGCTTTTTCGGCTTTATAAGTTGGTACACCATCGAAAATTTCTAACAATGTTCTTTCGTCCAATTGAGTGAGAGAATCTTTAGTGGATTTACCGAACAATACTTCAGAAGCCTGTACAGCGTTGTCATATTCTTCCTTAGAATGCACCCTTATAGTCAGATCCTGAGCCAGTGCTTTTTGCAAAACTCTCAAATGAGGAGCTTCTTCGTGCTGAGCTATCAGAGCCGCAGTTTCTTCCTGAGAGAAGAAGCAGAATATCTTGATCCAGTTTTTTGCATCTTCATCAGAAGCATTCAGCCAGAACTGATAAAATTTATACGGAGAAGTTCTTGCAGGATCCAGCCAGACATTCCCTTGCTCTGTTTTACCGAATTTACCGCCGTCTGCTTTTTTTACCAATGGAGAAGTCAATGCATAAGCATCGCCACCATCCATTTTGCGAATCAGCTCGGTTCCCGTAGTAATATTTCCCCATTGATCACTGCCACCCATCTGTACTTTAACTCCTTTGTTTTTGTACAAATGGTAGAAATCATACCCCTGTATCAACTGGTAAGAAAATTCAGTAAAAGATATTCCTACATCACCGGTAAATCTTTGTTTCACTGAATCTTTAGACATCATGTAATTGACAGTAATATACTTTCCTACATCACGGATAAATCCTAAGAAGCTGAATTCCTTGAACCAATCATAGTTGTTGACTACTTCTGCCGGATTGTCTACTCCTTCAAATTGTAAAAATTTACTCAATTGTCTGGTGATACCGTCCAGATTTTTTTGAAGTTCTATATCCGTCAAAAGATTTCTTTCTTTGGATTTTCCGGAAGGATCACCGACCATGCCCGTTGCCCCGCCTACGAGTGCTATAGGTAAATGACCGTATTTCTGAAGATGCATTAAGATGATAATCGGAACAAGGCTACCGATATGAAGGCTATCTGCAGTAGGATCGAAGCCAATATAAGCTTTGACTTTTTCCTTTGCAAACAATTCTTTTGTGCCCGGAGTCATATCCTGAATCAAGCCTCTCCATTCCAGTTCTTCAACTAAATTCACTTTTAAAATTTTTTGTAGTGCAAAAATATAATCTCTGATGTAGTTTATCGTTATTTTTTGAGTTTAACTTTATTTAAGAGAATGTTCGCACTAACAACTTATAATTTAAAAAACTTAACTTTAGGAGTTGTAATAGAGCTGATCTTTAATAAACTGTTGACTTTTAAATAAAATACAATTGAAACATATGTATATGTATGGTAGAATCGCCTTTGTGTTGACCTCGATTTTGTTCATGGCTACATTAAAGGCACAACCAGCTAAATATAGCAATGCATTTATGGATATAGGCATTGGCGCCCAAAACCTTGCTAAAGGAAATGCAGTAGTAGCCGGAGTTTCTGACTTGACTGCCGGTTATTGGAATCCGGCTGGTTTAGTGAATGTCAAAGAGACTGCCCAAATCGGATTTATGCACTCAGAGCATTTTGCAGGTGTTGCCAAATTTGATTGGCTGGGGGCAGCTTTTTCTTTGGATAGCGGAAAGCATGCAATAGGAATAAACGTGGTGAGGTTTGCAGTGGATGACATACCATATACACTGAACTTAATAGAGCCGGACGGGACGATTAACTATGATAATATCAGATCTTTTTCAGTGGGAGATTATGGATTTATGCTATCCTATGCCAGAAAGATTAAACCCAATCTGTCTGTAGGCGGTACTGCTAAAATTGTATACCATAAAGCCGGAGATTTTGCCAAAGCATTTGGCTTTGGTATAGATGTAGGAGCTCAATATCAATTGAAAGATTTCAAATTTGGTATAAATATCAGAGATATCTCCACAACTTTTAATGCGTGGAATTTTTCATTTACTGACGAAGAAAAAGAAATTTTTCAGCTCACAGGGAACGAAATACCTAATAATTCTTTAGAAGTAACAATGCCTAAAATCTTATTGGGAGCAGGATATTATAAAAAATTCAACAAGTTTGAGCTCAACACAGAATTGGCTATAGATGTTACTACAGACGGAAAGAGAAATGTACTCTTGCCGGGTAAGCCATTGAGCTTTGATCCTCATCTGGGAGTAGAAGTCGGATTTGCTGAGATCGTGTATGTCAGAGGTGGTGTCAGCAATATTCAGAAAGAATTAAAAGACAATAATGTCGATAAGAAAGTAACAGTTCAGCCTAATGTGGGCGCCGGATTAAGATTTAAGACAATCGCAGTAGATTATGCTTTTACAGATGTGGGTAGCAAGGAAACTTCTACGTTCTCACACGTGATATCAGCCAGGATTGGATTTAATAAGAAGAAAAAAGATTAATGAAAAGATTTATATTTTTAATCATTGGTATAGTAGCTTTTGCATCTGCAGCAAAAGCTCAGCCATACGGAAATGAGTGGATAGATAGTGGATTGAATTATTATAAGTTTAAGCTCATTACTAAAGGACTACATAGAATTACCACAAGCTCATTAATTCAAAACGGAATTTCTCCCGACGAGATTGTAGGAGGACATGTCCGTTTGTACAGAGAAGGTAAGGAAGTGCCAATTTATGTAACTACGGACAATACTTTTGGAGAAAATGACTTTATAGAATTTTATGGAGATATGATGGACGGGCGAATGGATAATCAGTTGTATATACATCCTGAGTTCCAACCGAATCCCTATCGAAGCTTATTTACGGATTCAGCTACTTATTTTCTCACTTTTGATAAGGTCAACTCAGGTGCGAGAATATTGAGTGTGGAGAATTCATTAACGAATTTGCCACCAAAGGAAGTTTACTACTATCATACTAACCGTATAGATCTGTTAAATGTTTTTAGAGATGGTCAAAATCCTAATCAGGTATTAAATTATGTCTTTGACTCGGGATTTGATATGGGAGAAGGTTTTTCTAGTCTCAATATATTAGGTCCTAATGGTAGCAGAACTCATGGTATATTAGCTCTTCAAAAGTACACTGTAGACCCAGGTTTGAAGGCAAGATTGAGTGGATGTATTTTGTTTGCGAACAATACCTCACATGAGGTTGTACTTTCTTTAAATAGTGGAAAGGCATTAGATACAATTTATAGTTCCAGACCAGGAATAACAAAATTTGAAACTGACATAAATTCTACTGATTACACAAATAATATTTTGCTTAGAGTCAGCTCATTGGCTAACAATAGCAGAATAGGGGTCTATTATTTAACATTGACCTACCCGAGGTTATATCATGCAAATAATGACAGTAAACTGGACTTTGCTGTTCCCAAGAAAGCCGATAGTTATGTGGAGCTTACTAATTTCAGTAATAAATCTACTGAAGCAATTGTCTATGATTTAAAAAACAATCACAGATACAGAGCAATCAGAGAAAATAATATTACAAAGATCCATTTCATTGAAACGGAACAAATGAAAGATAGTCTTTACATTTCGAGTCAGGATACCAGTGATATTCATTTTATCACTAGCATGTCCTTGGCGAATTTTAGTAAAGTTGAAAATGCTGATTATATCATTATTACTCATAAAAAATATGACGGGACTTTAGGTGGTGTGAATTACCTTCAGGAATACGCAAAATACAGAGCATCTGAGGAAGGTGGGTATTATAAGGTTCACATATATTACATTGACGAGCTTGAAAATTCTTTTTCTTTTGGAATCAGGCAACATCCGTTAGCGGTCAGAAATGCGATTAATTTTTTGTATGATAAGTCAGAGATAAAACCGGAGTTGTTGTTCATCATTGGTAAAGGATTGAGTTATTCAACCGGAAGGAACAATGTAATGGAATTTGTTCAAACATATGGACATCCTGCTTCTGATAACTTATTGGTGGCCAGAAGTAGTTCAATATTATATCCGCAAGTTGGTGTAGGGAGGCTTTCTGCCAAAGATATCAATGATATAAAAGTATATCTGGAAAAAGTTAAACTATATGAGGATGTACAACAGACAGGTACTTTAGAAGATCAGACATTGGAAAGAAAAGAGTGGATGAAGTCTGTATTGCATTTGGGAGGAGGTAACTTTTTGGATGAACAACAGACTTTTGCCAGGTATCTGGAAAATTATAAAAGGATTATTGAAGGACCTAGTTTTGGAGGTAAAGTACATAGTGTTTATAAAAACTCTACTGATCCGGTACAGGTAGCACAATCCGCTATCATAGATTCAATGTTATTCAATGGTACTTCATTGGTAACATTCTTTGGACACTCTTCTACTTCAACAGTAGATTTTGATATTGAACCTGAAAACTTCAAAAATCCCAAAGGGAAATATCCTTTTATGTTTACGAATGGTTGTTTTGTTGGTAATATTTTTGAGAACTATAATTCTTACAGCGAAAGATTTGTACTTACACCGGATCGTTGTGCAATCGGATACCTTGCCCCGATGACTTATGCTGTGGCATATTCCCTGAATCAGTACGCCAATAATTTCTACAACAGGCTGGGAGTTACAAATTATGCGGAACCTATCGGCAGAATTCTTAAAAATACAGCCACTGATGTTCTGAGCAGCACATTGCAGACTGACAGGTTTCTGGCTCAGCAAATGATTTATCATGGTGACCCTGCAATTAAGCTTAATTCATTTGAAAAACCAGACTATATCATTACTGAAAAGCAAATCTCATTTATTCCTGAAGTAGTAAATGCAAGTGTTGATACTTTTCAGATACTGATTAATCACAAAAATATCGGAAAGGCAATAAATACGAATTATAAAGTATTAGTTCAGCGAAATCTTCCAAACGGAGAAGTAGAAACTTATGAGCAAGTAGTCCCTGCCCCGAATTATTCAGATTCAGTTTTTGTTTCCATACCAACAAACAATGTTAATGGCTTGGGGCAAAACACATTTTATATCAAAGTAGACTCGGACGATGAAATTGACGAGCTTTCTGAGGCAAATAATGAAGTTACAATCACAAGATATTTTACTATTGATGATTTAATTCCTGTTTATCCATCTGAGTTTAGCATTGTTAATAAACCTAATGTAAAACTGGAATACTCAACTGCTAATCCTTTGGTTTCAGCAAAGAGATATATTGTTCAGATAGATACCACAGAGTTTTTTAACAGCCCGTTGTTAGAGACAAAATCAGTCACTTCATCAGGAGGAGTTGTTAGCTGGGAACCTGCCATTTCGTTGTTAAACAATAAGGTATATTACTGGAGAGGTAGTCTGGATACACTGTACGGCAATAGTCTGAGTTGGAATAAAAGCTCATTCCTTTACAATACATCTTTATCCGAAGGATGGAATCAATCACATTATTTCCAGTTTATACCGGATAACTATGATAATATGTATCTCAGAACAGACCGCAGGTTTAGTTTTATAGATAATGTAAGAACTGTTAAAGTCATTACAGGAATTGATGCAGTAGGTTACAATGACAGAGTTTTGTTTGCTGATAATAGTTTGATAGCAAGAAATACATTTACGAGAGCAGGATTTCATTTTTATGTATTAGATACTAAAACCGGTATCCCAATGTCTACATATCAAATCGGAACAACAGGTTTGGGGGAATATGGCAACACGATAGTAACTGTACTGAATGATGTGAAAATTATTGAGTTCAATACTTCAAATCAAAGAGGACGATTCTCATGTTATAACTTCTTAAAGAATATAGTGCCTGACCAGGCGATTATCTGTGGTTATAGCTCACAGAATCCTTTTTATTCCCAGTGGGCAAGTGATGATTCATCTGCATTTAATGGAGAAACATTGTTTGATGCATTTGAATATATCGGTGTGACTGATATCAGAAGTGTTCAGGAAATGCAACCATTTGTGTTCTTTACCCAGAAAGGAAATCCATTTTTTCCAACGCAACAAATCAAAGTTGAAAGGACTGAAAAAATAGACGTAGAATTTACCTACACTGGTACCTGGAATAATGGACGGATATCTTCTCCCCTGATCGGGCCGGCGCTCAAATGGAATACAATTGATTATAATTGGGCATCGCTTGATCAGCCTGTGACTGATGAAGTAGAGTACACTTTATATGGATATTCTAAAGATGGAGTAAAAGAAAAATTGTATTCCAATGTTCCTAAGAATGCCGATATCTCCTTCGTGGATTCTGATAATTATCCGTACCTGCAATTGGAATTTGATGCAGCTGACGAGAAAAATTCGACTTCACCTCAATTGGATTATTGGAGAATTATCTACGAGGAAGTACCAGAGGGAGCTATGAATCCTCAAAAGCATCTTGTAAAGACCAACGATACTATTCCTTTCGGAAGTAAATTCAGAGCAGAAATTGCTTTTGAAAACATTACTGATATTGATATGGACAGCATGCTGGTGAAGTTTACTGTAAAAGATGCTAATAATCAAATTCAGGAGTATTATAAAAGATTCGCACCATTACCAGGAAGAAAATATCTGGTAATAGATTTTGAGCATACTTTTGACCAGTATTCAAATCAGGGAATTAATACTATTATTATTGAAGCTAATCCGAATAACGATCAGAAAGAAAAGTATCACTTTAACAACTTCGCGTTCTTTACCGTCATACTCGAAAAAGATATGCTGAATCCGGTGATGGATGTGACCTTTGATGGCAGACACATCAGTGATGGTGAAATTATCTCTCCTAAGCCGGAAGTTTTAATCAGATTGAAAGATGAAAACCAGCACCTGGCTTTAAATGATACCATGCTGTTTAAAGTGTTCCTGAAAACGCCAAATTCTACAACTCCGGTTTCTTTAGATCCCAGATCTAACCAGTTTAGCTTTATTCCTGCTGATGAGAGTAAATTGAGCACGAGTAATGAGGCTAAATTATTTTACAGGCCTACTTATGAAGAAAACGGAACCTATGAATTGAGAATTCAGGGAGCCGACAGAAGCTTGAATGATGCGGGTACTAATGAATATAGAATCCAGTTCCAGATCGATACAAGACCTGCTATTTCCAATATTATCAACTATCCTAACCCATTCTCTACGTCTACTCAGTTCGTCTTTACTGTTACTGGTACAGAAGTGCCTACTGATTTGAAGATTCAGATTATGACAGTTACAGGTAAGGTAGTAAAAGAAATTACTGCTGATGAATTAGGATATATTCATATCGGGCAAAATAGAACTCAATATAAATGGGATGGTACAGATATGTATGGTGACAAGCTCGCAAATGGCCTTTATCTGTACAGAGTGACTGCCAGAATGAATGGAAAGCAGATGGACATGATAGAAGGTTCAGTGGATAAATACTTCAAGAAAGGATTTGGTAAAATGTATATCGTGAGATAGCTTATCGAATCATCAGATAAATTGAAAAGTCCGTTAACTACAAGGTTGACGGACTTTTTCTTTGTTATTTTTATACTCACCTGCAAAGCTGAAAACCTGCTTAGGTGCTTCTGTTACTTCCGGGAAAACAGAAAAAGATATATGGAAGGTAAAAAGAAGACTGTTGTTAATTTTTTACTTTCGTATAATGGCCTGTCAGAAAATTATAATTGCAGGATGAAAAATGAGCATATATAGCATTGTAATGATTGGGAAAAAATTATTTATATCTGTTTGCATGTGCATTATTTTCACCGGAGCTTACGGGCAGGAAAAGATAGTTGTAAATGATGATAGCACAAGTGTCTTGTCTGAAGTAACCGTATATGGATATCTTTCAGAACGAAAGATAAAAGAAGTGCCGGCTTCGATCAGTGTATTGACATCTAAGCAGATAGCATTGCAATCGGGAGTTTCTCTGGTAAGTGCTATGAATACGATGGCTGGCGTTCGGATGGAGGAACGGACTCCCGGGAGTTATCGCCTTTCTTTGAGAGGAAGCACATTGCGGTCTCCCTATGGTGTCCGTAACGTAAAAGTTTATCTGGACGAAATTCCTTTAACTGGTGCAGGGGGTAATACATATCTTAATGCTCTTGATATCTCTGGTATCCGAACTGTAGAAGTTATGAAAGGTCCTGATGGCAGTCTTTTTGGAGCAAATTCCGGTGGGGTAGTATTGCTTAATCCAATGAGCAGAAATCGCTCTGATAATTCAGCCGAGATCAAATTTGATGCAGGATCTTACGGGTTGATACATCAAAGTGCTAAGATGCATCAGAATATTGGAAAAAATGAGCTGGAAATTTCTCAGGCATATCAAAGATATAATGGCTACCGTGATCATAGCAGCATGGACCGCTTCTATTTCCAGATTGCCGATAGGTTCCATTACGGAGAAGATAACAAGCTGAAGCTTTTGGGTTTTTATTCAAATCTCAATTATCAGACTCCTGGTGGCTTGACATTGGAACAGTTCAATAATAATCCAAGATCTTCCCGCCCTGCTACAGCTACATTGCCGGGAGCGATTGAACAGCAAATCGGAGTCCGAACAAAGATTTTCTTTGGTGGACTGGTAAATGAAGTGCGTATTTCAAAAGCGATTAGAAATGTAACATCAATTTTCGGATCACATGTAGATTTTGAAAACCCGTTTATTACAAACTTCGAACAACGGGATGAGCTCACTTATGGCGTCCGGACATATTTTGAATATTCCCGTCCTGTGAAGGGAGATTTTAAATTGACTGCTATAATTGGGGCAGAATGGCAACAGACCCAAGCGAAAATAGACAATTATGATAATCTGAATGGGAAAACAGGGAATCCGCAGGCATTTGATGAGTTGAGTACAAATCAGTATTTTATATTTGGCAGATATGCTGTAACCCTTTTTGAAAAGCTCAATATAGAAGCAGGAGCAAGTCTGAACAATTATCATTACAGGTTCCGCAATTTGTATCCTCTTAACGAACAAAATCGAAATAAAAGAAACTTTACGCCACAGTTCATGCCCAGACTTGCAGCATCCTATAGTTTGAAAGAGAATTTTATCTGGAGAGTCACGCTGAGCAGGGGGTATTCTACACCCACAATTGCGGAGGTAAGGCCAGGCAATAATGTCATTAATACCGGTTTAGATCCGGAAACCGGCTGGAACCTGGAAACAGGATTCAGATTGTTCGATAACAATAATAGAATTAGAATTGATGCATCTGTGTTCTATTATCGATTAGAGAACTCTATAGTAAACAGGCGTCTGGCTGATGATACCGACTATTTTTTAAATGCAGGAGGAACAAACCAATCAGGACTAGAGCTGGATGTTAGCGCTACAATTATTAAGAAGCGGACAAAAGGTTTTATAAGAGGAATTGAGCTCAGCGAAGTATTAACGATAAGCCGCTTCAGGTTCAGAGATTATATTGTGAATGGAAATGATTATTCAGGAAATAACCTTACAGGAACGCCTTTACATGTCTCGGTTGTGGGTTTACATATTATGTTTCCAGCACGGCTGTATCTGTATATGCAATGCAATTTTACGGGCAGAATTCCACTCAATGATGGAAATACAGTCTTTGCGTCTTCTTATGAGTTATTACAGGCTAAAATCGGATGGCAGATTTCAATAGCAAAATCCTCCATCCATATTTATGCCGGAGCAGATAATATTCTTAATCAGAAATACAGCTTGGGCAATGATCTGAATGCTTTCGGAAATAGATTTTACAATCCGGCACCGGCTCGAAATATATACGCCGGATTGCAGTTCAGGATATGATACTATTCAACTGAGCAGAACCATCAGCAGTGAAAGACGAAGAGTAGATTTTTTTGATAGATAATTTATCCTGCACAGAATTTTTAAAATAAATAAGATGGATAACTCTTGTAAAAGAAAAAAGCCTTATTGCTAAGGCTTTTCTGCGGAGAGAGCGGGATTCGAACCCGCGATAAGCTTTTGACCTATACACACTTTCCAGGCGTGCTCCTTCGACCGCTCGGACACCTCTCCAGGGTGCGTTCTTAAGGGACTGCAAAGATTATATAATTCTTTGAAAAAGCAAACTGAATAAGTGTTTTTCTTCAAGAATAATCAACTTCAGATCGATTGCAGGAATATCCAGACTAGAATAGAAATTTATTTTCAGTTGTATATACTCAATTGTTTTTTAATGTATTGATTTGAATCCAAATTATGAATAGTTATTACTATATATTTAAAATAATTTGTTTGATATTTCAGAATAAATCTGGTTCATTTTATCTGTACAATAGAATTGTTGAATCTTATTTGATTTTATATTGTACAGCTTGTTTTAATTAAAAGTAAATTATTTTTTTATTTTATAAATCATTGTAAAACAATAATATAAGTACGTGTAAACTATCTTTCACAGTCGCTGGTTTCTTATTATTATATTCTGTATAATTATTTTTTAAGAATTTTTCTAATCATTTCTGATAATCTGCATGATGATTTTTTAAAAACACAAAATATAGTTAAAATATTAAAGATTCGTATAAATTAAATGTGTTTTACTGGATATTGACGTGATGTTTTTGATTTATTTATTCTATAAATTTAGATTACTTAACAAATTAAAAAAGAAGTGTAAATGAAAAGATTGACTTACGGAGCGTTGGTATTAACTACATTAATAAGCGCATGTTCAAAAACAGATGTGCTAACACCGATAACTGAAGAAGCTTCGCCGGGAGCCAGAAAGTGTGCATCAATGGAAGTTTTGGAAGATCAGATTAAAACAGATCCGCTTAGAAAGAAATATTTAGAAGATTTAGATGTTTTTGCAAGAGATTTTGACAACAGGGATATTAATTTGAAGCTTGTTAATGGTGTCTACGAAATACCGGTTATTGTGAATGTTGTCTATCGTACAGCTGCTGAAAATATTTCTGATGCTCAGATTGCTTCTCAGATAGATGTCCTTAATAAAGACTTTAGCGGGACTAACAGTGATTACAATAACACACCATCAAATTTTCAATCAGTCAGATCCGGTAATACGAATATCCGTTTTGTGCTTTCTAAAATAGTTCGCAAGAGTACAACCAAGAGCAGCTGGGGTACTAATGATGCTGTTAAAAAAGCTCAGGGAATCACTCCGACAACACCTGCCACCCACCTTAATTTATGGGTATGTAACCTGAGTGGAGGCGTATTGGGATATGCTCAGTTTCCGGGTGGTGCTGCAGCAACAGATGGTGTAGTAATTGATAATAATGCTTTCGGTACTATTGGTTCAGCTACAGCTCCGTTTAACAAAGGAAGGACCGCAACTCATGAAATTGGTCACTGGCTGAATCTTCGTCATATATGGGGTGATCTGAACTGCGGTAATGATCAGGTAGGTGATACACCAATACATAATACAGCAAACTACAACTGCCCTGCTGCAGGGCATAAAAGCACTTGCGGCACTAAACCAGTAGAGATGACAATGAATTTCATGGATTATACCAATGACGCTTGTATGTATATGTTTACAGCGGGTCAGAAATCAAGAATGTTGGCAACTTTTGCTGGTGCAAGAAAAAGCTTCGCTCAACCTTAACAAATGTTTTATAAAAATAAAAATGGGGCAATTCTGCCCCATTTTTTATTGTTTCAAACGAATAATTTTATCGGCTTTATCTTCTGATAACGGCTAAAACTGTTTCACCTACGGCTTGTAGAGTATTTTTGCTGATAATATCCATGTTGTCGTCATGCGTATGCCAGTATTTACCAAAACCGGAAACAGTCGTTGGGTCATTATGGATAATATCAATCATAGGAATACGGGTGTGTCGATACACATATACATGATCATCAACAATAGGAGCTGTTTTTTTGAAGACAAAATATCTTTGATACCCTAACTGATGTGCGGTATTCCATACTTCATTGACCAGATCAGGATTTATTTGCATAGATGCACCTTCCATTGTAAATGTAGCATCTTCAGACCCTACCATATCCAATAAGATACCTTTATAAGCATAGTAATTAGGCTTGTGAGGGTTTTTACCCCAATATTGAGAACCTAAGCAATAGGAATTTTCTACTTCAGATAAACCAGAATCTTCTACATCGAAGAAAATGATATCAATACCTGTTTCTGTTCCTTTTAGTTTCAATTGTCTGGCAATTTCAAGTAATATTCCAACACCACTCGCTCCGTCATTGGCTCCGGCAATAGGTTGTGCTACATTTTTGCTGTCCTGATCTGCCCACGGCCTGGTGTCCCAGTGTGCCGCCAATAAAATTCTTTTTTCTGCTTCGGGATTATAAGAACCTATAATGTTATAGCAAGGCACGGTTTTACCTTCAGCAGTCAGAAGCTGAGCCGTTTGCGTTTGTACTTGTGCCCCATAATTTTTCAATACATTGGCGAGCCATACAGCACATTGCTCATGTGCTTCACTGCCTGGAATTCTCGGGCCGAATTCTACTTGCTTATAAACAAAGTAAAATGCTGAATCGGCAGAAAAATCCGGTCTTTCTACAACTTTAGTTACATCCTGAGGAACTTCCAATACAGGTTGCTCATTGTTGTTTCTGCATGCAGAAACAAATAAGGGTATAGCTAAGCACGCTAAAAATTTAACCTTCCACTTCATACGTAGTAACTCCATCTTTTGCATCTTTAATTTGTATTCCGGCTGGTTTAAGCGCATCTCTGATCTGGTCAGATAAGCTCCAGTTCTTTTCTGCTCTGGCCTGTTTTCTAAGCTCAATGATCAGGTTCATTGCAGCATCCAAAGCACCATTGGAAGAAGTGGCTTCTTCAACTAATCCTAAGACTTCCTGTACAATCTCTGTATAAACAGCTTTCAATTTTTCAAAAGTAGTTGCTGTGATACCGCTTACTTTTTGTTGTTGGTTATACCATATATTGATATGTGTTGTAAGAGCATACAGGTTTGCTATTGCTTTTGCAGTATTGAAATCATCACATAAATCAGTCATTATCTGATTCACAGTCTCAGTAATTTCATTTTCAGCTTTTTCATCAATACTGCTATTGACCCACGATAGCTTAGGTAAATACTGTAATGCGTTCATGATTCTCTTCAATCCTTTCTCCGCATCCTGAAGTGATTTAATAGAAATATCTATTTCACTGCTGTAGTGAGATTGCAGGAACAAAAATCTGATCGCCATAGGACTGTAGCCTTTGTCAAGCAATGGATGGTCGCCTGTAACCATTTGCAAGGGAAGTATAGAATTGCCTTCTGATTTGCTCATTTTTTTACCATTGAAATTGAGCATATTACTGTGCATCCAGTAGTTCACCGGAGTACAGCCACAGGCACCAATATTCTGAGCAATTTCAGATTCATGATGCGGGAATTTCAAATCCATTCCGCCACCGTGAATATCAAATTTACTTCCAAGATATTTTGTGCTCATTGCAGAACACTCCAGATGCCATCCCGGAAATCCTTCTCCCCACGGCGAAGGCCATTTCATCAGATGTCCGTTTTCAGCTTTTTTCCAAAGAGCAAAATCGGCTTTATTTCTTTTTTCTTCCTGTCCGTCCAACTCTCTTGTTGTTTCCAAAAGATCTTCCAGTACTCTGCCTGAAAGTGTACCATACGGATGTTGCTCATTGAATTTGACTACATCAAAATATACAGATCCATTTACTTCATATGCGAATCCATTGCTGATAATGTCCTGAGTCATTTTGATTTGCTCAATGATATGGCCACTTGCAGTAGGTTCGATGCTTGGTGACAGTATATTATATAATCTCATGACATCATGGAATCCTACGGTATATTTCTGTACAATTTCCATAGGTTCCAGCTGTTCCAGCCTTGCTCTCTTAGCTATCTTATCTTCACCATGATCCACATCATCCACCAAGTGGCCTACATCGGTGATATTTCTGACATATCTTACTTTATATCCGAGATATTTCAATAATCTGAATACTGTATCAAAAGTCAAAAATGTACGGACATTTCCCAGATGAACATCATTATATACAGTAGGGCCACAAACGTACATTCCTACAAACGGAGGATTGATAGGCTGAAATAATTCTTTCTTTCTTGAATATGAATTGTATATATAAAGTTGATGAGAAGCCATTGTGCAAAGATATAGTTGAAAGTATAATTGAAAAATATTTGGGCTAATTATCTGTTTTTAAAGAATCTTTGTCGGGCAGGATAAAATCTGCAGCGATAGGAAAGTGGTCTGAGTTAGGATTTTTGATTAAATGAAAATTTGTGCATTCAATAGTCCTGTCCTTGAATATGTAATCTATTCTCAGAAGTGGAATGATCCCGTTGTATGTGCTGCCTAATCCTTTGCCTTTTTCAATAAAAGCATCATCTAAGATCTGTTCCATCTGCTGATAGGCAAATGACCCCGGAGTGTCATTGAAGTCACCTCCTAAAATGACCGGATACGGGGATTCTTCGATAAATGCTCTTAGCTCTGCTGCCTGGATGCCTCTTTGCTTATATGCTTTGCCCAGCTTTTTGATGATGGGAATGACTTTCCTGAAATGAGATGGCTTATCGTCTTTTATCTCTTTGATTGTACTATAATCATCATATCCCAGATAGATAGATTGTAAATGTGCAGAAATAATACGTATCCTCTGATTTTTGACCACTACATCAGCATAAACACTTCTGTTATGAAAATTTCCGTAAGGGCTGGGCGTTTGTTGCCTGATTAATTCTCCGCTTTCAACAATCGGATACTTGCTAAACAGAGCAACACCCCAGCAATCAGTACCTTTTCTGACAAGCTCAATTGCAAACTGATGATGCTTATAGCCTATAGATTCCAGGTATTCAGTATTTTTAAACTTATTCTGATCTGTATAATACTCCTGAATCAATAAGAAATCAGGATCATAGCTTTTTATAGTATCCATCATGGATTGCCATGATTTCTGGTTGTTGCTCCAGTTATACAAATCAAAATTCCTTACATTATAGTTCATGACCCTGATGTCATGTGCTGCTTCAGTTTTTTTCTGTAAGAATGGAATAGCTATCTGAGCTTTTAGCTGAGGAAATGTAACAGCAAGACCTATCAGAGAAATCAAAAAGAAAAATCTTTTTCGGATCATCCAGGAGATCACAAAAAAGATATTGAGCAATGCCAAAAAAGGATATGCCAGTCCCAATAATCCCAAAGGCCAGAAATAATCCGGATTGACTTTGGCTGCGGCACCCGAAGCGATTAATAGCAGAAATGCTACTATGTTGGCAGTTCGTGAAAAAAATGATAGTAATCCGTAAAGAAACTTCATTAGTCTTCCTGACTTATTTTAAATAAAAAAGCTTTTTCCTCAGTGCTCAGACTGTCATAACCGGATTTGTTGATTTTATCTAAAATTTCATCCAGCCGTTCCTGCTGGTCAGCACTCTGCTTTGAAGACTGATTGCTTTTGCCGGAATTAAATTCTCTTGATCCGGCGGCTACTTTTTCTTCTTTTTTATAAGCTACCTTTACTTTCCTTTTGGGTGCTTTAAGATTTGCTATCCAGTCTTCTACTATGTAAAAAGGCCTGGCCCAATCTCTGCCGCTTTGCAATTGCCTGATGTACACAAAACCTAAAAGTGCTCCACCCATATGTGCGATGCTTCCCCCTGCATTTTCTCCTTGTAAAGAGATAATATCCATAAATACATAAAAGATGGCGAGCCATTTGATTTTGACATTCCCTAAAAATAAAAGTCTGATTTCATAATTAGGAGACAATGCTACGGCTGCAAATGTAATTCCCATTACTCCGCCGGAAGCTCCGCAAATAGTTGCCCCGCCCGGTGATTTAAATGCAGGAATTAAATTATAAGCAAGAACAAATGTTATAAAGCCCATGATCCCGGACATCAGAAATATGGGAATGATTTTAGAGTTCCCTACCAGATCTTTGACAATGCCACCGAATAAATTGAGGAAAAGCATATTGAAAAACAAATGCAATAATCCTAAATGCACAAAAATATTGGTCAGAATGATCCACGGCTTATGAAGTATAGTCTGGAGATCGGAACTGCCCAGAATTTGTTTCAGGATAAAACCTTCTCCTATACCTTTAAACAGAAGATTGTCTATTAACAGAACCAGAGTAAGTATTACAAATATCGCAACATTGATAAAAATAATTTTAACATGAGTACCACCATAATGATACTTATATTTTATTTCCTGCCATATGCCTGGGTTGTTGTACATAATTAAGCTATAATATACCTCTTCTTCTCCATGATTTCAAAATAAAATATCCAAATAGTGCCCCTCCTAAATGCGCAAAATGGGCGATATTTCCGAATTGGTTATAGCCCATCCACAATTCGTACAGGATCAGAATGGTGACCATTGTTTTGGTTCTTACCGGAATAGGAGGGAAGAGGAGCATCATCTGTGAATTTGGGAAGAAAAATGCAAATCCTATCAATACGCCAAATACAGCTCCGGAAGCTCCTAACATTGGGATGGAAATAATATTTATTAGTTCCAGTTTATTTGCAATAGGAATATTCAGACTGTCAATAATTTCAGGAGTCATATATATATGACCTGAAAGTGTATATACCTGTACTATGTTAAAAAGCATGTGAAGAAATGCTCCGCCAAAACCAGTCAGCAAGTAAAAAGTCAGAAATCTCTTGTGGCCGATAACATTTTCCAATACAGATCCAAACATAAACAGAGTGAACATGTTAGAGAAAAGGTGCATGGGCCCGGCGTGGGAAAACATATGTGTAACTAATTGCCAGGGCTCAAATTTCTCATAAGAAAAATAGTAAAGTGCCACATAGTTACCTAAATCCGGATAAATATAAAGTGCCAGCATCATGATGGCATTGATAATAATCAGATTTTTAGTGATTTCCGGAAGTCGGATGTTGCCAAACATACTTATTTGTATTAGGAGAATTTTTGATCAAATTCCTGAAGCGTAATCGTAATAAATGTCTTTTTGCCACCCATCGTATAGTTGGGATCCTGACATGCAAACAATTCTTCAATAATCATTTTCATCTCTTTGGTATCTAATCTTTTACATTTTCTGAAAGTAATTCCGCGTGCCATAGATTGAGCTAATCTTTCCTTCTTGTTGAGCGGCTCGCCTCCAAAACTATTCTTATAAGACTCTAACATCAATTCTATGAGTGATTGTTCATCTTCTTCAAAATTATCTGCAGGAAGTCCGTGAACGACAAATGTATTTTGCCCGAAAGGCTGGATATCAAAACCTAAAATTTTCAGTTCGGGTAAGATCTCCTGAAGCAGAAATGAATCCTGCGCTGAAAAATCCAGCGTTTTCGGAAACAACGATTGTTGGCTGGCAGAAGGATGGTTTTCGAGAATTCTCAAATATTTTTCAAAATGAATTCTCTCTAAAGCTTTTTGCTGATCGATGAGTACCAGACCGGACTTGATCTGCGTCAGAATATATTTTTGATGTAATTGTACCGGCTCAAAAGGTGAATGCTCCGGTTCATCTTCAAAAAGCGATTCAGAAGGAAAGCTCATCACTTCATCTTCATCCATTTTGCTTCTCAGCGTGATAATATCTGAAGCTGCCTGCATGGCAGAAGGCAGTACTGTCTGCCAGTTAGCAGTTCGCGGAGTTGTCAGAACTGGCTGCTGACCGCTGGAACTTGGGAATCCATGTCCGCCCGTGTATTTGTTCATGATGCGCTCATCAGCAGACGGTTGAAATCTTACAGCATCTAAATTGGAAAAGCTGGCTTCCTGCGTAAAATCCAGTGTAGGAGTAACACTATATTGCGCCAATCCATGCTTCACAGCAGCCTGAATAATCATGAAAACACTTTTTTCATCCTCAAATTTTATTTCCTGCTTGGTTGGATGCACGTTGACATCAATGGCAGCAGGATTAATCTGAATAAACAGGACATACAGCGGAAAACTTTTATCCGGAATCAATTCTTCAAAAGCTTTTGCAACAGCATAATTGAGAAACTGACTTTTGATAAATCTGTTATTGACAAAGAAAAATTGTTCTCCGCGGGTTTTTTTAGCGATATCCGGTTTTCCGATAAAACCACTGACACTCACATAATCGGTAATTTCTTCTACCGGAACAAGCTTGTCATTGACAGGTTTGCCGAAAATGCCGACAATTCGCTGTCTTAAATTACCCGCTTTCAGGTGATAAAGTTCCAACCCGTTGTGATGGAAGATAAAAGTAAGATGAGGATGCGCCAGAGCAATCCTTATAAATTCATCCAACACATGCTTTAGCTCTACCTGATTGGATTTTAAGAAATTTCTTCTTGCAGGAACATTATAAAATAAGTTTTTAACAATAGTAGTAGTTCCTACCGGATGATTGCAAGGCTCCTGAGAGATGATTTTTGACCCTTCAATACGGATATAAGTTCCCAGTGTATCATTGTCCTGACGGGTTTTCAGCTCTACCTGTGCTACCGCAGCAATTGAAGCCATTGCTTCCCCGCGGAATCCCATTGTGTAGATGCTGAAAATATCATTGATTTCTCTGATTTTAGAAGTCGCATGACGTTCAAAGCACATCCTGGCATCCGTCATAGACATGCCTCTTCCATTATCTACCACCTGAATAAGTGATCTGCCGGACTCATTGAGAATGAGCTGGATATTGGTGCTTCCTGCATCCACGGAGTTTTCCAGCAACTCTTTCACTACAGATGCCGGACGTTGAACGACTTCTCCGGCGGCTATCTGGTTTGCAATTGCATCGGACAATAAATGGATGATGTCTGCCATCTGAAAATGATCACTTAATTCAGCAATATTACATAATTCTCTACGAAAGGCATCTTTTTGGGGACAAGGAATACCCACAAGATTTCCCCAATAGACGTGCATAAATAGTTTTCAATGAGATGTGGATTAACTTTTCTATAGAAGAATAGACAATTGATTATCTTGAAAACGTTTTCGGTATAAATATTGACTGTCGGTTTTTATGAAATTCAGATCTCTTAGTTGTTCTATTATAGGTATCATTTTTATTTCTCTGGGTTATCAGGCAAAAGCTCAGATAGCACCTCCGTATATGATGAATATACCTCCCGAAGGAATCCGGTGGGTGGATTCATTGATGGTTCATCTGACCCCGGAAGAAAAAGTAGCACAGCTGTTTATGATTTCGGCATATTCTAATAAGGATGAAAATCATTATGCCGAAACAGAGCAGTTCGTGAAAAAATATAAGCTGGGTGGTTTGATTATGATGCAGGGAACACCGGAAAAACAGGTAGAGTTGCTCAACAGGTATCAGGCAGCAGCCAATATTCCGCTTTTGATCGGTTTCGATGGAGAATGGGGATTATCGATGCGTCTGAAAAATGTGGTGGAATATCCAAGACAGATGTTGCTGGGTGCTTTACAGAATGATTTATTGATTTATGAAATGGGACGGGAGTTTGCCCGTCAGATGAAGCTGGTAGGAATACATTTCAATTTTGCTCCGGTAATAGATGTCAATAACAATCCTAAAAATCCCGTCATCAACGACAGGGCATTTGGTGAAGATGTGCAGAATGTCATCAAAAAAGGCATCATGTACAGTCGTGGGTTGCAGGATGGAGGTGTTTTGTCCAGTGCCAAACATTTCCCGGGGCATGGAGATACAGATGTAGATTCGCATTATGATTTACCGGTAATCAAGCACTCCAGAGCCAGATTGGACAGCATAGAATTTAAACCTTTTAAAGCTTTAGCTATGAACGGGGTCGGAAGTATGATGGTATCACATCTGAGTATGCCAGCTATAGATAATACTCCTAATCTACCTACTACATTATCCCCGAAAGTAGTCAATGGAATTTTAAGAAACGATATAGGGTACAAAGGACTGGTATTTACTGATGCCATGAATATGAAAGGCATCACTAAATTTTTCCCTTCCGGAGAAGCCGAAGTGAAAGCTCTTTTAGCCGGGAATGACATTATGCTGTTTTCTGATAATGTACCCAAAGCAATGGATGGTGTACTCAAGGCGATTCAAAACGGGACGTTGACTCAGGAATTAATAGATGAGAAAGTCAGAAAAGTACTTTTGGCAAAATACTGGTTGGGGTTGAATAAACCGGTTCGGCTTTCTGCGCAAAATCTGGATGCTCAAATCAATACAGAATATGCTTCTTTTTTGAAAGAGAAATTAATGATAGAAGCTATCACAGTGGTTTCTGATGAAAAAAATCTGATTCCGTTAGGTGATTTAAGCAAGCTGAAAGTAGCAGCAGTGCACGTTGATGGCAACTCAGGAAATAAGCTGACTGAGATGCTCAATAAATATGGAGAAGTCAAACATTTCTATATTTCTAAAGATGCTACCTATCAGGAATTTCAGAATTTGAAAAATACCTTAAAAGGTTACGACATCGTCATCAATGCACATTTCGGATTGGTCAGAGCTGCTTCCAAAAGACACGGTCTGACAGATGGTTCGATACAATTTATTAATCAGATTAACCAGCAAAATCAGGTCATCAATGTGTTCTTCGGATTGCCTTATGTCCTGAATCAGTTTGGAGCATTGTCTACAGTAGTCATAGCGTATGTAGATGATGCAGTGACTCAATCTGCGGCTGCACAATTAATCTATGGCGGTATCGGAGCTACTGCAAAATTACCGGTAAGAGCTGGTGCTTATCCTGTAAATACAGGTATTTTGAAAACCGGTGGAGTTCGGTTGAGATATGCTAATCCCTATTATCTGGGTGTCAATCCGGCAAAATTCAAACCAGTAGACAAGCTGGCAGAAGAAGCTGTTAAAATGGGGGCAACTCCCGGAAGTCAGGTGTTGATTGTGTACAAAGGAGCCGTAATTTATGAGAAATCTTTCGGGAAACCTTCAAAAACATCTTCTGCTTCTGTGAAGAATACGGACTTATATGACATTGCATCTATTACAAAGATTACTGCAACAGCTCCTGTTTTAATGCACATGAATGAAAATGGATGGTTTGATATCAATAAAAAGCTGGGAGATTATTTACCTGAGCTCAAAGGCAATAAGAAAAATCTGGTTATCAAAGATATCTTAGCTCATCAGGCAGGACTACCGGCCTGGATTCCCTTTTATAAGAAAACACTCAATACACAAAGCAAGCCTGACGAAGCTATTTATTCCAAAGATTCCAGTGATGTATTTTCTGTGAAAGTGGCAGAGAAAATGTATATGGATAAAAGATACATTGATACTTTATACAAAGATATTGATGAAGCTGCACTGCAGGAAGCGAAATACAGATACAGTGACTTGGGATATTACTACATGAAAAAAATCATTGAGAAAAAATTTGAGAAACAACTCGATGGCGTAGTAGATTCTTTGATCTGGAAAAAGCTGGGCGGAAATATGACCATGTACAATCCTTTGGCTCGTGGAATAGATGTCAAAAATATCATGCCTACTGAAGAAGATAAATCTTTCAGAATGCAGAAGATCCAAGGCTATGTTCATGATCAGGGAGCTGCCATGATGGGTGGAGTAGCAGGACATGCCGGGTTATTCAGCAATGCTAATGATCTCGCCAAATATTTTCAGATGTTGCTCAATAAAGGAACTTACGGACAAGTGAAGTTTTTTAACCCTGAATTGGTCGATCAGTTTACTGCCAGAGTCAATAAAGGCAACAGAAGAGCTTTGGCTTTTGATAAATCTGTGATTGGCGGAGGTGATGGACCTTCCTGTGATTGCGTGTCAGATGCTTCATTCGGCCATACAGGTTTTACCGGGACAATCGCATGGGCAGATCCTGCTAACGAATTGATATTTATCTATTTATCCAACAGAACTTATCCGGATGCAGAAAATCGTCTGCTGATCAATCAAAGCATACGCCCTAAGATGCAGCAGATCATTTATGACGCTATCGGGAAGTGATTTGGGGTTTAAAGTTTAACGTTTGAGGTTCAAAGTTTGCTAACACAAACGACATCAGCAAAAACATTGGACTGCTGACCGTCGACTAAAAAGCTTTAAACAAAACCAAGGGCAAGCCAACTTTAAACTTTAAACAATTCAAACCTTAAACAATAAATGTGTATTTTAATGACAACATCTTAATCATATGTCAAACTTAGAACATCGTTTTGCAGCCGTTAACGGAATACATCTTCATTATGTCATTCAGGGCAATGGTCCCGAGCTGGTAGTATTGTTGCATGGCTGGCCGGAATTCTGGTACAGCTGGAGATATCAGTTGCCTGTTTTAGCTGAAAAATATACCGTTGTAGCTCCGGATCTGAGAGGATTTAATCTTTCCGACAAACCGGAAGGACATGAGCAATATCAGACAAAACATGTCATCAAAGATATTTACGAGCTGGTCAGACACCTGGGATTTGAACAGTGCTATGTAGTGGGTCACGACTGGGGAGGAGCTGTGGCGTGGCATTTTGCAACTGCATATCCTGAAATGACTAAAAAGCTGGCAATCCTCAATTGCCCTCATCCGAAACTGATGTTGAGCAATCTGGTGACGAATCCAAAACAGCTCAGACGCAGCTGGTACATGATGGGATTCCAGATACCTGTGTTGCCTGAGCTGATTTTAGGACAGATTTTAGAGAAGTTTTATGAAGCCAATATGCGTGGATGGATGTTTAATCCACAGAATATGACGGATCAGGATCTGAAGCTGTACGTACAGGCATATCGTGAAAAAGATGCATTGACAACCTCTATTAATTATTATCGTGCAGGATTGAGGTGCGGAATTGATCCTGATTTAAAAAAGAAAAAAGTAAAAGTTCCTGTAAGAGTGATCTGGGGCAAAAACGATAAGGCATTAGGGGTGGAGCTGAATGACAAGATTCACGAAGTCGTAGATGCGCGTCATGAAGTGGTTTACATAGACAATTGCAGCCACTGGACACAGATCGACCATCCTGAAAGAGTCAATGAATTGCTTTTGGAATTTTTGGATTGAACTCTACTTTGACGTGTAATTTTGTCTCTATGCGCCGTAGGTGCTTTCGCTTTGTAGAAAATAGATACAATGGAAAAACGTGCGAGCCGTAGGTTCGCAAACATCAGATTGTTTTAGCCAGTCAGGAATTAAATATTTCTCTCCACATTTTCAGGTTGAGAAGCCATTGCTTTATTCAGCTGTTTTAGTTTTCTGAAGATAAACCAGACCACTAGTCCTACAATAATCAGTGCTATAACCGGTATAAAAATGGACATGATGGTGATGACAAACGAACTAATGTTTTCAATGGTGGAAACAATAGGATTGGCTATGCCTCCCGTCGTTCCGGTAGATGTCAACCGCAAAAGGTTTGTTCCCGTTTGTACGACTCCGGCTGTTCCGCCGCCTATGATGATGCCCAATCCCCATTGAAGGGCAGGATTGCTGACATCCATGAAAGATGTCGTTAGTAAAGCACCTGCAATCAGAGCTACGGGCGTAGCTATTGTATCCAGAAAATTATCCACTACAGGAATATAATAAGCAGCGATTTCGAAAACGGATGCTGTCGCTAATATCCAGAATGCAGGCCATGAAGCCAGCCATTCAAAATTATCTCCAGGATGGATAAATCCGTTCATTGCAGCAATATTGGCTAATAATGCCGGAATGAAAATTCTGAACCCGGTGGCTGCACTCAATCCTATTCCTAAACAGATGCTCAAAATGACTTCCATAACGATTGAATATTTTAATAAATAATTCTGAATATCAGTGATTAAAATATCTATTTCTAATGATGAGTGAAGTTATTAAATAGTTGATAGTAGTGGTGATAATGCAATAAATATTTTTTGAAATTCATGGCTGAATCAGTGAAAATAAACTTGGAAATGAAATCAAAATCACTATTAGTTTCTATTTTTGAAACATGAGAATTCAGGAGCTTTACAGTCATTTTTTACAGAGTACTGGCGTTACAACTGACACCAGAAAAATTGAGCAGGGACAGATTTATTTTGCTTTGAAAGGTGAACGTTTTGACGGTAATCAATATGCTCATGATGCGCTTAAATCAGGTGCTGGTCTGGCTGTAATCGATGATGAAAAATATCATTTGCCAGATCAGACATTTCTGGTAGACGATGTACTGGAAACGCTACAGCAACTGGCAAATTATCACAGAAAACAATTTGTAATACCTGTTATCGGAATCACTGGTTCTAACGGCAAAACAACTACCAAAGAACTGGTTTACACTGTCCTGAAACAGAAATACAACGTACTGGCTACCATCGGAAATCTCAATAATCATATTGGTGTGCCGCTGACTTTGCTCAGATTGAATAAAAATCATGAAATAGCTATCATAGAAATGGGAGCTAATCATGTTCATGAAATAGGTCAGTTGTCAGCAATAGCAGAGCCGGATCACGGAATCATCACATCTATCGGTCGTGCACATATAGGCGAATTCGGAAGCTTTGAAGCCATTAAAAGAACCAAAGCAGAGCTATATCAATGGTTGGCAACGCACAATGGTAAAACATTCCTGAATACAGATGTGGAAGTATTGCTGGAGATGGCTGACAGGTCAGGAGTGACGCAAAGGATTACTTATGGTTCAGACGCATCCTGTCAATATCCTTTCAGATATCTGGGCTCAAATCCTTATGTGGAATTTTCCATTGGTGATGAAATCATTTCTACTCAATTGCCTGGACAGTATAATTATCACAATTTCATTACAGCGGCTGCGGTTGGTCAGTATTTCAATGTAGAAATTGGCCAGGTAAAAGATGCATTGTCGCATTATCAATCAGATAACAACAGGTCACAGATTGTAAAGAAAGGAACGCTGACCTTGATTATGGACGCATATAATGCCAATCCGAGTAGTATGGAATCCGCTTTGCAGAATCTTAAGAATATGGAATCTGCAAGAAAAGGAGCGATTTTGGGACACATGTTAGAGCTGGGTGAATACAGCGGGAAAGAACATCAGAGTATAGTCGATCTGGCGGAAGCTTTGGAATTGGATTTTCTGGTGCTGGTAGGGAAGGAGTTTGAAGATACAGATGTTTCAGATACTACTTTGAAATTTCCGGATGCTTTGGCTGCCAGAGAATGGTGGGACAAGCAGGATGTATCAGATTATCTTGTATTGATCAAAGGTTCAAGAGGAATTCAGCTGGAAAAAATGGTGAGTTAAGCTAAGTTCTAAAAAATGACTCCCCAATTATTATACTATAGAGTAACAAGTCTTCTCTTAATGAGATGACCTCGAAGAGGTCAAATGTTTATAGGAAAACGATCGTTAGTGATTTGACTCCGAAGGAGTCATATTTCATGTGATATTTTCTTTTCTATAAACATTGTATCCCTTCGGGATTGAATAGGGAAAATAATTTCATATAGAGCGGCAAAAACAATAAGTGTTCCTTCAATAAACATACGAACTATTAAATTATTGATTATCAGCAATATTTATGAATTCTAATATGCTGTTATTATTAGAGTTTATCCTGAGTTAAAAATATTGATTCAAATTCTGCTTACGCATTTTTGTATTCAACAAAGTTTCTACTTTTGAATCATCCCAATTGTTTTCATCCCAGGCTGTATCCGCATCCCGGACTAATTTGCTATAAAAAAAACTTTACCAGAACTTGTTGTAAATCAGCTAGTTCCTGCTCGCTGAGATTACGAGAGGAAATTTTTAATAATTCTAATTGTGCGTTAGATAATTTATTGGATTCCTGAAGTGTCATAATTCAGAACTTTGTATAAATATCTGATAAAAAATTAAAAGTGGGATATGATTGATTTCTAATGATAATTAATACTATCCTCTGAAAAAATCAATCAGCTTTTTAGCTTTCAGGTGGCATTCATTCCATTCGGATTCAGGGTCGGAATCTATCGTGATAGCGCCACCGGCTCTGATATAGCTTTTTTGTTCTTTGGAGAAATGTAAAAGGCTTCTGATGACGACATTGAAATCAAAATCTCCTTCAGGTGTGATATAACCAACTGTACCTGAATAAATATCCCTGTACATGGATTCTGTCGCTTCTGCATAATTCATCGCACTGATTTTAGGAGCTCCGGTCATGCTTCCCATCGGGAATGCGGCTTTGAGAATATCTGTAAAAGATATATTTTCTGCTAGCTGACATTCAATAGTAGATATCAACTGATGAACCTGAGGGAAAGTATAAGCTTCTGCCAGCTCTGAAACTTTTACGCTGCCTTTTTCTGCTACACGTGAAAGGTCATTTCTGACCAGATCGACTATCATGATATTTTCAGTCAGATCTTTTTCATTTTTCAGCTTTTCCTTACTTAGCTGGTCTAAATCTGCCTGAGCAAATCTCGAGCTTGTGCCCTTGATAGGTTGGGAAATCAGCGTATTGCCGGTTTTTTTTAGAAAACGTTCCGGACTGTTGCAAAGCAAGTGAATACCATCTAGCTGGAAATAAGAGGAAAAGGGTGCTTGCAGATTCAGCTGCAAGTCGTGATAAGCGATGCCCGGATGTGTAAGCGGCTCGTCCGACTGCCATTCGATGCAATAGTTGATTTCGTAAAATTCTCCCTCAGCAATTTTATCTTTCAAATAGCTGACTTTTTGCAGATACTCCTCCTTGTTTGTCTGAATAGAAAATCCTAAAGATGAGATAGTTATTTCGTCTCCATTTTTTTCAAATACAGGAATGATTGTACTGGGAAAATGGTGGACTTCTACCTGATTGTTTTTAGCAATAAATACAATTTCAGGAACAAAAAAATGTATCAGATCTGACGATAAGGTATTTTTTTCTTTACGAATCAGTGAGGGTTCTATCTGATTTTTCAGGTCATAGTTGATATAACCCATTCTCCAGTCCGGATGACTATCCATCCACTGGTCTAAAAATGGAAATTGGTCGGGGCCTTCTGCTGAACAGACGAAACTGTCCAACCTTCCCCAACCAATGATCCAGTCTATATTTTTGGAAGATAATTCCCAGTTGTCATAAAGGATAAAGTCATTCGAAACCGTCTGAGTCAGGATGTTTTTTCTAAACTCTGCAGGTTGGATGTCGATGATGCTGATTATCCTTTGACCACTGTTCATTATTTGAATTCAATCAATTGATCTCTTCCCGGACCTACAGAAACCCAGGATACTTTAGTGTCTAAATAGTTTTCTAAGAAATCTATATAGTTTTGCATTTCTGCCGGGACAGAATTGTCTGCCGGTAAATCTCCCCAGCTTTTTGTATATGTAAAAACAGGTTCTACAGATTCAGTAACCAGGTCAAATGGAAGCTCTTGTGTTTTTTCCCCGTTGTAGGTATAATCTGTACAGATTCCGAATTCATCGAAGCTGTTCAATACGTCTAATTTGGTAACAATAAGTTGAGTGACGCCGTTGAGCATGCAAGTATATTTCAATGCAGGCAAATCTATCCAGCCGCATCTTCTCGGACGACCGGTAGTAGCTCCGAATTCACCACCTTCTTTTCTTAATTTTTCACCGGTTTCATTTTCCAGCTCAGAAGGGAAAGGTCCGCTACCTACTCTTGTACAGTAAGCTTTGGTGATACCGATAACCTCGCCGATAGCACTTGGCGGTACACCCAATCCTGTACAAACTGCTGCTGTAATGGTATTGGAAGATGTTACAAACGGATATGTACCAAAATCAATGTCCAGCATAGAACCCTGAGCTCCTTCTGCAAGGATCTTTTTACCTGCTTTCAGCTGTTCGTTGATGAAGTAAGTACTTTCCTTGATAGTATATTGTCTGAGTTGTTCGATTGCAGCAAACCATTGAGCTTCCTGTTCTTCAATCTGGAAATCAAACTCGAAGTTTTTCAAAAGAGAAAGATGCTTGTTTTTCAAAACATCATATTGTTCACGGAAATTTTTCTCTAAGATATTTCCTACTCTCAATCCATTACGTCCGGTTTTGTCCATGTATGTAGGGCCTATTCCTTTCAGTGTAGAACCGATTTTTGCAGAACCTTTGGATTGTTCAGAAGCGGCATCCAGTAATTTGTGAGATGGAAGAATCAGGTTAGCTCTTTTAGCGATGACCAATCTGTCTTTTACCGGAACACCGGCAGCTTCTAATTTTGTGATTTCTCCCATCAGAGTTACCGGGTCAATGACGACACCGTTACCGATAAGATTGAGGCAGTTTTCACGGAATATTCCTGAAGGAATAGTATGTAAAACGCTTTTTTTGCCATCTATGACTAATGTGTGTCCGGCATTCGGACCACCCTGGAATCTTGCGATAATGTCATAACCTTCAGCGAGGAAATCGACAATTTTACCTTTTCCCTCGTCGCCCCATTGAAGGCCTAATATTACATCTACTTTCATGAAAGATAAGAAACTTGAATTCTGATTGTACGTTATTTTTCTGCTACGTCAGCTTTGTTCTCGCAGCCGCAATTGAGGCTGTCAACATAAAATGTAAGAGAATGATTTTTTACTTTAATTCCCCAGAGTTGTTCCTGCGTAGCTTTGATTAAATGGATTCTCGGGTCGCAAAACTCTACTACTTTACCGCAGTTGCTGCAGATAATATGATCATGTTGTTTGAAGCCGTAAGCACGTTCGTATTGAGCATGGTTCTGACCAAACTGGTGTTTCGTCACTAAATCACAATTGACCAGCAGCTCCAAAGTATTATATACAGTAGCACGACTCACATTGTATTGATTTTTTTTCATCTGGAGATATAGTTCCTCCGCATCGAAGTGAGTGTGTTTGCTATAGATTTCTTCGAGTATGGAAAACCGCTCAGGAGTTTTCCTTTGTTTATGTTGCTCGAGATAAGCAGCAAAAATCATTTTTACATCGCTGATAAGCTTCGTGTCAATTGCTGTCATTGTGAATAGTTCTACAATATTTACAAAGGTAAGTCTTTAAATAGTTTATTTGAAGATAAAGTCTCATAGTTTTCAACAAGAAAAAAGGTCGAATGTTGAATAAAAGAAATAAGGGCTATTGTTGATAAAGAGCAGTGTAGCGGAGTTATTGATTTCTATTTATTTTTTGAGATAATTATTATCAGGGTCTTTATAAGTGCAAATGATTGCCTCGATAAGTATCAGACGATCAGGTAGGTTGATCGTATAATGTATTAAATATGGGAATTTACCCACTTGTAGGCAATGGACATCATCATAAAATACACGATAATATGGAGTTAGTTGAATGCTTTTAAGCGTTTTCTTGTATGCCAAATAAAACTGTTTGCCTAAACCCGCCTGTTTTGAATTGTAATAATTTACGGCATCATCTAAATCAATTGTGGCTTTGTCAAGTTGAATAAGCTTAAAAGAACTACTTAACGCCATACTTTTTATCCAAATCTTTTTCTAAAGTATTCCAATCGCTATAATCTTCACGTTTACTGTTATTACGACGTTCGCGTACCATTTGCTTATGCCATTCCGGTACTACTAAGTCCTGTTCGGAGGAAGCATTATTTTTCATGCCATAATCAATCACTGATTTAATGGTTTTCAGCAAATCCACATCATTTATGAGTTCAATTTGTTTGATGATAGCAGATTTCTGAAGTTGAATATTCATATTAGAAAGTAACTTATTGATAAACTAATGGTTTTGCCTGTTCTAAGATAATAAACAAAAATAAATTCAAGGTCGATTGCGATTTTAAAGTTGATCATTATTTTAAGATTTCCCAAGCGGTGCAGTATCCTAATGCTTTTACATAAACGATCATGTATACATGAACAGTTGAGTTTCTTTTGTAGGAAATAATAATAATTTGAGTTATTATTCTGGATGTTAATGAATTAGATATGGTTTTTTTGCTACGATTCTTACATTGGTAAAAACCTGTTTTTTTTAATCAAAATTTTTCATGAAAATTCAATTGTTTTTCTTTCTTAAATAATGAAAGGTGTACCTTTGCGACGTTCATTATTCAGCACAAATTTTATCAGTTTTGAAAACCATTCAATCAGCTTTAATCTCCGTTTATTACAAAGACGGTTTGGAACCTATTGTAAGATTATTATATAGTAAAAATGTTACTATATACTCAACAGGTGGAACCCAGACTTTTATTGAAAGTTTAGGCATTCCGGTAGTTCCGGTAGAGCAGCTGACTGGTTATCCTTCTATTTTCGGAGGACGCGTAAAAACTTTACATCCGGCAGTTTTCGGCGGTATTTTGTACAGAAGGGAAGATGCAGGTGATGTGGCTCAGGCTGCTGAATTTAATATTCCTGCCCTGGACATGGTCATTGTGGATTTATACCCGTTTGAGGAAACGGTAGCATCCGGTGCCGGTGAACAGGAAATCATCGAGAAAATAGATATCGGCGGTATCTCACTTATCAGAGCCGGAGCAAAAAACTTCAAAGACACTTTGATAGTCTCTTCCAGAGAGCAATATGCTAAAACATTGGAAATCCTTACTGATAAATCCGGTGCAACAGATCTGGCTGACAGAAAACAATTTGCGGCTGAAGCTTTCGGAGTAACTTCTCATTATGATACAGCTATCAACAACTGGTTTATCAATAAAGAAGAATCTCCTGTAAGAGATTTTGAAGCACTTCCTAAGAAAACATTGAGATATGGTGAGAACCCACATCAGTCTGCTACTTACTTCGGCGATTTAGATGCGATGTTTGAGCAATTGAATGGTAAAGAATTGTCTTACAACAATATTGTAGACGTTGATGCCTGCGTAGGACTGATTGATGAGTTCGATGCTGCATTACCAGCTTATGCGATCATTAAGCATACCAATGCTTGTGGAATTGCTTCTGCTACTACGGCAAAAGATGCTTACCTGAATGCACTTTCCTGTGACCCGGTATCGGCATTCGGTGGAGTAGTGATTACCAATGTCAATGTAGATCTGGCTGTAGCTGAAGAGTTGAACAAATTATTCATGGAGATTTTGATCGCACCTTCTTATGATGCAGATGCCTTAGAGCTTTTGAAAGGTAAGAAAAACAGGATCTTATTGAAAAGAAACGAAGTGGCTTTACCTGCAGAAATGTTTAAAACTGTATTGAATGGCGTTTTGGTTCAGGATAAAGACAATGTCACTGAATCTGCTGAGCAAATGAAAACGGTAACAGAAAAAGCTCCGTCTGCTGATCAATTGAAAGCATTGGAGTTTGCTTTGAAAGTGTGTAAACACACAAAGTCCAATACAATTGTACTGGCAAAAGATGGTCAGCTGCTTGCAAGCGGAACAGGTCAGACATCCAGAGTAGATGCATTAAGACAAGCTATCGAAAAAGCAAAATCTTTTGGTTTTGATCTGAATGGCGCAGTGATGGCATCTGATGCATTTTTCCCTTTCCCGGATTGTGTCGAAATTGCCCATCATGCGGGGATCGAAGCTGTGGTACAACCAGGTGGTTCTATCAAAGACCAGCTATCTGTGGATTACTGCAATGCCAATAATTTAGCAATGGTATTTACCGGAGTAAGACATTTTAAACATTAATATGATAAAGAAATTTGAATGTTTCTCTATCTTTAGAATGGATATAAAATACATAGTCAAATTTTTTAAAGAATAATATATAGATGGGATTATTTAGTTTCCTCAACAAAGAAATAGCTATTGACTTGGGTACTGCTAATACCCTCATTATCTATAAAGATCAGGTAGTGGTAGATGAGCCATCTATCGTTGCTATTGACAGAAGGACAGAGAATGTAATTGCCGTAGGGAAGAGAGCAATGATGATGCATGAGAAGACGCATGCTGATATTGAGACTATCAGGCCTTTGAAGGATGGTGTAATTGCAGATTTTAAAGCTGCAGAAGCCATGATCAGAGGATTTATATCTATGATCAATGAAAATAACCGTTGGTTCAAGCCGTCTTTAACGATGGTAATATGTGTTCCGTCAGGTTGTACTCAGGTAGAAAGAAGAGCTGTTATCGAGTCAGCCGAGCGTGCCAATGCGCGTGAGAGATATCTTGTGCAGGAGCCTATGGCAGCTGCGTTGGGTATAGGTCTGGATGTAGAGCAGCCGGAAGGTCACATGATTATTGATATCGGTGGTGGTACAACAGAAATAGCAGTGATTGCGCTTTCGGGTATTGTAACAGATCAGTCTATCCGTGTAGCGGGTGATGATTTCACAAGCGATATCATTGAGCACGTAAAAAGACAGCACAATATCCTGATAGGCGAGCGTACTGCCGAGCAAATAAAAATTCACGTGGGTTCTGCTATTCAGGAGCTGGATAATCCGCCTGAAGATTTTCCTGTGCATGGAAGAGACTTGCTGACAGGTATACCAAAACAGGTAATTGTAACTTATACTGAGATCGCAGGTGCGCTGGACAAATCTATCACTAAAATCGAAGAAGGTGTTATGAAGGCATTGGAAAGTACTCCGCCGGAATTGGCATCTGATATTTACCAGAAAGGATTGTACCTGACTGGTGGAGGTGCTTTGTTGAGAGGTTTGGATAAACGTATCAGCCTTAAAACTAAACTTCCTGTACAGGTTGCGGATGATCCGCTGAGAGCAGTGGTAAGAGGCACAGGCCTTGCACTGAAGAATCGTCATAGATATACCTTCTTACTGAGCTAGATGAAATGCGGAATCTATTCTATCTGTTAGAACGATTTCATTTAATCATTCTCCTTCTTATTTTAGAAGGGGTGGCATTCTCATCTATAAGGAAAACCAACTCTTATCAGGATTCGGTACTAGGTAATGCATCTGCTGCGGTTTCCGGCAAGCTGTATTCGGTCAGGAATAACGTAGTGGAATATTTTGGACTTAAAACGGAAAATGACAGGCTAGCCAGAGAAAATGCATTCTTTTTATCATTGATAGAAGAGAATGAAATGTTCGTTGTAGATACATCGCTGCCTTACCAGTCAGAATCGGCTACATTTAATTATATAGTAGGTAAAATTGTAGACAACAGTGTTACTGAGTCTGTGAATTATGTAATGATTGACAAGGGAAGTAAAGATGGAGTGCAGAAAGGCCAGGGTGTTATCACTGGCAGAGGTGTTATTGGTATTATTACCCATGTATCTAATGATTACAGCATGGCAATGTCAGTGGTCAGTACAAAATCAAGGATCAGTGTGAAGCATAACCTCACCGGGGCATTTGGAAACCTGACATGGGATGGTTCCAATCCGTGGGTGCTGAGTATTGATAATGTGAGTAAAACCAATGCAGTAGCAGTAGGAGATACATTTACAACCGCGGGTTACAGTAATTTCTTCCCGCCAAATATTCCTGCAGCAATCGTCACATCAGTAGAGCAGGACCCTTCTACGAGCTTCTTGTACATAGATGTTGCATTGTCTATAGAAATTGATAAAATTGACCACGTCTATATTGTAAAAAGCAAGGATAAGCCACAAATTGATTCACTGAAAAATTTACTGCCACCAGGAACTATTAATTAATCACATGTCTATTTCGTATTACATACAGGTATTTGTGTTGTGCATCATTCTGGTGCTGGGTCAGGTATTCATTTTTGACCTGATACACATTACCGGTTTTGGGAAATTAGTGATTTATCCTCTTTTGCTGATGATAGTTCCTATTCATATTCCGAGGGCAATAGTAATGTTAATAGGATTTGTCATTGGTTTTATAGTAGATTTTCTATTGGGAACAGGAGGTCTGCATACAGCAGCAATGACATTTATGGCTTTTTCCAGAGGTTTTGTTTTAGATTTTATGGAACCTGCTTCCGGCTACGATAAAAATGAAGCTGCTACTTTGAGCGAAATGGGTATCCGATGGTTTTTTACCTACGCCCTGATCTTGGTTTTTATACATCAGTTCGCTTTTTATTTTATAGAAAGATTTTCATTTCATAACTTTATATACACGCTCAGAAGAATTGTTACGGGAACGATACTTTCTACGCTGGCAATCTCATTATTGACCTTATTATTTACACCAACAGAAGGAAAAAGAAAATCTAGAATATGAGTAATTCCGAGAATGGGTCAGGATTGCTGAGTATTGGGGTGTATATTGTCGCTATTGTTTTTCTGATAAAGTTATTCACCTTACAAATTACCAATCCTACTTACAAGCTGCAGGCAAGGAATAATGTTGTCAAGAAGATGACTATTTATCCTTCAAGGGGATTGATATTGGACAGAAACGGAAAAGTAATTGTTTCCAATGATGCAGTGTATGATATTAATATTCAGTACAATCAGCTGTATAAGTTTCCTTTAGATACTCTATTGTTTTGTGAGCTGCTGATGACTACACCGGAGTTTGTAGCTAAAAGGCTGGATGAAATCAAAAGAACTACGCCGAATAAGCCTACCCCGATCGTCAAAATGGTAGAGCAATCTACCTTTGCCCGTTTTCAGGAATATTTATACCAGTTTCCGGCAGTAACATATACCACCAGGACAATCAGAAGATATCCTCATGGTGGAGGTGCTCACGTTTTGGGGTATCTGGCTGAAGCAACACCTAAAAAGATAGAAAGCTCCTATGGCTATTATGAGCTGGGTGATTATGTAGGGACTACCGGTCTGGAGTCATACTACGAAGATTATTTGAGAGGAAAAAAAGGGTTTACCTACCAGATCATGGACGTCCGCGGTCGTATGCAGGGCGTATATAAAGATGGAACTGACGATATCAGACCTATTTCCGGGTATGATATGGTGACTTCACTGGATATAGATCTTCAGACCTACGGTGAAAAGCTGATGCAAAACAAATTGGGATCAGTAGTAGCTATCGAGCCCAGTACTGGTGAAGTTTTAGCATATATCAGCAGTCCGGGTTACGACCCCAACCTTTTGGCTGGCCGATACAGAGGACATAATTTTATGGAGCTGAACAAAGATAAGACCAAGCCTCTGATCAACAGGCCTATCTCTGCGATGTATCCTCCTGGTTCGACTTTTAAAATTCCGTCTACCTTGGTAGCTTTTAATAATGGCGTACACGATCCCAGCTGGAGCTATCATTGTTCCGGGGCGTATTATGGCGGCGGTGTAAGGGTGCGCTGTCATGGCGGGCATTTTCTGCCAAATGTTATTTCTGCATTGAAACAGTCCTGTAATGCTTACTCTTGTACCATTTTCAGAGATATGGTCATGGATTCTACCTTAGGCTCCCCAGAGCAGGCATATAAAAGATGGAGAGATGGAATCATGGCATTTGGATTCGGTAATGTGCTGGGAATAGACATGACGGGAGAAAAGAAAGGGAACATTCCTTCCGCAGATTACTATAATAAAATCTATGGCAGAAACAGATGGAAAGCAAATACTATTATTTCTGTAGCGATCGGTCAGGGTGAGGTATTATCTACGCCATTGCAGATGGCAAATATGATGGCTTCTATTGCAAATGATGGTGTGTATTATACTCCAAGACTGCTCAAATACTTTGTAAAAGACAAAAAAATATATAAGCCTACCGCAGAGAAACATGTAGTAGGCATACCTGAATATTTCTTCCCGGATATTAAAGCAGCTCTGGCCGAAACTGTGGTGAGTGGTACCGCTGCCAGGCTGAAATCTACTGACTTCGATTTTGCAGCCAAAACCGGTACCGCGCAAAATCCTCACGGGAAAGACCACTCTATGTTTGTAGCATATGCTCCTCTGGATAATCCTGTGATAGCTATAGCTGTTGTTGTAGAAAATTCAGGATTTGGAGCTACTTATGCAGGTCCGATATCTTCACTGATGTTGGAAAAATATTTGAATGATACCATTTCTTCCAAGAGATTGTATCTGGAAGAAAGAATGTTAAAAGCGAATCTGATATGGGAAAAGCAAGACAGCACAGTCAAAACCAATATGATTCTACGGTAATCATCGTCTACTTGCTGCTGATGGTGATTGGTTGGACTGCCATCTTCGCTACTCAGTACGACGGGACGTTTTCACTGTTTGATTTATCTACGAATCACGGAAAGCAATTTCTGTGGATGGGTGTTTCGTGCCTGATTTTCTTCATTATTTTAGGATTTGACAGGCTTTTATTAATGAATCTGTCATTCATAGTGTATGGCGCTGTAGTGATCCTGCAATTGTCAGTATTCGTTATTGGTGCAGCTACAAAAGGTAACCTGAACTGGATCGACTTAGGCTTTTTTAAGCTACAGCCCTCGGAATTTGCCAAGCTGGCTACGGCCATGGCACTGGCAAAATATCTGGATACTCCGCAGGTGAGATTCAATACGTTAAAGCAAAGGCTGATATCATTTGCTATTGTAGGCGTACCGCTTTTGATAGTATTAATGCAGGGTGATGCCGGTTCTGCCTTGGTATTCCTCAGCTTTGTGATGGTGTTTAACAGAGAGGGACTGAGCAACTGGTTTATTTATTTTGGCTTGTATATTATAGCTATTTCCCTTTTGGCATTGTCTGTCGATAAATTTCTTCTGATTGGATTAGTGGTAGTTCTTTTTGCTGTTATTCTGGCCTACATATATGTCGTACTTCCCCGTGAAAGAACTGTCGTTGCAATTATTGTAGGATTGATGTTGATGTCTATAGGGTATATCATTGCCATAGATACAGCTTTTCATTCCATATTGAAGCCGCACCAGCAAGACCGTATCAATATCATTATTGGTAAGCTGGAAGATAGTAAAGGAGTGGGGTATAACCTGGAACAGTCCAAAATTGCTATCGGTTCAGGCGGCCCATTCGGAAAAGGCTGGTTACAGGGGACACAAACCAGATACGATTTTGTACCTGAGATGACCACAGACTTTATTTTTTGCTCTATAGGTGAGGAGTGGGGATTTTTGGGTTCTTGTGTGCTGATAGGATTGTTTGTGTTGTTATTACAACGTTTGATCACTGTCGCTAACAGACAGCGGACCGTTTACGCCAGGGTATATATTTATTCCATTTCATCTATCATATTTATGCACTTTATGGTCAATATAGGAATGACCATAGGATTGTTGCCTGTTATTGGTATTCCTTTGCCATTTATCAGCTATGGAGGGTCTTCATTATTGTCATTTTCAGCAATGCTGGCAATTGCAATGAAGATGGACAGTGAACGCCTAATGACCAAATAGAGCTGATTTGTTATTTATTGCTCTTCATAATCTTAATTATTTGTAATAAAAAGACTCCTGATGAGGGAGATTAATATATGCTTGCGTATCTTCAACACTTTTATTTAATACTTTTGTCAATAAATTTTCTCATCGGATGAATCCAAATACATATAAGTGGATTAACAATATTAATGGTTGGATAGTTTTCATTATAGCTTTTGCAGTTTATGCATCGACAGCTGAGTCCACTGCCAGTTTATGGGATTGTGGTGAATTTATCGCCGGAGCTTATAAGTTACAGATAGTCCACCCGCCGGGTGCTCCTTTGTTTCTGATGATCAACAGGATATTTACCCTATTTGCTTCAGATCCTGGTATGGTGGCATTTACGATCAATATCAGCTCGGCGCTGGCTACGGCTTTTTCCATTCTGTTTTTGTATTGGATCATCAGCGGGATAGCCAAAAAATTATTGACTCAATCAGGTGAAGAGCTAACTACTGACAGAGTGATCGCAATTCAGGGCTCTGCATGGGTAGGAGCTCTGGCTTGTACGTTTACTGATACTATGTGGTTTTCGGCAGTAGAAGGTGAGGTATACGCATTGTCAACTTTCTTTATTGCTGCTGTATTGTGGGCAGTCATGAGATGGGAAAATGCTGATAATGATAAATATGCAAACAGATGGCTGGTGCTGGCGGCTTATCTGATAGGATTATCTATTGGTGTTCACTTACTGAGCTTATTGGTAATTCCTATTGCCGTATTGATTTATTATTTCAAAAAATACAAGCCAAGTGTAGGTGGATTTTTAGCTGCATTCCTGATAGGATTTATTCTGTTGGGAATAGTGCAGGTCGGGGTGATACAGATCCTGACATCCATTGCTGCCAAAGTAGAGCTTTTTATGGTGAACACTGCCGGGCTACCTTTTAATACAGGTATCTTGCTGACCTATCTTATCGTATTCATAGTTTTGGTATCAGGAATATTTGTTGCACATAAATACAGACATTCTAATCTTCAGTTGATTTTTGTAAGCTTATTTATGATCATGGTAGGATTTTCTTCTTATCTGATGGTGCCGATCAGAGCAGCAGCTCAGACACCTATCAATATGAATGATCCGAAAGATGTATTCAGCCTGATGTCATATCTGAACCGTGAGCAATATGGCGATCGCCCGTTGGTCAGAGGACCTTTGTACACGGCCAGCCCGTATAAGCTTGAAAGAAAAGGGGAAATTTATCATCAGGATACAGCAGCAGGTGAGTACACTGTAAAAGGTGTAAAGAGCAAGTATCTCTACAATGATGCAGATAAAGTATTATTCCCGCGTATGGCTCCGATCGGCAGTGATGAAGCTTCTGCAGCAAGAATGTACCAATACTGGGCAAACTTTTACGGGGAACCTACATTTGCTGACAACCTCGCATATTTCTTCAATTATCAGTTCAATTTCATGTACTGGAGATACTTTATGTGGAATTTTGCAGGCAGACAGGATGATTACCAGGGAACTTTTGAAAATCAAAAAGTCAATGGAGACTGGTTGAGTGGAGTACCTTTCGTAGATAATTCAAGATTGGGAAGTCAGGATGGATTGCCTAAACAAATAGCAGATCAGAAAGCCAGGAACCAATATTATTTATTACCGTTCTTATTCGGTTTATTTGGTCTGGCATTTATGTATCAGAAGAACAAGCAATACGCTATTGTTTTCGGATTATTATTCCTGATCACAGGATTCTTCCTGATCGTATATTTTAACTCACCACCGAGAGAGCCAAGAGAAAGGGACTATGTATTGGTGGGATCGTTTTACACATTCTGCATCTGGATCGGTCTTGCGATCGCTGCGGCTTATGACAACCTGAAAAATGTAAAAATTCCGAAAACAGTTTTAGCCGCTGGTTTGACTATCATAGGTATCGTGCTGGTTCCGTTTATCATGGCAAAAGAAAATTATGACGACCATGACAGACGTGACCGTTATATGGCCAGAGATTTTGCTATCAACTATCTGGAATCCTGTCCTCCAAATGCAATATTGATTACTGCCGGTGACAATGATACTTATCCGCTGTGGTATGCTCAGGAGGTAGATGGAGTAAGACCGGATGTACGTGTCATGAATACAAGCTTATTACAGATAGACTGGTATATCAACCACATGCAGCGTAAGGCGAATGAGTCGGATGCTTTACCATTCCACAGCTCATTTAAGCCGGAAACATTTTTGGGTGATAAGAGAAATTATATTCCTTATTACAGCCAGGCAAATGTGGTAGACCAGACTCAGTTTGTCGATGTCAGAAAAATCATGAATTTTATCACCAGCAATAATCCTGCGGCGACAGTTACATCCCAGAGCGGAGAAAAAATGAATTATCTGCCTACCAAACGTTTCAGTCTTCCGGTAGACAGAGCTGCTGTTGCAAAATACGGTGTAGTTCCAAAAGGAATGGAAGATCGTGTTCTGGATGAGATTCAGTGGGAGCTGCCGAATGATTATCTGATGAAAGATGAATTGGCAATTATGATGCTGATAGCAGGTGCGGATTGGTCCAGGCCGATTTGTTTTGCTAATACTTCTCCTGCATCCAAATATGTTGGGTTAGATAAATATTTGATTCAGGAAGGCTTGATGTACAGATTTGTTCCGATACGTTTTGAAGAAAATGTAAGAGGTAATATTGCTGTAAACTCTGACAGATTTATTGACATTGTTGACAATAAGTTCAGGTACGGTAATATTGACAAGAAAGAAATGTTTGTCGATGAAAACAGTGCCAGAATCATGAATCTTTTGAAAATGTCGCATTTGAAGCTTGCAGAAGATCTGACTTTGAAGCAAAGAAATGATGATGCATTGAAAGTGCTGGATCAGGTGTACAATAAATTCAAGTATGAGAATGCTCCGTACTATTCTCCTTATAACAGCTTCTTCAACTATTATAATCTTAGATGGATCGAATTGTACTACAGAATTGACAAAAAAGATGAAGCTGCAAAAGTTTATTCTTTATTCATAGAAGATCTTGCTGATTGTATCAGATTCTATAATCTGCCTAATTCCTTTGCGAAAAGATTCCAGAGTGAAGGTGAAGCTGCCAAAGATTATGTAAGAACGCTGGAGCAGCTGGCATATAATTACAAGGATAATAAGCTGATGAATCTGCTGGTGAAGAATTTCCCTGATTTGGTGACTGTCAACCAGCAACCGCAGGAAGCTTCTGCTCCGTCCATTCAACTTCAACCTAATTAAGATGGCTATATACGCTTCAGAAATTACTTCAGAAAAGCATCTTGCTGACGGGCCTATTCATCATCGCTTGCTGAAAGCGTATTATGAAGCCCTTAAGTATGTCAAGGGTGATTTACTGGAAGTAGGTTGTGGTGAAGGCAGAGGCGTAGAATTGTTGTCCTCTAAGGTGAGCTCTTACACTGCTATAGACAAGATTGTTGAGATAGAAGATTCCATCAAAAGGAAATATCCGGATATCAGATTTATCAACATGAATGTGCCGCCTTTCAACGGATTGAAGGATAATACATTTGATACGGTCGTAAGCTTTCAGGTCATAGAGCATATAGACAAGGATGTAGAGTTCCTGAAAGAAATTCACAGAGTTTTAAAGCCGGGAGGAATTGCAATCATCAGTACACCCAATCTGGACTGGAGCCTGACTAGAAATCCATGGCATGTAAGAGAATATACAGCAGATGAATTTACCCGTTTAGGAAAATCCATTTTCAGCGAGGTGCAATCTTATGGTATTACAGGGAATGATAAAGTCTGGAAATACTATGAAGAAAATAAACGCTCTGTAGCTAAATACAAGCGCCTGGATATTTTCGGATTAGAAAAAAGATTACCCGCTTCAATATTGAGAATCCCTTACGATATACTCAACCGCATCAACAGGAATCAGCTGAAATCTTCGAATGAAGGTTTGGTAAGTGATATAGGTCAGGAAGATTATTTTTTATCAGAACAAGCCGAAAAATGTTTTGACTTGTTTTATATCATGAAAAAATGAACAAATCAAAGTTTTTAGATATCAGCTTTGATGAACTGATACAGTTAGGAAAAGATAAAAATGCGGAATACGTATCTAATGCGCCATTTCCGAATACTTACTTTGATGATTTCTTCAATAAGGAAGAACTTAAAAAAGTGTTATTAGAATTTCCTGATTTAGGAGATAAGCAGGATATTAAGTTTGAAAATCCGAATGAAGTAAAGCTTGCCAGCAGAGGTGAATACAGATTCGGACCGCAGGCTACAGAGTTTGCTCATTTTTTAAATTCCCAGCCATTTTTAGAGTTTTTGAGTAATCTGACAGGGATTCCCAACCTTTTACCGGATCCATATTTTGAAGGCGGAGGTTTTCATCAGATCAAGCCGGGAGGTTACCTGAAAATCCATGCAGATTTTAATAAACATCGTCTTACAGGATTGGATAGAAGATTGAATGTGCTGGTATATCTCAATGAAGACTGGGATGAAAGCTATGGCGGTCATTTTGAGCTCTGGGATACCGAGATGAAGGGCTGTGTCAAAAAGATATTGCCTCTGTTCAACAGGATGGCGATGTTCTCCACTACAGATTTTTCGTATCACGGACATCCGGATAAGCTGACATGTCCACCGGGCAGAAGCAGAAAATCTATGGCGCTTTACTATTATACAAACGGCAGACCGGTTGAAGAAGTAATACAAGGTAAAGAGTCGAGAATTAACACGAAGTTCGTTGCCCGGGAAGGTGCTGATTCTTCTAAGATGAAAACATATAACTCTGTTGTGCAGCTACTACAGGATTTGTGTCCGCCCATCATTTTGAGAGCGTGGAAAAATTGGAAAAGATAGTTTACTGAATATTTTATAAATTAGTGTCCTAAATCACATAATTATGGGTATGATTCAGGAGTTTAAGGAATTTGCCATGCGTGGAAACGTTGTGGATATGGCAATAGGTGTAATCATCGGTGGTGCTTTTGGTAAAATAGTGAGCTCATTAATTGATGACGTAATTACTCCTTTGTTACTGAGTCCGGCATTAAAAGCTGCCGGTGCAGAAAGATTAGATGGCTTGACAATTTTTGGAACCGTGAAGTATGGAGTCTTTTTGTCAGCTACGATTAATTTTATTTTGGTTGCTTTTGTCTTGTTCTTAATTGTAAAAGCGATCAATGTAGCTAAGAAAAAAGAAGTTCCGCCTCCTGCTGTGGCACCAGAACCTTCTAATGAAGAAAAGTTACTTACAGAAATCAGAGACTTGCTGAAAAGGTAACAAGTAGTATTAAACAGGTATAAAAAAAGCGAGGTTCATTGATCTCGCTTTTTTGTTTATATTATTGATTGTTGACTACTTCCTGAATGATTTTCTCGTAATACTGCTCGTAGATAGGCAGGATATATTTTAAATCGAACTTTTTAGCCTGAATTAATGCTTGTTTTTTGAACTGTTTGAGCAGATCATCATCTTTTAAAAGCTTCAGTGCTGCTGCAGCTAATCCGTCCACATCTCCTACATTTACATTAAATCCGGTGACTCCGTCAATATTTACTTCCGGTATTCCACCTGCATTAGATGAAATGACGGCAACTTCACAGGCCATGGCTTCCAATGCCGCCAGTCCGAAGCTTTCACTTTCTGAAGGCATGATAAAAAGATCTGATACGGATAAAATTTCTTCCACAGCTTCCTGCTTTCCTAAAAATCTCACATCCGTATGACACATAGATCTTGCCATATTTTCAGCCATTAACCTTTCCGGTCCATCGCCGATCATCAGTAATTTGGAAGGGATCTCTTTGGAGACTTTACAAAACATACCGATGACATCTTCCACTCTTTTGACCTTTCTGAAATTGGACACGTGTGTAAGGATACGCTCACCATTCGGAGCAATAGCTTTCTTAAAGTGATCTTTGTTCGATTTATTAAATCTGCTGAAATCTACAAAGTTGGGAATGACTTCTATCTCTTTATTGATCTTGAAATGCTGGAAGGTATCCTGTCTCAGGCTTTCGGAAACCGCAGTGAGACCGTCGCTCTGATTCATGGAAAAAGTCACTACCGGTTCATAAATCGGATCTTTTCCTACTAATGTAATATCAGTTCCGTGCAAAGTAGTGACTACCGGGAGCTTAATACCATGCGTCAACAGGATCTGCTTGGCCAGATATGCTGATGATGCATGAGGAATCGCATAGTGAACGTGTAACAGATCCAATCTGTCATGTATGGCTACGTCTACAATTCTGCTGGCAAGCGCAGTACCATAAGGTGCATATTCAAACAAGGGATAATCTGCAGGACGAACTTCATGATAGTAGATGTTTTCATGAAACGAATCTAACCTGGCAGGTTGCTGATAGGTGATAAAATGTACCTTATGCCCTTTGTTCGCTAACCCCTTCCCTAATTCGGTTGCGATCACTCCACTACCGCCAAAGGTAGGATAGCAGACAATCCCTATATTCATTGCGCTAAATTAATTACTTCCTGAAAAATCTGTTTGTAATGGATGTTAACAGGTGTTATGAATTGTGCAAAAGGCAAGCTTGAATGACGATTTTGATTTGAAAGATTGACGTTTGTGCTAATGCAACAATTAGACATTGGCAAATAAGCAATAAGCAAAATTGACAAATATATCCTGATCCCAATTTCAGCGCTAATCAGCGCAATCTGCGGGAAAACACAAACGAAACAAAAGGAAAGAGATAACTTACTGCTAAATGATCTCTTTGCCTTCAGCTGCTTGCAGAGTATTCAACATCAGGGATACAACTGTCATGGGGCCTACTCCACCCGGAACAGGAGTGATGAAGCCGGACTTCGGAGCAACCTCATCAAATTTGACATCGCCTTTCAATGCGAAACCGGATTTTTTAGTTTCGTCTTTTACACGGGTGATACCTACATCAATCACGACAGCTCCTTTTTTGATCATGTCGGCAGTGATAAATTCAGCTTTACCTAATGCTGCAATCACAATATCAGCACGAAGGATTTCTTCTTTCAGATTTTTGGTGCCGCTATGGCAAAGCGTTACAGTACAGTTGCCCGGATTGTCTTTGCGAGCCATCAGGATGCTCATCGGCATGCCTACGATATTGCTGCGGCCTATAACCACACAGTGTTTGCCATTGGTGTCGATGCCGTTTCTTTTCAATAAGGTCAAAATTCCGTAAGGTGTGGCAGGCAGAAAAGTCGGAAGATTTTGCACCATTTTACCTACGTTGACAGGGTGGAAACCGTCTACATCTTTATCGGGGTTGATGGCCTGAACGATTTTTTGTTCGTTGATATGCTTAGGCAGAGGAAGCTGTACGATAAACCCGTCTACATCATCATCATTGTTCAGAAGATGGATCTCTGCAAGAAGCTCTTGCTCGGTAATATCAGCTGCCAGACGCACTAATGTAGATTTGAAGCCTACTTCTTCGCACGATTTTACTTTGCTGGCAACATATGTCTCGCTGGCTCCGTCGTTACCCACCAGTATTGCTGCAAGGTGAGGAATTTTTGCACCTTTTAATTTAATGTCTTTGACTTGTTGAGCGATTTCTGATTTGATAGTTTGCGAGAGTTGTTTGCCATCGAGTAACTGCATACGTGGAATTTTCTGCAAAATTACGGAATGTAATGCCTAAAGCAAACCAAAATTGTTAACTATTATGAACAATGTAACCGGTTGTGGATTAGATGATTTATGAAATTCAGAATGTGAAAAAATCTTAAACAGACTTCATGCATTTTGCTAAATTTGTACATGCATAAGCCTTACGTCATTGGTATAACAGGAGGGAGCGGTTCCGGAAAAACTACCTTCATCAATCGTCTTTTCAATCAGTTTTCTAAAGATGAAGTATGTCTGCTGAGTATGGACAACTACTACAAAAAACGGGAGGAGCAGGTAAAAGACTGCAATGATCAGCACAATTTTGATTTACCTACGTCATTCAGAAGAGAAGATTTTGTCAATGACCTGACTAAGCTCATTCATGGTGAATCTGTTACTATCATGGAATATACTTTCAATAATCCATTGGCAAAGGCAAAAGAGATTGTTTATGAATCTGCTCCGGTGATCATAGTAGAAGGTATTTTTGTGTTCTATTTTGAAGAGATTTCCCGGTTGATGGACCTGAAGATCTTCCTGGATGCGAGCGAGCATTTAAAGCTCATCAGAAGAATCAAAAGAGATGCAGAAGAGCGCAATTATCCTTTGGATGATGTGCTATACAGGTACCAGTACCACGTACATCCTACGTATGAGCAGTTTATCTTACCGATGAAAACTCAGGCAGATATCATTATCAATAACAATACGCATTTTAATGGTGCAGTAGATATGATCATCCCTTTCCTGAAGGAGAAAGTAGAGAAAGCGCAGGGATAAGTCATTTTTTTGAGGTATCCCATGTTTTAAGGAACACACATGATACTATGAATTTATTTTTTGAACATAGGCGTAAAATCTGACCAGTCTTCAATTTTAAATGCCCTGATATCGCGAACGGATTTTTTGAACCATTCAATTCTATGAAGCGCATTCATAGCCATTGTTACGGCAATAAGACTCTTTTCTGTGATGTACGTACTACCTTGTACCCAATAAAAATCATTTTCACCCATTACTTTTTTATTTCGGAATAGGCACTATGATACTGTTAACCATAGTATATTTTCAAATCAGAAATAGTCATGTCAAATGCTATTGCATACATAACTCGCTATTCAAAAGTTTAAACATATCCTCTTTTTCAAAGAATATTTCTCCATCGTCTGCCTTAGCCGTAATGACTATACCTACGAAAGGATTTTTTTCTACCTCAATGATGGTGGCTTCTGTCCACTCCATTCTCCCTGTAACCTGAGGAGAAATCAAAACTCTATCGCCTGTTTTCATATCCGTTATTTTATACTAAAGATAATGATTTTTGAAGCTAACTGTCGAATATGATAAAGTTTTCAACCCAATAGAAAGCAGATGATACCAATAGGCTGATTCTTACAAATTTTTTGCTTTTCGACTTTAGCGCATTTGTTAATTGTCAAATAGAACAATAAGGCAAAGTTGCAATGTAGTGGAGTGATATGGAATCCCTGTGAAGCATAAAATCGTGATGTAACAAAACCCCGAAAATAAAGTGAGCTGGGCAAATTATCAGGGCATTGAGCAATTACATTTACGTGAGTTTCTGAACTACAGAGATTTTTAGATTCTGCTCTGTAAAACTTGTAGTTTTACAGGAATATTCTATCCCTTGCAGCGATCTGCAAAATTGCCAGAGGTAATAGTGATATGATCCGCCGCGACGGATTCGTATAGCGGACATTCTTCATCAGCGAATTTGGCGTTGCGTATGCAGCGGCAACGATAGAGGCGGTATCCTTTTATATTCCGGACATCGACTTCGCTCAGTCATCGGAATATAAAAGATACAAGGCGATAGCGTGTCAGCCGCCCCAATCATTTTTATGCAGAGATTGATCAGAGATATGGGTCGATCATTTTCTGTAATTCTTCTTCCGATTCAAAAATGCCTATTTTTTTCTCTACCAGCTTTCCTGTTTTGTCAAAAATGAAAGTGGAAGGAATTGTATATACTCCATAAGATTTCATTTCCTGAGTCAATTGATAAACAGGAACCGTCAAAGCATGTTTTTTGATAAAAGAGATCAGTCTGCCGCTGCCTTCATCAGATACTAAAAGAACCTCTACTTTCTGATTGTCCATTTTTTTGTACATCTCATCAAATAGCGGAACCTCTTTTACACATGGCGGACACCATGTAGCCCAGAAATTCAGCACAACGACGTTGCCTTTTAAAGTCTCCAGCGTACTTTTTTCTCCGGTGAAATTTTGAATTTCTATTTCTTCCAGCTTTAGCTCCGGAGCGATCAGATATCTTTTTACAAATGTTCCTGCGACTACGACAAGAAATGTAAAAAATAAGATAAGGGTTATTTTTCTACGGGTAAGCATGAGATGTTTTCTATGAGTTTGATGTAAATGTTTAATCCTTCTTCGAGCTCATCTACAAAGATGAATTCGTCTGCCGTATGTGAACGTTCAGATTTGCCGGGGCCCATTTTTACAGAAGGAATTTTCAATAATGCCTGATCGGACAGAGTAGCAGAGCCAAATGTTCCTATGCCGAGCTTTTGGGCAGCTTCTACGATCGGATGATCTGCTGCAATGACGCTTGGCTGCAATCTGGTAGAACGGGGCTTCAGTTCCGCATGTACGTGATCACTCATGAATGCGATCAGCTCATCGTAATCATAAGCCGCGGTAGTTCTGACATCTATCACATATTTGCAGATATCCGGTACTACATTGTGCTGCTTGCCGGCTTCTATGACAGTGACCGTCATTTTAGTAGGGCCCAATACTGGGCACTGTTTTTCTAATGAGTGAGTTTTGAACCAGTAGATATCTTCGATAGCCTTGTAAATAGCATTGATTCCCGTATCTCTTGCAGCATGACCCGTAACACCATAAACTGTGGCATCTATCACCATCAGACCTCTTTCAGCAGTGGCCATCTGCATTTCAGTGGGCTCACCTACGATGGCTGCAGCGCATTTTCCTGTGATGTCAGAAATAGATGCGATACCGTTTTGCCCGGAAATTTCTTCCTCGGCTGTAGCCGCCATACAGATATTGAATGGTAGATCTGTTCTGTCATAAAAATGAAGAAAAGTGCCTATGAGTGCTACCAGCGCACCTCCGGCATCATTGCTTCCCAATCCGTAAAGCTTCCCATCTTCTACCACAGGAGTAAAAGGGTCTTTGGTGTAAAGTGCAGAAGGCTTGACAGTATCTATGTGGGAATTGAATAACAAAGTCGGTTTCTCGGTATCGAAATATTTGTTGTATGCCCAGGTATTGTGCATCCTGGTTTCAAAAGCAATATCGTTTGCTGTAAAAAAATCCCTGACCACCTGAGCGGCATTGTCCTCTTCTCTGCTGAAAGATTGTGTGGCGATCAGCTGTTGAAGCAGGTCAAATATTTTCGGAAAAATCGGATTGGTTGACATTACGCAGTAAATAAAGTTCCTAAAGATGGATTTCCGTTGAGTATAGGAGAGATATCTTCTGCATGGCAAAGCCGTACCTGATGTACACCGCTTCGTATAGCATTAGAGATATTGTCTACCTTTGGAATCATTCCGGCTACGATTGTCCCGTCATCTTTCAATCCCTGAATTTCTTCAATTCGGATATGAGGTACAGATGAATAATCGTCATGGATATCTCTCAGAAGCCCTTTTTTCTCAAAGCAATAGAAAAACTGAACTTTGAAGTAGGCACTCAAAGCTATTGCCAGCTCGGATGCTACAGTGTCCGCATTCGTGTTTAAAATATTGCCCTGCAGATCATGCGTCAGTGGTGCAAAAACAGGAGAAAAACCAGCCTGTATCAAAGCCTGTATTTTGGCTCCGTCCACCTTATCAATATCACCTACAAACCCAAAATCAATGGTGGGATGCTGTCTTTTGTGAGATAAAATGATGTTGCCGTCAGTACCCGTCAGACCAATCGCATTCGTGCCCAACGCTTGTAATTGAGCCGTGATTTGCTTGTTGATCAGACCGCCATACACCATCGTAACTATTTTGAGTGTTTCCGCATCTGTGACCCTTCTTCCGTCGATCATGACCGGAGCGATCCCCATTGTTTTGGATAATTCAGTAGCGATCTTACCTCCGCCATGTACCAATACTTTAGCTCCCTCAATTGCATGAAAATCTTTCAAAAACTGCTGTAATGCCGCCGGATGATCTACAATATTTCCGCCAATCTTGACAATCGTCAACGCCTGTAACTCCATGACGGTAAAAATAGACAACCTTGCACCAAGAACCAAGAATCAGAACACATACCTGTATGGATTTTTAGTGAAGCTTGCAGATATCAGGAAGATTCTAACCTCGATTGCTATGTAGATGTAACTAGTTCGCGAGCGCACTGGCAGGATACCTGTTGGAAAAGCAATAGCTATACAATTTTTATTTGGGGGCCTCATCCTCCGTTGTACTGCGGATTCAGGTCAGGCTATCACTGCGGCTTCCCGCTGCGGCGGGTGATCCTTCGTTCTATCCTTTGCCCGTTGGGGGCAGCCAACGCTTGGTGTTTAGAGTAACAGAGGGTATTTCCTTGAGCAACCAGCCTGAATGTTGCGATTAAAGTTAGCAATATACCTGCGCCATTGACTTTGCCGGAGGTTTCGATTAATGTGTTGAGGAGGTTGAGGTACTCGAAACCCCGAAGTCCCTTGAGTACTAAAGGTAAAATATTATAACCATCTCAGCCTTTTGTTTCGTTCCATGCTTTCTGTATATTCGTAATATGGCGGATGTTCATGATAAAGCAACGAGAAGTTACAACATGAGCAGAATCAAAGGGAAAGATACCAAACCTGAACTTCTGGTCAGAAAATTTTTATTTGCGAAAGGTTTTCGTTATCGGTTACATGATAAAAAGCTTCCTGGAAAGCCGGATATTATTTTGCCCAAGTACAAAACAATCATATTTGTACATGGTTGTTTTTGGCACGGACATGAGGGATGTAAATATTTTGTTGTGCCTAAAACACGGACAGAGTGGTGGCTGGAAAAAATCAACAAAAATATTTTTAACGATAAGAAAGCAATTTCAGATTTACAGAATTCAGGATGGAAAGTGATAGTAATATGGGAGTGTAAACTGAAATCTAATGTTATTCAGCAAACATTGAATCATCTTTCTGATCTGTTAAAACTGAATTAATTGAGATGCTGAAATTAATTCGTATGTGACTTATAGTACGTTGCTATATAAGTCACACTTGGTTATGTTCGTCGTGTGGATATTAAACAAAAAATCGGCGAAAGAATAAAAGAAATCCGGACTGCACAAAAGCTCTCTCAAGAGGCAGTGGCATATAATGCAGGTATAGAGCGCTCTTTTATGACCCATATTGAAAATGGGCGGAGAAATGTGTCGATAGAAACATTAGAAAAAGTCCTCGCTGGACTTAAAATATCATTTCCTGATTTTTTTGACTCTCAATATTTCAAAGATGTCTGAGAAGTTGACGTATATAGACCTCTTCGCAGGAGCGGGTGGACTATCTGAAGGATTTATCAGGGCGGGATTTCACCCAATTGCTCATGTAGAGTTTGACAGAGCGGCATGTTATACCTTGAAAACAAGAGTTGCCTTTCACTATCTGAAATCAACGGGAAATACAAATACATATAACAAGTATCTGAATGGGGAAATCAGCCGGGAAAATCTTTACTCTGTTATTCCTGATGAGCTTTTAAATAGCGTAATCAATGCTGAAATAGGGAAAGAGAATAAAGAAATTTTTCATTCTATTGATAGTTTGTTAGATATAGAATCTGTGGATTTGATTATTGGAGGACCTCCCTGTCAGGCATATTCACTTGTTGGAAGAGCTCCGCTAAAGCACAAAAAAAATGATGAAAGAACTAGACTATATATTCAGTATGGCAGGTTTTTGAAAAAGTATAATCCAAGAATGTTTGTTTTTGAAAATGTACCTGGTTTGTTGTCGGCAGCAAATGGTTTGTATTATAAAAACCTTCAGGCTTATTATAAAAGATTGGGTTATAGAGTTGAAGCTAAGCTACTGAATTCATATGATTATGGAGTTGTTCAGCACAGACAAAGAGTTATTATTATTGGCTGGAAAAAAGAACTGGATTTTTCATATCCTGATATTCCTGTTATTAGGACCCGACATTATAGAGATAGTATATTTTCTGACTTACCACCAATAATACCGGGAGAAAATAAAAGAATACATAAATACTACGCCGATACAAATGAATACCTGGATAATAATGAAATACGTAACGGAGTTGATTTTGTGAGTCAGCACATCACTCGGCCTCATAATGAAAGAGATTTGATGATATACAAACTGGCAATAGATTATCTTGAACAAGGTGAAAGATTAAAGAATGATCAGATACCAGATAAAATGAGGACACAGAAAAACGTTTCTGATTTTCTGGACAGATTCAAAGTGGTCGATAATGAGCCTCATACAATGATCGCTCATATTGCTAAAGACGGACACCATTTTATTCATCCGGATAAAAAGCAGTTGAGATCAATTTCAGTAAGAGAAGCTGCCAGAATACAATCTTTCCCTGATGATTATTATTTTGAAGGTATCAAAGAGAATCAGCCGAGAACAGCAGCATTCAGACAAATAGGCAATGCAGTTCCTCCATTAATGGCAGAGAAGATTGCAGAAGCAATAAAAATATATATATGAGTGAAGACATTGGAAAAGTTATATCATTAGATGTTGAAAAAGGAATGTCTTTGGAATTTTCTTCCTCAGAAACCCTGAAAACTTCAACTTTTAAGTTAGTTGTATCCCCTTCAAATGGATCAATTGAAGTTGCGGGTAAGCGTATAAAATACACTCCGGATCCGAAATATATTGGCGAAGATTTTTTTAGTTATACAGGAGATAAAAAAATTAAAGGAATTGTGGCTCTTTCCATTAAAGAAACTGTGTTTAAGCCGAGAGCCAGATTACTTATCCAGTTAGGAAATCAGCTAATTAAAAACGAAAGTATTGCTTTAATTGAACTTGCCAAAAATTCATTTGATGCAGATGCGAGCTATTGTAATGTAACAATGCGGAGAATAGAAAATTGTGTTACCGGTATAATTACAATTGAAGATGATGGTTTTGGGATGGATCTTGACACTGTTAAAAATGCGTGGCTGGAACCGGGAAGTGACAATAAAGAGGTGCTTGTAAAAAACAAGATAGTTACACCAAAATTCAACAGACTGCCTATCGGGGAAAAAGGTATTGGAAGATTTGGAGTACACAAGCTTGGCAAAAAAATAGAGATGATTACCCGAAGAAAAGGTAATAAGGAAGTTGTTGTAAGAATCGATTGGGAAAAGTTCGAAAAATACAAGTACCTAAATGAAGCCCCAGTTGAAATTTTTGAAAGAGAAGCAGAAGTTTTTAAATCAGACAAGACAGGAACCCAAATAACCATTACATCTCTTTCAAAGAACTGGACAAGAGGTATGGTAAGAGATGTATATCGTGCTCTTAACGGCATATCCACTCCACCAACATATGATATTGATGATATCCTTGGAGTAAAAGGCAAGCCAACCCCCAAAGATAATTTCAGTGCCAATTTAGATATAGACAAAAAAGAATGGATTCAAGGTATCCCTTCATGGTCTGAGATTCTGGAATATGCACTTTTCTTTTTTGATATTGAGATAGAAGGTGATAGAATAAAGAAGTTTAAATACAAATTTAAACCCTGGGATCGGTTTGGTGATATTAAGGGCAGAGAGATTACAGATAAAGACGAACCGATAAAGGATTTATTAGATATTGCTGATCCGTCAATAAAGAAATTTACTCCTGTCTCTGCTGCCGGATTAAAGATTGGAAAATTTCAATTCAAGGGTTGTGTATTTGTTAGAGACAGATTTATATTCAAATTATTTAGTGTTCAGCCAACATCACTTACGGACTATTTAGATGATAACGGAGGAATCAGAGTGTATCGGAATGGCGTTCGTGTCTATGACTATGGAGAAAAAGAAAACGATTGGCTGGCACTTGACTACAGAAGATTTAATGATCCTGGTGTCAGACTAAGTAACAATCTGATGTTAGCATCAATCAATCTTGACAGAGAACAAAGTGCCGATCTGATAGAAAAGACCAACAGAGAGGGATTCATAGATAATGAAGCTTATAATATTTTTAAAAAGCAAATCATATATTCATTAAAACTGATCGAACTATTAAGACTTGAAGACAAGCGGAAAATTGATTTAAAATATAAGCCTGAAAAAGATTCAGAGCCAGTACTCAAATCGATTGAAGGCTTAAGAGATTTGGTAAAAGAGAAAGTCAAGGATAAAAAGATTCAAAAAGAATTGTCCGTTTATGTAGATCGTATTGAAAAAAATTACCGATTTATGAATGACACTCTGATTAAATCGGCAAGTGCCGGACTGGGATGGAGTGTGTATATACATGAAATTGAAAAAATAATCTCTGAAATAATACGGGTTTTAAAAAAGGACAAAGCATCTGATAGGATTATGAAGTTGGCTTTTCATCTTTCAGAACTCATTGAGAGCTATGCTCAGATATTACGAAGAACTACAAAATCAAATCAATCTCTATCTAAAATTATTGATCAGGCTCTTTTTAATATCGAGTATAGGTTAGGCGCTCATGTGGTAAAAGTTGTGAGAGCTGATCTTGAAAGGGAGCCATTACAGGTCTCCGTTGCCAGAAATTTAGTGATATCAAATATTATGAATCTGGTTGATAATTCAATTTATTGGTTAGACCGCTCCAATAGTAAAAATAAAACAATCCGGTTTGATATTGCTGAAATATATGAGGGATATGTTTCTTTGGTTATTTCAGATAATGGTACGGGGTTTTCCTTATCCCCTGAACAGATGATTGAACCTTTTGTATCAGCGAAGCCTGGTGGAATGGGGCTTGGACTTCACATTATCTCAGAAGTTATGTCTAGCCATAACGGAATACTATCATTCAATGAAGATGGATACTATGATGTTCCGAAAGAATTTAAAAATGGAGCAACTGTTATTCTGAGTTTTAAAAAGTAATGTATGAAATTACCGAAGAACGGAAAAGTAATTGTCGTTGATAATGAACCTAAAGAGGCAGAACCTTTACTAAAGGTTCTTTCAAAAAATAAAATCCCTCATATATACTATACCGGAGATACTGATTCGTTACCAACACAAGGCGATACGTTTGATGATATCCGTATTTTATTTCTTGATATCAATTTAACCCACAACGCTGTTGAACAGGCAATAACAGCACAGTTAAACAATACTTTAAGAAGGCTTATTAAACCAGGTAGCCCATATATAGCAGCTATATGGAGTAATAACCAGGATGCACACACACCTTTGATTGAAGACTTATTTACTAACAGAGCTTCTGACATTGCTCCTATATCTAAGCTGTTTTTAACTAAAGGAGATTTTTTTCAATACAATATTGAAGAAGGAGGATATATCCTCGATCCTGATCGCCCCGACATTATTGGTGATTTAGAGCAGAGAATTAATGATTGTCTCAATCAGGTTGATGCTATCCGTTTACTGATAGAATGGGAAAATTCTGTTTCAGAAGCTTTGACCGAAACTATTTGTAGCGTTTCAAATATTATCGGCAATGATACTTTCTGGAATGATAATTTGAAACATATTTATTACAAATTGGCGCGCGCGCAATTAGGAAAAACAATTACTAATCATAATGACCATGAACTACAACAAGCAGCATTAAATACTTTGACAAGTTCTTTTAATGATCGGGTTGAAATGAAAATTGCTAATATAGCTGATGATGCTCAAATGGATATTATAAATGCTGGTAAAAACTACTATAAATCGATAAATGAAGCAGAAGTCAAATTGTGTTGGGAAGATTCTAAGTACTATTTCTATATTAATAACGTCCAAAAGAGTAGTAATAATCACGTAGAAAAATTAAGTGCAAATAATAATCAAAATGATCAGGATATTCTAGAGCAATTAAAAACTTCTTATAAATTTATATCACCGAAACTGAATGCTGAATTATTAATAAGTAAACAAGCCAAGGTCAAATTTCATCCGGGAAATGTTTATCACAAACCAGTAACTGGCAAAAGAAAAAGAAAACTTCTTAAAACATATTTTCCTGATATCGATAAACAACAAAATGGGCAGTATAAGTACAAGGATTTAAAAGGGTTCCGATTTGTGGAAGTAGAATGCACTCCTGTTTGTGACTATAGTCAGTCAAAGCGCCTTAGATATAGGTTTCTTCCTGGTATTTTATATCTAGCGGATATTGAAACCAAATTAGTAAGTCTAGATTCTATATATTCAGAAATTCCGTCTTTTGAATTTAAAGGGAAAATATATAAACTGGTTTTTGATTACAGGTTATTTAAGGCTATAAATAAAGATGATGATTCAATATTTACTTCTGACAATTTCTTGTTCAGATTAAAATCTGAACTTTTAACTGATATACAGGCAAGAATATCTTCACATGTAAACCGTCCCGGAATTGTTACTGTTTCATAATGGCAAAAAATAACTGGAAACACGAAGAACATATACTTGCTTATAATTTATATTGCAAAATACCCTTGACTAAAATCAACAGTAAATGTCAACCTGTATAGGAGCTTGCTTAGATAATAGGCAGAACAAGCGGTTCTGTGGTTATGAAGCTCGCAAACTTTGCAAGACCTGACCCATCTCAGCAGGCAAAAAATGGTAATTGTCATCCCAGAAGGAAATAAAGAAGACCATACAAGACAACCAGAATTTTATGATACAACTTTCAATTACCTGAAAAATATTGGTTTAGAAGTAATATAGATAATTTATTTCCCCGCCCAACCTTTCACAATACTTCATATTTATCATTCCAACAATAATCACCGTTAACAGGTAATTTTAATTTTTTTTATATCTGATGTTGTTTTTCATTCAATGAATCTTCTACATTTGCATTACTCTATTTAATTGATATACTAAGTAGTCTTGTTGTTCAGGCATTGGGAGAAGCTAAAACAAAAACAAACTACAATCCATATCAACAAATGAAATTTTCTACACAATCAAGAAAGAAGAGTAGAGGTGTCTTAGAGGACGATACTTCCAGGCTCAACATCAACTCAACCCTCAAAAAATTATTTTTCACCCTTGTTTTTGCGAACTTATGCAGTTTCGTTCATGCGCAGACGGTCATCAAAGGGCAGGTCATTGATGCAGACAACAACGAAGCATTAATTGGAGCAAGTGTCGTCGTCAGAACGACCAAAGAGGGCATCGCAACAGATTTGGACGGTAATTTTGAGTTCAAAACGAATATTTCTTTACCGCTAAAATTAATTATCAGCTATGTCGGTTATGATGTGCAGGAGATAACTGTTTCAGACCCGGCAGCTGCGCAGAACCTGAAAGTGCTCCTGACAGGAACCAAAGCGCTCGAGGAAGTCGTGGTAGTGGGTTATGTCACGCAGACCAGACGGAATCTCGTAGGATCGGTAGCGAAAATCGACCCGACAGATATCAAAACCATTCCGGATGCGAGCTTTGATGCACAGTTGCAAGGGAAAGCTTTGGGTGTGCAAATCAACAGCAATACAGGTGTTCCGGGTTCGGATGTATTCATCCGGGTGCGTGGAGCGACTTCTATCAACGCGTCAAATGACCCGCTCTATGTGGTAGATGGTGTTTTCGTCAACAATTCCAGCTTGCAGAGTATCGGGCAGGAGCGTTCTACTTCGCCGTTGGCAGATATCAATCCGGCGGATATTGAAAGTATAGAAATACTGAAAGATGCCTCAGCGATTGCGATTTACGGTTCTCGTGGTGCGAACGGAGTTATTCTCGTTACGACGAAAAGAGGTAACTACGGTCAGAAAACCAAGATAGATTTCAATGCATCTGAAGGTTTTGGTTGGGTACCGGACAGCAGAATCTGGAAAACGACAACTGGAGAGGAACATGCCACACTCGTCAACGAATTCAACAGAAATATGGGTCGCCCCGAGCCGTTCAGAGACCGTTCGGAGGTCATCAACGGAGTGGCAGGAAGAGGATTGCCGTCTGAGCAGCAGACGTATGACCGTTTGAGCTATCTCTTTCGTACAGCAAAAATCCGCAACTACGATATATCTATTCAGGGTGGTTCTGAAAAAACAAGATTTTATGTAGGTGGAGGTTATACCAAACAGGAAGCCATCTGGAAACCGATGGGCTTTCAGCGGGGAGCTTTCAAAGTCAATCTCGACCACAAAATCAGTGACAAAATCAGCATCGGAGCGAGCAACAGCTTTACTTTCAGCTACAGAGACCAGGCGCGTCCTGCCAATGGCGCCAACGGAACTTTGCTACAGGCTTCATTGAACATCCCTACCTATCTCCCGATTTTCGGAGAAGATGGAAGCCCTTTGAAATGGGTCAACTTTGACAATATAGATGTGCTGACCAGCACGGTCAATCTCTGGTCAAAAAGCTATCACTATATCGGCAACGCTTATTTTGATTACAAAATTCATCCTAAGCTCAGATTCAGGTCCACTTTCGGGGTAGATTACAACAACTACGAAGAAAATGAATACTGGGATACCAGAACGATTTTAGGTAATAACGGCGGTCGTGGTACACAAAGTGTCACACAGGCATTGACTGTGCTGAACGAGCAGACACTGAGCTATAATGACAATTATGGCAAGCACAATTTTGGTGTTTTGGTGGGAAATACGCTTCAAAGTGTGACGATTCAGAATGTTTCTGCGACCGGAACCAATTTTCCTAACAACTCGTACACACAGATTTCAGCAGCAGCAACACGTACAGCTTCCCAATACAGAGGCGACAGCCGTCTGGCATCGTTTTTCTCCAGAGCAGATTACAATTTTGCCTATAAATACTATTTAGAGTTTGTCGTAAGAGCGGACGGTTCATCCAAATTCGGTGCAAACAACAAATGGGGTGTATTTCCGGCGGCAGGTGTTGCCTGGAGAATCAATGAAGAAAATTTCCTGAAAAATGTTTCACAGATATCGAATCTGAAGCTGAGAGCCAGCTATGGTGTGACAGGTAATCAGGGCGGCGTGGATGATTTCGCTTCCCGTGGCTTGTGGACAGGCGGTTTCGGATATCCTGACGTGGCAGGTGGGGCAGAATTGCCGGGTACTGCACCTTTACAGATTGCTAACCCTGATTTGAAATGGGAAAGTACGGCACAGCTGAGCTTAGGGTTGGATTTAGCTTTGTTCAACGACAGAATTGCACTGGAATTCAACTACTACAATAAATACACAAAAGATGCTTTGCTGCAGGTGGCGACTCCGGGAACGACAGGCTTTACATCTTATCTGACCAACTACGGAGAAATCAGCAATAAAGGTTTTGAGCTGGGCATCAATACGGTGAACATCAGAAAAGCGCATTTCACCTGGAAAACGGATTTGAACATTGCAAGAAATAAAAACACAGTAGAAAAAATCCCGGCAGATATACCTTTCGCAGGCAGGGATTTGGTGAGAATCGAGCAAGGTAAGCCTTTGTACTCTTACTGGTTGTACAAACAATTGGGAGTGGACCCTGAAACAGGTGATGCTATTTTTGAAGATTACAACGGTGACGGAAAAATTACTGCTGAGGACAGACAGATTGTGGGCAGCACGTGGCCGAAGTTCTTCGGAGGAATTACAAATAACTTCTCTTACAGAGGGATTGATTTGGGAATATTTTTCACATTCTCTTACGGAAACTATATCTGGAATCACAACAGAATGTTGGGTGAAACAGGTGGTACACTCGATGCAGGAAGGGTATTGCTGGCGAGCCAGTTAGACCGTTGGACGACTCCGGGTCAGGTGACCAATACTCCAAGATTGACTGCCGAAAATTATTCCAGACAGGAAAACAGCAGGTTTTTTGAAGATGCTTCTTACCTGAGATTGCGCTCATTGACTTTGGGTTATACACTGCCTAAAGCCATCACTCAGAAAGCTAAAATTGAGAAGCTGAGAGTGTATGTCACCGGGACGAATCTTTTACTCTTTACTAAATATACCGGAGCTGACCCAGAGTCCAATCTGTACGGTGGCGGTTCGCAGAATATTCAGGGATATGACTATGCCACACCTCCTTTGCCTACCACTATTCAGTTCGGTTTAAATCTTTCTTTGTAAACAACACAATTCAAATTCTATCATGAAGATTTATAAATATATTCTCATCTCTCTGACGGCTTTTTCTTTGACTTCCTGTGAAAAATATCTTTTGACAGAACCGGTCAACGCAGTTTCGGATGAGTCCACGATTTACGATAAAGTGTCCAGCGAGACAGCTTTGAGAGCGGTATACCGCCAGTTTGGAAATATCGGCTACTATGGAGAAAACTATGTCACTTTCGGATATTTTCCGAGTGGTGATATAAAAAACCTGACCACTGGTGGTTCTGCCAATTTTGTTAATGTCAATTTCAGGTCTGATGATGTGCTGTTCAATACGACCTGGAATGCTATATATAACGCTATCAACAGAGCCAATCATGTCATTGCAAAAGTTCCGGATGTAAGTGACCCGGCTTTGACTCCGGCTTTGAAAAATCAATATATCGGAGAAGCTAAATTTCTGAGAGCCCTGGCATATTTTGACCTTGCGAGAGCATGGGGCGGTGTACAGATTATTCTCGAACCTACTGCTTCTCTGCAAAACCGTCCTCAAATCAAAAGAAGCACGCTCGACCAGACTTATGACCAGGTATTGAAAGATTTGGAAGAAGCAGAAGAGCTTTTACCGGAGAATCTGAACAGAATCCGTGCTACGAAAAGAACGGTTTGGGCACTCAGAGCGAGACTGCATTTGTACCGAAAACAATGGGAGCAGGCAGAATTTTATGCAAGCAAGCTGATTGATTTGTCAGGAGATTATACACTGGTAAAGCCTTACAGCGCATGGTTTGCCAACAATGTCACTGCGACCCGGGAATCTATTTTTGAGCTGGCATTCAGCATCATCAATCCTAATTCTACGAGAATACAAATGGCGCATTCCTCCAATGGTGGTCAGTACAGATATGCTCCGAATGACAGATTTATACAGCTGCTCAACGACCCGAATATCGGTGGCGGCAGAAGCGCATTAATTGGCAGTATTACACAGAGTGGTATTGTGAACTGGTACGGCAATCTGTATTACAGAAGAGATGCGACCGACCCGGCCTACATTTTCAGGATAGCAGAAATGTACCTGATACGTGCAGAAGCCAGAGCGCAGCAAAATAATGTTTCCGGTGGATTGTCCGACCTCAATCAGGTGCGTGACAGAGCTAATGTCCCGTTGGCGGAAGCTGATACGAGAGAAGAGCTTTTACTGGCTGTAGAAGAAGAAAGAAGATTTGAATTTGCATGGGAACCGCACCGTTGGTTTGACCTCGCAAGAACAGGCAGAGCAAAAGAAGTCCTTGAAGCACTGGACCCGAATACGAAAGTAGATGCGCATGAGTATGTCTTCCCGATACCCGTCACACAGCTGCAGCTGGACAACAATCTGGACCCTAATCCCAATTACTAATCTGAAATCTGATACAGATGAGTTTTTTTCAAAATTCTGAAAACATCGTATGGAGCGCACCTAAAAAGTGGCTCTTGCGGTTTTTCTTCGTTTTCTTCATCTTGCTGATAGTTCCGCTGAGTCCGGGATATTTCCAGCATATTTTTACCACTAACTGGTTCAATTCCAACTTTTATGACTGGTTCCTGCTGACGACCTATGTGCCGGAGTTTTTCGGTGTTCAGGGATTTGCGAACTGGGGAATAGCTGCGGGAGTGGCGGCAATAGTCGGTACAGTCTGGTTCACCGTAGTAAAAGATAAAGATACCCGTGATGATGATATCTATTACTGGCTGAGGGTGATACTGAGATATCGTCTGGCGATAGGTGTCATCGCTTTCGGATTGATAAAGCTGTTTCCTTTGCAGATGCCGTATCCGTCGCTGAGCAATCTGCATACGAATTACGGAGATTTTCTGCCGTGGAAGATTTATTTCCATACACTGGCGATTTCACAGCCGTATGAAGTTTTTCTGGGAGCAGTGGAGGTGATAGCCGGATTGTTGTTGCTCAAAAGGTCTTTTGCTATCGTGGGAGCGGGAATTATCGTCGGATTTACCGGAAATGTTTTTGCTTCCAATCTGGCTTACGATATCGGACATCCGGAATACAGCTTATTGCTGACACTAATAGCTGCTGCGATAGCTTTGTACGATGCACCGAGATTATTCAGCTTGCTGATTTTACAGAAAAAAGCGATTGCCAACAGGTATCAGCCTGTTTTTGAAGGGAAATTGCCTGCTATCAGGAAAGGATTACAGATAAGCGTAGTGGTTTTTATCGGGATTCTTACGGTTTCAGTGAGTTCCAATTATCGGAATCATCCGTACAAATTGCCCCAAACTCCGGGTCTGAAAGATAGCTATGGCTATTATAATGTCAGAGAATTTAAGTTAAATAATGAAGTGATTCCTTACTCTGTGACCGACCTCAACAGATGGCAGAATGTAGTTTTTGAAAAATGGGCAACCATCAGTATCAAAACTGCGAAGCCTATCATCATAGATAATTCTACCGGAGATGATTATCAGGAAAAAGATATTGACAGAAACTACGAATCTGCAGGAGTAGGTGGTAGAAGATATTTCGCTTATGAAACAGACCCAGACAATCAGGTCATCAGTCTGACGAATAAAAATCCGAATCACCGGACAGAAACTTTTACGCTGAAATATGATTTCCTGAATGATTCGACTATAGTGCTGCAAGGTGTCAATGAGCAGAAAGATTCAGTGTATGTCGTTCTGGATAAAATTGAGAGAAAATATATGTTGTACGAGGGCAGACGCAAGCCTGTAAAACTTTAAAATGATGAGTGAAATTCTAAATAAAGTAACAGCGGCTGTCAGCTCCGGAAAACCGTGGACGGGTTTTGAAAAATATGTGTTCCGAACTTTCTTTATATTTTTTGCTATTCTTCTGGTGCCTACTAATCCCAATTATTACAAAAAATGGGTAGAGGTAGACTGGACGAATCTGCACATCAGAGATATCGGAAATCTGAGCGGTTCAGGCTTTATGCCTATTAAAGTGGCAACCAAAAGAGAGGGTGGAAATGACCTCGGCGGTTTCCGTGAAGAAAGAAAATACATAGCTACCATTTATCCCGAATCGGGAGAATACGGAGCATGGAGCTATATCAACTGGGGTATTGCATTTGTATTGGGTGCGATAGGCGGAGCGATATGGAGCGTCGTGGACAGGCGACCGAGAAACTACGATATTTTGTATTATTTTCTGGGAGCATTTGTGAGCTTTGCCATGCTGATACGATTGCAGGGACTGACATTTTCCAAGGTCTTTCCCACGCAGATGCCCGACCTGGCACTGACGCAGCTCAACACGCCTTTCGGTGATTTTGTTGCTCAGAAGCTCTACTGGATACAGTTCAGCTTTGTGCACAACTATGAAAGATTTGCAGGATATGCAGAGTTGCTCATCATGTTTTTATTGTTCTTCCGTCAGACGAGAGCTTTGGGAGCGGCACTTTCATTGGCGATGATAGGAAATATAGCTTTTGCCAATCACGCTTACGATGGAGGCATCCACCTGGCAGCATCTTTCTACGTGGTGGGAGGACTTTTTGTCTTGTGGAGATATATTCCGCCATTGTGGAGATTGCTGGTCAAACAGGAAGATACGGAGCTTGGAATTGTTTATTATCCATTTAGTAAACCGTGGGAAAAAGCTTTGAGATACGGTATAAAGATTTTCGTTTTCGGGTTGTTTTTTGTGTATGCCGGTTACGCTCACTGGCAAAATTATCTCTATGATTCCTATAAAGTTCCGGCACTTCCGGGTCTGGCAAATGCGAGAGGTCTGTATAGTGTGGATTCGTTCAATGTGAATGGAAATGCAGTCCCATATTCTCCATTGGATTCTGTGAGATGGCAGGAAGTTACCCTGGAAAAATGGGCGACCTTATCCTTTTCAGTGTTCAACACATTTGAGATTCATGGTGAAGCCGGTAGGGGCAAGCAATTTGCGGATGTGGACAGAACGTATGAATCAGCAGGTACAGGCGGAGGTCGCAGACATTATCACCATGTGACAGATTCTGTTCAGAAAGTATTGCATCTGCAAAACAAAAATAAGGTGTACGGAGAACAGAAGCTCGACCTGCAATACGAAAGACCGACTTCGGAGCAACTCATCTTATGGGGTAAAAATGAATATCAGGATTCCATTTATGTGGTGCTGAACAGAAAGGATAAAACGTACCCGCTGTATCAGGACAGAAGCCAGGAAATTGTCTGGAAACCGTAATTTTTGATGATGTCAGAAAGTCATATCATTTCGGAGGAATCTGTAGCAGCTCAGCAAAGCTGGTCAGAAAGGAAAAAGTTTTGGGCGCATACCCTCTTTATCTTTATTGCGTTGCTGTGCATACCGTTGGACTGGGGATTTTACAAGATGGTGTATTTCATAGATTATGCACATCTGAATTACAGGCATATGAATGAAATTGTTGCGTTTTTCAATCCGCAATTCATCAATATATTTTCGGAAAGCGGATTTTTCGGACTGGCGAGTTTTATCAATATTCCCTTTGTATTTCTGCTGGGAGTTATCGGTAGTTTCATCTGGGGAAAATTAGATAAAACGACAAAAGACGAACGTAGGCTGTATTATTGGGCAAGTGTTTTTGCAAGATACAGAGTGGCTTACGGAGCGATAGCGTGGGGTTACAAAAAAATGTTTCTGATGCAGATGCCGCCTCAGTATGAGGGACTATGGAATACTGAATTGCTGGATTTTTTTGCAAAAAGATTGTATTGGGAATATATCAGCGTGTCGATGCCGTATGAGTTTTTCCTGGGTTTTGCAGAATTTTTCGCAGGATTCCTGTTGCTGTTCAGACGTACGACGACGGTGGGAGCTTTGCTGGCATTTATTGTCTTTGGAAATATAGCCGTTTCTAACCTTTCCTATGATATCGGTGAACAGGTACCAAGTACTATTATGGCGATTCTTGCCGTATTTCTGATCTGGAAAGATATTCCTGCGGTCTTCCAGTTACTGATAAAACAGAAAGATAGTGCGGTGGAACACTATTATCCGGAGTTCAGGAAAAAGTGGCAGAAATATTCCAGGTGGACATTGAAATATGGATTCAATTTCATCTTTGTGATATTGTTTTTCGCACTGGAAGTTGTCGGGTTTACGACCAATGATTTTTATAAGATTCCGAATACTGCAGGATTGGAAAATTCTGCCGGATATTACGAAGTGACAGAATTTCGGAAAAATGGTGAGCTGATTCCATATAATCCATTGGATACGGCCAGATGGCAGAATGTAACTTTTGAAGACTGGTCATCGATAGGCATAAAAATGACGGGAAAGGTCAGGCAGATTTCGATGTTTGCAGCAGGCAGCTATCCGAGGACGCATGAGGTATATAATGGGGAATGGCATTTTTATATCGAAGGAGATAGCAGAAGATATGGAAAGTATGCAGAAAAGAAAGAAAAGCATGACCCGGAAAACAGGGACATCAATATCGATTGGGAATTTGCAGGAATGAGTGGCAGAAACTGGTTTTATTACAAAGCAGATACGGTGGAAAAAGTCTTGTATCTACAACATAAAAGCCGTTTTCACCGGGAGGAAAAAATGATTTTGAAATATGAAAGACCGAAAGACGGAAGGATTATCTTTAACGGAATCAATGAATATCAGGATTCAATTTATGTAGTGCTGGACAGAAGCGAAAGAGATTATGTATTGTTTCATACCAGAGCGGATGAAGTTGTCTGGAAGCCGTGAAAAAAAGTTTGTTTAAAGTTCAGCGTTTAAGGTTTAAAGTTGTGCTAACGCAAATGTTTAATACAAAAACATGACGGAGACTGAGGTTCTCGAAGTCTCAAATTCTACTTTGCTATGTGTTAAAACCATAGAAACAAAGAACAAAAAGCGTAACCCCTGACAACGGGCGAGGGATAGAACGAAGTATCGCCTGAATAGCCACGAGGTTTTTGACCCGTGGAAATGAAGGAAGACGGAGTGAAAGCCCGGTCTGAAAGGCGCACCCAAAAAGAAAAAGAGAAAAAATGGAAAATCAGTTTGACGCGGTAGTGGTAGGTTCGGGACCCAATGGTCTTTCGGCGGCGATAGCTATGCAGCAGGCGGGCTTGTCGGTGTTGCTGATAGAAGGTAAGGAGCAGTTGGGCGGAGGAGTGAAATCGGAAGAGATTTTTTATCCGGGAGTGGTGCATGATGTATGCTCGGCGGTGCATCCGATGGCAACGATATCACCGTTTTTGAAGGGCTTGCCTTTAGAGCAGCATGGATTGGAATTTTTGTATCCGGAAATAGCTGCGGCGCATCCTTTGGATGATGGGAGTGCAGGAATTTTGTATCAGTCGCTGGAAAGAACGATAGCAGAATTGGGTGCGGACGGGGAGATGTATCGCCGGCTGATTCAACCGATAGTCAGGGATTTTGAATATCTGACACCGGATATTCTGAGTCCGTATAGGTTTCCGTCGTCGCCTTTTAAGATGCTGAAATTTGGCTTGCAGGCGATATTTTCTGCAGATTTTACAGCGAAGCGATTTACGACAGACAAGGCAAAAGGACTTTGGGGCGGTGTGGCGGCACATGCTATCCACCGATTGAATGCACCTTTGACGAGCTCGATAGGACTGGTGCTGACGGCTACGGCACATGCGGCAGGATGGCCGATACCCAAAGGCGGTGCACAAAGTCTGACGAATGCTTTGGTGGGATATTTTCAGAGTTTGGGTGGTCGGGTGCAAACGGGTTGGATGGTCAGAAATATTGATGAGCTGCCAAAAGCAAATATTATTATGCTGGATATCACACCGAAACAATTGCTGGAAATTTCCGGAAACAGGTTGTCAAAACTTTATAAATGGCAGCTGAAACGCTATAAATACGGGATGGGTATCTTCAAAATAGACTGGCTGCTGGATGGCCCGGTACCTTTTACGAATGAAGCCACGCGAAGAGCGGGAACAATACATCTGGGTAATACTTATGAGGAAATTTCCGCCGGTGAATATATCTCTTCCAAAGGTGGTCATCCGGAAAAACCTTTTGTGCTGATGGCTCAGCAGGCAACAATAGACCCCTCACGTACGCATGAAAACTACTATCCGGCATGGGGTTATTGTCATGTGCCGAATGGTTCTACGAAGGATATGACTCTGCAAATCGAAAATCAAGTGGAGCGTTTTGCACCGGGCTTCAGGGACAGGATTCTGGAAAGAAAAATCACGAATACAGCGCATGCGCAGGAACAGAATCCGAACTATATCGGCGGTGATATCAATGGCGGTCTGATTGACGCTACTCAACTGTTTACCCGTCCGGTTTTGAGGAGCTCACCGTATCGTACCTCTGCAAAAGGTGTGTATATCTGTTCATCGTCTACGCCACCGGGTGGAGGTGTGCACGGAATGTCCGGTTACAATGCAGCTAAAAGAGCTTTGAGGGATGTGTATAATATCAAGATATGAGACAGAAGACGCAATGGAAAAGTACGAAGTGCGATTTACGAGGTACGAATTTGCTGACGCAACAAATGAGTAAATGAGCAATGGAAAATTGTCTGAACTATGATTTTTTGATTCGTATGATTTTTATGATGCTCTCAAGAAAAATCACAACTATCATCATAATCACATGAATCACCGTTCAGACTTTCATCAGGCGTAAGCAACTCCCAATACTCAATACCCAATACTGAATACTAAAAAATGAAAAAAATACAACTCAACGAAGACTGGACAGTGGTGCTGCTTGGAGCAGTGAGCATCGCACTGGTATTATCAGGATTGCATATCAAAAGTGCGAAAATCAATTGGCTGACATTCTCAGAATTGCTGCCGCAGATATTACAAGTTAGTTTTGTGAGCGGATTTCTGACCCAACTGGTAGTGACGGTATTGATATATGCTTTCGGACATTGGGTGATGGGGAAATCTATCCGGAATATATGGAGAGCATTTCCATTGCTGTTTATACTGACCACTTTTGCTACTATACTGGCAGGACATCAGTGGGCAGGCGACTGGAATCTGGAAGCCGTGATTTTCAGTCTGACAGTAGGATTGATTATCAATAACTTTTTCGAGCTGCCCGACTGGTTCAAATCTACGCTCAATAGTGAGCTGATGGTCAAAATCGGTCTGGTCATATTGGGTACGAGCGTGATTTTTTCCGATATACTCAAAGCCGGTATGCTCGGAGTGATACAATCAGTCGTAGTGGTTGTTTCAGTGTGGTACTTTGCTTTCTGGATTTGCAGGAAATTAAAATTAGACAGAGAGCTGAGCCTGATGTTGTCCAGTGCAGTGTCTATTTGTGGGGTTTCCGCAGCGATAGCAACAGCCGGAGCGATACAGGGCGATAACAAAAAATTATCTTTTATCATTTCTCTGGTATTGGTGACAGCCATTCCGATGATGATATTCATGCCTATGATAGCACAGCAATTAGGTTTGTCCGAAGCGGTGACAGGTGCATGGCTCGGCGGAAGCATTGATACTACGGGAGCGGTAGTAGCATCGGGTACATTAGTGGGAGAAGAAGCCTTGAAAGTCAGCACTATCGTGAAATTTTCACAGAATGTATTGCTCGGTTTAGCGGCTCTTTTTATCAGCATCTATTGGTCATACGCTCAGAAAAACGAGCAGGAGAAACCATCTCTGAATACTATCTGGGAGCGTTTCCCGAAGTTCATTCTGGGATTTCTGGGAGCTTCTTTATTTTTCTCTTTTGTACTGAGTACTGAAACCATCCAATCCTCCAAGGGCGAGCTAAAAGCTTTTCAGAATCTATGGTTTGTATTAGCTTTTACCAGCATTGGTCTGGAAACTAAATTCAAAGATATCTTCAATGCTGACAGCAGAAAACCTTTGATGGCGTTCTTAGTTGCTCAGGGCTTTAATGTGCTGATAACGCTGGTACTGGCGTACTGGTTGTTTGGGTAGGGAGTAATGGGCAAATGCTGACGCAGTGGTGGCTGAGGACTTGTAGTGAGTGCATCGAACTATCTCGAAGCCACTGGAATGATGAAATTTCTGCGGAAATCAGCGAAATCAGCGGGAAATACATTTTAAATCTCAACCCAATCTTCCAACTCTATTCCTTGAATGTTCTTAAAATGCTTTGTGTTATTTGTGACCATTATCAAATGATGAGCAATAGCTGTGGCCCCGATGAGTAAATCGAAATCATCGATGGGAGTACCTTGCTTTTGTAATCTTGCTTTTTCTTGAGCATAGATATCTAAAGAGTGATAAATAGGCAACAATTGTACTCCGGTCAGAAAATTGTCTAAAGCTTTTTGATTTTTAATAAGGTTGGGGCTTTTCTGTACTCCAAATTTTAATTCTGCTAAAGTTATTTCTGAGATGTAAAGATTTTCAGTAGTTAGCTCATCAAATTTCTTTTCAAGATGAACATTTCGTCCTTTCATATAAAAGATAGCTATATTGGTATCTATCAGGTACTTTTTCAAAATGATTCAATTTGTCTGTTAAAACTTCTGCAACTTCTTATCTCTTCAATAATTTCTTCCGCACTTTTTTCAGATTCAAAAGCACCATAAGCCAATTTGAACTGGTTCTTTTTATCTTTTAAATCCTCTTTGATTGAATTAGTCAATTTTGAAATCAAATCAAGTTTCTTATCAAGACTCAGATTTTCCAATAAATCGACATAGCCGTCCACAATATTTGTATTTGTTTCTGTCAAATTCATCTTCCTAATTTTTATGCTTACCTAAAGTACAAAAAATACAGTAATGTTTCAATATTGATTTAGAGCTGATTAGTGGGCTATCTTTCATCTGAATAGAATACAATAGCTAATTTTAAAACACAAAATGACTCACCAATCATTGAATTTTTGAGTCTTTTTGTAGTTTCCAAAGATAATGTCATGCATATTGGAAGAAATGTATCAAAACTGAGAGATTTGAAAGGTCTGAAACAGGATGAGTTTGCCCAATTGCTGGGCATTTCTCAACAGGCAGTCAGTCGCTTAGAAAATAAATTAGAAAATAAAAAGGAGATAGACGATGATATGTTGCACAAAATTGCAGAAAAATTAGATGTCACTTTGGAAGGTATCAAGCAATTCAGCCCGGATCGACTATCAACTCTATTAATCAGAGAGGAGAATATGTTTATGTCAACAAACTATATATGCATCCGATAGAGAAAGTGGAAGAATTATACCAGAAATTACTGAAAGAAAAAGACGATACTATTGCTTATCTCAGAGACGAAATCAAAAGATTGAGAGGAGAACAATTGGTCAATGATTCAATGCGACAATGAAGTCAAGGCAATTTGCAATAGAAAATCTTAGTGACTTGGTGCCTTAGTGGCAAAGCATCTATATTTCTGTGGTGAGTACTCCGCGAGAATCTGCGGGAAATATCTCAAACAAAAAAGCCACTCCTTTCGGAATGGCTGATATTTATAATTGAATTTTACAGAGCTTCAGAATTTTCAACTCTCCTTCAACTAAAAAAGAAACTTCGACAGCGTCAGGCAGCTCAGGAAGATAATCAAGCTACCTACTAAGGTCATCGCCACTTTTACAGGGATATATCTTGTGATGAATGCACCTAGTGGAGCAGCTATAGCACCACCGATAATCAATCCTGCAATGACGGCAAACATATCTGCCAGTTCGTCAATGTTCATAATAAAGACAGTAGAAGCTGTCAGAGTGATTAAAAATTCCGCTGAGTTGACCGAACCAATTACCTTTCTCGGATGTTTACCAGAACCAATCAGGGTAGTAGTCACTACAGGTCCCCATCCGCCGCCGCCGACAGAGTCTACAAAACCGCCTACCAGTGCCAGTATACTTGTACCACGGGCGTTACCTTCATTTACATGGATCCTTTCCTTGAAAGCTTTCATAATTATATAGATACCCATGATTAGGAGATATGCGGAAACAAAAGGTTTAATGATATTTCCATCAAAATTGGATAGAAGATAAGCTCCAGTAGCAGCACCGATAGCACCCGGAATCAAAAGACTCAGAAAAAGCTTTTTATCTATATTCCCCATTCTTAAGTGGGAGAGACCTGAAATACCAGTCGTGAAGATTTCTGCCACGTGCACAGCCGCACTGGCCAGCTTCGGGTGTACGCCGGTAGCCATCAGGAAAGATGTAGAACTAACACCATAAGCCATCCCCAAAGCTCCGTCTATCATCTGAGCTGCAAATCCAACTGCGATAAAGATATAAAGCTTGTTTCCCGAAATGGCATCAGCTATCACTTTTTTGAAATGAAGCGCTTTGTCTGCAGGAAGCAGGTCGATAGCGATGTATGCTGCACCACCAATTACTAATAAGATGAGCAGGACGACTCCGTACCAGCTAAAGAGCTTTTTGAAATCTATACCGATACTGTTTTCCGACATGTGTCAATTTTTGAGTTGCAAATATAAAATCTTTATTCTAATAATCTACTATCATAATAGACTAAATAGTTTAATGGATTTGTTGATGGTTTGTAAATAAAAATATATGTAGAAAATATGGTTCAGCAAAATTCTTTCTCTACTTTTCTTATTTTACAGGAGAAACACTAAAGGGAAAGATGAATAAAGATCTCAGTAAAATGAACGATTACATGCAGTTATGGCTGAATCGTGCCGAAAAATATCCGGATGAACTCATTCATCAGCAACCTTCAGAAAATGAATGGTCTCTGCAACAGGTGCTACTGCATATTATTCAGATACAGGATGTGGCATCCACAGTATTACAAAAGCAACTGGCCAATTCTAAAGAATTGAAACCTACTCAATGGAAAACGTGGTACCGGTATGCATTGCTCAAGCTGGCACTGAAATCCAGTAAAAAATTCAAAGCCCCCAAAGTAGTAGCCAATGTCAGTAATGAAAAATCTTTGGCGGAGCTTCGGCAATTGTGGGAACAATCCTATCAGAATATTTCACAGCTCGTCAATAATTTCCCTAAAGAGCTGGAAAGCAAACTGATATTCAGACATCCTGTTATAGGTTGGATCAATATCGGGCAGACCACAGGATTTATGTTCGATCACTTAAAACACCATCAAAAACAAATAGAATCATTATATTCGCAACTCGACTCAAAATAAATTTATTATGGATATTACAGGTATTGTCATAAAAAAATTAGCTCTTCAGACCGGAACAGGAGCAAACGGTAACTGGCAAAAACAGGATTTTGTGATTCAGACAGAAGAGCAATACCCTAAAAAAGTATGTTTTTCTGCATGGGCACAAAGAGTAGATGATTTAGGGAGATTTAATGACGGAGACAGAGTAAAAGTGTCTTTTGATGTAGCTTCCAGAGAATACAACGAACGTTGGTATACAGATTTGAGAGCATGGAGGATTGAAGTAGCTGATGGCGCACCTGCTCCGCAGGCAGCACCTTATCAGGCACCACAACAAGCTCCTGCGTATCAGGCACCGGGACAATCATCCGCACCTGCTGCTTCAGCAGAAGCAGATGACGATTTACCATTCTAATCTGATCTTACTTTCAGTATATTCAGGAACTGCTCGCAAGGGCAGTTCTTTTTTTTTCGAAAGGTATTATCCCTATCTTTGCAGGACTATGCGCGTCATCTTTTTACATCATGCCGGAGGAGATAAATATTCATGGAGAAGATATCAGGAAGCACTTTCCCCACAGATAGAACAGATTTATCTGGAACTGCCCGGCAGAGGAGACCGGTTTTCAGAACCACTACTGAATACTACCGAAGCGATGATCAATGACCTGTATCAGCAGATTTTGCCCCACATACAGTCGCCGTATATCCTTGTAGGCAAAAGTATGGGTGCATTGCATACTTACTTATTGCTGCATCGGATAGCTGCCTCGGCGAAACCTTTGCCGCTACATGTATTTTTGGGATCCCGGAAATGCCCAGCATCCTATAGTTCCCATGTGAGAATCGCACAGCGTGACAGTGAAGGCTTCTGGGAAGGAGTGAAAGGTTATGGAGGGTGTCCACCGGCACTTTTGCAGCACAAAGAACTGATGGAACTCTACGAACCGATATTGAGAGCAGATTTCCAGGCATTAGAGACATTTGCATTTGAATCTAAACCTGTTCTTCCGGTAGCTGCGACCATCATGGTGGGTAAAGACGATCAGATCAAATTGTCTGAGACAGATTCCTGGCAAAACCATTTCAGCGGAGAAGTGACTTTTCAGGAGATGCTGGGCGGGCATTTCTTCATGCATGAGCAGGCATTTACCATCGGAAAAATGATAGAGGAGCAGTTTGCCAATGCGGCTTTCAGAGAACAACCCGTTGCAAATTTTCCTTTCGCTTAAAAAAATAATGGCACATCTCGCCGCACTTCGGTAAACTCAGTGACCACGGCGAGCCGGGCTATTGCTTCGGCTTTCCGCCGTGGCGGACGATCCTACGCTCTATCCCTTGTGCAGGGTTGTTGTATAAATTAGATGTATCAGTTGTACCCACCATAAATCTTCTATCATGCTCTGTTTGAAGAGAAGGTAATGGCTACTACAACCTAAATCTCTGTGCTTTATGCGCCATAGGTTTTGCAGGTGGGGTACCCACTATGCGAAAATGGTGTGAAATCTTCTACTGTCCGACGACGATAGGAGGAGTTTAGAAGATTTAGCCATTGAGTATGAAGTGGGTCAACTTGAAGACACAGCGCGATTTTTGCCATACTTTTTCTAAAAAAGTATGAAAAAGAAAAACAATCGGACAATATTTCTTTGGACATAATTCGGTAGTTTATTTTGAAAACTTTACTAAGACTACAGAAACCAAATTGTATTCTGTTTTCTATTTTTTAACTCTTGATAATCCGTATTACATTTGAGAAGATTAAACGCACTTGCGCATTTACCTTTTACATATCAACAAGCTTCTTTCAAAAGAAGAAATCATCCAAAGGATGAAAAGCTGGCCGTCAGCACAACAGGAAAAAGTAACTTCCTTTGTACAGCGAAGAGATTACAATGCTGTTTTTTTCGGGAAATTATTACTGATACATGCATTGGAAAAGCAGGAGATTTTATGGAAGTGGGAAGATATTCTTTACAGCGAAAAAGAACGACCATACTTGAAAAATCAAAAAACAGATTTTAATATCTCACATTCCGGTGAATACGTAACACTTGTAATTGGAGATCGTCGTTTAGGTATAGATATAGAAATGCACCGCCTGGTAAAACTTGAGCTTTTCAATCGTCAGTTTCAGGAGAATGAATGGAAGGAGATCCGGAATGCAGAAGATCCTTTAGAACAGTTTTTTCATTTCTGGTCTATCAAAGAAGCCGCCATCAAAGCAGACGGAAGAGGAGTGGAGGTGCTTTCCAAAACAAAAATCATCAATGATAAGCAGATTCAGGTAGAAGATACCATCTGGAATTACCAGTCTTTTGACTTGATCAGCGGTTATTCCATGGCAGTCTGTTCAGATGCTCCGTTTTATTTTAAAGATAAGGATGTACAAACTCTGCATACAGATATACTTTTACAAAAAATGTAAACGTACCTTTGCAGAACTATGAAGAAAGGCGTTCTGTATCTGATACCGGTACCATTGGCACCCGAAGGACTTCGTCAGACTGCATCGATTGCAGCACCGCATATTGCACATATCCGTCATTTTATCGTCGAAAATATCCGCAGTGCAAGAAGATTTCTCAGAGCAGTAGATCCTGAATTTCCGATCGATGACAGCTTGTTTGTAGAAATGGATAAACATGCAGGGTATGCATTTGATGAGCGATTTATGAAGCATGCGGTAGAAGGTGCGGATATCGGAGTACTGTCAGAAGCAGGTTGCCCGGCAGTAGCAGATCCGGGACATCAGGCAGTTTCAGCTGCACACGAAGCAGGCATTATTGTCAAGCCTCTACCTGGTCCTAATTCTATGATCATGGCATTGATGGGTTCAGGATTTCCGGGCAATACATTTACATTTCATGGTTATATGCCTATGGACAATCAGCAAAGACGGACATTAGTGATACAAATGGAGCGTGAAGCCGAAAAAGGTCATACACATATTTTTATGGATACACCTTTTAGAAATGCGAAGCTGCACGAAGATCTGATGACGTGGTTAAGACCGGAAACGGAATTGTGTATTGCAACCAATATTACTGGTTCCAATGAGCAGATTCATACCCGTCGTGTAAAAGAATGGAGAAAATTAAAGCCTGATCTAAAGAAAATCCCGGCTGTATTTGTGATTGGTAATTCATCTTTGTAGAAACCGATTATGATATCTGGAATTGTTGGACAATTAAAAACGGCAGAGTATGACTCTGATTTCAATGAAAGTGAACCATTTTCAATCCCATATTTCAATGGACAAGAGATTAAAATCATTTTTATTGAATCAAACGACCAATATTTGATCGAAGCAGATAAAGTATTGGACAGATTTTTAAAATTGAAAGAACAAAATCGTTTAAATGATTCCAGATTAGTTTTTGAATATTATAATGCTGTCTTAAAAGCAGGTTACACAGAACCGTTGGAACTAAACTCTGTTAATGATATCTGGAATTATGTTTTTCCCGGAGAGGTAATATTACATTGGGATGAGCAAGGACAGTTTTATGTATGTGTATTATGTGAATGTACTTGGGAAGAGGAACATGGACTTCAGCTGGTTTTTAAGAATGGTCAAAAATTAACACGGGCTAGTGGTCATGATGGCGATTTTGAAAGTAATGAAAATGACGAATGAATTAAGGAAAGGGCTTTGGGTAAACATTCTTGTATAGGGGAAGAATTATGATACTAATAGATGATATACTGATCAGTGATGATGTAGTCGAAAAACAATTTGTCTGCAATCTGAAAGCCTGCAAAGGTGCGTGTTGTATCGAAGGAGACAGTGGCGCTCCCGTGGATGAAGACGAAATTGAACCACTACAGAAATCTCTTGAGTTTGTACTGCCATATCTGACACCTGCAGGTCGTAAATCGATAGAAAAACAAGGTGTTTACATCGTAGAGGAAGATGATGAATATACTGGTCTCGCAACTCCTTTGATTGATGGAGGAGCTTGTGCTTATATCGCATACCGTGAAGATGGTACAGCGACCTGCGGGATAGAATTAGCCTATAACGATGGTAAAATAGATTTCAGGAAACCCATCAGCTGTCATCTGTATCCGATCCGTATCAAAAATTACGATACCGTCATAGGCGTCAATTATGATGAATGGGATATCTGCAACGATGCCTGTACATTGGGCAAATCTCTGAAAGTACCGGTATATGTTTTTCTGAAAGAACCTTTGATCAGAAAGTTTGGCCCTGAGTTTTACGAAGTACTCGAACTCGCAGCTAAAGAGCACGAAGAAGAACAGCAGAAATAGCAATGTCCTTTGAATACATTGCCCGTCCGATGCCAAGCGGAATCGTCATTCCGTGCTTGACACGGAAGCTGTCATATTACAATGAACAATATTGGCAGACCCTGAAACGAGTTCAGGGTGACGGAAAGGATGCTGAATCAAGTTCAGCATGACGATTAAGGATGACACAACATCACTGCATTACTGCAAAGGCTACTATTTGAAAAAAAACACTACCTTAATATGTGAAATGGTTTTTCATTTTAAGGATTGACTAAAAAAATATAGCTTTGCACCACCCATGAATAATCGCATTATCCTTGATAACAGGCTTATGCAGCTCACACTTGAGCGATTTAGCCATCAGTTATTAGAAAATTATGGGGATTTCTCTGACACAGCCATTATTGGAGTACAACCAAGAGGAGTGTTGCTTTCTGACAAAATTCACGAACAACTTACTAAGCTGACAGATAAGCCTGTTCAGTACGGTAAGCTGGATATTACCTTTTACAGAGATGACTTCAGAAGTAAAGGAAAACAGCTGGAAGCTAAGGAGACAGATATTAATTTTACAGTAGAAGGTAAAAAGATTGTGCTGATAGATGATGTGCTGTATACCGGCAGAACGATCAGAGCTGCTTTGGATGCGCTGCTTGCACATGGCAGACCTTCGGAAGTGAAACTTTTAACATTAATCAACAGAAGATTTAATCGCGAATTGCCTATACAGCCGGATTTTATCGGTCAGACAGTAGATACACAAGCCGGAGAGGTAGTATCTGTAGAATGGAACGATAAAGAAAATGGTAGTTGTGTCATATTGCTAAAAGAAAATTTATGAGTCATCTGAGTACGAAGCACTTATTGGGTATCAAAGATCTGACAAAAAGTGATATCGAATTGATTTTGCAGACGGCATCCACTTTTAAAGAAGTCATCAACCGTCCTATTAAAAAAGTGCCTACGTTGAGAGATATGACGATTGCCAATCTCTTTTTCGAAAACTCTACCCGTACCCGTACATCATTTGAATTAGCTCAGAAAAGATTGTCTGCTGATATAGTTAATTTTTCTTCATCCTCTTCCTCTGTAAAAAAGGGGGAAACACTACTCGATACTGTCAATAATATCCTGGCAATGAAAGTAGATATGGTAGTGATGAGACATCCAAGTCCCGGAGCTCCAAATTTTCTTGCCAAACATATTCAGGCAAATATCCTCAATGCGGGTGATGGCACACATGAGCATCCTACCCAGGCCTTGCTGGATGCATATTCCATGCAGGAACGGATAGGTGAGCTCAATGGGAAAAATATTCTGATCATAGGGGACATCATGCATTCCAGAGTAGCACTTTCCAATATATATTGTCTGAAGAAACTTGGAGCAAATGTCAAGCTTTGCGGACCGCCTACATTGATCCCTAAATACATCACAGAATTAGGGGTAGAAATAGAATACGATATTCAGAAAGCATTGGAATGGTGTGATGTGGCAAACGTTCTCCGTATTCAGATGGAGCGTCAGAATACCAAACTTTTTCCGTCGATCAGAGAATACGCCCTGTACTATGGTGTGAATAAAAAAAGGCTGGAAGCACTGAGTAAGCCTATCATTGTCATGCATCCGGGACCGATCAACAGAGGAGTGGAATTAACCTCCGACGTCGCAGATTCTGAGCATGCGATCATATTGGATCAGGTAGAAAATGGTGTTGCTGTGAGGATGGCCTGTATGTACCTGCTAGCAGGTAAAGATTGATTTTTCTGTTAATTACTTCCGGGTAATATTTTCTTCATTATGAATGAAACTATTTAGTGAAGTATACTGTTTTGAAAATTTAGCCCATAAAATTTAAGTTATATGGAACCTAATGAAATCATTAGCAAAGAAGTTTTGACTCCTACCTATTGGGAGACAATGATGGGAAGAGTGTATGATCTGATCATCACTAAAGGCATCGATATAGCTTCTGCTATCCTCATATTATTTGTTGGTTTTTTCATCATTGGGAAAATTGCGAAAGGAATCAGGTTGGCGATTATACGCAGAACAGATGATATTGCAGTAGGTGAGTTCATAGAGCAGACATCAAGAATAGTCATGAAAATCATGCTGTTCCTGTCAGTAGCTTCACAAATGGGTATTGAGACGACCTCATTTGTGGCTGCGCTTGGAGCTGCCGGTCTGGCGATTGGTATGGCTTTGCAGGGCAGCTTGTCCAATTTTGCAGGTGGAGTACTGATATTGATATTCAAGCCTTTCAGGGTAGGTGATACGGTGGATAGTCTGGGTTTTTCGGGAGAGATTGTAAAAATTGATATTCTGCATACCAAATTGATCACCGGCGACAATCGTCTGGTAATTCTTCCTAATGGTCAGGTTGCAAATTCAAGCCTTGTCAATGGGTCTAATCAGAAAAACAGAAGATCTGAATTCCTGATTTCTGTAGGTTATGCTGAGAATCTGGAGAGAGTACGTAAGATCATTCTGGATGAATTATCTAAGGATAAAAGAATACATGACACGCCTGCCCCGACAGTAGTCGTCAATACATTGAATGATGCCAATGTACAGCTGCTCGTTCGTTTCTGGACAGATAATGGTCAGCATTCCGGAGCTTTGGCTCAGGCGTTGGAAAGTGTGAAAAATGCTTTTGACAGAGAGAAAATATCTATTCCTCCGGGTCCTCAAAAAATAGAAATACTAGGAAAATAGTTACTTGAAGTCGCTTTCCGAGATAGTAATATCTCTGGTGGTAGAAGTTGTTGCCGGGTCGAAATAATACCAAGCTAATTGTTTGATTGTATCAGATAATGTTCTCGATACCGATATTGAAGTATGATGATTACGTTCAAGGTAAATACGTCTGGTTGTGGTTACGGTATCAGTAATCGGTTCTATTACGTTTGAATAAAAATATCTATACTGATGTGAAATTTTTAGTGGAAAATACTCTACATCTCTTACATGAAATGTAATGTCGCAAGGATGTAGTGTAATTACCTGATCATAGTTAGCCAGGAAATCTTTGCCTGGATTTTCAACTTTAAACCCATCCTTCCCAACTATAAGATACTTTTTCTCTAATCGTCTGTATGGTTGAAACTTTATATGATATTCAGCACTATTGCCCGAAGTGACAAAGTTAAAATCAAAATTTCCGTTGGTATCTGTCATGACTTCTGCGGCAGTCTCATGTGCTTTTTGTGAGCTAAAAAAGCTTCCTCTGTTGTAGCCAATGGCAGAAACTATGATACTATCTGCCGGAGTTCCTAGGTCGGTTGTCACCTGACCATATACTCTGGTTACAATACCGGAGTCAATATTTTTCTTTTTACATGAAATTACAAGAAATATAGCTAAGAAAAGGCATAGTGATATTTTTAAACAGGAGCTGATTTTTAATAACATATACAGGAGCTTACAGAATGATAAATCTACATATTCTTTTTGTTTTAAAAATCACACTAAACGATGATTTTAGAATAAAGCAACTTTATACGAGATCAGCTATGTCCCCACGCACAAGGGATAGAGCGAAATATCATCCGCTGTGGTCGCTGAGCTTGTCGAAGTGCAGCGGATAGATGAAGCGATAGCCCGGCTCGCCGTGGTCACTGAGTCAATCGAAGTGCGGCGAGATGTGCCCAAAGAAAAACTTTGATAAAAATCATTTTCTGACTCTAACGATAAGTTAATCCGGCAGAGATATACATCCGGGCGGCAAATACTTTATTTTTATAGCATGGCAGAACGTTTGGATTTTTCTCAGGTCGATATAGATGTCTTAAATGTCAATACGCGGCAAACGAACGATGTATGGGAATCACCGGAAAAGATTACAGTAGCTTCCAAAATCAGTAGAGAGGATACTGCAAATCTGGCTCATCTGAAATATCAGGCAGCAGGAATTGCGCCCAATCTGAGAGGTCCTTACAGTACGATGTATGTACGTCAGCCATGGACGATACGTCAGTATGCGGGATTTTCGACTGCGGAGGCTTCTAATGCTTTTTACAGAAAAAATCTCCAGGCAGGTCAAAAAGGTTTGTCAGTAGCATTTGACCTTGCGACGCACAGAGGTTATGACAGTGATCACGAAAGGGTGGTCGGCGATGTAGGAAAGGCCGGTGTGGCGATAGATTCTGTGGAAGATATGAAAATCCTGTTCAGGGATATTCCTTTGGGTGATGTATCTGTGTCTATGACAATGAACGGAGCAGTGCTTCCAATTATGTCTTTTTATATCGTGGCTGCGGAAGAACAGGGCGTGACAGCTGACAAGCTGAGCGGGACAATTCAAAATGATATCCTGAAGGAATTCATGGTAAGGAATACTTACATCTATCCTCCGAAGCCTTCGATGAAGATCATCTCTGATATTTTTCAATATACTTCGCAGCACATGCCGAAGTTCAACTCAATCAGTATATCCGGTTATCATATGCAGGAAGCAGGGGCTACTGCGGATCTGGAGCTGGCATACACACTGGCTGACGGACTGGAATATGTACGGACGGGCATAGCGGCTGGTTTGGACATAGATAGTTTTGCACCGAGATTATCTTTCTTCTGGGCGATAGGTATGAATCATTTTATGGAAATCGCCAAAATGAGAGCCGCAAGGGTTCTTTGGGCAGAAATGATTCAGAAATTCCATCCCAAAAATTCAAAATCTTTAGCATTGAGAACACACTGCCAGACTTCCGGTTGGAGTCTGACAGAGCAGGACCCTTATAATAATATCGCCAGAACCTGTATAGAAGCGATGGCAGCGGCAATGGGCGGAACACAGTCTCTACATACCAATGCACTGGATGAAGCGATCGCTTTGCCGACTGACTTTTCGGCACGTATAGCACGTAATACACAGATTTATCTTCAACAGGAAACACAGATTTGCAGAACAGTAGACCCGTGGGCAGGCTCATATTATGTGGAATATCTGACAGACCAGCTGATTCAAAAGGCACGTGTGCTGATAGAGGAAGTGGAGTCTTACGGTGGTATGGTGAAGGCTATAGAGGCAGGAATTCCGAAAATGAGAATCGAGGAAGCAGCTACCAGAAAGCAGGCTAAGATAGACGGTGGTATCGACAAAATTGTAGGTGTCAATCTCTTTCCATTGGAGGAAGAAATGGAGCTGGAAATTCTCGAAGTAGACAATACACAGGTCAGGATAAAACAGATAGAACGCCTGCAGCAAATCAAAGCTGACAGGGATGAAATAGCAGTACAGTCAGCCTTGAAGGCCTTAAACGATGCCGCAGAAAGCGGAGAAGGGAATCTATTGGATCTGTCTGTTAAAGCGGCAAGGGTCAGAGCTACATTAGGTGAAATATCTTCTGCATTGGAAAAATCCTTCGGCAGATATACCGCACATATCAAATCTATTTCAGGAGTTTATTCATCACACTTGAGCATGGATGAGTATTTTGTAAAAGCAAGAAAGCTGTCGGATGAATTTGCCGGAATTGCCGGCAGAAGACCACGTGTATTGGTCGCAAAATTAGGTCAGGATGGTCATGACAGAGGTGCAAAAGTGATCTCTACAGGATTTGTAGATGTGGGGTTTGACGTGGATATTGGACCATTGTTTCAGACACCAGCTGAAGCTGCTTTGATGGCTGCAGAAAATGACGTACATGTTCTGGGCGTTTCATCTTTGGCTGCCGGGCATAAGACGCTGATTCCGCAGGTAATGGAGGAATTGGAAAAAATCGGTCGTTCAGATATTCTGGTCGTGTGCGGAGGGGTGATTCCAAGACAGGATTATGACTATCTGTATAATGCCGGAGTAGTCGGCATTTATGGCCCGGGTACGAATATTTCCAAAGCAGCTATAGATATTCTGGATGTCCTGATCAAGGGCTATGGAGAATAGCATCAGGTAAAAGATTCGGGTATAATGATTTATAAACACGGGTACCACGGGTGGAATACAAATCTATTCTGAGAAAATCCAGCCTGTGACGAAATCTATTCTCCTTATTTAGATGGTTTGGTGACGCCTATCATTACACCGAAATCACCATCTGTTTGTATCCATTTCTTTTCTGGCAGATAAGTTCTGGAGACAAATCCGTCGAGGTATAAGGCATTTTTACAACCTGCATTTTTGAAATATCGGGCAAAATCGTAAAAATTAACGGGCGATTCAGACATTGCAAAGAGGATTTTTCCATCTGGCAGAATGCCTACGCCATTTCTCACAAACAGACTGGTAGAACCTTCTTTAAATGTCGGATGAATCTCTCCGTTGATAATAAGCATGGGACCTGATTGAGTCGCAAATTTTATCTTGCTATTATCAACAAATTCAGAGGTTTGGCAGACGACAGGCATATTATTATCGGTGATATAAAAAATACCATTAGGTTTTAGATAAAAATTAGCATTTCCATCCTTTGTATTGAGTGCTTTCAGTGTTTTCCCGTTTTGTATAAACAATCCCTGAGGAGAATAATCTGTCAGATACATGCCGCCGTTCATGGCAAAAACCAACGATTTGTTCTGACTTTCCACATACTTTTTCAGATTGCCGATACTGTTCAGGATCTGACCTTTATCATCTTTCCAATAAAATTCAATGTCCTGAGTGTTGGGATCTGCAACATAGGACACGAAAGATTCTTCCTGCTGATTTTCTTTTTGTGAAAAAGCAAGAAAACCTACCATCAGTAATATCGGAAAGATAATTTTATAAGCACTCATATCTGTACAAAATAATTATAATTTTGTCAGTGAATCTAATTTCCGGATAGCAACATTTTGTTCTTGTACATAATTACTAAGAGTAGAGATATCAGGCTTATTATCTTTTTGGAACTTTTCCATCATTGTAGAAGTTTCTAAAATTTTCAGAACAATGTGAAGATCTGAAATAGAAATTTCATTTTTCTCTATAAGCTTGATGATATCCTGATGTTTGGATACTGACGTATTATATTCAACCAGCTTTCCGGCAATGACATTCTTTAGTTTAGTACGTAAGGTTGAGTCCTTGACAGATACAATATATTGATCTGCAGAATTATAATAGTTTTGATTAGAGCTATTAAATTTGTCAAAATATTTAGTCGAATCTCTTTTACTGTTATAAAGTTGTTCTATAGTAGACTCTAATCGATTGAGACCGGAATCTTTTTGAATCAGCTCATCATAAAGCTGTTCCACTAAATTATTTGAAGTCCTTTTTGAATAAACAATCTCTTTTGCTCGACTTTTTTCTTGTAATGCCACTGGGATTTCGGGGTTGTTCCTATCATTTGCACGGTTGTTATTACATGATACAAAAAGTAGGAAAGCAATAGCTTTGATTGTGATTGATTTCATTGGTAGTTTATCTGGGATTTCATCTGCATTAGAAGAGAATAACGAAATGTATTTGGAATATAGTATATCTAATATAAGATACTTTGAAATATACAGAATTCGGTAAGTAATACTGAAACTCCAAACTTTAGAGCCTTCTTCGACCCTTTCTTTTCTTAAATATGTACCACAGAACAAACCAGCCAGCTAAGAATGCAAGTATAAAGACAATGATTTTAGTAGTAAGAGAATATCCTGTAGTGATCGGTGAGATATCACCCATAATGACCAGCCCAGCCCAATATTCCGGAGCGATCATCCTGCCTTCGGCCTGACGTAGATATGCAATTTTTGCTTGTTGTAAGGCAATGTCTTTAGAATATCCGTCAGCTATTTTTTCGTAAAAGATATCAATAATAGATGCTGTTGATTGTTCGTCAATCTTCCAGAGACCGGTCAGAATGCTTTTGCTTCCTGCATACATGAAAGCATGCGCCATGGAAATCATCCCTTCTCCCGGAAAAAATCCCGGTTTGCCGGTTTCGCAGGCGGTAAGAACTGAAATTTCAGACGATAAATCATGGTGGTAAATATCATAGAGATATACTGCGTTTTCATTGTCAGGTTGAATCGGGTCTTTGGCAAAAATCAGTTTTGTAAATTCCGGATATTCATCATTGGAAATGGCGTGGGTACCTATGTGTATGATAGCGTGATTGCCGGCCTTTTGAGTGAAATTATTTTTGGTAGAATGAGCACCTGTATAAGTGATACCACCAAATTTTCTTTCTGCTTTTTCTGCCAGCTGTGCGCTGAATGGCAAGGGGAGGAGGGTCAGATATTCATGGTCAGTACCGGCAGATAATGTATCCAGCGTCTTTTTATAGCTGCTCTTTTCTTTATCAGAGAAAACGGGTGTGAAGGCTACAAACCCTTTGTCTTTTTGTCGGGATTCCAGACGGGATTGCAGCGCCAGTAAGCTGAAATGATAAGAGAATGCATATTTATGCAAAAGTGCATTTGGATGTAAATGCGTATAATCATTGACAGGCTGACTACTCAGCATATCAAAGCTCAGATAGTATAATGAACCTTCGGGAATGATAATAACCCGGGAGTGCTTTACATGATTTTCAAGTGGCTTCCATAGCTCGAGATAAAGCTGATGGGATAAAATACAGATCTTGGACTGGTCAGTATTGTTATCATTGAGCCGGCTGACTTTCAGGTCAAGATTTTCATTTTTAAGAGAGATCCAGTGTTGAGATTTTTTGTCAATAATATATGCATACAGATCTTTTTCAATGAAGAAATATCTGATAACAGTGACATCATCGGGGATGTTTTTTAATAATTCAGAAAGATTCCATTGGTCATCAGTTGCATATTTTGCTGCAAAATACCTGGGATATTTTTTCCTGAGCATTAGTTGAAACTCATTCCACTTTTTCTCTGCTTCAAAATAAGCTTTCAGATTGCCCTGTTGATTTTTTTCAGTTTTTAATGCATTTGTAATATTTGCTTTGAGTAATTTCTCCTGTTTTTGAATGGAATCAGGTACATTAGAAAATCTGATATTTTCCTGTCGGTTGATATTGTTTCTGATTTTCCGGTAAACATTGGACTCGTGGAGGTGAATGATTTTATCCAGAATAGTATCTGAACCCGATGCCTGATATTGCCGGAGATATAGTTGGTTGACAAAATTCGTGATCGCTTTCTGGTCGTGGAGTACAAGTCCTATATCTTTTTCATTGCTGAGGACCTGTTGCTTTCTGGTCACAATTTCATCTGTGCGCAGGAGCTCTGAAATCATTTTATCAATACCAGCAGTGCCGGAATCTTTTTGTAAAGCATATTTAGCCTGATTATACAGTAGAATGGCTTCAGGCTTCTTTTGCTCTATTCGCACTGAATCCAATAGAGTAGAGCTGTTTTTGATCAATGCATCTGCGATAGAGATTGCTTTCTGGCTATTCAGAAGAGACGATGAGTGATCCCTTCCTTCCCGGTAAATTTTTGCAAGATTGATATAATTCAGAAAAGATTGCAATGACTGGTTTCCTTCTTGCCGGATGGTGTAATTCAGCACATTTTTAGCAATTTCTACGGCTTTGTCAAGCTCATTTTTTTTAGCAAGGAATAAAGCTTTATTATTCAGGAAATCCAGGTAAATATTGTCATAAAATCCCTGCAGTGCCAGCTGATAAATACTGTCAGCAGTTTCATATTCGGTTCTTGCCTGTTGAATTTCCTTACAGGCATCATGGAGTACTGCCAATGTATAATGTCCGTCTGCCTGCCAGAAAAAATATCCCGAATCGTCTTTGGGAATTCTGTTCAGTCCGTATAAAAGATATTTCCGTGCCTGGGAATAATCATTGAGCGCATAATAGATCTGACCTAAAAGGATTTCAGATTTGAAAATTGCAGTGCTGGATGCTGGTAGCTTTTTTTGTTTTTGCTGATAGGAATAATTGAGCAGCTGGAGTGTTCTGTGGTAATCTCCGATAGATCTGTAAATACCGGCCAGGTTATCTGTTCCTTCGTATAAAAATTCTATGGAAGCTTCTCTCTTATTATTGGAATGATTGTTTTCAATATAATGATTGAGATCTTCAATCGTTTTTTTCATGGCATTGATAGCCTTTGTGGTTTGTCCCTGTTGATCATAAATTCCGGCTAAATTATTATTGATGAGTGCCTGGCTGTATAATTTTTTGAGCGGCTCACGGTCAGATAGCTGATTCGCCTGTAAAGCTTTTTCGTAATAATAGGCAGCACTGTCCAGCATATATGCATAATAGAAAACGCTCCCTTTGGAATTGTAGATAAGAAAAAGTACACCGTAATCAGGTTTGGGAGCTTTTTTGATCAGAGCTTCCGCCATTCTGTTGTGCTGGGCAGATAATTCCATGTCGTTCATTCTCGAAGCGGAAGTAGCCAGATTATTCTGGATCTTACCTCTTTCATTATAATCCGGAACAGGATTGTTTCTTGATATCTCATCTGCTCTGACATACCGCTTATAAGCTTCCTGATCTTTCCCTATGGATGCAAGAAATTCTGCTGAGGCAAGCAATGCCTGTACTTTTATCTTGTAATTGCCGGTGTTTTTGATAATGTTTTCTGTGAAAGCATCCGTTTCTTTAATAGCTTGTGTGATCGTTTTTTGTTTCAGGGACAATCTGGAAAAGACACTGATATAATTGACTAGGGAATCATGTGAATGCAATTTGTTAAAGTCAATTTGTTGCTGTAAAAGCTTTTGAGCCTCGGGAATTTTTTCCTTGTCCAGGAGCTGTTCAATAGAATCTATTCCCGGTGAAGCCAGAGAAAATTGAGCCACTGTCAAGGTGAACAGTAAAACGAACATACTTCTGACAAGTGACCACATTGTATTAATTGCTTTTAATTGACTGATCCGGAGATTTTCAAAATGAATTCCTCTTTTTTATCGTGATCAGATAAGTTCACTGCAGCTTTGGCTTCTTTGATTTGGTTCTCTTTCAGGAAAGCGATCCCCAGATACCAGTATGCATCTGATTGAAAAATACTGCTGTCATTTTGACTGACTTTTTCCAGAAACGGAATAGATTTCAGAGCTTCTCCTTTTGCCAGATATGCATTCCCGATAAAGAAATTAAGTGTATCACTATCAGGATATTGTGCCAGAATAGCTTTCCAGGAATGAAGAGCAGCATCGTAGTCTTTGGTTTTATAATCAACCATTGCTTTCTCGAATTCATAATTTTCAGAAACGGACATGACAGTAGATAGCCCCGGGTCGGGCTTGTAATATTTTGCTACCAGCTTTTCTTCTTTAGAAGGTGCCAGTAACCACCATGCAGCCACGATGATCAGCAACAAGACTGCCGCCGCTGATAAATATTTGCGGAAATGATTTTCTGCTTTTGCGGCCAAAGGTATAGTCTGCGTATCAGACCATTCGGGATGCCATTTATCTAAATTTTCAGAAAGTGTCAGTTCCTGAATGCCCAAAAGTGTTAATCTGACTATTTCAACCTTTTCGGCAAAAAGCTCATTGTTCAATATCTGATCCCTGATGCTTTCAGCCTCCTGCGGAGTCGTATTGTTCCGGAGATAACTTTCGATGATCTCCCATTCGTTTTGATCTATATGTATGTTCGGGTCCTTCATGATGTTTTGTTCCTGACTATTTCCCTGAGTTTCTGAAGACACCTGTATTTGTTGTTTTTAACAGTTGCTTCCGTCCACCCGGATTCCTTTGCTATTATTTTGAGCGGTTTTTTGTCGTAGTAAAAGCTGGAAAGAAGTTCTTTACAATTTTTACCGAGTTCAAGAAAACTACTCTTGATATGCAGGATTTTAATCTCAAATTCTTCCTCAAATTCAACTTCTGATGGATTGGTTATCGGAAGATTTTCTTCAATTGTATCAAATTCCTGTTGCCTGTTGTGGTTTTTTCTGATATGATCTATCCATTTGAACTGAGCGATCTTGTATAAGTATCCGTCTAATGATGTTTCACTTTGCGGAGTGAACTTATCCGTTTGTACATTCCTCCAGAGTGCGATATACGCTTCCTGAAAAATATCTTTTGCATCATCTTCATTTCCACTGTTCTGGATGATATACTGCCTGACCTTGCCAAAGTTCCTCAGATAGAGCTCTTTTAAAAATTTGTCGTCGTTGGCTTTTATTGCAATAACTTGTTGAATAGGATCTAAAGACATCTAAACTGATTATGACTGAGTATTTTAAATTACAAATAAAAAATGGCTTAGTCTTAAGATTTATTCATAAACTATTTATAGTAAACATAGATACTGTTTTATGGTTAGCAAAAATTGATTAATGTCTGTTTGCAGATACATCGTTCATTTTAAGAAAGGTCATCATCGTGAGTCTGAATTTTTACATTTTTTAAAACAGGCATTATTTCAATCCGGTACAATGAGGATGTAATCAACCAGTGTCAGAGATTTTAATCTCCTGACTTTCTTCAAAAAATCTTAACTTGTGAGCAAATTTTTAAAATGTTAGTTGGACCAAACACAGTAGTATCCGTACACTACGTTCTTCAGGTAGAACACGACGGAGGAAAAGTAGTGGCTGATAAATCTGAATTATCGTCTCCATTAGTATATCTTCAGGGTGCAGGCATGCTTTTGCCTGAATTTGAAGCTAATCTTTCCGGGTTACAAAAAGGTGATGCTTTCGAATTTAAAATAGAAGCTGCAAACGGTTATGGTATCAGAAATGATCAGGATATCGTAGCTATCCCGGCGGAAAGCTTTAAAGATGAAGAAGGTAAGATTGATGAGGAGATGATCAAGCCTGGTAATGTTTTACCAATGGTGGATCAAAATGGAAATCGTTTTCAGGGAATCGTACTGGAAGTGACTGACGAACAAATTATTATGGACTTTAATCATCCTTTGGCAGGCAAAGATTTATATTTCAGCGGTTCGGTAGCTGATGTAAGAGAAGCTACTGCTGAAGAAATTGACCATGGTCATGTGCACGGACCGGATGGCCATCATCATCACTAGGAAAATACTTACAAAATATATGAGCCTGCCTTTGAGCAGGCTTTTTTATTTTTTGAATAATGATTTAGTTTTATGTTTATTCAGATTCAATTTGATATTTATATGCTAAAAATTAAAAGAATGAAAGATCTTTCTGTAAAACTACAATATATTATCTGGCCATTCTTTCTGATTTCTTCGATATCAATAGTGGGCCTAACCGGATTATTTTGGTTGTTCAGACAAGTAATAGATTATTCATTGGACGGAAAAGTTTCTTTCTTCATTATATTGATTGTTTCTATTATAGTCACTTTTATAAGCTTTATACCGAGAATCCTGACTATAAGAAGAAAGAATGTTGGGATTGTATACCTGACTTCCATTTTGACCATCACAATTCCAACTTTCTACGCTCAAAAATATATACAGACATTCAGTACAGATCTCTTTATGGCATTTTTGATAATGTTGGCAGGGCAATTTATTTTTTTTCTACTGATTTTGGATACTAAACTCTCCCAAAATGAATTAGAAAGACTACGATAAAGAGCCGTGTATTCCAATCGGGGCAATTTGAAATATTTAAGGGAACTATGGAAAATAATTGCTCCTTTTTATCTCATTGTCATCAATGTATTTATTTACATTGTGATGTACATTTCGGGTGCAGATATAGATTCTTTTACCAATGAAAAGTTATTAAAATGGGGAGTTAATTATAAGCTATTGACTACAAATGGAGAATGGTGGAGGTTATTTACCAGTATTTTTATACATAAAGAATTTCTGCATTTAGCCTTTAATATGTACGGGTTGTTAATTATAAGTATATTGACGCATCACTATATCAGTAGAATTAATTACGTTCTTATCTATGTTATTTCAGGAGTAGTTTCTAATGTTGTTTGTATGAGTTGGCAAGAGAGCTCCATTAGTTTTGGCTCTACCAGCAGTATTTTAGGACTTTTGGGAGTGATGTTTACCGCTTGTTTGGCTAATGCATACCCTGTTCAAAACTTTAAAAACTTGATAATCCTTTCTTCTCTTTTTCTTTTAAGCAATATTGTTATTTCTTTTGAAGGCAATTATTTAATAGCAAATACAGGAGGCTTTGTGACAGGCTGTATCCTGGGAATATTCCTAACTAAACAGATTAGAAAAGAAACACAATTTGAGCAACAATTTAGTGTGAAATAAACAAAAGTATTAATCATCCCACTACAAGATAGAGGCTGATAGATAATGACTTACTAAAATTAAGCAGCTTTTTGTCCCGCAAATCTTTCTTTGAGGAATGCAAAGATAATCGGAAGTACAGAGACGAAAATAATCCCTAAAACAACCTTCTCAAAGTTCTCTTTTACGACAGGAATATTGCCTAAAAAGTATCCTGCCAGTGTAATACCAACAACCCAAAGAAATGCTCCGACAACATTGTATGTCAGAAATACTTTGTATGACATTTTTCCTATTCCGGCCACGAAAGGAGCTAACGTCCGCACGATAGGAACAAAACGTGCAATTACGATAGTTTTACTGCCATATTTTTCATAAAACTCGTGCGTTTTATTGATATGATCTTCTTTGACAAAATTCTTTCCGAAAATTTTGACTTTCAGTGCCTGATTTCCAAATTCTTTACCTATTGTATAATTCAGTGTGTCACCCAGAATAGCTGCTATCAGCAGAAGTACAACAATGATCCAGACATTCAGAGATTCAGGGTATTGAGCTGCCAGCATACCTGCTGCAAATAACAATGAATCGCCGGGAAGAAACGGCATAACTACTACGCCTGTCTCTACAAAAATGATTAAAAACAAAATCGCATAGACCCAGGGACCATAATTTGTTAAAAATGTAGCCAGATGAGCATCGATATGCAGGATAAAATCCACTAATTCCATCATAGTAGTAGTCTTTAATTTGACGATTGTTAAAAAATCGGTGCTAAAGTATTCATTTTGGATGATTATATGAGATTATTTGATGTTAATATCCATAGCAAATCTTTATTTACTTGTATTTTGGTTTTTAAAAAGAATGCCCTACATCATACCTTGCAGAGATTACATCCCTACATGGGGAGAAAATTGTTTTATTGCACCCAATGCTACCATTATCGGAGAAGTCACTATGGGCAATGATTGCAGTGTCTGGTTCAATGCCGTTATCCGGGGAGATGTGAATACAATACAGATGGGAAATAAAGTAAATGTGCAGGATAATGCCGTAATTCATTGTACTTATAACAAAACCAAAACCATTATCGGAGATAATGTTTCTATCGGTCACAGCGCAATTGTTCACGGTTGTACCATTGAGGAAAATGTACTGATAGGAATGGGGGCTATCGTAATGGATAACTGCTATATCGAAAAAAATGCCTTGATTGCTGCGGGAGCTATTGTTCTGGAAAATACCCGTGTCGAAGCCGGAACTATCTGGGCAGGTATTCCTGCTAAGAAAGTGAAGACGCTTTCTCCCGAAACTTTTAAAGACCAGAATGAGCGTATCGCTAACAATTATGTGAAATATGCTTCTTGGTTTAAACAGGATACAGAAGGATCTGGCTCAAAATAAATATTCTTCCTTCCCAATCTTTTATCTACACATTCCCAGTTATTGGTATTTTTTATTAACAATTAGCCTTATTTAACATTAATACTTGTGAGTGAATTGAATGTAGTTTATTTTTGTTAAAATTTTTTAGAATAGATGCAAGCCATAAGAGCTCTTTTGATGTTGCTGTTGTTCTGTGTGGCGACATACGGTACAGCTATGGCTTCCTATAAAAGTCCTCCGAAGATTGATAACAACTTAGAGCAAAAGTCAAAACTACTGCCATGTATCAAAGCTTTGCTCAATGAAACTGCATTGACATCTGGCAGTCATCTGGCAAAGTCTGCGCAAGGTACGCTGACGGTAGAGAATGAAAGCGAGATGAAAATATTCTTCAATGTTATTCTGAAAACTACTACAGGTAAAAAAGGAGATCCGCCTATTTATCTGCGTTTTGTTAAAGTCGAGCAACTGGATATCCGTAAGGTATTGGAATATGCCAAAAGCGGTGATGAAATCTACATCGAGCAATATACTACCAATGCCTCTCAGAGAACCATCTGTGCTCCGTCCAGCCTGACAGTGACTTAATAGTAAGCATGGAAATCTTTTGATTCACAGAATTTACATTATAAGTATAATAATCTTTCTTTCTGGCTCTTGGTTCTTGAATCCTGATGCATATCTTTGGAATTATGAAGCTTAGCAAACGGTTTTGTTTAAAATCTTTACTTAATATTTTATTGCTGACAGTATTTTCAGGAGTACATGCTCAACAGGCAGTAGAGAATGTGAGTATAGTCGTGCCTGCAGAGAAAGTGTATAACTGGTATGTACAGGAATTACCGTTCTGGGGAGCAAAGCTGCAGTTCCCGGAAGAACCCGAGTCTAAAGTAAAAGAAATCTATACTGAAAAAGGTGTGATGCCCCAAAAATCTTATGTATGGATGGATTACAAAGAAGAGCTGACATTAGAAGCTTCTTTTTATAAGCTTCCTGAGGTTATTAATGCGAAAAATGAGAAAAGGCTGATAGATGCAGCAGTCAACAGAATTGCAGTGATACACGGTGGATATCCTGCATTGGGTTCAGGTTTGACAAATCTGCAGGGAATCAGAGAATTTCTTTTGGAGATCAAAACTTTAAAAGGTGCTGCTTTAAAAGCTAAGCTGTTTGCTGAAGGAGATCAGCTATTGATTGTCACAGCATTAATTGGTTCCAAAGACAACGAGATAATAGCACAGGCAAAATATTTTTTAGATAAGATTACATTTAACCCTTTACCAGGTGAGGTGGTGAAGGAAGCTATCTCAGGAAAATCTTCAGCAGTAAAACCACAGGCGGTATGGGATTCGCTTTCAGTAGAAAATTTCACACTGGCATTTCCAAGATATCCCATCGCTCAACATAAAGTACTGAATCAGAATGGTACAAGTCAAAGATATTATGAGTGGTATATGGGTGATGGTCAGGTACATACTACTTTTATGTTATCGCTGATGCCATTGAGCAATTTCTCTGAAAAAGAATTTTCCAGGATTGTCACACAGGCAATTGAAACCAGCCTTAAAGTGACAGATGGTGAAACTGTTTCTCAAAGGAATCTGGATTATTTTAAATATCCTCTGGAAGAAGTCGTTTTCAAAACCGATCAGCAATATTTCAGAGTACGTTATTTCTCTGATGGAAAATATCTCTATCAGCTTTTAGTCAGTGGTAAAAAAGAAAGCATCTATCAGCCGGACGCCAACCGCTTTCTGGATGGGTTGAAGTGGAAGGAGTAGATGAATTTACCTGAAATTATAAAATTATTTTCAGAGGATTTCGGCGATTATCCCAGATTTTAAGAATAACAATTTTTGGGTCTTATATGATATAATAAATTGAATAATATCTGACTATCCATTTTCTTACATTTTCAAAATCAGATAATTTTCCGATTTTAGGTCGATGAGCTATTATCTTTAATTGTTTCTTGATTAAGCTATTCAGATAGATAGAATAGGTTTTTGAACTATTATGTTCAATCCAAAATTCCAGTATATCCAATAAGTCGGACTTAGCTTCTGGTGTCCATTTTACTTGGTGAGCCATTCTTCTATTTCATTTTGAACATCTTCATCAGAAATAGTATTGTTATTTTTGAACTGGCTTAAAGAAACCTGCAAAGCATCTTTCTCTTGTTGAGTAAGTTGAATTGATGGCTTCTGATAATCTTCAAAAAACTCTTCAATTAACTCAAGTAATTTTACATCATCAGAATTTTCAATCTTTGCTTTAATTCGATCCTTTAGAATTGTCATACCTGAAATTAAGAAGAGTAAGCAAGAAGATCAAACGTCGTTGTTTCAAAGATTTTTTAGATTCTGGATCTGGATTTCCAAAATAGATAGTATCCCAAAATCGCCATGTTTAAAATATGCAGAATTTCCATCGGCTAAAAATCTTCACCAAATTCCTCCTGATTCCGTACTTTTGCACCACTGAAAAGCTGTAAACAGCAGCTTTCTAAATAAGTATTCTGAATGGAATTATTACAATTACTGGAACATTACAGAGATGATTCCAGAGTAGCTCATTTGGCAGAGTCATTTGAGTTCTCCGGAAAAACAGCTTTAATAAACGCCATAGGTTCTCAATCAGCGGTATTCGGAGCAGGACTTTTCCTGAAAACACAATACAGCGGTTTGTTTGTTTTGCCCAATGCGGAAGCGGCAGCCTATTTTGAAAATGATTTGCAACAGCTTTTACCACAGCAGGAAATTTTACTGTTCCCGTCTTCATACAAGCGGGTCAATCAGTTTGCTGAGATAGATAACAACCAGGTGTTGCTCAGAGCCAAAGTGATAGATGAGCTGATGCACATCAAAAAAGGCCAGAGGTTGGTTGTTTCATATCCGGAGGCACTGCAAGAAATGACCGTAGCGGCTGAAACAATACAGGAAAATACTTTGCACCTGCATCTGAGAGAGAAAGTCGATATCGATTTCATGCTCGATGTTCTGCTGGAATATGGATTTGAGCGTACAGACTTTGTCTATGAGCCGGGAGAATTTTCCATTCGTGGAGGTATCGTGGATATTTTTTCCTTTGGTAATGAATATCCTTACAGAATAGAGCTTTTTGATGATGAGGTCGAAAGTATGCGTACTTTTCATCCTGAGACACAATTATCTGTCCGGAAAATTTCGGAGCTGACCATTATCCCTAATATTCACAGGCAATTCAAGAGAGAAAGACATACGAGCTTATTTGAATTTTTACCTGAAAAAACTTTTATCTGGATAAAATCTCCTGAAGATGCTAAGTTGCTCTGGCAGCAGCATTATGTGAGCGCACAGACAGAATTTGAAAGATTATCTCTGGTAGATGTGGATGAAAAGCATCCTTTTCTGGGAAAAGATTTTGAGCATTTGTTTCTGGATGAGGCTACGATAGAAAAGGAATTAGATAAATTTCCCAACATCATCACCGATGTATATCGTGCACCGGAGGGATATATGGAAATAGATTTGCAGGGTAAGCCGCAACCAAGCTTCAACAGAAATTTTGAATTGCTCATCAGCTATCTCAAAGAGCAGGACAAAGAGGGAATTCAAACCGTTTTATTATCAGAAAATCATCGTCAGCTCGAACGGATACGCAGTATTTTTGAAGATATCAAAGCCACTGTAAAATGGACAGGATTGACGATATCTCTTTCCGAAGGTTTCGTGGATTTGCACCATCAGCTGGCGTGTTTTACCGACCATCAAATTTTTGAAAGATTCCATAAATACAAAACCAGGCAGAAATTTTCCAGAGGTCAGGCGATTACAGTCAAAGTGCTGAAAGACCTGAATCCGGGAGATTACGTGACGCATATCGACCACGGAGTCGGAGTGTTTTCCGGATTGCAACGTCTGGAAATCAACGGAAAAATTCAGGAATCCGTCCGTATTAAATATGCAGGCAATGATATTTTATACGTAAATATCAATTCACTGCACAAAATTTCCAAGTATGCAGGAAAAGAAGGTTCTGTGCCAAAAATCCACAAGCTCGGTTCTGACGCATGGAACAATCTCAAAAACAAGACAAAAGCCAAGGTCAAAGACATCGCAAGAGACTTGATTTTGCTATATGCCAAAAGGAAAATGGAGAAAGGTTTTGCCTTTTCCAAAGACACTTATCTGCAACATGAGCTGGAAGCATCTTTTATCTATGAAGATACGCCCGACCAGGAAAAAGCTACTGCAGATGTGAAAGCCGATATGGAAAAACCACATCCGATGGATAGGTTGATTTGCGGCGACGTTGGTTTCGGTAAAACGGAAATTGCAGTCCGTGCTGCATTCAAAGCAGTAACTGATGGCAAGCAGGTAGCGATTTTAGTACCTACGACAATTCTTGCGTGGCAACATTTCAAAACATTTTCCAATCGTCTGGAAAATTTCCCGGTCAAAGTAGATTATATCAACAGGTTCAAGTCTGCCAAAGAAAAAAAAGAGACCCTCAAAGAACTGCAGGAAGGCAAGGTAGATATCATCGTAGGAACACACGCATTGTTGAGTAAAGATATCAGATTCAAAGATTTGGGGCTGCTTATCATTGATGAGGAGCAAAAATTTGGAGTGACTGCTAAAGAAAAATTAAAAGCTTTGGCAGCAGAGGTCGATACTTTGACGCTGAGCGCAACACCAATTCCGAGAACACTGAAATTCTCACTGATGGGAGCGAGGGATTTATCCAATATCATGACACCTCCGGCCAACCGTCAGCCTGTAACGACCGAAGTGCATGAATTTGATACTAAAATCATCAAGGAAGCAGTTGAAAATGAAGTTTTCAGAGGTGGGCAGGTATTTTTTGTACACAACAGAGTAAAAGATATTACTGACGTTTGTTTCCAGATACAACAATTAGTTCCGGGGATTGAAGTGCAGCATGCGCACGGTCAGATGGATGGTGAAAAGCTGGAAAATATCATGATGGATTTCATCAATGGTAAATTTGATGTGCTTGTCAGCACCAATATCATTGAGTCCGGTCTGGATATACCGAATGCGAATACGATCATCATCAACAATGCACATCATATTGGTTTGAGTGATTTGCACCAGATGAGAGGACGAGTCGGGCGTTCCAACAAGAAAGCTTATTGCTACCTTATCAGCCCGGCGAAAAGTCAGCTTTCAGATGATTCACGAAGAAGATTACAGACTTTGGAAGAGTTTTCAGATTTGGGAAGCGGATTCCAGATTGCAATGCGGGATATGGATATTCGTGGTGCCGGAAATCTATTGGGTAGTGAACAAAGCGGATTTATTGCAGATATCGGTTTTGATATGTACCACAAAATTCTGGATGAAGCCATTCAGGAATTGAAATATACTGATTTCAAAGATTTATTCCAGGAACAGATAGACAAGCAAACGGAGTTTGTCAGGGATTGTACGATTGAGACAGATTGTGAAATGCTGATTCCGCACAATTATGTAAGCAATACCGAAGAAAGACTGAAGCTTTATACCGAACTGGATGAGATCACCAATGAGGTAGATTTGGAGGAATATGCGACCCGGTTGACTGACCGATTCGGAGCGATGCCTAAATCTGTAGAAGAATTATTTGACGGATTGCGCATCAGATGGAAAGCCAAGAAAGCAGGTTTTGAGCGCATTATCCTGAAATCCGGAAAGCTGAGATGTTATTTCTTAGACAACCCGGCTTCACCTTTCTACGAAACAGCAGCATTCCAACGTATCATGGCCAATATTCAGAAAAACAAAAGAGCTGTACTGAAACAATCCGGTAATTCGCTGATATTAATCTTTGAAAGTGTCTGGACAATGAATCAGGCTCAGAAACTGTTGGAAATGGTCGTGAAGGAAGAGGAAGAAATCGCAAAAGTACAATAGGTAAATAAGCAATTAGCAAGCACAATCTTAAAGCATAATCACTCAAAATTCAAGATGGTTTTGAGGGATATAATAAAAAAGGTCTCGCATTGCGAGACCTTTCTATGAGATTGTATTTGATATTAGAGTACTATCAATTTCAAATTTTGAATTAACTCCATGTCAGAGTTGAGCACAGAAATGGTATATGTACCTTTCGAAAGATCTGTAGTAGATATGAAAGTATGATTGGTGGTATTTTCCAGCGTCTTTACAATGCTGCCCATACTATTGGTAATGACCAGAATATTCTTTTCCGGTAAGTTCTCAAATCGTATCTGTGAGGTAGCCGGATTAGGATATACTTCAATCAGCGATGATTGTGTATTCAAATGAACCTGAGTGATATGACTGAATGAAAGCTTGCCATCCAAATCTATCTGTTTCAGCTGATAATAGTTGATTCCAGACAAAGGTTGAATATGTGAAAATGAATAATCCAAAGGTATATTGCTGTTCCCGTTGATACTTTTACTTGGTTTAAAACCGATTTTTTGCCAGGTTTTGCCATCTGTGCTGTGTAGAATTTCAAAACCGCTGTTGTCTTTTTCACTGGTAGTGCTCCAGTTGAGATAAACAGAAGTTTGATTTAAAGAAGCTTCAAATTTTACCAACTCTACCGGAAGCAGGCTTATATCGCAGAGTTCTGTAGCCAGTGTAAATGATTTAGTCAGAATCTGGCAATTTCCTACATTATAGCTGAGATTATATATTCCGTTGTCGCTTTCCTGAATATTATTGATGGTGAATGTATTAGCAGTCGCACCGGGGATATTGATATTATCTTTTTTCCATTGATAGGTGAATTCCGGATGGTGTTGCAAGCTCATTGACAAGGTATCGCTTTCGCATGGCATTCTCCCGTTTGCATTATCAATCAGTGGTAATTCTGCCTGACTAAAAGTGAGGGATATATTATTTCCTCTTCCGCATTGGTCTGATACCTGTACAATATGTTTTTTATTGGGATTGAGATCTGTAAAAATATTGGAGGATACAGGTCCTATAATTCTGTTGGCTGATAATAAAGTATCCTCATATAAATAGTAAGTATATGGTGGGTATCCTCCTTGGGGGCGTACTATCAATGCTCCCTGATTAGTAGTATTTCTACATTCATTGAAGGTGATATTATTGGTCAGAGAAAGAGAATTATTGCTTAATGGCATTGTAAATATCTCTTCTGCATAAATACATGAAAAAAATCCGGGCACTTGCCTTAGCTTATATTGATTGCCGGGGACAAGCCCTGCAGTAGAAATGCTGTTGCCAAAAGCAGATCTGATCACTTCATCTTCCGGAGAAAGAATGTAAGTTGTCGGCGTCCCCATTCCTCCCGGGTAGTTGTATACACTTATAGTGGTATTCGTACATTCAAATCTATAGCTGAAATAGTAATTCAGCGTTGTATAGGGGGTTTTTAGCTCTACAGTATCATACAACTGATCTCCGCAAACATTGTACAACCTGAAAATATATGTACCTAATGGTAAGTTGCCAATAGTCGAGGAAGGAAAATTTCCTGTAATATTTATTCCTGTAGTGGTAAATACTACACCTTCCGGGCCTGATATTAATTCCCAGTATAAGTTATTTGTATTGTAGCCCCTGAAAGTAATGCTGGATGTTCCGTTGCAAGTCCTTGCGTTACTTTCCTCTACAGTAGCATTAAAAAGGCCAACAGAAGCAGTGTATAAATTTAACGTAGTTGTATCACCGCAATACACAAAGGTGACAGGATAGGTGATATTATTTTTTAAAGTTAATGATACAGTTCCGCTTGCCGGCTGATTCAACCATGTCTGACCTCCATTCAGTGTATAAATATAATTTGCCGCTGCTCCTATATTCAATCCTAAACTGTAGACAGTAGAGTCACAACTTCCGGAAACCTTAGTAAAACCTAATGCTGGCTTTTGTCTGATATTGAATGTTCTTGAGACTTCAAAATACCCACACTCTGTTATTACGCCATATTTTACAGTGTTGATAGAATCTGATTGGATTAAAGTATTATTGGGAATCGGAATAATTCCGACAAAAGTATTGGATGTATCACTACTGCCATCCGGATAGATAACAATAAACTTCCGCCCTGGTAAATTTCCATTGATATTCTGTATTGTGGGATACAACGAAAACGAGTTACATCCAACCAGTCTTACATTAGTATTTGTGGATATAGGCGATGGTTGGACAGTATTAATCTGCACTACCCGGGTAAAATACTCTTCACACACATCATATGCTCTTGCATAATATGTTCCGGACGGCAGGCCTGTAAATTGATTAGAAGTTTGTCTTGGACGAATATATTCAGATTCAATTAGTGGCTCGGGTGAGTTGAGTGAGGGGACCAATGAGTAAGTATAAGGGCCATTTCCTGTTGCATTAATTATAAGTACCCCATTATCACATGCTGAATGTTGCGGAACACTGATTGTTGTGTTGAGAGCCCTTTGAGCATTCGTAATATTAAAGGTTCTGTAGAGGATAGAGGAAAACCCGTTTTCACAAATATCTCTCAAGGCATATACATAGCTTCCGGGAGGTAAATTCGTAAACAAGGAGTCGTTTTGCCAGGGACGAAGCAGGGAATCTTGGGTGCTGTTATAAAGTGCATATTCTCTGCTAAAGCCATTACGGGCACCGCCGCCACCGGCATAAGTAATCGTATTTATTCTTACAGATCCATTAGATGCACAAGTGCTACTTGCAATTGTAAGCGTCAAATTTGTAGGCGCATTACAAGTTTGTGCCTGTAAATTATTTTGAAAAATTGATATTGAGCATAATGTTATAAGAATGAAAATTTTCCCAGAAAAATGAAAAAAATTTTCAGAAACACTGTTTTTTGGCGTATTTTTATGTCGTTGTTTAGTGTGTCCCATTTCCAGTTTTATAGGTTTTAAAGGACGCAAGTATCTTACTTTTTTAGTTCAGTATTTTGAGCTGATCATGACGTATTTATGTATTTGGTAATATTGTTTTACATGATTTAATACTCTTATTTAATTCTCTGATAAGGGTTGGAATTTTGCAATGTATACTTTAGAATGTTTTGCATGAATAACATTTTTAGACTATAGTTAATATTGAAATCCTCAGATTAATTTCAATTATAAAATTTGTGTTTTATTTACGTTAAGAATTTTTATATGTAAATAATTCTGAAATGTCGGTTTTGAATAAGATTGAAATTGCTAAAAAATTTATTCTGAAATAAATGATTGCATGACTAAAGATTTAAAAAAACTTTGTAGAAGTGTATCCGTTTGTTTGATGTAACTTTGTTGCAGAAATTGTAGAATATGTCATCACTCAGAGTTTATGAATACGCTAAATGTGGAACCTGTGTCAAAGCAAAGAAGTTTTTGAAAGCCAACGATGTGAAATTTCAGGAAGTTCCGATAGTAGATACGCCACCCACATTAGATGAATTGAAGAAAATGCTGGAATATCTGAAAGCCAAAGGACAAAAAATCAATAAGCTGTTCAATACATCTGGTATTTTGTACAAAGAAATGGAATTGTCTAAAAAACTTCCTTCCATGACAGAAGATGAATCTTTAGACCTTTTGGCTCAGCACGGAAAATTAATCAAACGGCCTTTTGTTTTATTGAAAAACGATGGTGTTGTTGGTTTCAATGAAGACGAGTGGAAAGAGAAAATTTTATAAGGATTGTTTGATGGTTGAATTCAGCATCTAATACTCAATACCCAATACCTGATACTATAAAAATGACTTTTAAAGATTTACAGCTCCACCCGACTTTGCTGCAGGCATTAGAGGACGTAAAGTATACAGAACCTACAGAAATTCAATCTCAGGCGATTCCGGTAGTATTGGAACGAAAAGATGTTTTGGGTTGTGCGCAGACTGGTACAGGTAAAACGGCTGCATTTGTATTGCCGGTTTTACATCAGATCCTGACTTTGCTGGAACAGCAATCTATTACAAAAAAGGAGCTGAAATGTCTTATTCTTGCTCCCACGCGCGAACTGGCCATTCAGATCAATGATTATGTAGAGAAAATGGTTCGTTATTCTAATATTCGTCATGCTGTAGTGTATGGAGGTATTGATATCGATCAGCAGATAGTACAGTTGAAAAAGATTCATCCTCAGATTCTGATAGTTACACCGGGGCGTTTTCTGGATGTTTACAGCTATAAGTTCATCAGCTTAAAGCATGTCAAATTTTTAGTACTGGATGAAGCAGACAGGATGCTGGAGCTGGGCTTCAAAAAAGATTTGCAGGCGATCATTCAATTGCTGCCGAAGGCAAGACAAACTATGTTGTTTTCAGCCACTTTACCCGAAAAAATTCAATCTTTAGCTAAAGAAATACTTCGTGAACCTGTATATATAGAGGTGGCTCCGGCAGCCACTACGTCAGCTCAGATAGAGCAATGGCTGTATCCTGTCAGTACAGAAAATAAAGTCAGGCTGATGGTACATCTCATTAAAAAGCTCAAGCCAAAGAGCATGATTGTTTTTGCCAAAACAAAAGCCGGAGTGGACAGATTGGTGGAAGCATTGGAAAGAGAGCGGATTGTCTCAGAAGCATTGCACAGCGACCGTTCCCAGCAGGTGAGAATCAGGTTGCTGGATGAATTTAAAAAAGGTAAGCTCAAAATTCTGGTGGCTACAGACATCGCTGCAAGAGGTTTGGATATTGACGGAATTGAGTATGTAATCAATTATGATGTGCCTCTGGAACCTGAAGTATATGTGCATCGTGTTGGTCGTACGGGTAGGGCAGCGGCTACCGGAAAAGCTTTTACACTTGTACCTCCGGAAGACTGGAATCTGGTAGAGAAAATACAGAAAGTCACCCGGCAGGAAATTCCATTTGAACTTCAGCATCCTTTTATCATTCCATTGGGTTTTACGAAGAAAAAAGAGCTTGCAGAGAAAGTGGTTTTACCTCCGGCTCCGGTCAAAAAGAAAAAGCCTACCTCAAAAGACAGAAAAAGACAACAGGCGCATAAGGGGAAAAATAAATCTTGATACTCGGTAGAAAATCCTTTAAATTAAGGATAGTAAAAATCAACGTATGAAAATTTTGTGCTTTGCAGGAAGTAACAGCAGCCAGTCTATCAATAAAAAGCTGGTACGTGCTACTATGAAATATTTTGAAGGTCAGGAGTTGACCTTGCTGGATTTGAATGATTTTGAAACCAGTATTTTTTCCATAGACAGAGAGAAAAACGGATATCCTGAAGTGATTCAAAATTTCGTACAACTGATATCAGAACATGATGCCATCATTGTTTCACTTGCGGAAAATAACAGTACATATTCTACCGCTTTTAAAAATATCCTGGACTGGAGTTCCAGATTTAATCTGAAATTTTTTGCTGAAAAACCTATGTTGCTGATGTCCACTTCTCCCGGAGGGTATGGCGGGGGCAATGTCATGAATGCTGCCAAAAATCAGTTTCCAAAACACGCAGCCCAGGTTGTGGAGACATTTTCTTTGCCTTTATTTAATAAAAGCTTTGATGCTGAAAATCTGGAAATCATTGACGAAGAACTCAAATCCCGGCATCAGGATACAATCACTCAGTTTAAAAAGTCGCTTGGAATCTAAAAATTATAGCAATCATTAATTAATATCAAATCCGTACTTAATCTATTACATTCGCAGAATTATTCTTACGAAGATGGATAGGTTTGGAACAAAGTTTCAAGGTTATTTGATGGCGCTGACTGCTGCAATGTTATGGGGCATATCAGGTGCCTGTGTGCAGTATTTATTTCAGGAAAAAGGGATACCTCCGGAATGGCTGGTTGGCGTAAGAATGCTGTTTTCCGGTTCAGTGCTATTGCTGATTGCTTACTTTCAGTATGGCAATTCGGTATTTGATATTTGGAAAGATAAGACGGATCGCTGGAAAATTTTATCATTCGGATGGATCGGTATGCTTTCTGTTCAGTATACATATTTTGTAGCTATCGGGCATTCAAATGCCGCTACAGCAACTATTTTACAGTATTTAGGTCCGGTAATTATTGCAGTTTATGTCTGTATAAGGGAATGGCGAAAACCTCAGCTGTATGAAGTAACTGCTTTGGTCCTTGCACTACTGGGGGTGTTTTTATTAGTGACACACGGGAAAATCAACCGGCTAACTATTTCAGATAAAGCTTTATTCTGGGGAATACTTTCAGCATTTGCACTGGCTGTATATACACTGCAACCCGTTAAATTATTACAGAAATATCCGGCAACAACCGTGGTTGGATGGGGAATGCTGACAGGTGGAGTGACTTTTTCTTTTGTGCAGCCGCCGTGGCAGGTAGAAGGAGTAATAGATTTAGCCTCATTGTTGAATATAGGTTTTGTCGTAATATTCGGGACATTGATTGCATTCTACATTTTCCTGCTCAGTGTCAAACAAATAGGAGGTGTTGAAGCCAGCTTATTAGCTTGTGCAGAACCTTTATCTGCTACAATTATCGCTTTAACATGGTTGAATGTACCTTTCACCTGGATGGATTGGATAGGTGGAGCAAGCATTATTGCTACCATACTTTTATTAAGTATCAAAGATTTGAAATTGTATTCATCCTGATATCATAAACCTTGTTCTGTTCAAGATTTTGCCTGAATTCATTTATCTTCACGACATGCAAGTATTAGTTGTTGGCGACGTGATGCTGGACATTTACAGGAGCGGGCGTATATCTAGGATATCTCCTGAAGCCCCGGTTCCCGTTATATTGAATGCACAGGATACATACGCCGCCGGCGGAGCAGCGAATGTAGCCGTCAATCTTGCAAGCATGGGGCTCAGGGTAGCTCTTTCAGGTATAACAGGTAATGATGAAAATGCTGTCCGGTTAAAAGAGATTGTGGAAGATGCTGATATTGCATCTGAGTTTTTACTGTCTGATAGCCAGCCTACAATTTCCAAGCTCAGAATTATCGGGAATGGACATCATATTACAAGAATTGATACAGAAGGCAATTTTTCAGAAGATGCAGAAAATTTATACCTGAAAACGATAGGAATTAAGGCACCCTGGGTGGTTTTAAGTGACTATAATAAAGGAACTCTGACCCAAATAGAAAGATATATCAGCGAATTTCAGTCCAACGGCTCAAAAGTGCTGGTAGATCCCAAAAGGGAAATTTCTGCATATAAAGGTGCATGGTTCGTCAAGCCGAACAGGAATGAATTTGTCAAATACATAGGTGAATTTTCCTCGCATGCAGAGCTCATTGAAAAAGCTCAGCAGACTGTCAGGAAGTATCATTTTTCACATATGCTCATTACGCTCGGAAGTGAAGGCATGATGTATGTGACTGCTGCTGCTGCAAAATTTTTCCCGTCAGTATCTCAGCAGGTAGCTGATATTACCGGTGCCGGAGATACAGTGATTGCAGGCCTGATATATGGATTATCCAATGGCTGTGACCTGGAAGAGTCTGTTATTTTAGCCAAAAGATTGGCTGAGCTGTCTGTAACTAAAATCGGTACTTACGTGGTGACCAAAGAGGATATTGAGTCTCTGGGGATGAAAAGGGACTAACTATCTGATATTCGGGAATTTCATCTTGTAATCTGCTTTCACATCACCTTTCATGATTTTCTGCAGCTTGCTTTGAATCAGCTTCTTTTTGAGCGCAGGTAGTTTATCCGTAAACAAAATACCTTCAATGTGGTCATATTCGTGTTGTATGACACGGGCATTCATTTCATCGTAAGTTTCTTCGTGCCACTCAAAATTCTCGTCCTGATATTTGATTTTTACAACAGGTTTTCTGTACACATCACCACGGATGCCGGGTATGCTGAGACAACCTTCTTCATATTTCCATTCTTCGCCTGTTTCTTCCAGTATCTGTGGATTAATGAATGCTTTTTTGATTCCTTTGAACTTTGGTTTTTTTTCAGATTCCACCTGTACGGTATCTACAATAAAGAGTCTTAAGGATAATCCTACCTGAGGGGCTGCAAGACCAACACCTTCAGCACGGTACATGGTAGCAAACATATTTTCTACCAGACTTTTTAAATCAGGATATTCTGTTGTAATTTCTGCACCTTTCTTCTTTAAAACCGGATCGCCGTAAGCTGTAATAGGTAGTACCATGTTTATTTCATTTCGAGATATGTCTGTAATAATATTGTGGCGCTCACGGTATCTATCAGCGCCTTGTTTTGCCTGTCTTTTTTCTTTAAACCGCTTTGGAGAATGCTGTCCTGTGCCATTTTGCTGGTATATCTTTCATCTACCAGAACTATCGATACTTCAGGAAACCAACGTTGCAGATGCTCTTTGAATGCATATACCATTTCTGTAGTTTCGCTGATTTCGTTGTTCAGGCGCTTGGGTTCACCCAATACGATAGTTGTAATTTTTTCTTTTGTAACCAGCTGTTGCAGCGTATTTTGCAAATCTTTGGCTTCTACTGTGCTATGACCAAATGCAAAAATCTGCATCTCGTCGCTGAGTGCCAGTCCGGTGCGTTTTCTTCCGTAATCTATCGCTAAAACCTTTCCCATTAATGCAATAAAAAGATATCTGCAATCGCAAAGGTAGCAAATCCTACACTGGCAATACCGTTGGTCGTGAAAAAGGCTAAGTCTACTTTGCTTAGATCATTGGGCTTGACCAGGCTGTGCTGGTATAAGATGAGTGCAATGAAGAGCGCATATCCTGTCATGAATAAATAAGAAAAACCTCCGGTATAACAGGCAATTCCTAATAACAGAATGGCAGTAATATGTAATAATCTGGATACAAGTAATGCTTTTACTGTTCCTAAAGCCGCAGGAATAGAATGTAATTTCTGATTGCGGTCAAACTCTTCATCCTGTAATGCATAAATGATGTCAAAGCCTCCTGTCCAGCATGCTACTGCAAAACCAAAAATCACAGGAAGCAGCTCGAATTTTCCTGATACAGTCAAGAAAGCTCCCACCGGGGCAAGCCCCAGACCTATGCCCAAAACTATATGACAAAGTGCAGTAAATCTTTTGGTATAGCTGTATCCCAATATCACAAGCAATGCAACCGGTGAAAGATAAAAGCATAATGGATTGATGAACCAGGTTGCTGCAATAAACAGTAAACAGTTAATGACAACAAACAGCAATGCATTTTTTGCACTGATTTGCCCGCTGGGAATTTCTCTGATGATGGTTCTTGGATTCGCTGCATCAATTTTCCTGTCCAGGAATCTGTTGAAGCCCATTGCTGCATTTCGGGCAGTCACCATACATGCCAGTACAAGCCCCAGCTTTTGAACTATCCATAGGGTATCCACACCAGTGGGAATGGTATCCAGGTGAAAGTTCAGAAAAAAGCCAATCATCGCAAACGGCAATGCAAATACCGTATGGCTGAACTTGACTAACGAGAAGTATTTCTTCATCTATTGCTTGGGATTCACCTTTACAGTGAAAGATAATTCAGTGGTAGCAGGATTGGTATTTGCTACAACTGTAACAGTTTTAGTATTAGAACCCGGACGACCGTTAGAATCAAATTCTATATCAATTTTACCTTTTGCTCCCGGAGCGATAGGTTCTTTAGGATAATTCGGTACAGTACAGCCGCAGCTTCCCTGTGCAGATTGAATGATAAGTGGTTCATTACCGGTATTTTGAAACTCAAAAGAGTGTTTCACTTTTGTGCCTTCGGTCGTTTCCCCTAAATCAACTTTTGCTTCTTTATAAGTAATTCTTGTTTTAGGCAGATTATCCTGTTCACTGGCTACACCTTCAACAGGAGTAAACACCTGACCGCTTTCGTCAGTAATAGCTTCCTCTGAATTTGTGCCGGTTACTTCATTGATCACATCCGTTTTCTGACTTAATTTTTCATCCTGACGGCAAGATGTAAAACCAATCATTGCTGCTAAAACTACGATAGAGAAATATCTTCTTTTCATGAGAATTTATTTTGAATGGCAAAAATACACAGTACAATACTTAAAACACATAAAACATGCTTTTTTATCATTTTCTTCTTATAAGATCTTTATCTGTTATGATTAAATTATTTTTAATTAGTCTAAATAAGTTTTGTTTCACGGGATTCTAAAACATATATTTGCCGCATCATGAGTGAAGCAATTGTGCTTTTGGATGATACGGTTTGTTGTTTGCAACAATAGAAAATGAGTCTGAATGTGTATTTTAAATTAAAATCAATGTTGTTTACCAGAGTATTTTTACTCCTGATTTTTGTCTCTCTGTTTTCATTTTATACAGTTGCTCAGGATGGGCATTTTGAGGTCAAAGGCAGGATTACAGAAGAGAGTGGCTTGTCTGTTCCGCTTGCAAACATTTTCATTGATTCCCTGAATATTGGTGCTATTTCAGATATCGACGGTTATTATATTTTAAAGAATGTACCTAATGGCACACACAAAGTCAGTGTAAGGTATATAGGCTATATCACGGGGAATCGTACAGTATCTGTATCCGGAAAAAACATTACAGCATTTGATTTTACAGTGCAGGAAGATGTTCAGTCTGTAAGTGAGACGACTATCAGTGGAAAAACCAAAGCTCAGCAGATCCAGGAATCCGGATTCACTGTCAATGTGATTGAGCTAAAAGATGTTCAGGACCGTGAAGTAACACTGAATCAGCTCATGACGCAAACGGCAGGTATCAGAGTGAGGGAGAGCGGTGGGTTAGGCTCAAATGCAAATTATTCTCTCGATGGGATGTCAGGAAGATCTGTCAGATTCTTTATAGACGGGATTCCATTAGATCGTTTTGGTTCTGCTTATGGAGTTAATAATTTTCCGGTAAATCTGATTGACAGAGTAGAGATATATAAAGGAGTGGTGCCTCCGCAGTTTGGCAGTGATGCATTGGGTGGAGTGATTAACCTGGTGACAAAAAGTAAAAAGCAGAAATATCTGGATGTATCCTACAGCTTCGGGTCTTTTAATACACATCGCGGTGCTGTGAGTGGCAGATGGGTACATGATTCTTCAAATTTTTACATCGACGTGCAGGCGTTTCACAATTACTCAAAAAATAACTATTGGGTCTGGGGCAATGGAGTAGAAGTGGCTGACCCTAATACGGGTAGATCAGTGAGCATCAAAACCAGACGTTTCCACGATGCATACAGATCAAGCTCCGGTAAAATAGGAATAGGATTTTTTGATAAAAAATGGGCAGACCAGGTAAATATCAGCTTTGTAGGCGCAGGAAACTTTAAAGAAATCCAGCATGGTACTACCATGGCGAGCGTATATGGTGAGGCCACAAGAAAAGATATAGCTTATGCACCTTCACTGTTTTATACAAAGAAAAGATTGTTTGGGACAGGCTTGGATTTCACACTTTATAGCTCAGTGAGCTTACTGGAAAGCTCTATCGTCGATACCAGTTCACGGGTTTATGATTGGAGTGGGAAAGTAGTCAGCGAGCATCCGCAAAACAGTGAGATCGGAAGGGGAAATAACGGCAAATCTTTATTGACCTTAAACTCTGATAATTGGTTTCAGCAGATTAATCTGGCTTACGTATTTAACGAAAACCATAAAATACTTGCCAACTATACTTTCGATCTGACAAAAAGAGATGGCGAAGATCCGTTGATAGGAAGTCGTACAGCGTCTTATATTGTTCCTCAGAATTTAAGAAAGCAGATTGCGTCACTGGCTTATGAATTTATTACATGGAAGAAATTTGAGCATTCTGTATGGGTGAAAAATTATGATCTTTCTGTTAATTCTGTCTATGAAACATACATTACGGATTCTTTAGGATACAGACCTGTCGCAAATAAAATTTCAGGACACACCAATAATTTTGGATTCGGGTATGCTTTGAAGTATAATGTAAAAGATAATTACATTCTGAAGCTATCAGCTGAAAGAAGCTATAGATTACCGGATGCCGAAGAAGTATTGGGCGATGGATTATTTGTCAGAACCAATTCCAATCTTAAGCCAGAGGAAAGCATTAATCTGAATCTGGGATTTTTGATGAAAAATCTCCCGCTGGGAAATGAGAAAAATAAGATGGATGTAGAGGTTTCCGGTTTTTTCAGAAATGTAGACAATCAGATCTTATATCTTTTACAGGGAACACTGGGATCTGGAAAATACGAGAACGTAGCCAAAGTGAAAAGCTACGGAGTCACTGTAGATGCACGTTATACCTACAATGGCAAGCTGAGAATAAAGGGAAATGCCACTTTTCAGCAGCCTAAAGACTGGAATGAATTTACCAGTACCGGAAAAAATATCACTTATAAAGATTTATTACCCAATACTCCGTACCTGATGGCAAACGGTGAGTGTTCTTACACTCATAAAGATTTGTTTTTAGACAAAACAGAGTTTATTGTCTATTGGGAAACTCAATACGTGCATCAGTTTTATCTGAACTGGCCGAGCCTGGGAAGCAAAAATAAAGCATATATACCTACACAATTGGTCAATAATATCGGTATATCTTATTCATTGATGTCCGGCAGATACAGCTTGAGCGCAGGTATCCAGAATGTATTCAACGAGCAGGTGTATGACAATTACCTGTTACAAAAACCGGGCAGAGCATTCTCCGTCAAAGCAAGGATCCTTATTTAATTAATTATAAAACAAAACAATGAAAGGAAGATTTTCTATTCAACTATTGAGCATGTTGCTGGGCTCAATGTTAGTGCTCAATGCATGTAAGAAAGATGAGCCTGCTGAAGAAGTACCGGAAGTACCATCAGGATACTCTTTGAGCGTACAGGTAGGTGGTGTAAACTACGTACTACAAACTGAAGACTTATTTGAAGGCGGCAATATCAGCCCTGTAGGTAACGGTGTTGAGGTTCCTGGTAATGAGCTCCTTCAATCCGGCAATTATTTTTATTTCTTTTCACGTGCAGAAAAGAAATTCTATCAGTATGAGTTGAAAAATGATGGAACAGTAGAAGAAGTCGCATCTATCTTATTGACTTCTTACATTTCTGACAGAGCTTATTCTCAAAATCTGATTGATGACAAAACTCTGTTAATTATAGATCCTGTTACCTGGGGTGAACCTGCAGTAAAATGGTTGAGAATCAGTATCCCTGACTTCGTAATTACTGCAAGTGGTACAGCAGATTTGCCTACATTCAAAAATGATGCAGGAGAAAACTGGAAAGTAAACGTAGGTAAAGCGGTATTACACGGAAGTAAATTACTGATGGGTAGTGTATATTATGATTATTCAGGAAATTATGCAGAAGGTACCCATGTTATTGCATTTGATTATCCTTCCATGACGAACCCTACTAAAGTAACAAGCCCTAAATCTACCGGTGAAATCGGCTATACTAACCAGCTTTTTGCTAAAACCAGCAATGGAGATTTATACGTAGGTGTCTACAGAGGCCCTTATGGTGCGCCAAGTACGGATGACGTAAAAGGTTATATCCTCAGATTTAAAAGCGGAGCAACTACTTTTGATAATGACTATTTCTTTGATTTATCACAAGTGATAGGAGAGCCTACACAAGTCATGCAGCTAAACTTCCTGGAAGGATCGTCTGCAATGGCTATGCTGTTCAATACCAATGATATGCCGGCTTGGGGAAATCTGGATGATGATATGTATTACTATGCAAAAATTGACCTTGCTAATAAAACAGTATTTAAATTCAATGCTCCTAAAGCTTCTGTACGTCAGGTGAGATATCCATTGATCAGCAATGGAAAATATGTTACCTTCCAAAGAAGTAAAACTGCAAATACCGCTAAAATCTTAGAGATCGACTATAATGGTGGAGCTGATGCATTCAAAGTGGGTAAACTAATCGAAGGTGATGGTGTGAATCCTATCTCTGTAGTGAAGCATCCTGCTAAATAGTAAGCTGCAGGCTTTTGTTTAAGAAAATAATCAGAAAATTACACCTCTGGCTCGGACTTGGTTCCGGGCTGGTGGTTTTTATAGTCAGCATTACAGGCTGTATCTATGTTTTTGAAGAAGAGATCAATCTTCTTTTACAATCAGGAGTAAGAAAAAATGTAACAGTTCAGGATTTGCCAATGATTAGCGTCGATAGTATACAATCTATCATACGCAGCAATTTTAAAGGTGAAATGATGAATATGAATGCTACTATTTATCCGGAGGGAGATAGGGCAATTATCAGCTGGGTCAGAGATACTGATCGGAAATACACTGCATTTGTACTGAATCCTTATGATGGTACTATCATCAATGAGTATCCATATTCCGTTAACTTCTGGGCTATTGTATTAGGAATACATACATCCTTGCTCATTCCTGAAATCGGGGCAGAGATTGTCGCAATTTCTACGCTCATTTTCGTTATCATGCTCATTACAGGACTGATTCTCTGGATGCCGGCCAGCAGAAAAGGATACAAGCAGCGTTTTTCCATAAAATGGGGTGCGTCACCCAAAAGATTAAATTACGATCTCCACAATGTATTAGGTTTTTACATGTCATGGATAGCCATCTTTATTGCTATTACCGGATTGGTGATGTCTTACAAATGGGTGGAAAATGGTATTACATGGATTGCAGATGCTGCTTTTGCCAATACATCCGATATTCAATTTTCCGGCGATCAATGGTCAAAAGGGACATTTGAAGCTACATATCAGCATATTATTTCAGAATATCCTGATGCTTCAGAATTTTATGTAGTGTACCCTTCAGAAAAATCAGCCAATTATCAGCTCACCTGTAAAACAAAAAAAGGTAAAGGCTATAACAGGCATGATATTTATGAAATATCTCCTGCAGATGGTCAAATAGTCTCCGGTAACCTATGGACGAATAAAAAAAGCAGCGAAAAAATATCTGCTGCAAACTACAACATACATGTAGGAGCTATTTTGGGCCTGCCGGGAAAAATACTGGCTTTTTTTGCCAGTCTGGTAGCTGCCAGCTTACCGATTACAGGTTTTTTAGTCTGGAGAGGACGGAAGAAACAGTTGAAAAAGGCTACTGTGAGAAAAAGAGGAAAAACGACTTAGGTTTCATTCTATTTACCTGAAGTACATTCTCAATTATCATCACATACCCTTCATTTCTCTAATTGTTCTGATAAATCCTATGATTTTGGAGAAATTTTGAATTACATTTTTCGTAACTCCGTATTGGAATCGTATTTTTTTGCATCAAATCATTTTAGCTAAAGATAAATAACCTCTATTTTAAATGTAGGATTAAATGCATTATCATCTATTTTGAATAGAAGTTGTATCTTTGTAAAAAGAAAATGCTATGAATAAGGATTTGCTGAAAACAGTAATAGCTGAACAGGAGTATTATCTGGAGCAGGCAAAGGACAGTGTGAAACGGGAATTTCCTGAACGATTTTGCCAATCTCCGCAAATAGTAATTATTTCGGGTATCAGGCGTTGTGGAAAATCTACTTTATTGCAACAGATCCGTGATAGGCAAACCGAAAAAGCTTATTATCTCAATTTTGATGATGAACGTTTGGTAGGTTTTGAAGTGGAAAATTTTCAGATGCTTGTAGAAGTGTTTCATGAACTTTTCGGCGAGCAGAAAACTTACTATTTCGATGAAATTCAGAATATAGACCAATGGGAGCGCTTTGTCAGGCGTTTGCACGACATGGGAAATAAAGTCTATGTTACGGGTTCAAATGCCCGAATGTTGAGCCGTGAATTGGGAACACACCTTACAGGCCGTTATCTCTCTGTTGAGCTTTATCCGTTTTCGTATAAAGAATTTATTTTGTTGAAAAACCCCGAATTGTTTATTAAAAACAGTTTTAAAACAAGTGTAAAAGCAGAATATTTGGCGCTCTTCCGCGATTATTTTCACAATGGAGGCTTTCCTGGATTTATCAAGACCAAGGACGAACTGATACTGAAAACGTTGTACGAAAATATTCTTTACCGTGACATCATGGTGCGTAACAATATCACGAATGAGAAAGAAATAAAGCTGTTAGTTTCCTATCTTGCCGGGAATTTCGCCCGATTGTCCACCAACAGTGAACTTGCCCGGATTATAGGTGTTCAGAATCCGACAACAATAAAAAAATATCTCAGTTTTTTGACTGACAGTTATCTTGCTTTTCAAATAAATAAATACGATTATTCGTTGTCAAAACAAATTCTCAATCCCAGGAAGTCATATTTTATTGACAACGGAATGGTTACGAGAGTAGGATTCAGCTTTTCGGAAAATTCGGGGTCTTTACTCGAAAATTTGATTTTTATAGAATTGCTCAGACGGGGCAAAGAAATATATTACCACCATAAAAATAACGAATGTGATTTTGTATTGGTCGAAGGCAAGTCTGTTGTTTCAGCGATACAGGTTTGCTATCTGTTTTCGTCAGAAAAGACCAGGAAACGGGAAATAAACGGTTTGTTGGATGCTTTAAATACTTACAACCTCGAATCGGGATTAATTATTACAGACGATACCGAAGAAGAGTTTGTTGTTGACGGCAAAACTATAAGAATCGTTTCTGCGTGGAAGTGGTTATTGGAGGGTTAAAATCTCTATAAAATGGTGCTGATTATCCTCAAGCCCATATCCAATCCTCCTTCCGTTGTTAGAAATCCTCCATTTGCTTCGGGTTATTTTTATGAAAATAGTACTATCGTTTCCCGAATATCTGACAGCATTGAGCAATAATATGAATTGTAATTTTAAAATAGACTAATATTTTAAAATTTTACAATCATTAATACCGATGTTACAGTCAAATAGAACAATAAGACAAAGTTGCAATTGGTCTATATTGAATGTCCTATCGGTATAAGTTGCTGATAAGGATTTCAGCCAATATGCCTGATTGGATTTTAATTTCAGATTTTTTATGATTTTCTTTTTGATTTTAATGCATCTGCCTGAACTGTACATTCTCAATTATCATCACATACCCTTCAAGCCTCGTATCGTTCTGATAAAATCCTCTGCATTAAAAGTATTGATACATTGCTCTTTTTGTAATCCGGCTTTCCTGGCAGCGATAACACCATACCGGATGTCATTCACACCTTTGAGCATATGAGCATCCGGATTGATAGAGATCAGCGCTTCTTTTTCCATACAGTAAGGAATCCATGACCAGTCGATATCCAGACGATGAGGATTGGCATTGAGCTCTATCACTACGCCGTTAGCTTTGCAGGCATCAATGACTTTTTTGTGATCCAAAGGATAACCCTGGCGGGAGAGGAGCAATCTGCCAGTCATGTGCCCTAAAATATTGGTGTAAGGATTTTCTATCGCTTTGATGATCCGGGACATCGCTTTCTCTTCATTCATATTGAGCAGAGTATGCACGGAAGCAATGATCAGGTCAAATGTTTTTAAAACCTCATCATCATAATCCAGCTGACCATCATATAGGATGTCACATTCTATACTTTTAAAGATTTTAAAATCCGGCATTTGTTGTTGCACAGTGTCTATTTCAACCTGTTGTTGAAAGATTCTTTCCACAGATAATCCGTTGGCATAAAATGCACTTTTGGAGTGATCGCTGACGACCAGATATTCATATCCTGATATCTTACAATATACGGCTAATTCTTCTACAGTATTATTTCCGTCAGAATATTTCGTGTGATTGTGCACGACACCTTTGATGTCTGATAATTGTATCAGATTTTTAAACTGTTCACCAGGATCCGGGAAGAAGTCCAGGCGTTCGTGTCTGCATTCTGTGGGGAAAAAAGGAAGATTTGCTGAAGTATAAATTTCCTGCTCGGTCGCATTTATCAATGAAATTTGTGGCAATCCGGACTTGACAAAAGTAATATGTTCCGGACTTCCCGTACTCTCAAAGAGTCTGTATTCCAGCTCGTTTGTCACTACAGGCTCAATAAAAATATCTATAAAATTAGGTGCATTGACAATGAGATTTTTTTCAGTAGCTTTTACATCCCATTCTGTATCCTGAAGCTTTTGAGCCAGTTCGGTAATTGTAGTTCCGGTAGCTAAAAGATATAATTTATCTAAAACAATTTCCTGGCTTCTGAAATCTCCTGTCGGGAAATATTGTACACCTTTTCCTGTGATATTCTGTAAGGCAGGTAAAAACTGCTGTTCCCAGATTTTTTCTACTCTTGCATATAGTTGTTTTCGTGCATTCTGAAGAATAAATTCTATAGCTTCTTTTATTTTATCCTGTGTTTTTTCACCAAAACCCTTGAGTAATGTCAGCCTGTTTTCCAGGCAGGCATAATATAATTCACCTAAAGATTCCAGATGCAGCTCGTGCCATAGCTGAGCTACTTTGCCCGGGCCTATTCCCTTGATTTGCAGCATCTCTACTACTCCCGCAGGTGTTTTCTCCAGATAAGTCTGTAATAACGGTAATTGCCCTGTGGATGTCAGTACTTCTATTTTTTCTGCAATAGCCTTACCTATGCCCGGGATTTCCTGTAATTCCTGCACACTTAAAGCCGCCAGAGATACTTCCAGCTTTTTGAGACTGCGTCCTGCATTGGCATAGCTTTTTATTTTAAACACATTCTCTCCATGCAGTTCCATGAGATCACCCAGCAACCTGAAGTGTGCGGCTATCGTAGCATTATCCATAGATGCTAAGATAATGATGCGATTTTCAAAGTCCTGATTTTTTCACATTATAAAAATTAATTTTTTTTCTATAAATGCTTGCTCAATAAAATCAAAAACACTACGTTTGTCTAACTAAAAACAGTTAGTTGTTTATGATTAATAAAATACTGGTATTTGTATTGGCCATTTTTTGCAGCTTTCAATTGAATGCTCGTGTAGAGGTCAACACTCAAAACATAAAAATTGTCAGAGATGAATGGGGAGTTCCACATATACATGCTCCGACTGATGAAGAGGTAGCTTACGGATTGGCCTGGGCTACGGCAGAAGATGACTTTGGATCTGTTCAGGAAAATTATCTGGCAGCCAGAACTCAGCTGGCTACTGTAAAAGGAAAGGATGGAGCTATTGTGGATTTTATTTCTGCATTACTGGGTATCAATGAAATTATTGAACAACGTGTAGATACCTCGTTCAGTCCTAAATTCAGGAAAATCATGGAGTATTATTGTCAGGGTGTCAATGATTATGCAGCAAAACATCCTGAAGAGGTTTTGAGAGATGGTATTTTTCCTATTACTATCAAAGATATGCTGGCGGGCTACACGCTTGGAATGGCACTGATGACCAATGTTCATTTCGGAGTCATCAAAATGCTGGAAGGAAATATGCCGTCAGAAGCGCTTACAACGCCTAAAGGTTCCAATGCATTTGCTATCAGAAACAGCAAAACCACCAATGGCAAAACTTTCTTAGCGGTGAATTCTCACCAACCGCTTACCGGGCCGTTCTCATGGTATGAAGCGCATCTGCAATCAGAAGAAGGATGGAATATTCTTGGAGGTACATTTCCCGGCGGAGCGACAATCTTTCACGGAGTCAATGACAGTCTCGGTTGGGCGCACACTGTCAGCCTTGCAGATATGGATGATGTCTACAGATTGGAGATGCACCCGGAAGAAGAGCTGACTTACAAGTTCAATGGTAAATGGCTGAAGCTGGAGGAGAAAAAAGTTAAGCTCAAAGTCAAATGGTGGATTTTTAAAATCCCGGTGACAAAAAAATATTACAAAAGCGTTTATGGTCCTACTGTGAGATCCGAAGACGGGAATTTTTATTCTATTCGTTTCCCGGCAGCGATGGATATCCGGGCAGCAGAGCAGTGGTATCACATGAATAAGGCCAGAAATTTCGATGAATTTTATCGGGCATTAGAGATGCAGGGCATCAAAGGCTTAAATGTGGTATATGCGGATGCCAAACACAATATTTATTATCTGGACAACGGATCTTTCCCGGTCAGAAATCCTAATTACGACTGGTGGACAGTATTGCCAGGTGATACATCTGCTACGTTGTGGGATGGCAATCATCTCATTCCTTTGCAAAACCTTTTTCAGATTAAAAATCCGGAATGTGGTTATGTATTCAATACCAATAATACACCGTTCAATTCTACCGGAGCAGACTGTCGACCTGAGTTTACAGATTTTCCGTCCAGCAGATACTATTTCAGATTGGACAATAATCGTTCATTGAGGATGGCGGAGCTGCTCAGTGAGAAAGATTCTTTCAGCTACGAAGATTTCAAAAAAATCAAGTATGACCAGAAATTCCGTACACCCATGTATACGTTCAGTATGGCAAATATTGAAGATATCTTTCACCTGTCAGAAGAAAAATATCCGGATATAGCACCTGCGCTGCGTGTATTGAAAGAATGGGACAGAAACAGCGATATCAGTAGCTACGGGGCTACTATAGCTAACTTATTCAGCGGTATGCTGACAAAAGATTATGTGAAGAAAAATGGCATTCCGCTTCAGGAAGTACATATCAAAGAGGAAGTGATTGTAGATTATCTCAGAAAAACACAAAAGCATCTGCTGAAATACTTTGGTTCAGTGAAAGTGCCTTTGGGAGACTTCCAGAAGCTCGTGCGGGGGGACAAAGAATTGCCCGTCAGCGGTATGATGGATGTGATAGCGACCATGTGGGTTACCCCGCATGAAGACGGAAAATACAAAGCAGAAGCCGGAGAGTCCTATATCATGATGGTACAGTGGGATGAGAATGGGCCGGTTATAGAAACTATCAGTCCTTTCGGGACAAGCACACATCCTGACAGTCCCCATTTTGACGACCAGATGGAATTGTTTGTCAACAAAAAGCTAAAAAGAATGAGTCTTGTATTTCCGCATGATGTGGAGAAATACGTAGGATATTCACCTGCAAGATAAAGTTGGTTTTTGAGTTCATATTACGGTGAGGGTCAGGCGAAAGTCTGACCTCATTTTTTGATGTCGGATCAGATTCAGTCAGGAAGCTGAGCAACAGTTATTCGTTTGAGCAGTAAGCTTCAGTTTTATATTTCTCAAGAGTGTCTATAAATCCTTGTTGTTGAACACGCTAATCTCTTTGTAAGACTTCACAAACTTCTTTTACTTGCTCATCTTTCAGCCCTACAAACAAAGGAAGTGAAATCACTGTCTGAGATAGTTTTTCAGAAACAGGAAGTGATAATTGATGAAATTCCAGATACGCAGGTTGCTGGTGACAGGCAATAGGGTAGTGCACTCCAAAGCCAATTTTTTGCTCGGTAAACCTTTGAATGATTTGTTCTCTGAAATCTGTTTGTATGACTCCCAAATGATATACGGGTACAGCATCTTTTGAAACTGACTGAAAAATAATGCCGGAATCCTTCAATTCATTTTGATAAATGTCCATTAATCTTCTGCGTTCTGTATTCCATTGATCCAGATGAGGAAGCTTTATTGATAGAAATCCTGCCTGTATTGCCTGTAGCCGCATATTGTAACCGATAAACTCATGTTTATATTTGTCTGAACGACCGTAATCTCTCCATTGAGAGATTTTTTGGGCCAGATTCTCATTATCTGTTACCACAGCACCACCTTCGCCTAATGCTCCTAAGTTTTTACTTGGATAAAAACTGAAACAGGCAACATCTGCTAAAGAGCCGATTTTCTTATTTTGATACCATGCACCGTGTGCCTGCGCGGCATCTTCTATAACAGGGATAGATTTTTTACGTGCTTCTGTAATGATAGGAGCGATATCTACAGGATTGCCATAGATATGTACCACAATAATGGCTTTTGTTTTATCAGATATTTTTGCAGCAATATTTTCACTGGTGATATTCCATGTTTGATTATCCGCATCTATAAAAACCGGTGTTGCCCCACATTGACTCACAGCCATACAAGTAGCAATGAATGTATGAGCAGGGACGATGACTTCATCTCCTTCTTTTACCCCTAAAGCTTTTAAGGTCAGGAAGAGAGCTGCTGTGCCGCTGCTGACACCTATACAAAATTTTGTTTCGCAATAATGAGCAAAATTTTCTTCAAATTTTGCTACCATTTTGCCGGTGACAAAATCTGATTGAGACAGACAGGTTTCCTGTACTTTTTGGAATTCTTTCAGTAAAGGCTGATGTATGTATTTAAGGTCAACGAAAGGAATCATAGTGTCAGCGATATTACCACAATTTTTCTAATTGAGAACTATCTTTTGAAACAGGAGTAATCCAGTTGTTATTCTCTGATTTTTTTTCTTCTCTCTTGAGCAGGGCGATGGGAAAGAAGACCAGATAATAAACGATTCCTAATAATATCTTTTGTAGAAAAGAAAAGACAAATCTCAGTGCAGTATGAACATAAGAAATCAGTTTCTCTGCAAATTTTTCAGAAGCTATACCCAAGAAACCAATTAACAAAGCTACATAACCTATCCAGTGGATACCAGTCCAGTATGAAAGGATATTCCAGCCGATGACCATAGAAAGCAATGATAGATAGGTGTTTTTCACGATAGTATTGTTTGGCGTTTAAGGTTTAAAGTCTTGCTTATACAGTGAGGATTGAAGGAAAAACTGGGGCAGGTTCCCAATATTCAATACCATTTTCTCAAAATAAGGTATATACAAAAGGAGCAACTGTCGTAGAGCTACCGGCAAACACCAATAAGGCTAATAAGATCAAAGTAATGATGATAGGGGTGAGCCACCATTTCTTACGTTCTTTCAAAAAGAACCATATTTCTTTTAAGTCCTCCATAAATACACATTAATCTTTTGAAAAGGTACGATTTTTAAAAATATCAATAAATGTTTTCGGCTGCTCTTCTTTCAAAAAAAGATGATCACCTATAATTAAAATATCTATATCGGTCTGCATAAAGCAGGCGTAAGCATCCAAAGGTGTGCAGACGATAGGTTCGCCGCGAACATTGAAGCTGGTATTAACCAGAATAGGATGACCGGATATTTTCTCTACCTCAGTTAAAAGATGATATAATTTGGGATTTGTTCCAACAGAGACAGTTTGTGGTCTGGCTGTATAATCTGTATGAATAACAGCCTGAAATTCACTCCTTGTAGCTTGCAGCTTTTCTTTCAAAGACAATTGAGAAAAATTTTCCGGGAGAGGAATTTTTAGCTCATCCTGTAATTCTACTATCCATTCCATGTAACTGGAATTTTGTGGCAGCTTGAAATATTTTTGAGCAGACTCGGCTTTCAGTACAGGGGCAAAAGGTCTGAAATCTTCTCTGAATTTGATTTTCAGATTCAACTTTGTCTGCATGTCAGCAATATCGGGTAATGCAAGAATGCTTCTGTTGCCTAAAGCTCTGGGACCAAATTCCATCCTGTCCTGCATCCAGCCTATGACTTTTCTTTCGGAAAGATACTGTGCTGTTTTTCTTGAAAGCAGATGGTTTTCCAGTTTCTCAGAAACAGCGTCATATTGGCGAAACAGGATTTTCAGATCTTCTTCAGAATATTCAGGTCCCAGGTAGGCCGACTGATTCTCAATGGAAATGTTTGCATGAATTGGTTGCTTGAAATATTGATGATAAGCAAATAATGCTGCTCCGATGGCACAACCGCTATCTCCCGGAGATGAAGGGACATAGAGACGTTTAAAAAGACCACTGTGTAATATTTTTCCATTAGAAACACAGTTCAATGCAACTCCACCGGATAGACAAATATTTTCTGATTGTGTCAGATCTTTAGCTATTTGCACCAGTTCCAGCATTAGTTCTTCAGTTACCTCCTGAATAGCTAATGCCAGATCACAGTGAATCTGGGTGATTTCATCTTCGGCATTTCTGATTTTTAAACCGAAAAGTTTTTCCCATTTGGGTGCAAACAACATTCGTAAATCATACTGAAAAGTGAAATAATCCATATTCAACCGAAATCCGTTTTCACCTTTTGATGTAATCAGATGCTGATAAATGATCTGTTTGAAATTTACTACATTATCGGATTTTTTATTTCCGTAAGGAGATAAACCCATGAGCTTGTACTCCCCTGAATTGACCTTGAATCCCAGGAAATATGTGAAAGCTGAGTACAGCATTCCGATAGAGTGCGGAAAGTGTATCTCTTTGAGTAATTCTATTTTTTCTCCGGTACCTTTTGAGATACTGATCGTCGCCCACTCACCAACGCCATCTACTACGAGAATAGCACTATCTTCAAAACCAGACGGATAATAGGCTGTAGCTGCATGACTGATGTGATGTTCAGTAAAGAGAAGCGGTGTTTTTTTGAGATCAAAATCTCCGATATTTCTCAGTTCCTTTCTCAAAAGAGATTTGAAAAATATTTTTTCATTGATCCATCTGGGCAATGCAAAAAGAAACGAAGAAAGTCCTCTGGGTGCTGCATTTGTAAATGTTTCCAGAATTCTTTCAAACTTCAACAGGGGTTTTTCATAGAAAACGATGGCATCCAACTGGTCTAACCGGATACCAACCTCATTCAAGCAATACTGTATGGATTGAACCGGGAAGTTTTCATCATGCTTGATACGGGTAAATCTTTCTTCCTGAGCTGCTGCCAGCACTTTGCCATTTTCTATGAGAGCCGCTGCTGCATCATGATAAAAACAGGAAATACCTAGTATGAGCATGTCGCTAATTTACTAAAGTGTTTTTATTTGCTATTCTTTTTTCAATAACGGGCGTAACAATATCTTCAATGCATTTCGCCATCATTTCATATCCTCTGGCATTGTGGTGCCCGTCGTTTTTCCAATGGTAATCTTTATATGAAGTATTACTTTTTTTGAATTCATTTTCATAGCAAGGTTGTAGATTATAAAATTCAAGATAGAACTGTGCAAATTCTGTCTTGAACTTTTTGTGGAAATTCGAATTTCTTGTTTCTGTTTGGAAGTCAGATTTAAAAGGTAATGAAAATACTACTAAATCAATATTCCTTTTTTGTGTAAATGATTGATAATTCTTGAATAGTTCAATTGATTTATTTTCAATTTCTTTATTGGAAACAGAATATTCTTTTTGTTTTATAAGATACTTGTCATAGCCACCAAATAACTGAATTATAATTCTGGCTGTAAAACTTGCTGCATAAACTGGTTCCCACCAATATTTTTTTCTGTATTTTAGTTTTCTATCTTTCTGAAATCGCTCACTGCCTCCTTTGATGACCATATCAAAAAAAAAGTCATTTGTAGTAAAAGATTGTACAACAATATCTGGTTGATATTGTATAAGAATATCTTTTAAAAGCTCAAAATCATAGAAAGGATCTGAACCACACCTACCACCATTCATTACCTCTATATTTGGAAATTGTTTTGACAGACTCCTTCCCATAAAGCTGGCATAGGATGAATCTGTATGTGCTCCATCTCCTTCTGTAAATGAATCACCTAGACATAGTATCCTTATTGTATTGTTTTCTTTACGTTCACTCCATTCTTTATCAGGAATTCCTAAACTGTTGGCAGTTCTGGTATAATCGAATTCTGATTGCTTTAAATGATACTTTTCGTGTGGTTTCCTGATATGATAATATGAATGTGCTTTGGCGTCGTAGAGAGATTCGTATTGTCCATAGAAGTTCGAGTAGTATATATGGTAAGGTCTGACGATAATTAGGAGGGATTCTATGATTAAATAGATAATGGTAAAATGTCTGAGATTTAAAAAAAAACTGTTACCAGGAAAATATTTTTTGCTGATAAATTCACATAATACAATCAGATAAAGCGGGACAATAAGGTTAGTATGAAGTCCTATTGCGTTTATTCCGATTCTATTATAGGAATATAAAAATACAATAGGGTAGAGGAAAAGAATAGAGTAGTATGTAAACTTAAGTATTTTATTACTTTGCAGGAACCGATAAATCCGATTGAAAATCCTTATAAGCATATTATTCCTCTATGATTTCAACTAGTGGCTTTTTAACAAAGGTATTATGAATTATCTGTTCCTTCCCGTTAAACCACTTTACTAATATACTTTTAATAGATGAATTTGCAGGAATATACCATATATTTTGACCAGCTCCGTTTCCGCGGCTATCAATAGCCTGAATGTATCTTGTACGTTTTACTTCGGCTCCGTTTTTGTTTTTGATTGTCACTGTGATTTTGGATCCCAGCGCGTCTTTCCTGTCTTTTCCGGTCAGATGAATGGATATGAATTTTCCTCCATCGTATGCCTGCACATACGAGGATACCTTATTTTTTAAGAGTGTATTGGGATATCCTCCTTTCACCCAGATAACAGGCTGACCGGTGTTCGGCAGTGGTGTAACAGTCATACTATTGATATAGTTTGGCTGATTTTTTAATGATATTAAAGAATGCTTGTCTGAATCATTTTCGAACTGATAAAAAGAAATGGGGTACCACTCGTCCCAGTTTCTGCCTCCGCCTGAAAGTATGTGTGGGCGACTATTTCCTTTATCTATGTTAACTGCAGCTCTTGAATAAGTGAGCACAGGCGAGAGATCCTGGGTGCTGGCAGGGGCTAATGTATCCATATTCCACATTCGCGGGGATTCATCTGGTTGATATTTTCCTGATAAAATATTGAAAATTACATCCTTATCATTATAAGAATGATCTGTATTGCTGACGATTTCTATTTCCTGATCTCCGTCAAAATCTCCCGTAATAAAATTGTTTCCTTTGTATGGCAGATGAAAGTCATATCGCTGTGACTGATTGACAAAAAACGGATACTGTTGATTGATTATCTGATATTCGTAAACAATGTTTGTATAGTTATATGTACTTAACAGAAGATCATTGTTCCCGTCATTATTGATGTCGTAGGTGGCACAATCAACTACTTTATGGGGCCTGGTGACGATGCCGTAAGCTCCTGCGGATTCTTCAAATTTATTACTATCCTTCTGTATGAACAGAAGAGAGGGAAGACCTTCTCCTCCTAAAAAAATGTCCAGCCTGCCATCATTATTGGCATCTAAAAAACAGGCACAGTCGGATCGTTGAGGAATGTTGAAGCCGGCTTCATGACTAATGTCTTTATAAGTACCGTCTTTCTGGTTGATCAGTAAGGATGGATACAAATATGCCGGTCTTCCTGATGGTAAATTCCTCAGAATTAAAATATCCTGATAGCCGTCATTGTTAATATCTGTCGAATACATCCTGTGTCCTCCCGGAATACTGTCTAATTGAGCTGTTTGGGTAATATCAGTCCAGATGCCTTTTTTATTGATTTCAAATAATCTGACAGGTTCTCTGTAACCGTTAGAAATAAGAATATTGATAGCATTCGGATTTCTGCTGATAGCTAATACTGCTCCGTTAAAAGCCGGAGGATTATCTTTTTCGTCCAGTTGGGGCGAATAAATGAAATCTTTATTAGAATGGTCTATTGAGATAGTATCAGATAACATCTGACCTATCCAGTACCATTTCATCGCTTCATTGTGCTCGCTTGTGATAAAATTTTCTTTCAGAAACTTTTGTAGCGTATTTTTCTTCTCTACACATTGTTCTCCTTCATAGGATTGAATGCAGGGAAGCCAGCTGATAAATAGTTTAACAGCAATGAGCTCATTTATCTTTTGAGGATTTATTTCAGAGTAAGCATGAATCAGACTGTCTGTTGTTTTTATATTTCCTGCAAGTGACTGATAAATGATGACAGTTTTGAGGGATTGAAAATAATCATCTGTAGCTTGACTGATACTGGAAGATAACTCCTCCAGCATTTTTTGAGCAGTAATTTTTTCCTGAGAATATTGAAGCTGATAGGGAAATGTATCGGATTGAATAATCTGCCATAAATCATTCTGGGAAGATCTGGCGTAGGTGTACTTAAATGTAAATATTGAACTGATAGCAAAAAATAAAATGATCCTTTTCAACATAATTTTAAAGATATCTTACTTCTATGCAAAAAAAAAGCCCCAATCTGTTAGAATTGGGGCCAAACACTACGAATGTTTGAAACACGCATCTTTACTGAGATAGGTTACTCAGCTTGTTTCTTGATTGTATCTTTGAGAGCTTTCGCTTCTTCTTTTACAGCTTTTACAACTTCCTCTGTCTTCTTAGACGCAGATTCTTTTGTTTTGGTTGCTTTCTTTTTAACAGTTTCTTTGATTTCATTTGTTTCCTTAGCAATATCAGCTGTTGCTTTCTCAACTTTGGCTACAACTTTATCTTTTGTCGCTTTTGCTGCTTTTACAGCCTGCTCCGTTTCTGTCTTGATAGTATCATCTACTATAGCTACCGTTTCTTTCGCAGCAGCTTCAGTTGTTTTCTTAGCTTCTTTTACTGTTGCTTCTACTTTAGCTGCTGTTTTTTTAGCTGTTTCTTCAGTAGATTTTTTTACTTCTTTAGCTACAGTTTCCACTTTTTCCACTGTTTCTTTCGCAACAGCCTCGGTACTTTGTTTAGCTTCTTTGGCTACAGTTTCAACTTTAGCTACCGTTTCTTTTACAGTCGCTTCTGCGTTTTCTACCACTTCTTTAGCTGCATTTTCTACTGTTTTAACTACTTCTTTAGCCTTTTCTTCTACGTTAGCAACAGCTTCTTTGATTTTTTCTGTAGCCGATGCAGCAGATTCTTCAGCTTTATGAGCGGTCTCTTTTACAATTTCCTCAGCATTTCCTAACTGTTCCTGAACAAATGCAAATGCTTTATCAGCTCTTACTTTCATTTCATCTACAAAGTTTTCTGCTTCTGTCAGAACATTTGCTTTCAGGCTGTCAACATCAACGATGTCCTGGAATCTTTCCTTGATTTTATCCTGATAATCTTTGATGTTTTCTCTCTGACCCTGAACCTGATTTTTTACATCTGAAGTAATTGTCTCTATGTTAGCTTTTAATTCTTCAAATTTTGAATTGTAATCTTGCAATAGTTTGTCAAAGGCTTCTTTGAATTTGTTACTTTTTTCCATAAAATGTTTTTTTATTCAGGAATAATTGTGAAGCAAAGTTATGGCGTCAATTTATAAGGTGATTTAAGCCATTATTAAGAAAATACGATATAATAGTGTATTGTAAATTAATAAATTATATATAATGGTAAAGGTCGGAATTGTCCGACCTTTATATAATATCTGCGAAAATTATTTAGCTTTTTCTATGGCGTTTTTGACAGAGTCCAGCATTTTAGTAACTGATGTCTGTAGTTCAGTCACTACTCTTTGAATCTCAGGTTTATAATCTTTTTTGAAAAGATCACCTTTAACAAATTCATCGGTCACTGATTCGAATTTCATTCTGGCTTCTCCCAATAACACTTGAGAATTAGCAGCTAATTGTTGAACAGTCTCTGGAAGTACTTTAATATCATTCTGAATGCTGGATACTTGTACTTTTACATCCGCAACCAATTGTTCAATATTTTTCTTAATAAATTCTAAGTTCGCCATTGTTCAATATTTTAGGCAAAGTTATATACCATTTATTTTAGGTAAGTTAATAATATGTTATCGAATCTTTTAATTTTTAGGTTCAGATTTGCTTTTATTCTCTTTAGTGGTCATTTTGAGCTGTAATGCATTCTTTACAGGTTCTTTCTCCAGTGCCAGATGGATGACTTCCATGACTGTTTTTACATAATGAAAAGTGAGCCCTTTCAGGAATTCCGGATTGATTTCATCAATATCCCTCTGGTTTTCATGGCATAAAATCACTTCTTTAATACCTGCTCTCTTGGCTGCCAGTACTTTTTCTTTGATGCCGCCTACCGGTAAGACTGCACCTCTCAGCGTAATCTCTCCTGACATCGCTATATATGGCCTGATGCGGCGTTGGGTATATATCGAAGTTATGGCTGTGATCATTGCTATACCAGCAGAAGGCCCATCTTTAGGAGTAGCACCTTCAGGTAGATGCAGATGCAGATTCCATTCTTTAAATGCTTCGTAAGGAATTTTGAAAGTATCCATATTGGACTTGATCCAGGTGTGAGCTGTAGTAATGGATTCTTTCATCACATTTCCTAAGTTACCTGTAGTCGTCATAGTACCTGTTCCTCTTGAAAGAGTAGATTCTATATGTAAAATTTCTCCCCCTACTGATGTCCATGCAAGTCCGATAGAAACTCCAACGGGAAGATTAGATGTGTATTCGTCTTTGTTAAATTTAGGCTTACCCAGGATTTTCTCTAATTCTTCCGGTTGTACAGAAATATTGTAAGCTTCTTCCATGGCTACACTCTTTGCAATGTTTCTCATGACGGCAGCCAATACTCTGTCCAGCTCGCGCACCCCGGATTCTCTGGTGTAATCCTCTATCAGCTTCTGTAGCGTTTTCCTGGAAATTTTGACATGATCTTTTTTCAGCCCATGTGCATTTCTTTGCTTTTCTATGAGATGCTTATTGGCTATTTCAATTTTCTCTTCGATGCTATAACCACTGATATAGATAATTTCCATTCTGTCTCTCAATGCAGATGGAATCGAGCTTAGAGAATTGGCTGTAGCTATGAACATCACTTTGGACAGGTCATAATCCAGTTCAAGGAAATTGTCATAGAAACTGTTATTTTGTTCCGGATCCAGTACTTCCAGCAACGCGCTTGAAGGGTCGCCACGATGATCTTTTCCTACTTTATCTATCTCGTCCAGTACAAAAACAGGATTAGAAGACTGTGTCTTTTTCAGGTTCTGAATGATACGGCCCGGCATAGCTCCGATATAAGTTTTTCTGTGTCCTCTGATTTCAGATTCATCATGCACACCGCCTAAAGCCATTCTTACATATTGTCTTCCCAATGCTTTGGCAATAGATTTTCCTAAAGATGTCTTACCTACTCCGGGAGGTCCTACAAAGCATAAAATCGGTGATTTAAGGTCTCCTTTTAGTTTTAGTACTGCCAGATATTCCAGAATCCTGTCTTTGACTTTATTCAGACCATAGTGATCGTGCTCCAGCACTTTACTTGCATTTTTCAGATCAAAATTGTCTTTGGTAACTTCATTCCATGGTAATTCTACTACTAAGTCCAGCCAGTTTAATATCACAGAGTATTCTGCTGCAGCCGGATTGATGCGCTGTAGCTTTTGAAGCTCTTTCTCAAAAGATTCCTGAATGTTCTGAGGCCATTTTTTTGTTTGTGCTTTCTCTTTGAGGCGATTGATTTCCTGGACCATCGAATCTCCACCCAATTCTTCCTGGATGGATTTGATCTGTTGATGCAGAAAATAATCTCTTTGCTGCTTGTCAATGTCCTGGCGCACTTTATCCTGAATGCTCACTTTTAATTCCAAAAGCTGTAATTCTGAATTGAGATGCTCCAACACTTTCTGAACACGTTTTTTTATCTCATTAATTTCTAAGATCTCCTGTTTTTGCTCGGTTTCAACATTGAGATTAGATGCAATGAAATTAGTCAGGAATTTAATCCTGTTGATATTATTTAAAACAATCTTGGATTCGTTGGGAATCTGAGGTGATAAATCTATGATTTTGGACGCCAGCTCTTTCATAGTGACTACAAAGGCTCTGGATTCCTGTTTGTCTATTTCACTCAGCTCATCAATGGGTGTCACCAGACCCTGTAAAAAAGGTTCAGACTGAACCATACCTGATAAGTAAAATCTACTGATACCCTGAATGATAATTGTACTGCCGCCATCCGGCATTTTCAACATTTTGATAATGCGTGCAAGTGTGCCTATTCTATATAAATCAGTCTCCTCAGGCTCTTCAACCTGCATATCTTTTTGAGCAATTACACCTATATACTTTTGCTCTTTATATGCTTTTTTGATAGCCTTTAAAGATCTTTCACGACCTACAGAGATAGGAATTACGACTCCGGGGAATAGTACGTTATTTCTCAGGGGCAGAACCGGCAAAGATTCCGGCATGTCTTCTTTATTAAATTCTTCATCTTCATCAATAGACAATATTGGAATCATTTCTACCTCATCTTCTATTATATCCTGCAAGCTCAAATCGTCAATTCTTTTCATAATTTCAGACAAAATGTCTAAGGTTTTTACTTTTTATTAATCACATACCACTTTCAATTGATATGCCATCCTCCAATAAGTGACAAAGTGTATGTTTTTTTATAGAACTACAAATCTCATGCTGTCATTTTGTAACTATAGTGTAAAATACAAAACCCACAGTCTATTTTATAGATACGATATGGGATTTAAAATGATTAGTTTTGCACCATGTATTTATATATCAAGGCACTTCATATCATTTTTATAGTGACCTGGTTTGCAGGACTGTTCTATATGCCAAGATTGCTGATATATACTGTAGAGGCTGCTGAGAAAAGATCTTCAGAAAATCAGTCTCTTATCGATCAGCTAAAACTCATGCAAAGAAGATTGTGGTATGGAATTACTTGGCCGTCTGCAATTCTGACTCTGGGGTTTGGCTTAGGAATGCTGAATCTTTTCGGAAGCATACCTAACTGGCTGATAGTGAAGTTGTGCTTTGTTGCGGGATTATATATTTACCACTATCTGACGCATATAATATTCAGGCAGCAGCAAAATGATGTATACAGATATTCATCTTTACAGCTAAGGATATGGAATGAAATGGCTACTATTTTTTTGATAGCTATTGTATTTCTGGTGGTAGTAAAAGACGGTCTGGTCTGGACGAAAGCGTTAGGTGGACTGGTGATCTTTATCCTGATACTTTTGGCTGCTATCAAGATTTACAAGAAAATCAGAAAATCTTAATTGCTCATTGTTGATGCTGTATCTGTGACACTGGTCGTATCTTCTGTAAATACATCCGTCTGGGTGGCATAGGCATCGGATAAATACAATTTATATTTTTCGGTTGCTTTTTTGTTCAATGCCTGAATTCTGATTCTCTCCACACTTTCCGCTTGTTTGGTGAAATAAGAATCAATGATTTTTTCCGGGAATTGCTCTAAAGTCAATTGCTCGTCAATAGGCTGTTCTTCATTAGGAATATACACCTGTAAAATTTTGTTGGCACGGGATGAAGGATTCATTGTAAACCGGGTAATGAGCAATTTCTTACTCCCTGAGAAAGCTTTTTTATTTTGGGTCATAAAATGCTCGCTCCATGACCAGGCGTATATCTGATAACGATGTGAGTCTGAAGTGTCAATACCTACAATCTCGACGGCAGCACTACTGAAACAGCTATCTTTTGAACAAGGAAACTTTTGTTCAATCCAGCTTTCACAGGATGAGTCATAAAGATCAAAAAAAGCTAAATTCTCCAATACAAGCGTATCATGTGCTTTCTCTTCCTGACAGCTGACAGTAAGTATTGCACAAAGCAGGAATAACCAATTCTTCATTGGGTGACAAGATATAAAATCTGATTTCTATCTGAAACCTAAAAATAAAATTTTTAAAACTCTGAAAGTGACATTTCTGCAATGCGATAATTTAGTACTTCTACTTTCATAGAAGATGGATGCTCAGAGCAGACAATTAAATTACCTTCCAGTGAAAATGATATTATTATTTCCTGTTCATTGTACTGATCGTCTTCTATGGTGCCGTTTCCCTCAAAGTCCTGTATCTGAATTGTTCCGGTATAGATATTCCCGGCTTCGTCGTAAGCAATAATATCACTTTCAATTAGATCTTCCGGTGAAAATGTATTGAGATCATCTACTGTATATTGGTTCAGAATATTACCAAAATGAGGCTCCTTATAAACTATATCTGAATCTTCATCAACACCTTCTGTTATTGTTGCTGAAGAATCATTTGTGAAGCTTTTGTCAGAATTATCAATATCCGTGAAATTGATAGCAGCGCTTGCCAGTAAAATGAAAGGTATAGATTTCAGCATGATGTTCTTTTTATGTGATCGATATTGACAACTATATTAGTTACGATAGTCAGAGTGGATTTGTTCAAAAATCGGGTAGATATTTTTATGTTTTCTCTCTATCCCAAATCATTACCTTTGCAAATATGGAATTTCCGTCCAAGTTGATAGAAAACGGGGTACAGGCCTTTGCAAGCTTACCGGGAATTGGTAAGAAAACCGCATTGAGACTGGTCGTTCATTTACTACAGGAAAATGAGGATCTGGCAAAAAACATTTCTGAGTCTATTTACAGACTTCGTACAGAAATCAGGTATTGTCAACAATGTGGAAACGTATCTGATGAAAATATTTGCAGTATTTGTAATGATCATTCCAGAAAACATGATGTGGTCTGTGTAGTAGAAAATTTCAGAGATATTCTGGCCATAGAAAATACAGGTCAGTACAGAGGTGTTTATCATATTCTGGGAGGATTAATATCTCCATTGGATGGTGTTGGTCCTGATAAGCTGAATATTCAGAATCTGATAGAAAAAGCACAGACGGGCAAGATTCAGGAAGTGATTATGGCGCTCAATCCTACGATAGAGGGTGATACTACTTTGTTTTATCTTTCCAGACAATTATCTGAATACCCTGTTACAGTGACTACTTTAGCAAGGGGAGTTGCTTTTGGCGGCGAGCTGGAATTTGTGGATGAAGTGACACTGGCAAGATCAATTCAGAGCAGACGTCCTTACGAAAATTATATTTCCGGTCAGAATTCATGAAGCTGTCAGTCATCATAGTCAATTATAATGTGAAGCATTTTCTTCATCAGGCTTTGAGCGCAGTCTTTAAGTCCGGAGTGAACTTTGAATATGATGTGTATGTCGTGGACAATGCATCTGTAGATGGCTCAGTGGAAATGGTTGCAATGGATTTTCCTCAGGTGAAATTAATTGCCAGTTCTGATAATCTGGGCTTTTCCAAAGGTAATAACCTGGCTATCAGAAAAAGCGATGCCGAATATGTGCTGTTGCTCAATCCGGACACCATCATACGGGAAGATACCTTGCAGCAGGTCGTAGATTTTATGGATGCCAAACCCGAAGCCGGTGCGTTAGGAGTAAAAATGTATGACGGACAAGGAATATTTCTGCCGGAATCAAAGAGAGGCTTTCCTTCTCCCAAGGTGGCATTTTTTAAAATGTCAGGTTTGTCGCGGATTTTTCCAAAGTCCAGAATTTTTGGAGAATATCATTTAGGTTATCTGGATGAAAATGAGATCCATGAAATAGATGTGCTTTCAGGTGCATTTATGCTGCTTAGAAAAGAAGCCCTTGACAAAGTGGGCTTACTGGATGAAGATTATTTTATGTACGGAGAAGATATAGATCTCTCGTACAGAATACAGCAGGGCGGATACAAAAACTACTACTATCCTAATGCACCTATCATTCATTTCAAAGGAGAAAGCACTAAGAAGGGCAGCTTGAATTATGTCCGGGTTTTTTATCAGGCAATGATCATTTTTGCACAAAAGCATCTGAAAAATAAAGGCGGCGGCTGGTATATCTTTTTGCTGCAGATGGCTATTTATTTCAGGGCAGGAATAGCCATGATTAACCGTGCGATATCTGTTCTCGGGATGCAGGTGGTGGATGTGGTAATATTGACAGGTACCTTTGCCGGAGCATCCTGGATGTGGGAAGAATGGGTCAGAAAAGCAGATGAATTGAAACTTACTGATACTCATTATCAGATTAACCTGCCGATATATTTATGCACCTGGCTGCTGTTCAACTACTTGATAGGTGTATATGTGAAATCAGTGAAGCTGTTTCATGTATGGGTGGGCATGAGCGTTGGTACGATAGCAATAGGAGCTCTTTATGGATTTTTTCCGAATGAATGGAGAACTTCAAGAGGAATTATATTACTGACTTTTTTGGCGGGCGCATCACTGATGTCATTGTTCAGGTTAGTGTTGGCATGGAAACAGGGGACTGTCAAACAGCTTTTTTACAGCCTGCAGAATCTGGTGATTGTGGGTAGATATGAAGAAAGTAAAAGAATAGTAGAGCTTCTCAATGAGATCAGTGCCAAAAGAAATTATGTAGGTTTTATCTCCCCTAATGCTCAGGATGCCGGTAATCCATTGTGTATAGGTACGTTAGATAAAGTTGACGAAATTCTACATATAGAGAAAGTAGATGAGATTATTTTCTGTGCCAGAGATGTTTCTTCTCTGGAGATCATCACGCAGATAGCTTCTATCAATAAAGAGATTAATTTCAAGATTGCTGCCGCAGAAAGCGATGCAATTATAGGAAGCCACTCCAAAGATTCTTCCGGAGAGCTGCTGACCTATGATGTTGGATTCCGGATCAATAAATCGTATCTCAGAAGACTCAAAAGATTCATGGATGTAGTTGTATCTGTTTTAGTTTTATCAGCTGCTCCGGTATTGATATGGATTCAAAAAAACAAGCTGGGTTTGCTGAAAAATATATTTTCTGTCTTTATCGGTAAGAAAACCTGGGTTTCATATAGTGAGAGAGGAAATAGTCATGCCAAAATTCCGGTATTGCCGAAAGGAGTGCTGAGCTCTATTGATAATCTGTACGTCAATCAGCAAAATCTGTCTACTGCGTTTATTGATCGCCAGAATTATCTTTATGCAAAAGATTATAGTGTACTCACTGATCTACAGACGATATTCAATTCTATGAATAAGCTGGGTGGAAAATAGTATCCTCTGAAACATTCTGGATAATGAAAATGTCTACATATGATTATTTCATAGGTTTACATGAAAGAAGCAATACTGATGATTTGTCAATTAAATCCTTTGAGATAGGTTTTTAGATTGTTTTTATATAATGTAAACTGAAACTCTTACAACAGTTAGATAATGATAAAATCGTTTTGGGTGTTAATGCTTGGTTTTATTTTATTTGGAACAACAATAAAAGAGCAAGATAATATTGAATTTAATAGAGGGGAATTTGATAAATACAAAAAATATTACATTCCAAAAGATTTGATAAATAATAAGTGGGTTCATGCAACTGTAGGAGTCAATGATCTTTGTGATACCATCACTTTTCAAGGAGAACAATATAATGTATCAGACTTTAATGGGGTTTTTGATAAATTTATTTCGACCAATTCGAAAGATGATACTATTATTATACAATTGGATTATGGGAACAGTATCTATATAGGTAAAGCTTATTGCTCATTTGATATTTTGGCAAAACGTATAGAAAAGTACAAAAACAAAGGAACTTACTTTTTTTCATCAATTAATACATCGAAAGAAACCAATAATCTGAAAACTGATACCCTGGATTTGTATGTCAACAAAACAATGGGGTATAATGGAGAGGTAATTGGAAAATCAGATTTGTCAAATCGTTTGCTGGTGAGTAAACCAGAATTAGTAATATTAAGAGCTGATAAAAAATTTGAGTTTAAAGATCTTTTAGAAGTTTTCGAAAAAATTAGAGAACTATCAATAAAAGTTGTATTGGAGACAAGATAATTCCATAAAAGGAGTATGTAAAGGGGGGATTTCAACAGATGTTTGATTGCTGTTCCAATATTTGAATTTCTGTATTCATATATCTTTGAGCTTAGTATATACATAAAAATGCCTGCTGTCAGTAAATAAGAAACACAAAAAACGAACACTCTGCTAATAAATACTATTTTGTAAACAGGTATGAATGAATCTTCCGTACAATCTGTTTCAGTAGGCTTATTATTGCCATTTGGGTATAATCTGTATCAGGTGGCTATCGTGTTGGACGTATTCACGAAGGTCAATCAATGGTGCGATGAACAAGGTAATGACTATAGATTTGAAGTAGATATTCTTCAGACACAGGGGCAGATCAATGAGTTCAGCAATACTTTTTTTCATTATCCGGTGAACAATACTTTGACCGAAAAAGATTTTCAATATGTCATCATTCCTCCGTTTGACATAGAGGATATTGCTGAAATCATAGAAAAAAACAAGGTGTTTAAAGACTGGATTTTGAGCCAATACCAGCATGAGGCGCAGATTTTATCTATAGGGACGGGAACGGCTTTGACAGCATACTGCGGGCTGCTGGATGAAAAGAAAATAACTATTGCAGGATTGTCAGGTGATTTCTTTAGATTTTTTCCGAATGTGCAGAAGGGGCAGGGCGATTATCTTCAACAAGCAGAAAATATAACTTTATGTAGCGGGCACATCAGGATTTTTTACCTGCTTTTGGATGTCGTCAGAAAATATACATCAGAAGAGCTGGTATTACAACTGGCAAAACATTATCAGATAGATCTGGACTGGAAGGAAAGCCGTCATTATGCAGGTTTTGATTTTATCTATGAAACCCAGGATAAACAGATCGATTTGATTCTGGAGAAAATACATACTCATTATTCAACTATCCGGACATTGGATGATATCCTGGATGAGTATCCGGAAAGCCGCAGGAATTTTAACCGTAAATTTTCTGAACAGGTCAGAATGACTCCTGTTGAATATCTTCAAAATGTAAGAATATCTTATGCAAAGCATTTTCTTGAAAGCACTAATGATTCAATAGAGAATATTGCGCACCGGACAGGGTACGAGGATCCGAAGTCTTTCAGAATGATTTTTTCCAGAATAACAGGCATTCAGCCATTGGATTACAGAAAGAGATTTCGGACGGATTGATCTTCGGAAACAGAATTTAAAGCGATATACAGATAATTTTCAGGTGAGAAGATACGTTTGTATTTGTGCAAGTTAAACGATACCTTTGTAGGCTTATGAAAAATAGGGTAATAATCCCCCTCATTTGTGTGTTACTTTCAGGAGCTATGGCATGTAACCGTAGCTATAATAAAGTATTGAAAAATCCCGATCCGAAATATCGTCTGGAAAAGGCACACGAATATTATAATCAAGGAAAATACGAAAAGGCTCAGCCATTATTCGAAGAGCATCTCACGATGAATAAAGGCATCAAGAATTCCGAAGATGTGCTTTTCCTGTATGCTTATTGCTACTATTACATGAAAGATTATACCATGGGAGCTTTCTACTTCAGAAACTTCACTACCAGTTATCCCACTTCTAAAAGAGTAGAAGAAGCGGCTTTCATGATGGCAAAATGTTATGAAAAAGAATCTCCGAGATATAGTCTGGAGCAAACCAACACATACAAAGCAATCGAGCAATTTCAGAACTTTGCCAGCAGATATCCTAACAGTGAGAAAGTTAAGGACGCAAATGCTGCGATAGACGCTCTCAGAGCAAAACTTCAGAAAAAAGCTTATGAAGGTGCTTATCTGTATTATAAGATCAGACAGTATCAGGCTGCATCTGTAGCGATGAAAGCATTGTTGAAAGACCATCCGGATATTGATCAGAAGGATAGAATCCAGTACTATGTGGTGAAGTCTCAAAAGCTATTTGCAGACAACAGTACACATTCAAAAAAGCTGGAGCGATATGAAAGTACGGCAAAAGAATGTACAACTTTCAGAGAAAACTATCCTAACAGCACATACGCCAAAGAAGTAGAAGATATCTACAATAAATCATTAGAACAGATTAAACTCCATCAAAATACTGAACAAAATGGAAAAGAAAAAAGAAGAAACTAGAAGCCTTTCTCCTTTCGTAGAGACAAGAGATTTAGGTCAGTTGAGTAAAAAAACAGGCAATTTATATAAATCAATCAATGCAGTTTCTAAAAGATCTGCACAGTTGAATGCTACGTTAAAAGAAGAATTGCATAAAAAACTGGAAGAGTTTGCTTCTTCTACAGACAATCTTGAAGAAGTATTCGAGAACAGAGAGCAAATTGAAATCTCTAAATATTATGAGAGATTGCCGAAAACAACACTTCAGGCTTTGAATGAATTCATCAATGATGAAATCTATATCAAAGACGCGGATGTGAATTCTGTACCTGGCAAATAAATCCATTCTTGAGTGGGTTGAAAAATAAGAAGATACTCTTAGGAGTATGCGGCAGTATTGCTGCATACAAAGCGGTTTATTTGACACGTCTTTTGGTGAAAGCAGGAGCGGAGGTGAAAGTTATTATGACACCTTCTGCTACAGATTTCGTTCAGCCACTGACATTTTCAACCTTATCTAAAAATGAATGTCTGACCTCTTACACAAAATCAGATGGTCAGCAGTGGAATAATCATGTAGAACTGGGACTGTGGGCAGATATCATGCTCATAGCTCCGGCTACCACCGGAACATTGGCCAAAATGGCAAATGCAATCTGTGATAATCTCCTGATAGGAACTTACCTGTCGGCGAGATGCCCGGTTTTGATTGCCCCGGCAATGGATGAAGACATGTTTCATCATCCTGCCACACAAGAAAATTTTCAAAAGCTAAATGGCTTTGGACATCACATTATCCCTGTAGGCAGTGGGGAGCTGGCGTCAGGTCTGTTCGGGCAAGGTCGTATGGCAGAGCCGGAGGAGATCATCATCTTTTTGAATCGCTTTCTTTATCCTAAGAATACACCTATAAAAGGGAAAAAAGTCGTCATTACTGCCGGTCCTACCTATGAGCATCTGGATCCTGTCAGATTTATCGGAAACAATTCTTCCGGTAAAATGGGTATCGCACTGGCTGATGAGGCCGCCAACAAAGGCGCGGATGTGACACTTGTACTTGGTCCTTCCGGTTTGATTCCTAAAAATCCCGACGTAAAAGTTATTAGTGTGACTTCTGCCTCCGAAATGTACCGGAAATCCAGCGAGCATTTTGATGACCTGGATATTATCATTTTCGCAGCAGCAGTAGCCGATTATACACCGGAAGATGTGGCCGAGCACAAAATCAAAAAGCTGGACGATTCTCTGACTTTAAAGCTCAAAAAGAACATCGATATAGCTGCTTCTTTTGGAGTGTTAAAAAAAGTAGATCAGATTTCTGTAGGATTTGCTCTGGAAACTCAGAACGGAGAGGAATATGCCAGGGAAAAATTAAAGAAAAAGCATTTTGATCTGATAGTGCTTAATTCATTGGCAGATAGTGGTGCAGGATTTAAGCATGACACCAATAAAATTACGATATTAGATAACAATCATCAGGTACAGGCGTTTGATTTAAAAGATAAAACACTTGTAGCTCAGGATATTATCCAGGTCATCGAAAGTAAATTGGTATGAAACGAATATATTTCTCTCTGATCATTTTATTAGGACTTGCACAAATTGCAGGTGCGCAGGAACTGGATTGTTCGGTGAGAATTGAAGCGATTAAAGCTCAGAATATTGAGCCCCGTATTTTCAAAACGCTGGAAACTGCTGTTTATGAATTTATGAATGGTCGTAAATGGACAAATGACAAATTTGAATCATCAGAAAAGATCAAGTGCTCTATTATCATTAATATTACAGAATCTCCGACTGAAGGGGATTATAAGGCTTCTTTTATAGTTCAGTCGCAAAGACCGGTTTACAACTCAAATTATCAGTCTCCGGTCTTTAGCCAGAATGATAAAGAATCCAATTTTGAATATTTTGAATTTCAGCAGCTCGATTATATTGCAAACGGTTATACCAATAATCTTACTTCATTGTTAGCATTTTATGCCTACATGATCATAGGATATGATTTTGCATCATTCAGCCCTAATGGCGGAGAGCAGTATTTCAGACAAGCTAAAGCCGTATTGGATGCCATTCCTCAGAGTGCCAGATCCAAATTCAAGGGATGGAGTGCGTTTGATGGTACAAATAACAGATTTCAGTTAGTAGATGCAGTGCTCAATCCACGTTTCAAAGTATTCAATCAGGTATTATACACATATCATTATTCAGGGCTGGACAGGATGTATAATGATATTACCACAGGCAGACAGGCATTGATTTCAAGCATTAAAGATTTGGAATCTTTCAATACTGATAATCCCAATAATATTCTGCTGAGAACTTTTTTTGTAGCGAAGTCTGATGAAATCAGAAATATACTGAAAGGAGCTACTCCCGGAGAAAAAGGTCCGATGGTAGATTTACTTTCCAAGCTGGATCCTGTCAATAGCGAGAAGTACAGAGATTTGCTGAAGAATTAGCACCTCATCGGATGCCTTGACGGCGTGCGCTTGTTTAGCTCTCTATTGGAAATACCTCTCTTATAAAGTCTAAGAGTTCTTCAATCGTTCCGAATTCTTTTTCTATTGGAATTTGACCAATTGCATAATCGATGATTGCGTTGTTATTCTTTATATAAATTCCAAAAGCATTCTTCAACATTTTTAGTCCTAATTCTTTGTCAAATCCGTCTATTTGTCCTATGGTTAAGCTTCCATCATTTAATGTTATTACTGTATAACCTTCAGTTTCAAGTTCTGTTTTTATTTCTTCTATTTTCATAATTATAATTTTACTTGTGCCCAATGATGGCGACTTCCTCTCCAAAAATATTCAAAATCATCCAATGACATTGTGGCTTCATCCACCTGTTTTTTGAGTGTATCAAAGACATTGTCAATGAACTTGTTGACGGTCTTGTCACCGCCTTTCATGGTTTCTATGCCATAATCTATGGTCTTGAAGAAAGCAGCGACCACTTCATCTGATGCCTTGACGACGTGTGCGCCTGTTTTGGCTGCTGCTACAATGTCGTCCAGCATTTTGATGACCTTTTCGAGCTTTTCGGCTTTGGCCAGCTTCGCCAGCTTGATAGCAGGGATGACAGATTCCAGGATATTTAAAGCCAGATAGCCTTTGTAATAGGCTATTTCCGTATGGTTTAAGTCCGGCAGCTCTAATCACCTTACCCAATCAGGCATTACTCGTTCACTAAATCATCTTCCCAATCTTCTGCATAACCGTGTGGCGTAGCCGTAAAGAGAATCTCTCCTGTTTCTGCATCAACTGAGATGTAATGTGAAATAGGGTGAGAATATCCTTCATATCTACAAGTAACAGTATAAACGTTTCTGTTTTGTTCGTAAAATTTCCCATAAGGAATTTTGATATTTTCTTCAAAAAAGACTTTTTCCTTTTCTACTTCTTTGTAATTTCTTTTTCTCTCGGAAACGTATTTTATTACTTTCTCTATTGCTTTTTCTTTAGTAATCATGCCACTGACTATTTTAGGTTTAAAATTTGATCTACGTTTACACCTTGTCGTTTCTTAGGAATATTTTGTGATTTAAAGGGTAGTTTTTCCTGTAATAGATTATCATTAACATCTTTTACTCCAAATTCATAGTAATTTTTATTTATATACCATTCTGCATGCTCTATTTCTTTTCTGTTTAAATATTTGACGTGTTCCACCATTTTATCATAGACATATTTTTCTCTATCGACTAAAGATTTTTTGTAAAATGCTTTCATTCCAGTTTGTTGGCAATCTCTAAAATGCATCAATTCATGCAAGATCTCATAAATAGTTGCATTTTCTCTTAAAACCAATTTCATTTTCATACCGTCGGTAATAAACATTGCCGCTTGATTTGGTTTTAAAGTTACTGGATTCCCGGAAGGGTAAAAAAATCCTTCCACCTCGAAAATGCCTTTTCCCTTTCCTATTTGCAGATCAACGTCAAGTGATTTGAGATACTTATTGATTTTTTGAAAATCAACTTCTTCCAATGCCTGACCAAGATATTTGCCTCTTTTTATATGTGCAGCCCCTTCCGCCGCCTCATCCACCTGTTTTTTGAGTGCGTCAAAGATATCATCTATGAACTTGTTGAGGGATTTGACACCGCCTTTCATGGTTTCTAAACCATAGTCTATGGTCTTGAAAAAAGCAGCGACCACCTCATCGGAAGCCTCGGCGTGCGCACCGGTTTATTTTAAATCAGCTCTCTATTGGAAATACCTCCTTTATAAAGTCTAAGAGCTCTTCAATCGTTCCAAATTCTTTTTCTATTGGAATTTGACCTATGAAATAGCTTAAATTTATTTTTTCTTTTTTAAGTTCTATTCTAAAAAAAGAATCTAACTTAAATTTGCCGTCTTCAGGGATGCATACTGCTAGAGAGTTAAGTATATTATGAAACTGAGTTGCATACCCTCTTTCTTTTAATGTCTCTGAAATGTTTTTGTAATTCATAGTTAAAACTATTTTATTCTATACTTATTTGCTCCTCCTCTTAACCAAGAGTAAATAAAATCATCAAGTTCAACAATAGCTTCTACTCCGCTTCCTTTGCCTATTCCTTCAATAGGCCATGGATCTCTGATATAAACTTTATTATCAATGATTTTATCTACAATTATAGAATGTTTTTGTCCATTAAGTAGATAAATAGATGTGAGCCAACTTCCTTCTTTACTGATTTGTCTTGCTATATCGGGCAATACTTCACCTGCGTTTCTGAAATAAGTGAGAGTCTTAATTTTTTTACCTTTGAAAACTTTTTCTAATGCAACGACTATACCTGTATCAGTAGTTCCCATATCGGCAGCTGTTCCTGCAAAATCTACACTGATTCCTCTTTTGGGAAACCGGCAGCTTTATTCTCATTTTTAAGGTTTATTTGCAATGATTATATAAAATATAATTTAATTGCAATGTTATATTTCATCTATAGATTTTACTTCCAAAAACTCTTCTAACGTGTTATTATAGAAAATTGGTTCAAGTTCATCATAACGGAAAAGATAAATCTGGCCATTTTTATCCCCACTACCTATATAATACAGATTATATGACCTACAGCAGTATTTGCAAAAGGTAAATATTGTTTTGGAATGTGATGTTCCGTTACTTGAAATGTGTCAATAGTTTCTTCAAGTAAAACTTCACCATATTTAATACTATTAATTTCGTAATAATTTTTGCCATCAATTACTCCGCCGTTATATTTCAGATATAATTTTTTAAGATTTTCTGGCATGGTAAAATTATATTGACTTTCAACATGTTTTATGTCTGCTAATGTAATACTTCTTTCAGGATCCGTAATTTTTGTTATTATAGTTATTTAGAATGATGCCAGGTACCCCCATTAAGAACATGGGTGGTTTTTTGTGGTCTTTATTATAATTCATCTATACTATTGATGCCGAGCAGTTCTTCCAGAGAATTGGCAATTAATTCAGGAGCTTCATCTGTATCAAAAAAATATTTTATTATTTTGCCATCCTTTAAACTAATGGTGATTGGGTTATTTGACCAATCCAATGCTATTGGCAAGAATCCAGCAGGTATATTTTTTTCCTCTATTTGATGAGTTTCGATTACTAACTCTACTGTTGCTTTACCATAAATAATACTTAAAAATGTATCAATATCTTCTAAATCTTCAGTATAACCTCCATTGTATTTTTTCAGAAGATCCTTATAATTTGAGGGAAATGGAATAGCATATTTCTTTTCAATTTTAGCTATATCGTCATTAGTGACGCTTCTTTCCGGATCTATAATTTTTATCATATTTTTAATAATTTTTCAGATTAAAGAATTGTTTTGCTAATTCAACACTACCATAATGGGGACATGTTTTTACATGTATATCAAGTTCGACTAATTGCATAGAACAAGTGTTAGTAACGGGGTCATAGTCATCTAAATGATGCCATGTGTAGTTTTTGTTTTTCTTAACCCCAGACAACTTATAAGCAAGTTTATCATCATTTTTTCTACTTCCCGTCAACTTAATCTTCACTATATTTTTCTGATTACCTGAAACAGGATAAAGATAAGCTGTTCCTGCAAAATCTACACTGGCTCCTCTTTGGGAAACCGGTAGCTTTATTTCCATTTTTTTTAAGGCTGCTTTATCAGGGTCAAAGATTTTCGGAGGCTTTTTAGCCTTTAGGACTTTAATAATATTATTGATTTTTCCAAAACTTTCATTGATGGTCAGTGTATTCTTTGGAACTAAGACTTTAATGTTTAGTTCTTTAATTACTTCATCTATTACTTTCAGCTCAGCAAAATTATCTGCTATTTTTATGGTGCCCACCGCCTCATCCACCTGTTTTTTGAGCGCATCAAAGATATTGTCTATGAACTTATTCAAAGATTTGGCACCGCCTTTCATGGTCTCTATGCCATAATCTATGGTCTTGAAAAATGCACCGACTACTTCATCGGATGTTCTTTATGATAAGAAATTTATTTTCTTCTAACTTTTACAATTTTGATTTCGTGGCTTTTATCGATAAAATCTAATATTTCTTTTTTGTCTTGTTCAGTTAGATCGGGATGATAGGTTATCTTATCTCCTTCTAGTTGAAATACTTCTGAAAGTGCTGGACAATACTCAAAAAAAGGCTTGTATCTTCTTTGAAAAACATCGCTTAAAAGCATATAGTCTTTAAAATTTCTATTATTTATGCTCAGGAAGCTTCATGCTTAATATCTTTTTGCCAGTGTAAAATCCAGCCAATAAGATTAGATAAATCTGAAAATTCCATTTTTTGTCTGCTTCAACTAAATGTTTTACAGCTTGAAAGTCTTTTTTATAATTAATAAGCTTTTCTATTAATTCTTTTGCTATCGGTTTCATTTATTAGTTTGTTTAATTGTTAGATTTTATCATAATGCCTAAAGATATGCTTTAACATATCTTCTATGGTATCAAAGTCTTTACTTGCTCCTGTAACTTCCTACCTTGCCCGTTCATGAAAGTAGGCTCGTTTTCATAAGAAAGATTTTGCCCTATTTTTTTATAATTTCTGCTTTAAATCCTGTAAAATAAAAAACCACTTTCTAAAAAGTGGTTTCAGTTATCAATTTTTCCTACCATAACGGTGTCTTATTATTGTATAGTTTTCATCTACATAGTCAAGGATTTCCTGCTTTTCATCTGCACTTAGAGTAGCATTAAAATAAATTTTATCTTTTTTTAGCTCATAAAGTTCTTTTAACTCAGGGCAGTTTTCAAATAAGATTTTATACTTTGGTTGTAATATAGCTGGAATTTCATAATATTCATTTTGGAACTCATCAAAAGGAAAACCTAACTTTATTTTTTTATGCCAATGCATAAGCCAGTTTGTAAGAGTTACAGAGTCGCTTATACCTAATTTTTCATCAGCTTTTGCTAAAATTTTATACTTAAATGGTTTTTTACCATTTAACGTAAGTTCAATTAATAATTCTTTTATTGTTGCTTTCATTTTTATAAGTTTTAATATTCATCATAATTAGAAAAAATATTATCCAACATTTTTTCAATAGTTTCAAAATCTTTTTTCATTCCTGTTGCTTCCTGCCATGCTCTTTCATGGAAAAATGCTCTTTTTTCAGAAGACCAGTTACTTCCAATAATTTTGCTTATTTCGTCTTCTGTTTTACCACTTTTAAACATTTCTATAATTTCATTCATTTCTTTAGCGTGAGTTCCTTCATGAATTAGTTCGCTTAAAAACACATCTGGTTTTCGAGATGCCCTAAAAAACATTTTTGTACCATCTGCAAAAGCATGGGTTTCCATAGCTACTTCCAAAGTATCACCAAACACTTCTTGACACATTTTGTTAAAATTGTAATCTTCTAAGATACGTATGTTTATTTTGCCCTCCTCAATCAGCTTTGCAATTTTGTTTCCCTGTTCAGTAAAACCTTTTAAGGCATCGGCTATTTCTGTCTTGGTAAGAGCTTTTATAGATTTTCCTTTCCATTTTTTTATAAAATCTTCATGTTGTTGAAGTCTTTTTTTGTTTGCAATTCTCTTTAAATCATCGGGACTTGCTTTATCTACGACTTCATCCACCTGTTTTTTGAGCGCATCAAAGATATTGTCAATGAACTTGTTGACGGTCTTGTCACCGCCTTTCATGGCATCTATTCCATGTTCTATGGTCTTGAAGAAAGCGCCAACTACCTCATCGGATGCCTTGACGGCAGGTGCGCCTGTTTTGGATGCAGAGGAGGCGAGGTCGTCCAGCATTCTGATGACCTTTTCGAGCTTTCCGGCTTTGGCCAGCTTCGCGAGCTTGATGGGAGGGATGACGGCTTCGAGGATGTTAAAAATTAAATAGCCTTTGTAATAGGCTATCTCCGTATGATTGAAGTTCAGCAGCTCCTGCCAGTATTCGAGGGACAGCCTTTCGCTGACATATTCTTTGAATACACGGTACTGTTCTGCCCCGTGGCTCAGTACTTCGCTCCAGTCGATTTGTAGAGCTGCCTGCAGGAAATTGTCCGCATACTCCAGCAGCAGGGCTTTGTAGTAGTCCTCATTTTGCTTGTAATGGCGGTGTGCCTTGATGCCTTTATTGACCAGAGCAATGAGATCAAAAAGCCCACTCAGGAGATCCATCAGTCCGTTCCAGAGACCGCAGCGCAATGCCCAGCTGTCCTGTAGAGAGATTTCAGTGTTCTCTATCTTCCGGATTCCTTTTTCTAATAAGGCATTCAGTACTTTCCGGTATTCGCCATCAAGACCGATGCTGTCGAAAAAATTATTGACCTGCTGATATTTTTCCTGTAGTATTTCTATTACATCGTTCTCCAGAAGATAGTCAGGATGCTCTATGTTCCATATTTTTTCATCTATCCGCAGGGTCTCACCGAAAAATCCGGCAAGGGTACTTGATATATCTATGATGACCTGCGATTTCAAATCCTGAAAGGAGTGTTTGAGCTCTGTGGCAATGGCAATGAGCTGGCTGACGAAGTCCTGTCCTGAGCTGAGAGTGGATATCAGCTTTATGATCTGTGATTCGTCCAGACTGTACTGATCCTGTGTCCATTTGTGTCTTAAAACTTCCTCTGCATATTTCTTCGCATGCTCCCCCGTTGCGACCAACATGACATTCCCGGATACAATATCTCCGTCCGGTATCTCTAAGAAGACGGCTATCTCATCTTTTTTGATATTATTTTTCAGCGCCTGATGTGCTTTCAGCAAAAATGCCCCGTCGGGAGAGATGAACAGCCGTATATCAGCAAATTTCCTCTCCGTTGCTTCATCATACTTGTCATTGTTGTCATTATTGATATAATAGACTCCCTGTATAGCCTTGTCTAAGTATGCCTGTATATCTTCGTCGGTATATTGTGGTGCGCCTATATATGCTTTGATATTGCTGAGTATCTGTGCACTTCTGAAATCTTCAAACATATTGATGGACAGATCTTTCAGATTATAGGATGACCACGCAAAACCGCTTTTGAAATTAGGGAACTGAAGAGAGTTCTTTTTCTTAAAATATTGTTCCAAGGATATACCACCTGTACTCATGTAAGTATATTAATATGGTTAAATTATTAGTTTTTAAATATTATTTATGATATAAATATCGAATAAATTTAGTTGTGTTAATTTAAGATAAATTATTTGTTCATAAAACATTAATTTGTAAAATTGTATAAAATAGATAATGTATGAGTTCTAATTATGTTATTATGTCGGATATATTGGCACTGTATAAAGCCGATCAGATTTCTGAAGGGAAAAAAATAAAATACTTTGTGACGCATCCGGATGAGGAAGCCAGTGAAATGTATGCCACTAGCGAAGAAAATTTTAAAACTCTAAGGAATGCATTTGCTTCAAAATCTTCCCCTCAGCTCAGGCTGGATTACTATGATTTGTATCAGCTGAGTTTAGAGATATTGAATAAAAGAAGGAGATTGAATTATGACGATTATGAAGAAATCATTACAAGGCACGATACGGAGCCTCTAAGTCCGTCTGACCTGTTGGGTGTTTGGGACAATTATATTTACTATGCCACCAAGCAGTCTGATCTGGAAGCTTTGGAAGTATGCTCCAATCTGTTACTGGCGGATTTCTGGCTGAATAAAATCATTGCACCGGATATAAATGCAGATATGAAAGCATATCAGCAGGATTTAAAAAGAAAGCTGAATGCCAGAATCATTTTTCCTAATTTTCTGATGATGAATATCGCATCAGAAAATGAAGAGACAGACAACGATGATCTGACAGATATTAAGAAGATAAAATCTATAAGAAATACACTGAAAGCTATCAAGGCCAAGGCAGAGCTGGAAGAATTGGAAGAATTGGAAAAAGATTTAAATGCTGTCAAAATAAGATATAGCAGAGAGGAAAACGTTAGGTTGAAAGAATATAACAGTGAGTTTGAAGATGAGTACAATGAATATATAAAACAATCTATCAGCAATATCTTCACTGTTTCAGATGAAGGGGACATCAATAATCCACCCATTCCGACTGCTCAGATAGGAGATCCGGCTTCATCTGTACCTCCTCCTAAGTATAATTATGTACCGGCTGAAGAGCTTAACGAGTTTTTATTAAATATAGCTCTTTCTGCCAGGAGTCGTGCGACATTAACAAGAATCAGAGAAGATGATATGGGGGATTTTGATCATGTTTCGACTAAAATCAATATGACAAAACAAGAATTGACAAAAATTATTAATGAAAATACTCCATCGTCAAATCAGGTTGCAAGTATAGGAGGAGCTCCGGTTAGTATAGGAATGGATGTTGGAGAAAAAAATTTATATGGACTGGAAACAATATGTCTGAATGAGGATGATAATATCTGGCAGTTTATTCTGGTACTTAATGTTAGTAATATAAAAAGTCTCAGAGTGAAATTGTTTTCCGGTAATACTGTAATTGGAAACGACTCACCTTTTACGGATTTTAGTACTAAAGAAGCTACTGCGTGTGTAATTTTCAAGGATGGTTTACAGATTTCTACACCTACACCCGGTGATCTCAAACTGGTTATTCTTTATAGTGTAGTAAGTCGTAAGCTGGAATCAATCAGCATTCCGGTTGATTTGGTGAATAAGAAAGAAACAATTGATAAGGGAGATAATCACCAGGAGACAGATCCTGATGAAAGCGATGAACTTTTTTCCAAGCCTAATCTATTCGGAATTACAAGACTTGGAGTAGGTGAATATTTAAAAATTAACCAACAGCTCTGTTGTTATGTTCCCGGAGAGGTCTCCCGGATAGAGAATATCATGGCCCGGGAAATCAGGGAAAAAACAACGAAGCTGATAATAAGATCAGAAGAGTCACAAACCTCCGAAATTACTTTTGAAAGTGAGCAAACGACTGACACCTCTTCCACAGACAGAAATGAATTAAGCTCAGAACTATCTGCAATGGATCAGCAATCACGTGCTTATAACTTTAGTATAGGAGGTGGTTTTGGTCCTGTATCAGCCAATATGTCACTGAGTTTTAATAATAGCAAAGAAAGTTCATATTCACTTGTAAGCACAAAGTCACAGGAACTCGTACAGAAAGCAACTGAACGGATTGTTTCTAAAACCAGAGAAGAAAGGGTTCGTAAAATTACCAATGAATATACAGAAGAAAACAAGCACGGATATGATAACCGAAAAGGAGAGAATCATATCAACGGTGTCTATCGCTGGGTGGACAAAGTATATAAAAATCAATTAGTAAACTACGGCAGACGGCTGATGTATGAATTCATGATTCCCGAACCGGCTTCGTTACATCAAGAATATATAAATAAATATGGGAATAATATTAATACATTAGACAGGCCGATTGATCCCAGAACATCTAAAGAAAATACTATAGCTACCTATGATAAGGTGACAGCCGAAAACAGCGCGTTTTGGGCAAATGCATTTGGAATTGAAATAGAAGCTAAACCGCCTTTGAATTATAATACATCAAAAGCCTATTCGGGACAATCTCAAAATCCTAACAAAGCAGATACTTATCCCTTTAATGATATTGAAATTTCAGATGGATACAAATTAACAAGTATTGAGTACAATTGTACGTATGATGTAATCACCAGGATACTGACAGGTAATTACATGTTAACATTATCGATCTTAGATAAAAACTATTTTGGGGAAGGGACTAAAATTATTAGCTCCTTTAATAAGGAATATACATCCGGAGTAATTCCGGTTTCAGTAACTACTAATCTTTCTTTTTCACTAAACGTCATTGCAAGATTTTCGCTGACTACTTTAAAAGAAAACGAATGGAAGAAAAAAACATTTGATGCTATTATTAATGGGTATGAGAATAAACTTAAAGCGTTTGAGGAAAATGTAAAAAAAGAACAAGATCAGGCAAAAGAAAAAATAGCAATCAATCCGAATTTCTACAGGGAGATCGAAATGAGTGTATTGAAGAAAAATTGTATAGCATATTTATTTGATAAAATAGGAACTCCTCCTTCTGGTTTGATTACACGCGGAAGTTTTGCCTCACATCAAATAAACAGAAATAAAGAATTTGAAAATTATGCTTCCACGGTTAAATTCTTTGAGCAGGCATTTGAGTGGGAGATCATGAGCTATCTGTTCTATCCGTTCTACTGGGCAGAAAAAGAACAATGGGAAAAGTTGTATTTTGAGAATGTGGATGACCTGTTATTCCGGAATTTCCTGCAAAGTGGCATGGCGAGAGTAATCGTAAGCGTCCGTCCCGGATTTGAGGAAGCCGTGATGTGGTATATGAAAACGGGACAGATATGGAGTGGAGGGAATCCTCCTGTTATGGGCGATGAATCGTATCTGTCCATCGTAGATGAACTGGCAGGATTTGTCCCGGAATCAGTAGTTGATGAGTGGGAAGTACGCATTCCATCTACGCTCACTGTCTTGCAAACAAAAGGTGTAGAGTTGGGGGCAGGCAGTCTACCATGTTATTGTGATGAGGATAGCCTGGAAGAATTTACCGAATCTTTGAATAAAATCGGCGAAGGAAGTACTGAGCCTGTTGAAGAATAATCCATTCTTTCAATTTTAAAAATTAAAAATTATGGCCATCAAAAATAAATCCATACTAAAAACCTATTTTCAGGCTGGTAGCCGTCCTACCCAACAGAACTTTGCAGACCTGATTGACAGCTTTGCTCACATATCCAATTCTTCTCCTAATATGTTTTTCCCGGCTGATCCGTCCCTGGCTCAGAATGATGCAGGCAAGCTCGTTGTCTGGAAAGATGGCAAAGCACAGCTTCCGGAGTTTGAGGCGGCGCAGCCGGGAACGCCGGGAGTGGTTGTTTTCAATATGAACCTATCCACTTTTTTTGGCTTCGATGCGCCATATATAGATTTCTACTTCAATACCATGCCATCGGATGGTGATGCTATCGGTGATTTTGTATTCAGGACATCACCCTCTTTATCCAAAGAAGTGCAGATAGGCTCCGGCTATTCAGATACGATAGACAATTTTGTTGCGGTATTCATGAGTCACGATGGCTATTCTGGTGCAAAATCAGCTATAAGGTCAGACAGCCGCATACTTCGTATTACATACTCAGGTGATGGCAGATATGGGTACAATAGCTGGACTGAGGATGTGTTGAGTGGATATGATGTCACAGGATCTTTTACATCGGGTGGGCCTGCCGTGGTGACAGCAACTGCCCGGCTGGGATATTGCCTTGTTCCGTTTTTGTTGCTGCGGGGATTAGGATTATTGAATGGAAATATGAATGATGACTACGTATCTTTTTATACGGAAACAACAGCTTTTACGATGGGCGTAAAACTGTATAACAACCTTGACGGCACATTTCCTAACGATCTGGAAGAGCTAAAGGCTGGTGTCGTAGAAAATCTGCTGAAGCATGAAAGTGTGGCGTATGCTGAATTTTACAATGAAGACGATCTGACTGTCGGATTTTTAGATGAGCGACCTCTCTCTATCGAAATAGCTGAGGAAGACGAACGCTTCTGGTATGATGGTTTTGACGGCGGCGTCATTATTGCGCATCCGTCAGATCCAGTGCTCCCGCATTGCAATTATCCCTTGCTGGGACTCGTTAAGTCTGTACAAAACGGACAGACAGAGATTCATACCAGACCGGTATGCACGTTTAAATCCTCCTGGGGAGAAGCAAAGGAATGGACGGATATGATGTCATTGGACAGGGTCTGGATTCTGGATTCTGAAAATCCCGGCTATCTGAGACCGATGACCAGCCATGAAATCAGCTCTTTAGAAGCATTGTTCAGGATAGCCATACCGGGTTATGTTATTGCTTTGGATAAGTCCGTTCCTGCATTTGGCACTTTTACCGGGACTTTCAGCACGGAACTGTTTGCCCTACAGGTGCTTTATATGATTCTTCAAAGTTCGGAAGATGATTGACAGAGAAATAACAATATTGCATGAATCTTCCCAACAGTAAGTTCAATTGTAGGTGTTTGGATTGGCCAGAAGTAATTATGCGCTCGTGCAGATTTTTGTTTAAGATGGTCACCGAATGGAAAAGATTCAAAACTTTACCCTGATTAATACTTAATGTAATCTTCAAGTAACCGAATTATTTGAAAAATTTATTGCATAAATGAATTTATAATTTGACAGACAATAAGCTCTATTATTCATCTCCGAAAAATTGAGAGTCCGACTAAAAAAATAAAAATTTTATTAATCATTGACTTGCTGTTAACTCTAATAAATGCAACTTTAAAAAGTGATTTTATTGTAATCATTCGATTACTTATTATAAATTGCCCGTTAAAACTTTTTTCTTTGCACCTTAAAGATTTTTATGGCAAATAATTTATTGATAGTAGAGTCCCCGGCAAAGGCAAAGACTATAGAGAAAATTCTTGGAGAAGATTTCATGGTCAAGTCATGCTACGGACACATTCGTGATTTGCCTAAAAATAAAATCGGTTTGGATCTGGAAGGGGATTTCGAACCGGTGTACGAAGTGCCTGAAGACAAAAAGGCCATCGTCAGTGAGCTGAAAAAACTTTCTAAAAAATCAGAAGTATGGCTGGCAACGGATGAGGACCGTGAAGGAGAAGCTATTTCCTGGCATCTTTGTGAGGTGCTCGGACTCAATCCGCAAACGACTAAAAGAATCGTTTTCAACGAGATCACTGATAATGCCATCAAAAAAGCTGTTGCCAACCCAAGAATCTTGGATCTGAACCTGGTCAATGCACAGCAGGCAAGAAGAGCTTTGGATAGAATTGTAGGATTTGAGCTATCCCCGGTATTATGGCAAAAACTATCCAATAGAAATCTTTCTGCAGGCAGAGTTCAGTCCGTAGCTGTTCGCCTGGTGGTAGAAAGAGAAAGAGATATACAGGCATTTGACAGTGTAGCTGCATACAGAGTAGTTGCAACTTTCAAAGCTGATAAGAAAACATTCAAAGCTGAGCTCAATAAAAGATTTGCTGTAGAAGCAGAAGCGTATGCTTTTTTACAGGCATGTACCATTGCAGGATTTACGGTAGGTGATGTTCAGGTAAAACCGGCGGTGAAATCTCCGGCAGCACCATTTACTACCTCTACTTTACAACAGGAAGCCAGCAGGAAGTTAGGTTTCAGTGTGAGTAAGACAATGTCTGTAGCACAAAGATTATATGAGTCCGGGAAGATTACATATATGAGAACAGACAGCACATCATTGTCTGAACAGGCAAGATTTGCTGCTGCTGATTTCATTAAAAAAACATATGGTCCGGATTATAGTCATCCGACACAGTATCAGACTAAAAACAGCTCAGCTCAGGAAGCGCACGAAGCGATCAGGCCTACTTATCTGGATGCAGAATCTGTAGATGGCGCACGTGATGAACAAAGATTATATGATCTGATCTGGAAAAGAACGATCGCTTCTCAGATGAGCAAAGCTCAGCTTGAAAAGACATCTGTAAAAATAGATGTTTCCAACAGAGAAGAAATTTTCGGGGCAGAAGGTGAGGTGATCAAATTCCCGGGATTCCTGAAAGTATACCTGGAATCTACAGATGATGAGGACGATAATGAATCTTCCGGTATGCTGCCGGCAATGGCAGTAGGACAACATTTATCTTATACAGCCATCGAAGCACGTCAGAGATATTCTCAGCCACCTGCGAGATATACAGAAGCAAGTCTTGTCAAAAGATTGGAGGAGCTCAGCATCGGTCGTCCATCTACTTATGCACCAACTATCAGCACGATCATCAACAGGGGATATGTCAAGAAGGAAAACAAAGATGGTCAGCAGAGAGATATTATTACTTTGAATCTGAAGGCTGCTGAGCCTGAAATCAAAAAACAAGTGATCCAGGAATCGACAGGCTCTCTGAAAGGGAAATTATTGCCTACCGATATCGGTATTTTAGTCAATGATTATCTCACAGAACACTTTGAGCGTGTGATGGATTATGGCTTTACGGCAAATATTGAGAAAGATTTTGACCGCATTGCTGAGAATGATGTGGATTGGGTAAAGGTGATGAAAGATTTTTACCAGCCTTTCCATAAAGAAGTGGAAACTTCTAATGCTCAGAAGGAGAAAGTGACGGGAGAAAGATTGCTGGGTGAAGATCCTGCTACAGGTAAGCCGGTAGTAGCGAGAATCGGCCGTTTTGGGCCTATGATACAGATCGGTTCTGTAGAGGATGAAGACAAGCCGAAGTTTGCCGGATTGATGGAAGGCCAGAGTATTCATACGATCACTTTCGAAGAAGCAATGGAATTGTTTAAGCTTCCGAGAGTTGTAGGGACTTTTGAAGATAAGCCGATCAAAGCGAATACAGGCCGTTTCGGACCTTATGTACAGCACGATAAATTATTTGTATCTCTGAAAGATCATACCCCTTTTTCTATAGATGAGACATCGGCAATAGAGCTGATCAAAGCCAAAAGGGAAGCGGAAGCCAATAAAATGATCAAAGCTTTCAGTGACGGAATCGAAGTGCTGAACGGAAGATTCGGACCTTATATCAAGCAAGGGAAAAATAACTATAAAATTCCTAAAGGTACCGATCCGCTGATATTGACAGAGGAAGATTGCAGAAAAATCATTGCTGATACACCGGATAAAAAACCTGCAAGAGGAAAGAAAAAAGCTTAGCCTGAGTTGGAATTTAATGAATCGGAATATCATGCTTTGGTGAGCCTTCTGGATGATGATGACAGAGAGGTACTGGAGCACGTGATTCAAAAAATTGAAAGCATCGGAACTGTAGGCTTGCCGGTTTTACACACATATATATCAGAAAATACCAATGCTGCAATTACTGAAAAGTGTGAAGAATTAGTACGAAAAATACATTTTTCAGAAATATATCATGCTTTGGAAGTCTGGAAAGGACAGGCAGAAGGAGATCTCTTACAGGCACTTTTATTGGTGGCAAAGGTAAAGTATCCCGGGCTGGATACAAACGGAATCACCTTTCAGGTAGACCGGATAGTACAGCGGATCTGGTTAAGAATATATCAGAGCCAATCTAATTTTGAACAAATTCAGGTGATTAACTACGTGCTGTTCAGAGAACTGGACATTGAAGTAAAAACTGTCAATGAAGCCGATGAAACAGATGCTTATCTGATACATACGATCTTAGAGACAAAGCGGAGTAATTCTTTTGGAATCTGTTTGCTGTACATGATCATTGCGCAGGCTCTGGATCTTCCGTTGTATCATGTGCAATTGCCTTATAACTCCGTATTATTGCTAAGCCGGAGATGGTTTTCTCAGTCAACAATAGATAGCATCAGCATCCCGGATGATATTTTGTTTTATGTCAATCCTCTCCACCACGGCAATACTTTCCCTGTTTCGGAGATAGAAGATTATCTGAGAAAAAATAAATTAAACTTCAATGAATCTTTCTTTCGTCCTATTACTAACAGAGAGATTTTGAAGCACATCATTACTGCTATTATCGGAAGTCTGGAAAAGGAAGAAATAGAACTCAAAAAGCTTTACGAGCAACTCTATGATTTATTTGAGTAGATTTAAGTTACAGGTGTGAAAATCTTTAATATTGTTGTAAATCTTTATCTTGCAGGTGTCAACCGCACAAGGGATAGAGCGTAATATCATCCGCCGCACATGATTTCGGGTTTAGTTCGTGAATCCCACTGAACACCTCGACCAATCCTCAGCTACCTCAGTGACAGCGGCGGAAAGATGAAGCGATAGCCCGACCTGCCGTGATTACTGTGCTTCGGTAAAACTCAGTAATGATGTCGAAGCGCGGCAGGATGTGCCCAAATAAAAACTGAAATGGAAACATTGAAAATAGCTCTTGTACAAACGAATCTCGTATGGGAAGATATAGAACAAAACCTGTCTGATCTGGACGAAATGCTTTGGGCGGCAGATGCAGATGTGATCGTATTGCCGGAAATGTTTACTACTGGATTTAGTAATGATTCGGAAAAGCTGGCAGTAACGATGAATAGTGAGCCTGTGCAATGGATGCATGATCTGGCTTGCAGGTTGGGATCGTTGCTGATAGGTTCCATGATTATTGCTGAGGACGGCAAATATTATAACCGGCTGATCTGTGCTTTTCCTGATGGGAGCATGCAGCATTATGACAAGCGGCATCTTTTTTCGCTGATGCATGAAGATGAGCATTATACAGCCGGGCAGGAGCGTCTGATAGTAGAATACAGGGGCTGGAAAATTTTTCCGCTGGTGTGTTATGATCTGAGATTTCCTGTGTGGGCGCGCAATGTGGAAATGGCTGAGCTGATGATTTTTGTGGCAAACTGGCCTGAAAAACGCCAGAAGCACTGGAATCTTTTGCTGAATGCCCGTGCAGTGGAAAATCAGTGCTATGTAGCCGGAGTCAATCGCATCGGAGAAGATGGAGAGGGAGTTCCACACAACGGAATGAGCGCTGTGTATGATTTCTGGGGTAATGAGCTGATTTCGGCAAAAGATTTGCGGGGTGTGTTCACTGTGGAATTATCCAAAGCAAAAATAGAAGAGCACAGAGAGCGTTTTGGATTCTGGAGGGACAGAGATAATTTTAATATTTTATGAGCGAAATGATAACGGATATACACTTTGATCCCTTTAAATGGATGGAGGTTGAAAATAAATTAAGAGAAAGATTTGGTAAAAAGTTGGATCTATATACGATTACTTATCTGGTGGGACATCGTGAGCTGGGACAGAATCGTGCTGATTTTACCAAAGAAGAAAAGCAGGATCTCATGCATGTGGGTGTGTGTGCGCTACTGGCGCAGGCAGGATACTATCGTCTGAAATATAAAGATGAAGAGGGATGGCCGCATTATGAAAAAGTGCCCGGTACACCAAGATTGGATGGAGCTATGCAGGATATGTTGCTAAAAACAATGATTATTCAATATTTTGAACAACTATAAAAGATGAAAAAAGGATTTCTTTTTGGGATATTTGCAGCGCTTTCCATGTCCGTAATGGCTTTGGAAATGCCTAAAGAAACAGAAAACAAAGGAACTATGGTGATTATCAGCACGTCTTACGGAGATATGAAAGTCAAATTGTATGATGAGACTCCGCAACACAGAGACAATTTTATCAAACTGGCAAAAGAAGGTTTTTATGACGGATTGTTGTTTCACAGAGTGATACAGCAGTTTATGATCCAGGGAGGAGATCCAAACTCTAAAAATGCACAACCGGGTCAGCCTTTGGGTGCAGGTGGGCCGGGATATACTATACCTGCAGAGTTCAATCCGAATTTTATACATAAAAAAGGTGCTTTGTCAGCTGCCCGTCAGGGAGATCAGGTAAATCCTAAAAAAGCTTCTTCGGGTTCACAGTTTTATATCGTACAGGGTAAACCGGCTTCTGCTCAGGAACTGCAATATCTTTCTTCCCGTACGGGAGTTCAATATACTCCTGAACAAGCTGCCGTATATGCTGAGGTAGGAGGAACTCCGTTCTTAGATCAACAGTATACTGTTTTCGGTGAAGTGGTAGAAGGGCTGGATGTGATTGATAAAATCGCTGCTGTCAGGACTGCTCCGGGTGACAGACCTATAGAAGATGTGAAGTTTTCTGTGAAGGTAGTGGAGTAATTGGCAAGTAAGCAAGAATGCAATTACAATTTTTGATTTGAAGCGAAGCGGAATCCCGAGAAATGCAATGATCCAGGAGGCGATTTTGCTGACACAATGCAGTGGGTGAGAGGTAGCAGAGGAGGTTATTGAATCCGTCGAAATATACTGAAGCCATAAGTTATAACAACTGATAAAAGCCGTTAGAGAGTGATCTTTAACGGCTTTATTTATAGTAATTTGCCTGAAAATTTATTGTGTTTTCAAGATGTTTTCGAGTTCAAACTGATATTTGTAGTTATCGGAAATGTTGTTATGTCCTTGTCCTTTCAGAATAATCAGCGTGTCATTGGTCTTGAAGTTTTTCTGCAGCATCAAAGAAGATTCCAATGGTATAACAAAATCCTGATCGCCGTGGAAGATTACGACTGGCACTTTGCTGGCTTGCAGGTGCTCATTGGTGGAAAATCTGTATTTCAAAAGGAAGGTCGGAACAAAAGGATACTTGCTTTTCATCAGATGGGCCAGGTTATAATAAGGAGCCTGTAATATCAATAACTTAGGATGATTATCAGATGCCAGCTTCGCGGCTAGACCTGAACCGATGGAATATCCCAGAATAATAATGCTGTCCTCATTGTATCTCTTTTTTATCTCGTTGTAAACAGCCTGGTTATCATCATAGATATGTTGCTGGCTTTCTATAGTACCGGAACTTTTGCCATACCCGCGATAATCCAGCATGAAAATATCATATCCTAAACGGGTATACGTACCTGCTATTTGACCCCAACCTGCAAGCGATCCGCCATTCCCGTGAAGGTAAAAGATCAGCCCTTTGGCACTATCCGCTTTGAAAAGCAATCCGTTGAGAGATGCATCTTTTACCGGAATATCGATTTCTTCAAATGGTTCTCTGAATTCAAAAACATAAGAAGATTTCAATTTGGCCGGTACGAAAAGAATACTTTCCTGATTGAAGTACAAAAGACTGCATAGCCCGACATAGACGACGGAAAGTATGAGTACTATGACGAGAATCAGCTTTCTCATAGTGAATACTTTTGGATCACAGATTTGACAACGGACAATAAGCGACCGTTATTGTCTGCATTTTACTGACTTTTATATTGTCATCCCGATGTCTATTCCCTTGATCTTCCGGTAAAGGTCTGTAGCGTAATTATCTGTCATTCCCGAAACGTAATCGATCACACCCATTACCCGGTGGTAAACACTCTGATCTTCATACAAAAATTGTGAAGGGATCAGTCTGACTGCTTTTTCTTCGGATTTTTCACGTTTTTCTTTGGAAATGATGACAGGCGATACCAGGTGAGAAAGCAATTCATACATGACGTTGTATCCTGCATTTTCTATCTCAATGACAGAGCGATGGTTGTAGATGTTTTCAATGGAAAATTCTTCAATATCTTTTATTGTGGGATGTAATTGCTGTACGATGTCCAGCAGCGCCTGTGTATGATTGCCGGAAAAGATAGCTTCCTGGTGATCGATAAAGCAACTGATGCATTGCTCAGCAAGATGATGTATGGCTTTGGCCCTAAGATAAGCTATTTTGTCATTTTTATTACTGATACCCTGTAATCTGCTGTGGATTTTATTCTTCTCCTGGGGGGCAATGGATGCGAGGAGATCTTTAAGCACTTTCAAGCAGTTTTCATGTGCGATAATACCCAACCTGTGCGCATCTTCCAGGTCTATAATATTATAACAGATATCATCGGCAGCTTCTACCAGCCATACAAATGGATGCCTTTGAAAAATAACAGGTTCTGCTGAAATCTGACGCATCTGAGTACTGCGTGCTATATCGAGAAAATTATCTTTTTCAGACTGGAAAAATCCGAATTTCTTACGGTAAAGTACTTTTTTATCTTTAGCTACAGATTCGCACGGATATTTGGCGATAGATGCCATGGTCGCATAAGTCAGCAACAGATCACCGTTGGATTTGCCGGGTTGCTGATGAGTAAGAATGCGGATGGCATTGGCATTTCCTTCAAAATTAATGAGATCTGTCCATTCTTTTTCTTTGAAAAGAGATTGAAGATTTCCTGCATTTTTTTTGAAAAAGCTGGCAATGGCATCTTCGCCGGAGTGACCGAACGCAGGATTGCCAATATCATGGCACAGGCAGGCAGAGGAAATCACATTGTACAGACTGTACTGATAAAATTCTTTGCTTTCATCTTTCAATGAACTCCCAAATTGCTGAGCGATGTGCTCCCCGATAGCCGAACCTAAGGTGCGGCCTACTGATGCTACTTCCAGGGAATGCGTCAGTCGGTTGTGTACAAATACGCTTCCTGGCAATGGGAAAACCTGTGTTTTATTCTGCAATCTTCTGAATGCAGATGAGAAGATAATCCTGTCAAAATCTCTTTGAAACTCACTTCTGGCACCAGCGCCGGATTGTGGAGTGTATTGTTCGGAACGTTTACCTGAATAAATGAGATTGAGATCCATCATGAATTATATCGTGCGGTGAAAATAAGGAAATCCTTTGTACCGTTTAAAGTTTAAGGTTTAAAGTTTAAGACTAACCTAACGTAATTCCAATTCGTTACGGTTAAATAGCTTTTGTTCACCTTTGATAGTGCGTATGCAACGGCAGGGATAGAGGCGGTATCCTTTCTGAAAGAAAGATAGAAGCCGAAAGCCCGGTCCGCAGGAGCCGTCCTTAAAGTAAACGGGAAATCTAACTAGGATTTCCGGGTTTTATCTTTGGAATCTTTGTCTTTAATAAATCCATAAGGGCAATGTTTACAGCCGTTTTTGCAGCAGTAGCCTCTGTCTAAGTGATATTTTTCAGTGAAGACAAAAAATCCCTGTTCGTTGATGTAATAGTCTATTCCCTCAACGAGCTTGCTCATTAAATGCCGGTATAGTTAGACGGAGTAATCAGTTTCAGCTCGGCTTTGATATCGTCATTGACATTCAAAGTGTCGATGAACTGATGGATTTTTGCCTGTGTGATGAGTTCATTGGTACGGGTGAGCTCTTTCAATGCCTCATAAGGTTTTTCGTAGCCTTCTCTTCTCAGAACTGTCTGGATACCCTCTGCTACCACCATCCAGTTGTCTTCCAGATCTGCCTGTATCGCTTGTTCATTGAGTAAAAGCTTGCTCAATCCTTTGCTGATGGATGCAAGCGCAATCAATGTATGTCCCACCGGAACGCCCAGGTTTCTCAAAACAGTGGAATCTGTTAAATCTCTCTGTAATCTGGAAACCGGAAGCTTTTCTGCCAGATGACTGAATATAGCGTTGGCAATACCAAGATTACCTTCTGCATTTTCGAAGTCGATAGGATTGACCTTGTGCGGCATTGCAGACGAGCCGATCTCTCCGGCTTTGATTTTCTGCTTGAAATACTCCATAGAAATATACGTCCAGATATCTCTGCACAAATCCAACAGAATGGTATTGATACGGATATAGTTGTGTAATAAGGCTGCCAGATGGTCGTAATGTTCTATCTGGGTAGTAGTCTGCGATCTTTGCAGTTTGAGGATCCTGTTGACAAAATTATTTCCGAAGTTTTTCCAGTCAATTCTCGGATATGCTACGTGATGTGCATTGAAGTTGCCTGTTGCTCCTCCGAATTTTGCAGCGTAGGGTATGGATGCAAAGTAAACAATCTGATGTTCCAATCTTTCTACGAATACCTGGAACTCTTTGCCTAATCTGGTAGGAGATGCAGGTTGTCCGTGGGTACGGGCAAGCATAGCAATGGAGTTAAACTCTATAGCCAGATTTCTGAGCTGGTCGACTACCTGGTGTAATTCCGGAAGATATACCTGCTCATTACTTTCTTTCATCAAAAGCGGAATCGCAGTGTTATTGATATCCTGAGAAGTCAGTCCGAAGTGGATGAACTCTGCATTTTTTAATAAAACAGGATCGGTGATTCTCTCTTTGATAAAGTATTCTACAGCTTTTACGTCGTGATTGGTTGTTTTTTCGATTTCTTTGACACGGAGCGCATCCTGCTCGCTGAAATTCAGATATAATGAACGTAAAAGATTTTGTTGGTCATCATTGATAGGAGCGACTTGAGGTACTTGTCCACTCAATGCGATAAAATATTCTATTTCTATGCGTATTCTGTATTTGATCAGGGCAAATTCTGAATAAAAATCTGTCAACGATTGGGTTTTGGAGGCATATCTGCCATCAATAGGTGAAATCGCAGTCAGTTCGTTACGCATAAGTAAATGTTTTGCGCAAAAGTACGTTTTTGAAGGGCTAAATCAAAAGGCTGACTGGATTTTTTGAATGAGATAGACAGGCAAATAAGCAAGATACGGCTGGCAAAAAATGAAAGGTAAGTTGCTTAGGAAAATTATTTTTTATCAGGTTCTTGGGGCATAATAGATAATACAAACGCCTAATAAGGCTATCAATGCTCCTGCTATATCATATTTGTCCGGAGAAAAATTATCAAATTTCATAGACCAGAGTATGGACATGACGATGAAAATTCCTCCGTATGTGGCGTATACTCTTGCAAAATTGGAGGTTTGCCAGGTGGCGACTACTCCATAAAATGCAAGTATGACTGCTCCCAATACTCCATACCACCAGGGCTTGTTTTCTTTGAGGCAGAGCCAGATCAGATATCCTCCGCCTATTTCACATAGTCCTGCCAGTACAAATATCGGAATGGAGCGAAGTATTTCCATATCTGTCTAAGATAATGACAATTCTTTAGTGATGCTCTGCTTCATGATTTTCATCGTGACGTTCTGCAGCAGATTCTGTTTCTGCTTTGCCCAGCTTCCAGTAGGAGAGGGCGTCTATTTCATGGATGTTCCATTGTAATTCCCTGCGAAGATAATGACGGATATTTTTTACATTTTTAAATTCTGCAGCTACAAAAGCATATTTACTATCGACATCAGATAGTGGCAATGTTCTGACCTTTTCTGCTAAAAGTTCATTTTCTCCCGGATGTGGATTGATGAGCCAATGGATGGAAATATTCTCTGGTTTTTTCAAATCCAGTATATCTGCTTCTGTCAATACTTCGACAACAGCAATTCCCTCAGTATCCGGAGACAGTGTTTCCAGAATTTTGCTGCAAACCGGTAATCCTGTATGATCTACCGCCAAAAGATACCAGTCTTTTTGTGGAACCAGTGAAATGGTTCTCTTTTTGGTAGCAATGGCTATTTTCTGACCTGTTTGAGCCAGAAGCGCCCATTGAGAAGCAGGACCTTCGTCGCCGTGTGCGACAAATTCTATTGTCAGTTGATTTTGCTCAGCATCGATATCTCTGACAGTATATGTACGGTAGACAGATGGCAACTTTTCAGGGTTTTCCTGGGGAATATTCAACCATGGAGGATAGATGATCTTATCTGCCTGTGGATGTGGTAAAAATATCTTTATTGTTGAACCCGGTGTAACTTCTGCATATTCATGAATCGATTCGCTCGAAAATGTCACTCTGATCAGGTTAGGTGATATGTATATCTTGTCTGTTACAGTAAATTCTGCAATGATAACTTCCTGATTTTGTATGTTTTTTACTATCATTTTTAGTTTTTAGGAAGATGAAATACAAATGACACTTCGGTTTCGCTCAGTGACCACAGAGTACAGTTGGCTTTGAGATAGTTCGACAAGTTACTACGAGCTTCAACGACCATATTTCTTGCTTAGTTTTCAATTATGTTAGCAAAATCGTCAATCGTCCATCAAAAATCTTCAATAATTTCATCATCAATCATCAGATGGGGCATTCCTTTCTGACACTTTTCTACACGTGCACTGATTCCGTAAATATCAGCGATCACCTGAGATGTGATAGCTTGTGTAGGAGTTCCCTGACTGATGATCTGCCCTTTGTTCATGACCAGTACTTCATCTGCCCAACGGAGTGCAAGATTCAGATCGTGTAGTACCATAATCACTATTCTGCCATCGTCGGCAAAGCTTCTGGCAAGCTTCATTACCTTGATTTGATGCCTGAGATCCAACGCGCTTGTAGGTTCGTCCAGCAATAAGATTTCCGGATTTCTGACCATAGTTCTGGCGAGAGAGGCCATTTGTCTTTGCCCGCCGGATAGCTGGCTTAGGTTTTCCAGTGCAAGATGATCTATTCCGATACGTTTCAAAATAGCCATCGCTCTATGCACCACACCTTCATTATTTTGGCTGCTGGTAGCATCTAAGGGAGACGCTTTTAATGCGCTGATAACTGCTTCAATGACAGATAATTGTATGTCTGTAGGTACAGACTGAGGCATAAAGCTGAGTATTTCTGCCCTCTTTTTAGGAGTCATATTCAGCATATTTTCACCATTGAAAAGAGTTTCTCCTTCTGCTTTGAGCAATCCTGCCAATACACGAAGCAAGGTAGATTTACCTGCTGCATTAGGACCTGTCAGAACAGTCAGCTTTCCGACTGAAAAAGGTGGTGTATCCAGCTTTGAGAGGATGGTTTTATTCTTGTATCCGGCTGTAATACCTTTGACAATAAGTTGTTTTTCTGTCTGCATTAGCTTTTGTTTCTGATAAAAATTAATGCAATAAATACAGGTACTCCAATCAGTGATGTGACAATTCCTACCGGAATAATGACTCCTACCACTACAGATTTGCTGACAATAGAAGCCAGTGACATGATGAGAGCACCTGACAATATACTGGCAGGCAATGAAAATCGATGATCTTCTCCAATCAGTAATTTTGCTATATGAGGACCTACTAATCCTATGAAACCTATCACTCCTACAAATGCGACCGATGCAGCTGTCAGGATGCTGACCCTGAGTAATGAGAAAAATCTTAAACGACCTACTGATATACCGAAACTTCTGGCGCTGTCTTCTCCCAACCTGAGCGCGGTCAGTTTCCATGATGATGCCAGCGTGAAAGGACTTATTACCGCAAAAATGACAGCCAGCAATGTAATACTTTCCCAGTTCGCTTTAGTCAATGAACCCAATGTCCAGAAGACAAATTGTTGTAGTGCCTCTGCACTGGCGATATACTGCATGATACCGACCAAAGCATTGAAGGTAAACACCAGTGCTATACCAAACAGTACCAGACCATTGGAGCCGGCATTATTCAGTTTGGATAGTGCCTGTAAAAGCATGACTGCTCCGAATGCGAAGATGAATGAATTGGCTATAATCATCCATTCCGGACCTACTCCTGGAAGGCTGAATCCTGCGATAATTGCCAGTGCTGCTCCGAAAGATGCTGCAGCAGAAATCCCTAAAGTAAAAGGACTTGCCATCGAATTGTTCATAATGGTCTGCATTTCACAACCGGAGACAGACAGACAGGCTCCCACCAATAATGCCATCACTGAGTAAGGCAAACGGATATCCCAGACGATGACTTTGGTAGAAATATCTACCTGATCCGGTCTGAAAAGTGCCTGTAATACATCTGTAAATTTTAATGTGGATGGACCTACTGCTATATCAAAGCAGAAAGAAACAATGAGGGCTGCTGCCAGTATAAAAAGAATAAGGATACGCCGGATGAACTGCCGGCGATATCCTTGTTCTATCGTTAAAGATAAATCAGTCAAAACCTAAAATTCTATTTTTTGAGTTCTATATAATAGACGCCTTTTAAAGGTATTGCTAAAAATTTAGAATTCAGGGTGTTGATAGTCGTTTGTGGATTGAGTAATGAGAAAAGTGCAGGGTTGATCCATTTTGCCAAAGCTTCCAACGCAACAATATTTAAAGGTGAATCGTAGAAATAGTGCCACAATCCATATACTTTATTTTTTTTCACTGCATTCAATGGTGTCATCATTGGTCTTTGTGTCAATGTTTTCAGGCTGAGCTGAGATTGAGCAGCCGTGGTACCCTGACCAATTACAAATCCCTTTTGCCCGGGTAATGCCAGACCCGTAGCAATATAGATATCCGGTTGCTGGGTAATGACGTATTCTGCATTCAGCTCACCCACTTCTCCGGGCAATATATCTCCGATGTTTTTACCACCTACAAACTCAATGAATTCTCCCATGTTTCCTTTACCGGGTGTTCCGCTGAGCTCACCTCTGATCATTTCCATATAAACCTTAGGTTTTACAGCAGTTTTATTTTTGGCAACAGCTTGTTTAATATGATTGAGCTTTTGAGTATAAAGCTCATTAAAAGCTTTAGAAACAGACTCTTTACCTAAAACTTTACCCAATATATCCATACTTGGCACCGTATTTTTTAAAGGATGAAGTCTGAAATCCACAAAAATGATAGGAATACCTGCGGCAGTTAATTGCTTGATGACGTCTGCAGATTTCGCATCAGGCCCATGTGATCCTGCACCGAAAATGGCCAGATCAGGTTTTAATGCCAGAATTTGCTCTGTGGAAACTGTTTCCTTACCTGTTGAGCCTATATTTTTAATATTCCTGATACCGGGAAAAGTCTTTTCAAACTCTTCAAACATTAAACCTCCATTTTTTTTGAAATCTCCTGTCCAACCAACGACGACACTGGTAGGATCTTTGTAAAAAAGTGAAAGTGTAATCAATGAGCGGCCTTCTCCAAGAATCACTCTTTTAGCAGGAGCTTTTAAGGTCACTTTTCTTCCGACAATGTCAGTCACCGTGATTTCCTGTGCAAATGAATTGCTTGCAAGCAAAATGGTGATGAGAAAAAGAAAAATTTTATTCATGTTTTATAGTATTGGGTATTGAGTAATGGGTATCGGGACGGTTTGCACCGGATTTAGTCCCAGTTATACCTTTTTATCACTGAATCCTTCCAGGCAGATTTTTGAGATATTCGTTAAGGTAAGATCAGACTGACTGTATCTCCGTTTTCATCTTCAGGCGGAGTAGGTTCACCTTCTTTAGCTCTTACAGATTTTGCTTTATTGGTCACATAAGCAGCACCTGTTTTCTGGTTGATAGCCACTGTATTAGGGTGAGTTCCTGTTTCGATGTTTTTGATAACTTCATAGTTTTTGCTGTTGATGACAGTGACGTTGCCTGCTTTTCTGTTAGCTACGTATAGCAATTGTCTTTCTGAATCAAACTGTATGCCTATTGCACCATCACCTGCAGGAACGGTAGAAATTAATTCACCTGTTGAGGCATTCAACACCGTCACATTATTGCTTTTCTGATGGGAAACAAAAATTCTGTCACCTTTGGCATCATACACTAAATTGATAGCACTTTCTCCCTGAGTAGGATAGTTTTTGACTACCTTATTAGTAGAAAGATCTACTACCGCGATCTCGGCGGTTCCTAATAATAATACGTACAGCTGATTTCTTTCTTTATCTAAAGCCAATCCTGTCGGACTTTCGCCTACGCCTTCTATCAGGTGGCTGAAGGTATTGGTTTTGCCATCAATCACCCAGACAAGACCTTCTTTGTTGACATCAGATACATAGACCAGATTTTTTTCTTCATCTACAATCGTTTCTCTGATATGTGATTTTTCTCTGCCATTGCCGATAGTCGCAAGGATTTTTCCGCTGTTCAGGTCGATTGCGTGTACAGAATTGCTTCTGGTATTGGTTGTATAAAGCGTATTGGTTTTCTGATTGATACCAAGACCGTAAGCAGGAGCTTCTTTGACATCTATGGTAGCTAAAACTTCCAGTGTATTTGGATCTAATTTGTAAATAAAACCATTAGGCTCTAATCTGGAACCTGCTGAAGCTACGTATACAGCGTTGCTTTTTTCGCTGTAAACAATTTCATACAGGCCTTTTCCTGTACGTTCGGATTTTTTTAATTCCTGAGCTGATAAGCTATTGTAAAATACACCACTCAGAGTAATAGCTCCTATTGCAAGTGTTTTGGAATGAGATAATAACTGTTTCATTGTATAAAAAATTTATGTAGATACCGGAATTACTTTCCGGCGTTTTGAATAAACCAATTGTAGAAAGCGGGGAATGCTTCGCGCCAGTATAATGCTCCGTGCCTGCCTGTCGGATGCACAGAAAGCTGTATTTCCGGCTGAGCTTTTTCTTTTAAAAGACCTATAACGCGGTTGACATCATCGGTCATGTTGACAAAAGTTTTATCTTTCTTTTGTCTGTTTTCACTTTTTCCTGCGTAGAAAAAGTAGTGTTGTTTGTTGATATGCCTGCTCTTTTTGAGTTGAGAGATATCGTTTTCAATATTTCCATAATCGAGCCAGACAGATGGTGAAAAAAGTCCCATCCATCCAAATGTTTTCGGGTATTTGATGCCTGCATACAATGAGATAAGCCCTCCCATGGAGCTGCCTGCTATTCCTGTATTGCTTTTGTCTGAAAGTGTACGGTAGTTTTTATCTACGTACGGTTTTAATGTCCTGGTGATAAATTCCAGATATGCTTTTCCCTCAGCGACTGCACTGTCTTCATTGGGATGATAATAATATTCTGTGACACGTTTTTTCATGTCAGGATTGTGATTAATTCCTACTATGATGCAGGGAGTTTCACTGTTGTCCAGCGTTTCATCTACCGACCATTCCACGGGACCGATTCTGCCTACTGAGGTAGCTTCATCGAAAAGGTGCTGACCGTCATGCATGTATAAGACCGGATATTTTTTACCGGAAGTCTGATAATCTTTCGGGAGATAAATCCAGATTTGCCTGCGTCTGTCCAGCTGAGGAATATAAAATGCAGTATCGAGGATATGGACATTTTCCGATGCAGTAGATGCAGGAAAATCATCTCTCCATCCCTCAATAGCACAAGATATAGTAGTGTCTTTCTCCAGCAATGCCAGTCTGGGAGCTTCCAGTCGTCCTTTTTGGGTACATTCAGAAGTCTGCCATGAGCCACGGGTGAATTTAAACTCCAATCTGTCGCTGGGCACATCCTTGAAATACAAGCTGAAAGAGTAAGTGCCGTCAGGATTTTTTGACAATTTCATACTATCCTCATTCGGTCTCCACATGTTGAAGTTGCCGGAGATAAAAATATCTTCATCTGCATGAGAATCCGGTAAGCTGGTTACATGTACTGTCAATGTATGCTGTGCAGACACGGACACTGAGAACAACAAGGATAATATGAATTGCCAGTATTTCATTGAAAGATTATTTCACTTCTACTTTGTAGAATCCATTGACAGATCCGCCTTCTGTTACCTGGAACAATTGTGTAGCAGAGATGGAAGCAGGATTGTATTCGAAGTATCCATTGACAGAGCCATCGGCTGTAGAACCTCTTAACAGGATTTTTCCGTCGATTTCTACAACAGCAAGAGCTGCGCCCGGATTTGTTCCTGCAGGAATACCATTGATAGCTGTGAAAGTTTTGCTTGCTACGTCTACGGTATAGAATTTCCAGATATCACCTGTGTTGATATTGCCGGTTCCTCCACCTGTCAGCGTTTCTGTGTTCAATACAACAATCAGCTTACCGTCTTTAGCGAATACACCCACGAATTTACCGTTATCTTCTGCTCTGAAATCAGAGAAGTTCAGTTCCCATGTAGCATCTATATCAGTAGCATTGGCTTTGATACGTGCAATTTTTGATTTACCGCCCAAAGCACTTCTTCCCTGGCAAACGATGTACAAATCGCCATTGGTATCGAAGTCGTACATCTCATTTTCATTGATGTAAGCGATACTTCCTGTATTAGGGATAGTGATCGTTTTTTCATATTTTCCTGTTGCTACATCTATTACTGCGATATATACATCTTCATAGAAATCGTCAAAGAAGCCTTTCTGAGCTGCATTGGTTTTTGCATAAGTGATGTTCGCAAATAATTTTCCGTTTTTGACCGCTAAGAATTTCTGACCGATAGAACGGAATAATATAGCTGCTTCATCTACACCTCTCTCATTGACTACGCTTTCAAAGTCGATAGAACCGGTACGTGATAATGAAGCAGGATTAAATGTCTGAATTTTTAATGGTTCTGCACCATCCCAATAGAATCCGCTGTTGTCATCTGCTACCACAAAATTTCCTGAACCGAAAGTGCTTTGGTCTACAGCTATCTGATTTTCTACAGATATTTTACCATCAGCGCTGAATTGCAGACGTTCAATAATTTTAGAGTAGTCAGCATTGGCAAAGGTTTTGAAGAACCAGTTTTTATAAGTTCTGAATCCTCCCATTCCTTTTCCTGATACGGAATTGGTAGTAATATTGGATACATTTCCATCCGGCAGGCTATCAAAAGCTGTGATGTATCCCGGTTTGTCCTGTACAGTTCTGTCACTCATGGTCATAAGGACATACTTGTATTTTTTAGGAGTGACATCTTCGTCTTTTACAGTGTCATCTTTCTTACAGGCAGCTGTCATCAACAGTACTGCTGCGAAAAGAGTGAAAATTTGGCTGAGTCTTTTCATCTTTTAACTTCTTTTTGATTTAAATAAATAGTTGACTTTTAAATGATAACTTCTACCTGCACGCTGTACTCTGTAGAAGTCATATAATTTTGCGTTGGCGATATTTTTAACTTCAAATCCTATATGAAACGGGAGCTTACCCATCGTGTAATGAGCTCCGGCTGATAGTAAATGCTGGTTGGGTACAATCTGAGTAATGTCCAGCTCACTTTTTCCCCATATTCCAAGAAACCCATCAGGCTCCATTCTTTTAGGAATAAAATCCAGATAAAACTCTCTGATAAAATTGTAGTGGAGGTAAACTTTCAGATGATTACCAGGACGAATCAAATCATTGAACCGGGCTGTCCAACCCAGATTAGCAAAGAAATAAGGTGTGTTCCTGAGTCTGGCATCTTCTTTCCATTTATCCAATGGAGTTTCGATATCTTTCATCCTGTTGTTTTGCCAGGTAGCATTGGTATTGATGATGAAATATTTCCAGATATTGACAGATGCATCTATGTCAAATCCATACCCTCTGACATTATCGAGGTTCTGATATTGAGCATATGGTGGCTGAACGGGTATGAGTAAGATTAAATCTTTTGTTTTCCTGTAAAATGCACCTGCTTCTATGGTATAGATTTTCTTCTGCACTCTGTAATTCAGGTTGAGATTGAGACTTCTCTCCGGTTTCAAATCAAAATTCGGCACTCTTGTATCACTGTCTCCGAAGAGTTCTTCCTGATCGGGCAGCCTGTTGGTATATTCTGCAGATACACGTACCAGGTGCTTTTCGTTGATTTTGTACCGGACACCATTCGCCAATCCCCATGAGAAATCTTTGGTGTGAAGGATATCATTCATAGAAGTATTGGATGCCTGATAACCATTGGCACCTTTGCCCTGATAGCTGAATATTTTTGCGATCAGATTATTGGTCAGCTTGTCATTCAGGATTTTATATTCCCAACCCAATCCTCCGACTATTTTCCTGTAAGAAGCCGGAACACTCAGCACATCTATATCGGTATTGAGAAATTTAAGACCGAAAGGATCGCTGCCCACTCTCTCTACATTAGTGACAGCCAGATTCGCTTCCAGCTTATGCCTGTCAGTAGGCTGATAGGAAATATTTGTCCGGGAAGTGAGCGTTTTGAAATCTACATCAGAGTTGGCAGGTTGCGGACTTTCTCCAATTTTGTAAGGATTAGGTGTGAAATTTCCGTACCAGTCATAAGAGCCTCTTGCAGTGTCTACACGATTTCTGTTGATGACATTGTAAGCAAAAAACTGATCGATTTTCACTCTGCCGTCTGCAAAAGATTTTTTGTATCTCAGTGTTGGAATGACAGATTTCTGATTGAGCAGAATAGCACCGTAAGGAGTATTCATCATCGTCGGATGCTGTTGTTGTCTGTTGACTCCGAAAGCTGCGACGCTAAACTTCAGTTCATCCGCCCACTTTTGATTTTTGACACCGGCATAAGCTTCTGCATAATAGCTTTTGTAACCGTTGTGAAACAATCTGACTGTCTGCCAGGATGGATTTCTGGTCACCGGATCCGGTACACGAACCTCGGCATCGTAATCGTTCTTTGAGTAATTGAAGAATCCTTCTCCGCCTGCAAACCATGTATTCTTTTTATTGCTGTAGTGACCGACTACAGATACTATGTGCGTATGAAATGAACCGACTTCGTAAGAGACATTGAGTGTCGGCACTGAAGAATGATTAGGCACCAGATTGACTGCCCCTCCGAGCGCATCTGCTCCTAATGATACAGGCAAAACACCTTTATATACCTCAACTCTTTCGAGCATATTGAGCGGGAGATTGGAAATATTGTATCCGTCGCCCAGATAATTCAAAGGAATACCATCTTTAAAGTATCTGACAGAGCGCCCCTGAAAACCGTTGACGGAAATATCTGCATTATTTCCCAGTCCGCCACTCTGGCGGATACGCACTCCGGCGGCTCTGTTCATAATTTCCATCAATGAAGAAGGTTGTGTAGAAATCGCTTTGATATCCATCACAGTAGCAGTAATCGTTTGCTCTTTGGCCTGCTGAGTTTTCGTCTGACCAGTCACTGAGACAGCTTCCAGTTCTGTCAGAGATGGTTGCAGCTGGATTTTTATTTCCTGATTTTTATTCAGATCTATCTTTATTTCCTGAGTCTGATAGCCTACATAACTAGCTGTCAATGTATATTGACCGGATTTCACTGCCGGAAACAAAAAATGTCCCTGTAAGTCTGTAATCCGATAAAGGTCAGAAGGCACAAGCTTGAGTGTGACACCTGTGAGTGGTTCATTCGATTCATCTGTGATGGTTCCCTGAATTTTGAAGTCAGATTGAGCATACAGACAGGTAGAAAATGTCAGAAATATACTTAAAATCAGAACTCTTATATAAAACACGAACCTCATTACACTGATAAACAGGCAGCTAATTTAGAAATAATCTAAATAAAAATAAGAAAGCACGTATGAAGGATACGTTAACTGACACAGATATGACAGAATACAGATGTTGGTATTATCAAAAACTAAGCTTTTAATGATATTACTTGGGGATAATGCCTTTACTTTGTATCCGGCATGGGTTATAAAAATTTACAGGAATGTGTAGATGATCTGGAGCGTCACGGTCATCTGGTACGTATCAAAGAAGAAGTAGATCCTTATCTGGAAATGGCGGCTATACACCTGCGTGTATATGATGCCAAAGGTCCCGCTTTGTTGTTTGAAAATGTAAAAGGTTCAAAATATAAAGCTGTCAGCAATCTTTTCGGTACAGTAGAAAGATCGTCTTTCATGTTCAGAGATTCACTGGATAAAGTAAAGTTGCTGGTAGAAGCGCAGGGTGATCCGATGGCAGCGCTCAAAAATCCTTTCAGATACTGGAAGCTGCCATTTTTTGCCATCAAGGCATTGCCTAAAAAAGTTTTTAAGCAACATTTTGATGAAATCCGCATAGAAGATATTCCGCAAGTGCATTGCTGGCCGATGGATGGAGGAGCATTTGTTACGCTACCGATTGTTTATACTGAAGATCCGGATGCTCCCGGGCCTATGAAAGCCAATATCGGGATGTATCGTATACAGCTTTCCGGAAATGACTATGTACAGAATAAAGAGGTAGGATTGCACTATCAGCTGCACAGAGGTATCGGTGTACACCAAACGAAATATAAAGCGCTGGGAAAACCTATGAAAGTCAGCATTATCGTCGGTGGCTCACCTTCTCACACTTTCTCAGCGGTAATGCCGCTACCGGAAGGATTGTCGGAGCTGACATTTGCAGGGGCGCTGGGCAACAGAAGATTCAGATATTTTTATGATGAAAAAGATCATTTTGTTTCTGCTGATGCGGATTTTATAATTACAGGAGAAGTATATCCGGGAGAAAATAAACCAGAAGGACCTTTCGGAGATCATCTCGGATATTATAGCCTCAGACACGATTTTCCGCTCATGCGTGTTGACAAAGTCTATGCTAAGAAAAATGCCATCTGGCCATTTACTGTAGTAGGAAGACCTCCTCAGGAAGATACCAGCTTTGGCGACATGATACATGAAATCACAGGTTCAGCTATTCCAAAAGAGATTCCGGGTGTACATGAAGTACATGCTGTAGATGCTGCGGGTGTACATCCCTTGTTGCTGGCTATCGGTTCAGAAAGATATACGCCTTATTACGAAACCACCCGGCCACAGGAAATTCTGACGATTGCTAATCATATTCTGGGAACCGGACAGCTATCCCTTGCAAAATGGCTCTTCATTGCAGCGAAGCAAGACGATGCGACTCTGCATACACATGATCTGGTGAAGTTTTATAGCCATATCCTGGAAAGGGTGGACTGGAAAAGAGATGTACATTTTTATACGAAAACAACCATTGATACACTTGATTACAGCGGGTCGGATCTGAACAGTGGCTCAAAAGTTGTGATTGCAGCAGCAGGCAAACCAATCAGAGAGTTGTCCGGTGAGATACCTGCGGGATGGGAGGGGAGTGCTTACCTGCCGGAAATGATTATGCCGGGGATTTTATCTGTGCAAAGCAAAAAATTCACTACTTACGAAAATGCAGCCCTTGAGCTGGAAGAACTTGCACAAAGTATAGAAGTAAGCGGATTAAACCAATGGAATGGCGTTCCTCTGATTGTGCTTTCAGATGATAGTCAATTCACGGCTGCTGATCTCAAAAATTATGTCTGGGTGACTTATACGAGATCTAATCCTTCACATGATATTTACGGTGTGAAAAGTTTTACCGATCATAAACATTGGGGATGTCATGGTCCATTGGTGATTGATGCGAGGGTCAAGCCACATCACGCACCACCTTTGATCAAGGATGAAAAAGTAGAAAATGCTATCAACCGTATTTTCGAAAAAGGAGGTTCTTTACACGGAAAATTGTAGTAGGAAACTATTTCAGCTGAGCTTTCTTTTTCCACTGGTGTATTCATCTACTGTGCTGAATACGAAATCCGGATATTCTGAAAGAAATTTTGCAGTTTTCAATCCGCCTTGTAATGGACGCGCAGCCGGAGGATTCATCTCTGCTGTGGTCATCGGAATCAAATCATAAGTAGCTGAAGGAAAATATTTCAGTACTCTCAATGCCAGCTGTACACGGTTCATGTAGTCGGTGGAAGCTATATTGTAAATGCCGGTTTTTCCATCATTCAATAGTAAGCTGACAGCTCTGGCAATATCTGTAGCATTGATAGGAGTGGCATACTGATCAACAGGTAGTTTCAATGTAAGATGCTGTCCTTTCTCTGCCTGATCTATGATACGGGCAACGAAGTTTTTACCTCTTTCCTCATCTCCATAAACATTTGTTATCCTCAGGATGATATTTTCCAAACCTGAATCCGAAATCAGCTGCTCTGCCTGCCATTTGTGCCTGCCGTAGATGCTGATAGGATTTGCCGGGGCGGATTCATCGTAAGGGCCATTTGCTCCGTCAAAAATATAATCAGTCGATATGAAGACAATTTTAGAAGAAAATCTTTTTGCAAGCGTTACAATATTCTGAGTAGACTGTACCGTTAGCCGATAGCTTTCAGCTTCATTTTGCTCACAATAATCCACATGTGTCAAAGCTCCGCAATGGATGATGATTTCGGGAGCGAATGTTGCTACATCGAAGTTCTCAGGATTTTCAGGATGCAGCGTATCATAGTACACCGTGTTTTTTGCAGCATAAGAAAAATATGTGCCGGCACACTCGTGTCCTTTTTCTGAAAGATATCTTAAACAATTGCTGCCTACTAAGCCGGATGCTCCGATGATGAGGATTTTCATGGCTGCAATTTACCAAGACAATTGAGTAAATTTCTTTCTTTGTCTGATAAAAAATGAGACAATCAGACTTTTCTGATAGATTCCTTTTTCGTTAGGGGCACCGATTTTATACTTGTACCGTACATCTAAGAATTGCTGTCTTTTATTGAATGCGCTGACCATCATTCTTCTATAAGCAATCTGAGCTCTGAAAATAGCTCCGGCTTCTTTGAATCTGAATTTGAGCAAGGCCATCAAAAAAGCAATCAGGTCTAAAATATTTCTGATAAAATTAACCTGAAGTACTTGTCCTGAATTCAGGTTTTTAAACAATAAGAGTCTGTTGTTTCTGAAATTCAAAAAGGTTTTATGAGGATTTTCTGCATTTAAGGTGCCGCCTCCAACGTGATAAACTGTAGAAGATGGGATATACTTGATTTTATATCCTAAGTTTTTTAATCTCCAGCAAAGGTCGATTTCTTCCATGTGAGCAAAAAAATCTTTATCAAATCCTCCTGCCAGAAGAAACAGCTCTTTTCGTATCATCATGCAAGCTCCTGTAGCCCAGAATACTTCTATTTCATCATCATACTGCCCGGAATCTCTTTCCATAATATCAAATAGCCTGCCTCTGCAAAACGGATAGCCATATTTGTCTATAAAGCCTCCTGCCGCTCCGGCATATTCAAATTTTTCCGGATCATTGTAGCTCAATAATTTAGGTTGGCAAGCTGCAACAGCTTTGTCCCGTTTCAGTGTGTAATAAAGCGGTTCGAGCCAGCTATCAGTAACTTCTACGTCTGAATTCAGCAACAATGCATATTTGCAGGGAATATTCAGAATAGCCTGGTTATAGCCTTCTGCAAAACCGAAATTTTCAGGCATAGACAATGTATTTACGCCCTGAAACCGGGATTTGATCATTTCCACTGATCCATCGGTAGAGGCATTGTCTGCTACCCAGATTTTAGCCAATGTGGCAGGTGTATGGTTCAATACTGATGGCAGAAACTTTTCTAACCAATTTTTCCCATTGTAGTTGAGGATGATGACTGCTACTTCCGGTATCTGTTGATTTTTCAAAGCTTAAATATTGAATTGCAAAGATGCTGTTTTTTTAATGATGATATCCGATTTTCGATTTTGGATTGTTGATTTTGCAATCGTACATCTTCAATCAAAAATCGTAAATAGCTTTTAGTAAGGAATGCTTCCTTTCCATCTTTTGTGACTCCATATCCAATTGGAAGGTTTTTGCCTGATTTCAGCTTCCAGTATTCTGATATATCTTTCAGTAATTTCTCCTTCAGTTAATTCTTTCGGATACTCGGTAATGACTTCCAGATCAATGGTATATTGTGCAAATCCTGTTTTTTTGAGATGTACATACAACACTACAGCATCCAGATTTCTTGCTAATTTTTCACCGCCATTGAAAAATTTTGTATCCAATGAGAGGAATCGGGTCTCATGTACACGGGATCTGCCGGTAGGAGACTGATCTCCGACGATTGCTACAATAGATTGCTGAGCTTTGAGCGTCTCCAATACATTTTTAGTTTGAGTAGCATCCAGCATTGTAGCACCAAATCTTTCTCTTCTTTCTTTAATGAAATCATCCATCGCTTTAAAGCTCATAGGAGCATAAAACGAAAAAGGCTTCATATGCGTATAGTTTTGGATAATCATCAGCGGCCATTCCCAGTTTCCATAATGTCCCAGCATCAGTATTACATGATTTTGGGTTTTATTAAGCCTGTCTATCAGCTGTATAGTTTCATCTGTAAAGGTCATTCTTTTGAGCAGCTGATCCAGGGGAATGTACAATCCTTTGATGATTTCAATGATTAATTCAGAAAGGTGCCGGTAGAAATCCTTTTCGATTTTTTCTAAATCCTCGCTTTTTACATCCGGCAGAGCATATATCAGGTTGAGATTCACCACATCCCTGCGGTAATTCAGGAGCTTAAATAGGACAGTATATATTATCCTGCTAAAAACGCGAAGGACAGATATCGGGAAAACAGCTATGCACCCGAATAAAATCGTTAGCAATAAGACGATGATTTTTCTCAGCATACATCAAAAGTAATGAAGTTTGTTCTAACTATCATGATTCACTAACTTTGCGGTCTTATGTCTCAAACAATTCTAATTGAGCCTCATTATTGGGGCAGCATTGCATTTTTTCAAGCATTGGTAAAAGCGGACTCCACAATATTAGACGTTCATGCTAATTTTAAAAAAGGTACTTATCGCAACCGTTGTCAAATCATGGGACCCAATGGAATGCTTTCTCTTTCTGTACCATTGGTAAAAGGGAAAGATCAGCATACCATCATGGATAAAGTCAGAATCAGCTATACTGAAAACTGGAAAAAAGACCACTGGCAAAGTCTGGTTTCTTCCTACAGAAGATCGGCTTATTTTGAATACTACGAAGATACTATTGCTCCCGTCTATGAAGAAAAATTTGAGTATCTGAAAGACTTAAACCTGGCAACTATTGAAGTCGTCCAAAAGCTATTAAAACAGAAAATTGATATTTCTTTTTCTGAAAAATATATTGCTGGAAATGAGTTTTCAGGAACAGACTTAAGAGAAGCCATTCATCCTAATGTTACCAAAACAACTTACTCTGTTCCTTCCGAACCTTATCAGCAAGTATTTATGGACAGAATGGATTTTTTACCTAATCTGAGCATTCTGGATTTACTGTTTAATTTGGGTCCGAGAGCATTGGATTATATACAACAATAGTTCATGTATGTAGAGAAGCATGCTGTTACTTCTTTACTTCGAATACTATTTTAAAAGTTCCGTTTTTTACATCAGATACAGAATTGGGTTTTTCCATCAGTGCTACTTTACATGAAAATTCACCTTCACACAGATAGTAGAGAACGCTTTCATCCTCATCTACTAATTTAATTTTAGTAAGCTTAAGATATCCGTCTTTGTTTTTTTCAGGATTTGCATATTTTGCATGCAGAGCGTCAATTGTAATGGTATTAAAGCCATATCTGATGTCAAAGGCTCCGATCGCATCTTCTGGCACTTCATGTTCACTGCCTGCTACTGGTAATTTTTCACCGAGAAGCTTTTCAAAATCACTGCCTTTTTGAATGATTTTTTCATTGAAGAATATTCCTATTCCTTCTGAATAAAATTGCCCGGTCAATACAAAAATTCCATTTTCATAAGTCAGCGTTGAGTAATCATCATAAATAACGCTTTTGGAGGCTCCGTTTAACTGAAGCTTTATGTGGTACTCGTCTTCAACAACGATTGTACTATCGTCATCATCATCATCATCATCGTCGTCGTCTTCATCAATAGGGAATTCTGATACGGAAAATGAATAAGCCTCACTATAAAAGGTTTGACCATTATTATGAATGGCATAAGCTTTTACATAGTATTTATATTCAGGATTATATCCGGAAATCTTCACCGTGTTTCCTGTCCATTTCGCATCCTTACCTTTTTGACTAGTGGTATTTTCTGTATTCAGGACGGGATCGGAAGAAGTGCTGTAGACAACTCCTGTTTCCTGTATGTCGCCTAATGCATATACAGTAATGTCAAAGCTGACATTGGTACTTTTTTCAGTTACATTGCTGATTTTGACATTGTGCAGATCAATTACTCCCTGCTTAGGAATATCAGTCTTGAATTTGGGATAGTCTTTTTTACATCCTGTTATGATAATCAAGGCAAATAGGACAAAATAGGATAGTTGGTTTTTCATGGAATTAACATTAGGAACTAAAGTAATAATTTTATGAATTAAATTAAAATCACTTAATAAAATTCAATATTTAATCACCTCAGTAGTACCGGGAACTTTTTGAGATAAATTCATCTTTTTGTTATAATTTAAAGGTCATCTAAAAATTTCACATTGGAATATCTATATATAGCAGGCATCATTGGATATTATTTGTACAAGGCATATTCTTCGAATAAGAAGAAGCAGGAAAATAAGATGCCTGATTATGGATCGCAAACCCCTCAGAAGAAAAAGAAAGGATTGTTTGATGAGATTTTAGAAGAAATAGAAAAGGCTCAGAAAGCAGAACAGGCTCCTAAGCCTGCCACTGTTGCGGAGACTGTCCAGCCGAAGTCTAATAAGAAAAAGAAACCTGTAGCCATCATTCCTCAATGGGAAGCTCCTGTCATGTCGATCGAAACAGAAGGTCAGCGGGTTACTGCGGATACTCCTTTTTTCACTGAAGAGCCTGCAGTAAAAAAATCAGGCCGTTTTGCAGGTATGAATATGTCACCCAAAGAAGCACTGAAAGCTCAGATTATTCTGGAGCGTAAGTTTTAGATTTGAAACGAGTTAAAGAAATCCAAAGACTTCTGGTTGTTCTGGTTTCCTTTAGGCATGATGACGTACAGAATATAAATATTACCTTCTATGATGTATGCTCTGATATGAACACCTACACTATTTAATTCTGAAGTACCCTGACCTTCAATTCCCCAATATTTTCCGTTATAATCTATTTCACGGTAATGAATGACTTTGCCCTGAATAAATCTTTCGACTGTACCGTTAAAAACCAAAGTGACAATTTCTTTTGTCTTTTCATTAATATCTATACCATCAGGTAGCTTTATCTGGGAAACTGCATATAGAAAATTGTGTTCTTTAGTTTGTGCAAACTGTTGTTCTGTAGGTTCATAGTATTGTACAGTTTCTATGATGTTACCAATTTCCGGAAAGTAGCTGGGCAAATTTTTTACAACCGTCCTTCCCGGAAATCTTATTGAATAGTTTCTTTCTGTTTTAACAGCTTTCTGTTCCTCATGAATGCTCTCTTTTTTAGAAATTAACTGAAAGCTTTCTAAATATCTGGTAATGTCAGCATCGTCATGGTAAGAGTAAGGATATGATACCAAAACAGTATAAAATCGATTTTTAACCAGAAATACTCTTTGATGCACACCTCTGTCTTTCTCTTTGTTGTGCCAAATCATCTCACGGCCGGGAAATTTATTCAGTGATATCTGTTCAAAGGATTTTAAACTTTCTGAACCTAATTCATCCTGAATACTCTGCATGCTATAAGCAAAAAGATAATGGAGTCCCTCCGAAGTATCAGAGTCAATAAGCTCCGCAGGTAAATCTTTATACTCTACAAAGTAAGAAATGCCTTTTTCGTCCATTCCTCCAACTGTGACAATGTCCAGAATATAGTTGCCCAATGTATCTTTCAGATTCAGTACCTCTGGAATCCCTTTGAAATCCACTTTGAAATCTCCGCGCATATGGGTGTATTCTTTCCATTCATATTTGTTGAACAAATTGCAGGAACCCACAAATAAAGCTGCTATCAGCAGAAATAAGAATTTGAAAAAGCCGGATATGAATGACATTGTACAGGATAAAGAATTGATATAAAACAAAATTATCCTTAAAATCTATAATACCTGCTTTTGTTATATCAAAAAGACTGATTTAATTCAGAGGTAATATGAATGCTGCCTTCCAGTATTTTATGAACCGGACAGGCATTTGCTACTGATAATAATCTTTTCCCCACTGACTCGTCATAATGGCCATGAATCTGGATTTTTCTTTTAAAAGAGCTGGTTTTGTTGGCTTTGTCTGTTTCAACATCTACTTCGACATGAATATCTTCGATTGGAAGGTTTTTATGATTAACATACATTCTCAGAGTAATTGTAGTACAGCTGGCTAAAGAGCTTGCCAGAAGCTCATGAGGGTTGACTCCTTCATTATTACCTCCCAGGTCTTTCGGCTCATCAACTATCAACTGATGATTTCCGGCAGTGATGATCGTTTTTAGTCCTTCTTTGTGATTGATTGCTGTCACCTTTGTCATTTGAGCCGGCTTTTAGATTCAGGTAATGGAGTAAATTCTGTTTCATTGGGAACTTTCGGAAAGAGCTGAGCGGTCCAGTCTTCTTTGGCTTTTTCTATCTTTTCTCTTTCTGAGCTGACAAAATTCCAATAGATAAATCTTTCTTCCGGAAAAGGTTCTCCGCCGAAGATGTACACGCTGGTATTGGCGTGCATATCAAATGCACACAAATGTGCTTCCTGTGTGACCAGAATATTTTTCTCACCATAGACATGATCACCGCTTTCGATAGCTCCTTCCAGGATATACAACCCACTTTCCCCAAAGAGTTCCTGGCTTAAATCTATTCTGGCAGGTGATTTGGTTTTTATTTCGATCATGTACAGAGGGCTGTGTACATTGACCGGAGAACGATGCCCCATGATAGCTCCTGCTACCAGCTTATATTGTACACCGTCTTGTTCCCAGGCAGGAATTTCTTCAGTTCCGACATGCTGAAAATCGGGCTCTATATCTTCCAGTTCTTTGGGCAGAGCTACCCAGATTTGCAGGCCGTGCAAAGATTTTTCAGAAGTACGGAGATATTCAGGAGTTCTTTCTGAATGTACTACTCCTTTGCCGGCAGTCATCCAATTGACAGCACCCGGCTGTATTTCCAGCTCAGTGCCCAGACTGTCTCTGTGCATGATTGCACCTTCAAACAGATATGTCAAAGTAGATAATCCGATATGTGGATGTGGAGGTACATCCAGATTTTCATAATCCTTTAGCTTTACTGGTCCCATATGGTCTATAAAGGCAAAAGGTCCTATGGTTCTCTTTTGTCTGAAAGGGAGTAATCTCCCCACTAAAAAATTACCAATATTGGCAGCTTTTTCTTCAATAATAATAGAAATATTAGACATGTCTTTAAGATAAAAATATTCAGTAAAATTACTTTTATCTATAACCTGATTAATTCGAAACTGTTTTCAGCCCGATGATAGAACCTACTAAAGTTGTGATAAAAAATACTCTCCAGAAACTCACGGGATCTTTGAAAAAGAAAATCCCCATCAATACTGTTCCCACTGCACCGATTCCTGTCCAGACAGCATAAGCCGTTCCGATCGGAAGATTCTGAGTGGCTTTGACTAGTAAAAACATGCTAACGGATAAGGAGATCAGAAAGCCTGCATACCACATATAGGCCTCATTCCCGGAGGCTTCTTTTGCTTTGCCCAGACATGAAGCAAACGCAACTTCAAATAATCCTGCGATAATTAAAATGAACCAGCTCATAACTGTAATATTTTACTCAAAATTATCACAAGACGGCGGGTTGTTTTTTTACAAATGATAAAAAGTAAAACTACCTGATTTCTGACCGGATCCTGCTGAGGCTGACTTGCGTGATCCCTAAATAAGAAGCTATATGCCCCAATGAAGCTCTTTGCAAAATATCTGATTGCTCTTTCTGTAGCTGAAGATATCTTTCTGTAGCAGTTTTAAATTGCCGGGAGATCAGCCTTTCTTCTGTCTTGATGAGCTCCGTTTCTGCAATTTTTCTGCCCCAGTTGGCGATATGAATGTCTTCCCGATATAGTTTCTGAATGTCAGAGATATTCATCTTATACAAATTACAATCTTCCAGCAGCTCGATATTTTCATATCCCGGTTTTTGCTCAATATAGCTTCTCATAGAAAGAATGGGATCTCCCTCTTTTCCAAACCAGAAAGTAATCTCCATATCATCCTGCAAAGCATATGCTCTGACGATTCCTTTTTTGATAAAGTATAAAAACGGTTCGGTTTTATCTGTTTTCATTAAAATGTATCCTTTCGGAAACGAGCATTCTGAAAAACTCTGCAGAAGTTTCTCTCTTGAATCCTGAGGTAAAGGAAATATCTGTTGTATGATTTGATCGAGCAGCATTACAAATTATTCAGAGACAATTTAGTATTATTCTGAATCCTCTTTAGAATACTCAGGTCTTTCATTATCATGATGTACGATTTTTATTCCGAAGTGAATATCTTTGGAAAGGTACAACTAATCAAATAAATGGATTTTCTGCATATAATTCTGATTGTCATCATTGTGGTGTGTGCAGTCGCTATCTATAATTTACTCAGGAAATTACACAAAAAAGAAGTACAGCTGCGACAATTCAACCGAAGCCTGGATACTCTTGATGTGGACAGGTTGGAAGCTAAACTCAATTCTCATCTTTTCAAAAACATTCTGAATTCTATTCAGTCACATGCTTATCAGACTTATTATACAATAGATAAATTATCCGGTGTGCTGGATTATGTGTTGTATGATGCAGAGAAGAAGTTTGTTACTCCTTACGAGGAAATGAGTTTTGCCAAAGATTATATCGACATTAATAAAATCAAGCTGAGTCCGCTTTTTGAACTGAAAACCAAAATTATTTATCAGGATACAGAGCCATATCTTCATTCTAAAATTCTGATACCTTTAGTCTGTATTGATTTAATAGAAAATGCTTTCAAGCACGCAGATATACAGAGCGAAGATGCATTTATCTCCATCACGATAGAGCTTAAAAATAATTTCTTCTCTATTTCTGTTTCCAATAAAATTTCGCCCAAGCCACCATTGTACAAATCTCATGGAGGTATAGGCAGTGCCGGTTTTGAATCAAAATTGAAAAAAATCTATGGAGACAGGTATTCTCTGGAGCGTAATTCTCAACAAGGTGTTTTCAATGCATATTTAAAAATTAATCTGGAACATGAGCAAAATTAGGTGCGTACTGATAGATGATGAATTGCCCGGGTTGACTTATCTGAAAATGTTGTGCGAGCAGATATCCGATCTGGAGGTTGTAAAAGCTTTTAAGAGTCCGGTCACTTTTCTGGAAGAAATGGATTTTCTGGATTTTGATTTATGTATTATTGATATAGAAATGCCGGGAATGAACGGTCTTCAGGTTGTTAATCTGTTAAAAGGTAAGCCTGTGATCTTTACTACTGCGTATAATGAATATGCCGCAGAAGCGTTTGATCTGGATGCAGTAGATTATATCAGAAAGCCTTTGAAAATGGAACGTTTGCAGCAAGCAATTGAAAAGGCAAAAAATAAAATCAACAATGAAAAGAAAGAAAAAACATTCTTTCAGCTAAATTCTGATAAAGGCAAAGTGATTGTCTTTTTTGAACAGTTATCCTATGTGAGAACTTCGGAGGTAGATAGCAGGGATAAAATTGCAACGCTGATTGATGGCACTGAAATCGTATTAAAAAATATTTCGTTTCAAAAAATGCTGCAATTACTTCCCGATAATCAATTTATACAGATTAACCGAAAGGAAATAATTGCTATAAAAGCTATCAGAGCTTTCTCTTTTGATGAAATAGTTACTAATATCACTAATATTCAAAATGGTCAGCAGCTGATTTTGACTTTGAGCGAAATTTACAGAAATCAATTTTTGAAGTATGTAGAAAATTAACTTCATTACAGTTTTTCTCCTGTTGATTACATTTCATTCTTGCTCTGTCTCTTACCGGTTTTCTGGCTTTTACTGTTCTATAGTTTTGCAGCTATGGCAGTTAAAATGCAATGGATTTTTTCTTTTATTCTCTTGTTGGCGTGGAATAATCATGTTTTGGGCCAGGATTCTGAGGAAAAAAAGAAGAAAGATGTTTCATTTGCATTTTATGACGGAACAATGATCGCAGGATATGTAGACAAGGGAGCATTTCTGAATTTTATGGGACCCAATGTAAATTTTAATAAAGGGGCCTCACGAATTGTTATCGGAATGTTACCATCGTTAAGATTTAAAAAAGATAAATCTGTTACAACAAAAAATTCTTTCATAACTCCTAATTTAGGAGTGGGTGTTACGTATTCGTATAAATCATTTGCATTACAGATTCCTTGCTACTACAATTCCAAGACATCAACAAGCAATGGATATTGGGCTGTTGGAGTGGGAATAGGCTATCGTTTTAAAAACAAAAAGAAACAAGATGGGAAAGTTTAAGAACTCACTTTTTTACGTCACGATTATAGGAGGATTTTCTGCTTTAATCTATTGGATTATTACTAATGGAGCATTACTGGAACAAGGCAGAAATGTAGCTGCTCCTGTATCCAATCTGAGCCAATGGGGAGAGTTTATCAATAATCTTGCAGCAAACCTGCACCATCCATTGGCTATTTTGCTGGCACAAATAGTAGCTATCGTTCTTGTTGCAAAGGTATTTGGATGGTTTTGTACCAAGATAGGCCAACCTACAGTAATTGGTGAAATGATTGCAGGTATTGTACTTGGACCGTCATTGGTAGGTATGTATTTTCCGGAGTTTTCGGCAATGCTTTTCCCTGATTCTTCGATGGGCAACCTGAAAATCCTCAGCCAGATCGGTTTGATTCTGTTCATGTATATCGTAGGAATGGAACTGGATTTGAAAGTCCTTAAAAACAAAGCACATGATGCAGTGGTTATCAGCCATGCCAGTATTGTTTTTCCTTTTGCATTAGGAATAGGACTTGCGTATTTTGTTTATACATCTTTTGCTCCGGAGGGGGTACAGTTCGCATCCTTTGCACTTTTTGTGGGAATTGCTATGAGCATTACGGCTTTCCCGGTGCTGGCAAGAATAGTGCAGGAGAGAGGTATTCAGAAAACCAAAGTTGGAACTGTCGTCATCACTTGTGCTGCTGCGGATGATATCACTGCCTGGTGCATTCTGGCAGCAGTTATCGCTATTGTAAAAGCAGGTTCTTTTGCCAGTTCATTATATGTGATGGCTTTGGCTGTTGCTTATGTTTTTATAATGCTGAAAGTCGTCAGGCCATTTTTGGTCCGTGTCGGAGAATTGAGCATGTCTAAAGGGGGAATATCTAAATCAGAAGTTGCCATCTTTTTAGTGACCTTGATTATTTCTGCATATTGTACGGAAGTGATCGGTATTCACGCATTGTTCGGAGCGTTTATGGCTGGAGCTATTATGCCAGATAACGAACGGTTCAGACACATGTTTATTGAAAAGGTAGAAGATGTATCTGTTACATTGTTTTTACCGTTGTTTTTTGTTTTTACCGGTCTCAGAACGGAAATCGGTTTGTTGAATGAAGCTCACTTATGGCAGATTACCGGTCTGATTATTCTGGTTGCTGTCGTAGGAAAGTTTGTAGGTAGTGCCGTAGCAGCAAAATTTGTAGGACAGAGCTGGAAAGATAGTTTGACTATCGGCGCATTGATGAACACCAGAGGTTTGATGGAGCTGGTTGTTCTGAATATAGGATTGGATTTGGGTGTGTTGAGCCCTGAAATGTTCGCAATGATGGTCATTATGGCATTGGTGACTACATTTATGACAGGTCCGAGTCTGGATCTGATCAACAAGCTTTTTAAAGACAAAGGCACTCATTCAAAAGAAGATATCGGGTTGAAAAATAAATTTAAAATCCTGTTTTCTTTCGGACATCCTGCACAAGGGAAAAAATTATTGCAAATAGGGAATGCTCTTTCTAAAAAGCAGACCAATAATTCTGAAATAACGGGAATGTTATTTGGTTCAAGTGAGGATGTTTTTTCTTATGAAGATAGCTATGAAGAAGAAAATCTCACACCTATTATAGAAGAATCTCATGCACTTAACAGAAAGATTTTCACCTTGTTTAAGGTTTCTTCAGACATAGAGTCCGATATCGTGGAGATTTCCAACGGAAGGAATTATGATTTGCTGTTAGTGAGCGCTAATGAATCTATATATCATGGTACATTCTTAGGACGTGTACTGGGCTTCACTACCAGAATTATCAATCCTGATATGTTGCTGGATACATTCAGAGGTAAGGAAAATATCTTTGACAATACGCCCCTGGATGATAACACCCGTCATATTCTTACCAATGTAAAAATACCTGTAGGAGTTTTTATAGATAAAAATATGGAGAAAATCGACAATGTCATTCTTCCTGTTTATACTAAAGAGGATATTTTTTTGATGGAATTTGCCCAAAAACTGATTCACAACAATGAATCTCAGCTCATTATTGTAGATATGGACCATCAGGTAGAGAATAACTTTACAATGAAAGAGCTGATTCGTTCGATTGAACAGGTCAAGCCAAATCATATCAGCCTGATAGAGAAATCAGATATCACGCTCGAAATATTAGACCGGCAGGATTTGGTGCTGATTAGTCAGGAAAGCTGGAAACGATTACAGGATGCCCGTAAGAAATGGACGAAACATCTTCCGTCTATGCTGATAGTAAAAGCTTAAAATAAAACAGCCTGCAACTAAAATCGCAGGCTGTTTTTATTTCTTAAATGGAGTTAATGATAGCACAATTTTCATTATCAGGCTCCTTTACCTTTTATAGGTTTTTAAGAAGTTGCCTGCATCCATTACGGGAATCAAAGCATTTTTAAAATCCTTTTCATTTCTTGTGAGTATCATACTACAGCCGGAACTGATAGCACTGAAATACTGCATAGCATCTTCAAAGTCTTTAAAATCCGAGTTGACAGCTTTTTCTATCACTTCATTATCCATTGGAGCTATATCACAAAGGATTTTAAATTTTCTGATTTTTTCTAGTGCAGATACAGGATTTTCGTACTTTGATAGTATATAATGAGCATTTACTATAGTCACAGGTGTGGTAAAAAGATGAATTTTCCTTTGGTCAGCGAGTGTCATCACTTTGGCGGCAGACTCATAAAAAGGAGCTCTTTCTCCCAAAAAATCTATCACAATATTAGTGTCTAAAAATACCTTCTGCATTACCTCACTTTAATCATATTTCATACAGGTATGAATTTATCTGTACTTATTATCTAAATAATCTGTACGTTCTTTTTCGTTTTCTGCATCTAAAGGTACGCTCTTGCCTGTGGCAATACTCTTTACAAAAGGTGAAATCTCAAACTCATCTTCTTCCTCCCGGGTCAATGAATCCAGATAATTTTCTACCAAACGGGACAAGCTCAGCTTTTTTTTAGCGGCATACTTCTTTGCCCGTTTGATTACCGTTTCATTTAGCTTTAATGTCAGCTTGGTATCCATGAAATTATTTTATACGTATAAATATACTAAAATGGTACGTATTTTTAGTCGTATGATGAAAATTATTTCGTCAGTCTGAAAGTGGAAAAATCTCTTTCCACTAATTCTCCTGCTTTACTGGTGACAGTTTCTGTCTGAGTCAATGCATCTATATCACTGAATCCGGCAACTTTTGCAAGCGCTTCTACATCCTGAATATTATACAGTTGAAATCCGTATTGTACAAAAGGTAATTTCTGCATGAAATCTTTCAATGCAAAAGTAAGACATAGAATTCCTCCGGGCTTGAGAACACGATATAGTTCCTGCATGAACTCTTCCGGTTTTTTCCAGAAATAGATCGTATTCACGCTGAAAATTCTGTCAAAAAAAGCTTCTTCAAATGGCAAAGTATTGCCATCATACTGGATAAATTCAGCTCTTTTCTGTTCAACAAATTCCTGATTGACTGATCGTGCATGCTGGTGCATAAGATCAGATATTTCCAATCCATAGTACAATAATGAAGGGTCGGAATCCAGCAATTGTTTCAGATGTTCCCCGTTTCCGTGACCGATTTCCAGAATTTTATTTCCGGATTGCACAGAAAGAGATCCAATAGAGTGCCTGATCATACCAATATTCGTTTCAATCATATTTTTGGCCACCTCGTTCCCGATGTTTCCTTGTGGTTTCCCAAGCTGAGCTGCAAGCTCTCTGAGATTTTCTTCGGTCATTTCCATGGTACGGAATTATTTTTCTGATTCCTCTATATTCATTTCAATCACAGGATATCCTAATTTTTGCAACGGTTCGAGGACTGTTGCTTTATCTCCCACAACAATGATATACATCTGATTCGGATGAAGATATTTTTTAGTGATTTTATCTACATCTTCTTTCTTCAATGACTGAAGTATATTGAGTTGCTGGTTGACCAGATTCGCATTGAAATTATTCTGTATGATATAACTCATGAAAGTCGCTTTTTGCGAAGCGGTTTCATATTTCAATGCATCTCTCTGTCCGATAGATTTTTTTGTAAAAACCAGTTCTTCCTGAGTAATTCCACTGTTTAAGTAACTGTTCAGTTCTTTCATGATTTCAATGACAGCACTGTCGGTAGCTTCAGCTTTTACACTTGTACTGACTACAAATTTGTCAACAAATTCTCCTCCGTTAAAGCTCGAACGTGCACCGTATGTCCATCCTTTTCTTTCTCTTAAATTGATATTGATGCGGCTGTTAAACATTCCTCCCAAAGGATAATTAGCAATGCCTGCTTTGTAGAAATCACCCAATCCATCATATTTCAAGCCTTTTCCTATTACTTTAATTTGAGACTGAGGCGATTTGTCCTTATGTGCAAAAACGATGGTGGTTTTTTCAGGAGTTCTGATTCCGACGAATGGAGGTTGATGAATGTTCTTTTTAGGAAAATTTTTTAAGGATGATAATTTTGTAGCGACTTCGTTTTCACTGATGTTTCCTACGATGATGATCTCCGTTAAGTCCGGTGCAAGATATTGTTGATAGTAATTTTTTACATCTTCCAGGGTGATATCAGAGACTGTCTTTTCAGTACCGGACTCCGGTAAAGAATAGATGTACTGTTCATTGTAAAGCAATTTAGCTTCTACAATTCCGGCAATACTGGCTGCATTGGTTTTTGCAAATTTAATTCCCTGTATTTGTTGATTCTGAATACGCGCAAACTCCGATGAATCAAACCTTGGAGTGAATAGCATTGCATTCAATAGTTCGATGGTACGATCCAGATTTTCATTCAATGATGTTGCGCTGATGACTAAATCTGTGGCATCGGAATAGACATCTATCTTACTGCCTATTTTTCTCAGTTCACTTTGGAATTGCTCAGAAGTATATTGAACAGTTCCCTCTTTGAGTAGCTGTGCCAGTATGCTTGAAATACCTGCTTTTTCTATCGGCTCAAAAAGTTGACCCGCTTTGATAATGATTGCAATGTTCGTCAAAGGCAGCTCTTCATAAGCAGTGCCGATGACTTGTGTGCCATTGGTCCATGTCTGATGCCAGAATTTCGGGATTTCTACTACAGGATTTTCACCGGGCTGAGGTTGCTGGCTTCTGTCAAAATTATCCTCGCCTTTTACATAAGTAAGATTTTCGTATTCACTCAGATCTGATTTATATCCCTGAGGGACTTCGGGTCTTTTATAGTTGTCCGGTGCTGCAATATTTTCAGGATCGTCTTTAGAATACACACTCAGAATAACGGCTGGTTTGTTTTTGATGTATTTCTCGAAAACGGCTTTTACATCTTCAATAGTCAAATCTTTCAGCTGTTGTATGGATACCTGCAGATGACCCGGATTGCCGGTGAATGTTTCGTAAGATGCTAAAAGCGCACCCTTTCTTTGTACGGATTGTAAGCTGTATACCAGGCTGGAATATTGGGAAGTGACATACTCGTCAAAAACTTCTTTGTCAATTGAATTTTTGTCAAACTCTTCCAGAATTTCCCTGATTTCCTTTTCTATTTCCCTGAGCTTCTGATTGGGTTGAGCAACTACACTCAAAGTAAACTGGCCGGCAAGCTCTGATGCAGGATTGGAAGCGCTCGCCTGTATAGCTCTCTGAGTTTTGATAAATCTCTGATAAAAAGGAGATTTCTTATTACTGCCGCCTATCAGATAAGACAGCGCATCTAAAGCTGCTTCATCTTTGGTATTTGCCGGAGCAGATGGAAATGTCAGAGAAACAAATGGAAATTTGATATTATCCTCATAAGAGATGTACCTGTCATCAGGCAATGCAGCCGGCATAGGAGGCATATTATTGACTTCAGGACCTCTCGGGATATTGCCAAAATATTTGGAAACAAGCTTTAGAGCTTCTTTTTCTTCAAATTTTCCTGCAATAGTCAGAGTTGCATTATTGGGGCCATACCATCTGAGGAAGAAATTTTTTAAATCTTCCAGTGTGAATTTATCTATATCATCCAGATAGCCGATGGTTGTCCATGAATAAGGATGACCGAAAGGATAGAGCGCTTCACCGATCTTTTCGAAAACCAGGCCATATGGCTTATTGTCATAGTTTTGCTGTCTTTCATTTTTGACAGTAGCTCGTTGTATTTCAAATTTTTTCGTTGTTACAGCATCGAGCAAATAGCCCATTCTGTCTGCTTCCAGCCAAAGAGCTGTTTCCAGCTGATTGGAGGGCATCGTCTCGAAATAATTGGTTCTGTCTCTGTTCGTGGTTCCGTTCAGTGTTCCTCCGGATTCGGTAACTATTGCAAAATGTTTTTCATCGCCTACATTATCAGAACCCTGAAACATCATATGCTCGAAGAAGTGAGCAAAGCCCGATCTCCCCGGAGTTTCTCTTGCTGAGCCCACATGATAGGTTACATCTACATATACAATCGGGTCAGATGCATCTTCATGCAGAATGACTGTTAACCCGTTTGGATATTGAAATTTCTTGTAAGGGATATTGATTGCGCTGTTATCAGCTTTTATTTCTTCGATGAGCTTAGGTTGAGGTAAGTTTTGTGCCATAATTGATTGTGTACTATATATCGCAGCAAAACTGATAATACTTAGCGATATTTTTTTAAAAATCATACGTTGTTATTTTCATTTTAAAACTACTGATTTAGAAACATGCAAATCGTTAAAAAGTTAAAATTTAGAAAATCAGTTTAAATAAAGTGGATTGAGTCTAAATAAAAATTATATTTGCAATCATGTTTAGACCATCGCCTCTCAAACCAATGGAATGCGCTGAAATAATGCCTCAGAAGGCTGTTTCTCCTTGCTTCCTTTGCAAGAAGAAGTGTTGCAAAAAATACAAGAAATCTAAACGTTGCAAGAGCTGTCCCGGTAAAGATTAATTTCACTTGTTTAAGAGAGAAGATAACCCTTTTGAGGTTGTCTTTTATTAGTAGTATGATTTAGTGTCCACTAAAAGTGCGATGCTTTTGCCTGTTGGTGAGAAGACTTTAATGTGTTTTAGTGTAAATAATTTTGTTTTTAATAATTTATGTTTTTTTATTTTCTTTGATTATTTCCAGTTGGTAATTTTTAATTATTATTTGTATTAATATCTATTGTATTAGTATTGTTATAATTTATGATTAATTAAATATTTTTTCAGATTTTATTATTTGACTGGAAACTGTAATTTTGAGTGCATATATATATTGTTATTCGTTGATGTTTTTTAGGTGTAAAATTTAGAATATGAAGAAAATTTTTACATGTTTATGGATGTTTATTGGACTTTGTTTGCACTTGACTGCTCAGAATATTGATTGGGAAGCTAGAGTAAATAATGTTCGTAGTAGAGAAGGTGGAATTGGTGGTGCCTGCTGGGAATCCGGCGATGAGGAATATTCCTCTTTATTTGCGGTGAAGGATAATATCATGGGTTCATTTAGCACAAGAGCTTGTGTACAATGTAATGCCAATGGTGATTGTGAGTATGGTGGTAATACTGGTATAGCTTCCAGTTCCAATGTGAATGCTACCAACCTGCAGTTATGGTATCAGGGTTGGGAAGATGATGGTGGAAATAGATGTTCCATGGACAGCGGAGACGATTGTAATTGTGAAAACAATAATCTTGCAAATATCACCATACGAACTGGGACTGTTTGTATATGGAACAATTACGGGGATTATGGTTGTGGGAATCACGACAGGATAAGATTAGGTCTGAGATGGCGGTGGTCAACTGCTCAGTTTTCTACTCATCCATCCAGTCAAATTGCTTGTGACGGTACAAATGCAACATTTAGTGCTGCTTTGAATTCCAGTTATAATGGCGGAATTACCTCTTATCAATGGGAATACTATAATGGTTCTTCTTGGGTCAATCAGGGAAGTTCTTCTGTAACATACTCTAATCTGGTAATAGCAGCGAGTACATCTATTAATGGAAGACAATATCGTCTAAAAGTTACTCAATGTAATTATGATGGTGGCACTAGGACAACTTATTCTAATTCAGCTACTCTGACTGTCAAGACACTGTCGTCTGTTTCCGGGGCAGGCATCAGCGGGATTGATACCAGGTGTGGTGCCGGAAATTCAACTTTTATCTTGTCAGGTGGTACTGTCGGAACAGGAGCAGTATGGAGATGGTATGTCGGAAATTGCTCCGGTACATCTGTAGGTTCCGGTACATCATTGAATTATAATTTACCCATCGGAAATACAACATTATATGCAAGATTGGAAGGCGATTGTAATACTACGTCCTGTGTCAGCAAAACGATTACAGTAAATCAGCTATCTTCTCCAATGACAAATGCAAGCTATACCCCCGCCGCTGTTTGCTCAGGAGCAAATGTCTCTGTAACCGCTACAGGCGGTACATTGGGGACAAATGCACAGTGGAGATGGTATAGTGATATAGGTCTGACAAGCCAGATCGCTACGGGAAATCCTGCAAATGTCAATCCTCAGGCATATCCGACAGTTTATGTCGCAGCAGTAGATGTAACCGGAATATGTCCTGTATCTTCCGCTTTGTCAGCGAATTTGTCAGGAGTCGTTATACATACAGCTTCCACTAATCCTACATCGACAAACTATTCATCTGCCCCTGCATTTGTCTGCAATGGCAATCCGGTTTCTGTAACTGTGACAGGAGGTGTGCTGGGCAATGGAGCGAGCTGGAAAGTATATGACAGGCATCCTTCAGATATTTCAGCCGTATTGGTTTTGACTACCAATTCCAATAATTTTAATATCACACCGCCGGTATCGGGTTCATATTGGGTAAGAGGTGAGAACTTATGTAATAATACCAATGCAGTAGAAATTAAATTTATTGTCAATGCTTCTACTAACAGCACCGGAACTTTGACTGGAGCAAATTCTTCATCTACGTGTATCGTAAATGATAACTTATGGCATTATTTCAGAAATTCGGATGGAGAGCTTATCGCAGCTATCAACTCAAAAAATCAAAATTTAGGGTTGGTAACAGTTGCAACTGTATTAGGAGATGACGGACCGTTTGGCACGGGTGGTGGAGTTTCCGGTAAATGTACCGGAGTAGGAGAGTATCATGTACCAAGAGTGGTGAATATCTCGTCTCAGTATGCTTCTTTAGGTCCAGTAGGTGTCATACTTTATTTTACTTCTGATGAATATATTAGTCACAAACAAACTACCGATTTGCAAAATAATTTTTACAAATACTGTTATGGAATCACCAATACGGCGTATGATTTGACAGTTTCTGCAATGAATTCTGCCGGGTTGCCGGATAGTAATGTTGTGCTTTCCAAAGGATTGAAATCCGGTTCTTCAGAGATATATCAGTTTGAGCTCGATTTGTACAGTATTCCTGCAAATGGTACATACACTGGCGGAAGGGTGGATATCAACGGAGTGGATTTGTATATACACAATTCGGGTGGATTGTACTCGATTTTACCTGTAGAGCTAACTTCTTTTACCGGCTCATACAAAGAAATGGCAGTAGATTTGAAATGGCAGACAGCTACAGAGCTCAATAATCATTTTTTTGTTATTGAAAGGTCTTTGGATGGAAGAAACTTTGAGAGCATCACGCAGGTAAATGGTGCCGGAACAACATCTGCACCTCAGTCATATCAATGGACAGACAATAATGTGGCACCAGGAACTAACTATTATTATAGATTAAAACAAGTGGATTTTGATGGGGAGCTCAGCTATTCCGCAATCATCAATATATCTGTACCGTCATTAGTTGGATTTCATGCAGGGCAATTTTATCCCAATCCTGCAAAAGATAAAGTTAATTTAGGAGTTTATTCAGACAAAACCGTTGATGACGCAATCGTAAGATTTGTTAGTATGGACGGACGTATTGTTATGGAGAAAATTTTACGAATAAATGAAGGCTATAATAATTTTGATTTCTCTATTGAGCAATTGCCATCAGGTGTCTACAGAGGAATTGTTATTTCAGGAAACAAAGAAATCAATATCCCTCTGATAAAAGCAGAGTAAAAATCAATATCCCTTTTGATCAAGGTCACGTGAAAGCGTGGCCTTTTTTTGTTGCGGCTGAATAATGTTATTCAATGTTAACTATTCATTACTTTGGTTCGGAACAAACCGAACTAATAGAAGTTTGTTGTAGCTTTGTACCCGAATTACTACGAGAAACTCTGAAAATGGAAGAACAAAAGAAAATATTCATTGAGCGGATCGGTGTCAGAACTGAGAAGATGGGATATTCACCGTTGGCAGGACGTATTCTGGGAGCACTGTTATTGGTGGAGCCGCCCTATATGTCTTTCGAAGAATTGTGTGAATACCTCTCTGCAAGTAAAAGTTCTATCAGCACTAATCTCAATCTATTGATGAAAGACGGAATCGGTATGGTGGAGTATTTTACAATGCCGGGTGACAGAAAAAGATATTTCAGGATCAGTGTGCAGAACTGGATGTGTCATCTGGACAAAATCCCGGATGAATTTGAATTCAGTAATGCTCTCCTGATCGATATCCTTGCTTACAGAAAAAAACATCAGTTAGAAATCAATCTGACGAATGAGCTCGAGAGAATATCGTCTTTTTATCAGTTTATGATGAAAAAGCTCCCAATGCTGATTGAAGAATGGGAAGAATATAACAGAAATCAAAACAAACCTAATTAATTAATATGAAGTTACGTTGGATAGCGGTTGTAGTATCGCTTTTTAGTTTGACAAGCTTAAATGCACAGCAAGTTTTTGATTTGAAATCTTGTCTGGATTATGCTGTGACAAACAACTTTGACCTGTTGAAAGCTACTATGGAGCAGGAGGCAGTGAAATACAGAATTAAAGAACAAATGAGCTCCGGCTTACCGCAAATAAATGGATATGCGACATTTAATGATAATGTTCTGATCCCGTCTCAGCTGATCCCGGGTGAAATATTTGGTGGAGCTCCGGGTTCATTTTTACCGGTGAAATTTGGTGTACACTACTCTGTGGGTGCCGGAGTTGAAATGAGCCAGTTGTTATTCAGTCAGCAATTTTTTAACGGATTAAAAGCTGCAAGAAAAGCAGAAGATGTTGTATCAATCTCTATCGATCAGGCTAAGGAACAGATTCTTTATAATGTGGCAGCTTATTATTATCAGGCGCAGGCTTTCAAAATTCAGTTAAAAATGCTGGAAGATAACTATGAAAGATTGTCTAAGATCACTGACATTACCCAGACTCAATACAATAATGATATGGTGAGAAAACTGGATCTGGATCAGCTGGTGATCAATAAAAAGAATCTTGAAACACAGTTGAACAATGCAAAGATTGGTTACAATCAGCAGATCAATGGTCTGAAAATCATCATGGGAATGAATGCTGATCAGGAATTAAAGCTGGTAGATGAAGAGATCCGGGTCAGCAATGCACAGTATGAGGCTGCATACCAGGTAGCGGATAACGTTGCTCAGAAGTTGCTCAGAACTCAGCTGGAAATGTCAGAGTTGGAATATAAAGCTGTAAAAGCAGGTTTTTATCCATCCCTGCATTTGAATTTCAGCAGCAGCATCAACGGTCAGTTTGATAAGTTCAACTTTAAAAATGAAGGTTCATTTAACCGATTTCCTAATATGTTGATAGGCATTAGTCTGAATGTGCCGATTTTTGACGGATTGAAAAGAAGCAGCCAGTTAAAGCAAAAAAATATCGCAATGGAACAGTTGAAGCTGGACCAGGAAAAGATCAACAGACAATTGACTTTACAGTATCAGAATGCAGTGTATACAATCGAGCAAAACAGAAGCAACTTTGCCAATCAGAAAGACAATCTGGGATATGCTAACCAGTTGTATGACGCAGTCAAATTTACATACAACGAAGGAATGTCTAATATCACTGAGCTCATCAATGCAGAGAACAGCTTGAAAGAAGCGCAAAACAACTATCTGAATTCACTCATGAAAATCAAGATCTCAGAACTGGACGAACTTTACATCTCCGGAAAAATCACTGAACTAACAAAATAAAAACAACATCAATATCACAGATTATGAAAAAAATCTTATCCATCATAGCATTAGTTGCTTTCCTTATCTATGTCGGTTTTACATTGACCTCAAATAAGAAAACCATCGATACCAACACGGAAAATGCGTTGAATATTGAGAAATACAACTATATACCGGTGACTGTTCACAAAGTTGCCAATGAAAATAATGAGCAATCTATAGAAGAGATCGGTTCGTTTCAGTCCCGTCAGGAACTGACTGTGACAGCTACAGCATCCGGCAGATTGTTGAGCCTGAATGTAAAAGAAGGCCAGTACATCTCTAAAGGGGCAGTGATCGGACGTTTGGAGCATGCTGCTTTATCCAGTCAGCTGGCTACGGCAAAAGCTTCTTTAGCAAACGCAAGAAAAGACCTGGAACGCGTACAAAATGCTAATAATGTAGGAGCTACTACCAAAATGCAGATTGAGCAGGCACAATTACAGGTTGAAAACATACAATCATCTATAGACGGATTGAACGAGCAGATTAAATTTTATACCATTACCTCTCCGATGTCAGGATATGTCAACAAAGTTTTGATCGAGCAGGGAAGTTTTACGATGCCGGGTACTCCTATTGTAGATTTAGTAGATATCGGTACGATCAAAATGGTAGTGAAAGTAGATGAAAGAATCGTTCCTTTATTGAAAATAGGGAAATCTGTTCCTGTAACTACAGAAGTATTCCCGGGTAAAACTTTCAATGGGAAAATTTCCAGAGTAGGAGTAAAAGCAGATGCTTCCAAAAAATTTGAAGTGGAAATAGATCTTTCCAATGCCGGCAACCAATTGAAAGCAGGAATGTACGGTAAGGTGAAATTTGACAATTTATCTTCTGCAGAAGCCATCTTTATCCCGAGAAGCGCAATTGTAGGAAGTGTCAATGCGGCTCAGGTATATGTAGTATCTGCTGACAGCACAGTGAAATTTGTTCCTGTAGAAGTGGGAGGCTACCAGGGAAATAATATCGAAGTGAAAGGAGGTCTTCAACCGGGTGATCAGGTAGTTGTCATGGGACAGATCAACCTGAGAGAAGGCGTAAAAGTATCTGTTGTACAATAATTTTTTGAACTGATTTAGAAGTTATGTCTATTACATCTTTATCCGTAAAAAGACCGACACTCATTGTCGTTATTTTTACCATACTGGCATTTTTTGGTGCCATCAGTTACAGCTCATTGAAGTATGAATTACTTCCTGAAATGAGCTTCCCGGTCGTCATGGTGACGACTATTTATCCGGGTGCAGGTCCGGGAGAGGTAGAAAGTACCGTATCCAAAGTATTGGAAAATGAGGTTTCTTCCCTTGAAAATATAGATGAGCTGCAATCTTTCTCCATGGAAGGTGTTTCATTGATTGTTATCAAATTCAAGCACGGAACAAATGCAGACCTTTCGCTGCAGAATGCTCAACGGAAAATCAACGCCATCCGCTCCCAGTTACCGGAAGATATAGAAGACCCGGCACTGGATAAATTTTCATTTGATGACTTACCGATTATGAAGCTCGGGGTAACCTCAGATCTGGAGCCGGTAGCATTGAATGACCTTCTTGACAATAAGATCAATCCGGATCTTGCACGTGTGGAAGGTGTGGCAAAACTATCTGTCATCGGTAATACAGAAAGAGAAATCCGTGTAAATATCAATATGCAGAAACTGGAATCCTACGGTTTGAGCTTGCTGCAGGTATCCAATGCGATCGCTTCTTCCAATATGGACTTCCCGACAGGTAAGCTCAAAAATTCCGATGCTCAGTATCAGATCCGTCTGGGAGGAAAGTTTGAAAATGTAGAAGATATCAGAAACCTGATTGTCGCCAATACCGCAGAGGGTAACAATCCTATCTATTTATATGATATTGCAGATGTTTTTGATGGTATCAAAGATGTGGAAACAGTGTCCCGCATCAATGGAGTTCCATCCGTAGCGATGATGATCGTAAAGCAGAAAGACGGTAATGCTGTGGCAGTTTCTGCAAGCGTAAAAGAAAAAATCGTTGAGCTGGAAGAAATGTACTCTGATATCAATCTGAAATTTAAAATTGCATCAGATAGCTCTGATTATACCCTGGCAGCAGCAGACGCAGTGACACATGACTTGATTATAGCGGTCATTCTGGTAGCAGCTATTATGCTGTTCTTCCTGCACAGTTTGAGAAACGCATTTATAGTAATGGTATCTATTCCGTTATCCATTGTGACGACATTCATCATTATGAATGTAATGGGATTCAGCCTGAACCTGATGACATTGCTGGCATTGACACTCGTAGTAGGTATCCTTGTGGATGACTCTATCGTTGTGATTGAAAATATCTATTCTCACCTTGAAAAAGGCCTTTCTGCGAGAGAAGCAGCGATTAAATGTTGGGATGAGATCGGTATGTCCGTAGCATCTATCACATTGGTGATCATTGTGGTATTCCTGCCTATCGGCTTTGTGGAAGGTATGATGTCCGACATGTTGAAAGCCTTCTCCATTGTCGTCGCCTTTGCTACTTTCGTGTCTTTGATCGTATCATTTACAGTGACACCTTTACTGGCTTCAAGATTTGCAAAGCTGGCACACTTGGATGAAAACAAGATCCTGGATAAACCTATTATCTGGTTTGAGAAGCTTATCCTTGGTATCAGAGATATGTACGTATCTATTCTGAATGTAGCTCTGAGACATAAAACAATTACAGTAGTAGGTATTATGACGATTGTGATTGCAGGTACAATGGGTTTATTTTCGTTTGGTCTGATAGGACAGGAGTTTGTCAAAAACGGTGACTCAGGAGAGTTTTTGCTGACAGTAGAAATGCCGGATGAAACGCCGATCGAGAAAACTAATCAGATCTCTTTAGAAATAGAAGAATATGTCCTATCCAAACCTGAAATGGTATCGGTCTTTACCACAGTCGGATCACAATCATCCGGTATGATGTCTACTCAGGCAGTACCTAATGTGGTAGAATTTACCGGGAAGATGGTAAGTATGAAAGAAAGAAATATCTCCGTTCAGGATTTTGCTATCCAGTTGAAAAGAGAACTATTCTTTAAATATCCCGGAGTAGAGTTCAGGGCGCAGGCTGTACAGATGGCTGGTGGCGGTGATGCTCCGGTACAGGTAGTCGTTCAGGGAACAGATCTGGCAGAAGTATTGGCTTATGGTGATACAGTGAAAAATCTTGTACAATCTATTGCCGGTACAATTGAGGTGAAAAAATCTGTAGAAGATGGTAATCCTGAAGTGAAAATCCAGTTGGATCGTAAGAAAATGGCAGACTTAGGTGTGGATCTGGCTTCTGTCGGTGCGACATTACAATATTCATTCTCAGGAAATACTGACAGTAAATTCCGTGACGGACAAAACGAATACGATATCAACATCAAATTAGATGATTTTGACAGAAAAGATATCAATAACATCAAGCAGGTAAGCGTGATGAACAAAACAGGTCAGCTGATCAGACTGGAGCAGTTTGCTGATGTGATATTATCTTCGGGTCCTACTCAGTTAGAGCGTTTTGATAAAGTGCCTTCTGTGATGATTACTTCACAGATTGCCGGTGTGGCAAATGGTGTGGTTCTGGAAGAAATCAATACCAGACTCGAAGAGTTGCAAAAACCCAAAGGTTTGACCACTACAATGATAGGTGAATATAAATATCAGGCAGAAGCAGGAGCGAGCTTAGGAATGGCATTAGGCATCTCTATCATCTTAGTGTATCTGATCATGGTTGCATTGTATGAATCTTATGCTTATCCTTTTGTGGTAATGTTCTCAGTACCGGTTTCTATGATTGGAGCGTTCCTTGCACTGGCATTAAATCTGGAGAACTTATCCATCTTCGGTATGTTGGGTATCATCATGTTAGTAGGTCTGGTTGTAAAAAATGCTATTTTGATAGTCGACTTTGCCAATCACCTGAAAAAACAGGGTATGCATTACAAGGAAGCCGTTATCGAAGCATCTATCGAGCGTTTCCGCCCGATTTTGATGACAACGATTGCGATGGTAATTGCGATGATTCCGGTAGCGATAGCACAGGGAGAAGGAGCCGAGTGGAAAAACGGTCTCGCCTGGATCCTGATAGGAGGTCTGACATCTTCTATGTTCTTTACCATCATCATTGTTCCGGTCATGTACTATGTAGTGGACGGATTCAAAGAATGGTGGGGCAGAAAAAGAGGTAAAACTCCTGAGGCAAATAGCGAGGCTGAATTAGCAGCTGAATAAATCGAATAGTTGGTTTTTTATATGGCGGTGGCTGTCTTTTTAGATAGTCGCCGCTTTTTTTTGGGTTCAATAAGGAATGATATTTAGTATTTCTGCTTGTTTTTGAAAATACTATAAATCTAATATTGTCCGTTATTTCAAACATTTTAATTGCTTTTGAATGAAATAGCAATCAAATTTCCCCTTATTTTTTCCTCCCAAAATTCTTATCTGGAAAAGTTTAAATTGATGAAAAAGCATTTACTTTGATGAAGATATTTTTTTCCGGAAATTATATCTGTCAAAGCCTAAATCATACACCTTGCGCTCAACTTTTTTCCTGTTGCCGGTCTTGTTCATGATGAACATTTCCATGTGCTTTTCTCAGATTGTAGTCAATGCTACACATACAACTCCCAGCACTTGCCCCAATAATGGAAGTATATTGGTAGTCGCAACTTCTGCGAATCCGCCGCTGTATTACAGTATCATTTCCGGCCCGGTGACAGCACCAGCTCAGACTACTCCTTTTTTCAATTCTTTATTTCCCGGTGATTATGTAGTGAAAATATCTGATGCCGCACAAAATGAAATCACTGTCAATGCTACTATTGCAGGAAATTACATGAATCCGATGCTGGATGTGAGCGGAGTTAAACCATATTGTCGAGGTGAAAGTTCGGGACTTATCACTGCTGAGGTACGTAGTGGAACGGGTTTGGTGCCATATACGTGGGAGTTGGTAAATTATACAGGGACTTTTACAGATATAGAGACAGAACATACTTTTGAAAATATACCTGCAGGAAATTATACCGTGAGAGTGACAGATGGCTGTGGTAGCTTTTCTTCGTCAGCATACACGGTACAGGAACCTGTGACTGCATTCAAATTTCAGAGTCACATGGTCGGGGAACCTGGTTATATCAGAGCAGATAAAATGGGCTGTGATTCTATGATGGTTTCTTTTACGCTGGATATTGCTGAGTCCAGAATGCCATTAACTTTCAAGTACGAGACTTCTGACGGAATATATATACCACAAAGCGGAACAGAGATAGATACCAGCATGCTTCATGTCAATGGATGGGTATTTGTAAGACAGATTGTCCCGGGATTGGATTATGATGAGAATGTGAAAGTGACGATTTATAATGCCTGCGGAGATAGTGCAGTATCAGTCAACAGACATACTTATCCTTTTATTTTTTATCCGAAGTATGCTTACAAAGAATGTGGGAAAGAGGCTACTGTGACGTTTGGGAATACTGAGTTTAATGAATATCACACAGGCTTGAAAACGCCTTTAAGATACACCTATACGAATCTGACTACGGGAGAAATTATATTATCTGAAATCGCATGGAATAATTACGGAGGACCATTGGATTTAGGGAAATTTATACCGGTAGGCGGTAATTATCACTTTCAGGTAGAAGATGGTTGCGGAGATAAGTTTGCTACGAATTTTACTATACCACAGTTAGCACCGCCCATCATTCTTTATCAGGGTGTACATTCCGGAGCTTGTATCGACTCAGTGTTGGGTACTTATAGAATCATAACCCTGGGATTTGAAAGTAATGCTAAATTAATTGTATTATCAGGGCCGTCTGTTTTGGGGAGTACCAAAGAACGCTATCAATACAGAGATACCTACACTTACCCGGATACTATACCCATGATATGGGGAGAAACATTTATGTTGAATAATCTCGCAGCGGGTGTTTACAAATATAAAATCATTGATTCCTGTGGAAATGAACTTCAGGATTCAATTACAATAAATGAAAGCGAAATCACCAGTCTGAAAGCTGAAAATTCCGTGGAAAGAGGATGCGTAGGCAAAAATAAAATCTATTATTCTATGGTCATGGGTGGAGATGTCATCATTCGTGATATTGCAAAAAATGTAGAGCTGAAAAAAACAGAGTTTCCGGTATACACACACAATTACATGGCGGAACAGAATAATAAGGATTCTCTGATAAATCTTTCTGATGGGTCATACGAAATCACTTATCTTTTCAAGCAAGGTATCGGTGCGCTCGAAGCCGGACATGCTGTCAATGATTCCGATATTGCCTGTTGGGAGATTATAGATACCGTTCATATTGCTCCGTATCAGAATCCAGAAATTTCTGTAGGCAATGCAGTGATTTGTCAGGATAATATTCAATTGGTACTCATTCCAGATTTAAGGAAAGGAGTAGCTCCGTACACTTATGAAATTATTTCAGGGCCACAAATCTTTCCCCGTCAAAATTCTCCAATTTTCAATATTCAATCTCCTGGAAATTATATCGCACGGATTATAGATGAATGTGGAAATGCTACTGTCAAGCAGATTACTGCGGATACATTGGCTTTTCTACCCGTAGAATCCGGAACTTCCTGTGATAGTAAAATCATTATATTGCCATCATCTCCCTATTTTACACATGAATGGACAGCTCCGAATGGGAGTAAGTTCACAGGAGATACATTGAAGCTGGAAAATATTACAAGTGCGGATACCGGACTATACAAGATTGCCAGAATTACGAATATCAATGGTTGTACAGATACTGCTTATGCGTCGTATCGGGTCAATCTATCTCAGACATTTAAAATAGATACCAGCATTTGCGCAGGTGAACAGTTGATCATCAGTCAAAAAACATATTCTATAGCCGGTATTTATCAGGATACATTGACTACCCAAAGCGGATGCGATAGTATTCTAGTGATAAATCTGACAGTACATCCTTTCCCTGTAGTGGATTTGGGCGAAGATAAAATGCTGTGTACAGGTTCTGAATTCATACTGGATGCAGGAAATCCGGGTTCAGAATATCTCTGGAGTAATCAATCTACTACTCAGCAAATTTCCGTGAGTCAGGCTGGTCAATATTCTGTCAGAGTCACACAAAACAATTGTTCATCTGCTGATACCATTCTTATTACCCTGTATCCTGAATATGAATTGAACTTAGGCAATGATACTTTGCTTTGTAATAATGATACCTTATTGCTGAATGTGAGTCAAATGCCGGGCAGCTATCTCTGGCAGGATGGTTCCACATTGCCGACTTTTGTTGTCAAAACTCCCGGAACATATCAGGTGTTTATAAAGACAGATTGCGGTGAGCTGGAAGATATGATCCAGGTGGACTTTGAGGAATGTAATTGTGATCTGAATCTTCCAACTGCATTTTCTCCGAACATGGATGGTAAAAATGACCTGTTTGGGGTTTCAAATGTTTGCCCGGAGATCAATAATTTTAAATTGATGGTCTTCAACAGGTGGGGAGAGAAAGTTTTTGAATCCACAGATCATCGTAACTATTGGGACGGAACATACAAAGGAAGCTTGCAGGAGATAGGAGTATATGCCTGGGTACTGACCTATGAAAATAAAGGTCAGGGCATTTCCAGAAAAGGAGCGGTGACTTTTGTCAGGTAATTCATTGAGGAAATTAATTTTTCCTTTTAATCAAAATCACTCGTTCTGTGTTATCTTAACAGATATAGAAATACAGACATGGGAGGGAAGGTCGATTTTAATAATACAGAATTAGCTTTTGCTTATAAAAACAGCTGGATACTGACCAGAGATTACACCATTTTTGGTTTGATGAGATTCAATGCACTGGTCAATGCCGGAATAGCTGTTGCAGATGCAATGGTGAAAAGCGGGTTAAGCTTTCCTGTGGTTTTAGGAATAAAACCTACCGTTTTCCCGTTGTTTTGTGGAGGTAGCTCACTGGGGAGATCTATTCCCAAAATCAATCAGCTGTACAAATACGGAATAGATTCCATTCTGGATTACGGAGTGGAAGGGAAGGAGAGCGATGAAGACTACGAACGTACAGCCAAAGCTATCAAAGAAGCCATCATTTTTGCTACGAAACATGATGGTGTCAGAATCGTTTGTTCCAAATTTACCTCACTGATTCCCTTCAAAATTCTGGAGAAATTACATGCGAGGGAATCTTTGACAGAATACGAATCTGCCAGATTTAAAGCCTGTAAGCAAAGAATAGATGAAATCGCCGAACTGGCATTTCAGCATAAGATCGCGTTGTTTGTAGACGCGGAAGAATCCTGGATCCAGCAACCACTGGACGATATAACACTGGAGATGATGCGTAAGTACAACAAAGAACAGCCAATTATCTATAACACCATACAGTTGTATCTGCAACCAAGACTGGCAGATTTTCAGAAGATGGTAGAAACAGCAAAGGCTGAAGGCTTCATCTATGCAGCGAAGCTCGTACGTGGAGCGTACATGGAGAAAGAAGAAGACTTTGCTCAAAAGCACGGATTGAAAAATCCGGTACAGACATCCAAAGAAAATACTGACAGAGATTATGATGCCGCAGTAGCTTTTGCCCTTCATAATATTGAGCACACTTCCGTCTGTGTGGCAACCCACAATGAAGAAAGCACAATGAAAGCCGTAAAGCTGGCAGAGCAGTTAAATATCCCGGCTAACCACCCGCATCTGAATTTTGCGCAATTATTGGGTATGAGCGACCACATCAGCTTCAATCTGGCAAAAGCAGGCTACAAAGTTTCCAAGTACATGCCCTATGGTCCGGTGAAAGAAGTATTACCTTATCTAATCCGTCGTGCCCAGGAAAATTCCAGCGTCTCCGGTCAGATGGGCAGAGAATTGCAATTGCACCACAGAGAAATGAAGCGTAGAAGATTGTTGTAGAAAAAACTGTACTAGTTGCGTGGGCTGAGGACTTGTAGTGGACCTGCAAAACTATCTCGAAGTCCTCGAAACCATCGAAACTTTTTTGCTATCCTTTTCTCTAAAAAAAGGATAAATAAATTCATTGATATCAATCTATTTAATCATTCATTATGAGGCAGCTTATAGTCTATGTTAGTAGATTCCTTTTTCGTTCAAAACTTTTAAGTCCGATAAATTCGGGAATGAATATTTTCGCAAATACTAACTACTTGTTAACTGGTTATTAATTACTATTTCATGAAAGACCCGAAATCACTCAGCTCAGTCGCAGAATTTCACAAAACATTCCGGCACCCGATTCTGGATAACCCACAAATACCTTCAGAAGCACGTTGCAAGCTCAGAGTTTCTTTGATTGCCGAAGAACTGAAAGAATTGGAAGAGGCTATCCAAAACAAGGATTTGGTAGAAATAGCAGATGCATTATGCGATATTCAGTATGTACTTTCCGGAGCGATTCTGGAGTTTGGCCTGAAAGATAAATTTTCAGATTTGTTTGATGAGGTACAACGGTCAAATATGAGCAAAGCCTGTAAAACAATTGAAGAAGCAGAGACAACTATGAAACATTATTTTGACAAAGACGGAACAGAAAGCTATTACAAAGAAGTGGACGGATTATATCTGGTGTACAGAAAATCTGATGACAAAACCTTGAAATCTGTGGCGTACTCTCCCGCTGATTTGAAAAGTATGTTGTAGCAGATGTCAAATACTATTTCAATTCGAGAAAATTCGTGAAATGTATATCTGAATTTCTCTCTCAGAGCCACAAAGAGACGAAGAAGAGATTAGCGGCTTGGCGACTTTGCGTGCAAAAAAATGATTCGCAACACCAAGTTCTCAATTCGTGAACATTCGTGTTTATTTGTGTCAGTCCTATCTATTTATTACCAATGACTGTCATCCAACTAAAAAGCGGGAACATTATCGATGTTCCCGCTTTTATATTCTAAATGTATTTAGTCTTGATTCCAGGCTCTTGGTTCCTGCATCTAACTAAGCAATCACCTTTTCACCTACCAGCGCTTTCAGTTCCTTACCCAAACCCACCAGTTTCTGACCAATACGTTTGCGCAAATCATAATTCACAGGTACTAACGGCAATCTCAATTCATCCTGACAAACACCGATATATTCCAAGGCACATTTGACACCTGCAGGATTGCCTTGTTCAAACATCATAGAGATCAGCTCATCCAGCTCGAATAAGATCTTTCTTGAACCTTCAAAATCACCATCCAGAGCTTTGTGAACCATTGTACTGAACAATTTCGGAGTAGCATTCGCTATAACAGAAATCACCCCGTCAAAACCCAAAGTAATCTGAGGAACAATTAAATCATCATTACCGGACAAAAGATAAAAATTGTCAGGCTTGTTTCTTGCCAGATCCAGTATTTGTCCCCAATCAGTGCTGGCTTCTTTGATACCGATGATATTGTCAAACTCATTAGCGAGCTGCAAAGTAGTAGTAGTACGGATATTGCTCGCAGTACGCCCCGGTACATTGTACAGGATGACGGGCAACGGAGTGCTCAGAGCAATAGCCTTGAAATGCTCGTAGATGCCTTCCTGAGTCGGCTTGTTGTAAGCAGGCGATACGGAAAGAATAGCATCAACACCTGTCAGGTCATAAGTTTGCAGATCATTGACCACCTCCGCAGTATTATTTCCGCCAAATCCGGCGATGACAGGCACGCGACCACTGGTTACCTCTACCGTCTTGTGGATGAGCTTTTGCTTTTCCTCTCTAGTCAGCGTTACAGTTTCACCCGTAGTACCTAAAACCACGATATTATCTACACCATTTTCAATGACATAGTTGATGACTTTCTCAAATTCGTCATAATTGACCTCTTTCTGAGCATTAAATGGCGTCACCAGCGCCACACCTACACCTCTTAAATCAGGAGTGTTCATATATCTACGATAAATATTTGTCAATATCATTAATCAGGCCGTTGATATCATTCCTTTGTTCTGCCAACAGGATACAGTCATAAGGTTCCAGAATATTTTTTTCATTGAACCCTATCCTGCAGCCGGCTCTCGACAAAGCAGAAATATATTCGAACGGCATCAGTTCTTTCGGAGCAAAATTGATTAGAATATCAAAAGGATATTTGATAAAATAGCCAATTGTGCCACCTTTAGGCTTTCCAAACCAAGTCACATCCTTGTGAGAGATGTACGGAAAAAGATAATTAATCTGATGATTTCTTTTATTCAGAAAACCAAGTAATTGTACATCTTTTCCTTCGTTTTTGAGCTTCTCCGCATATGCCTGTACAGCATCCCTTTCGCCTGCATTGTCTGCCTGAAAGAGAATACCTATCTTTCCGGCTACACGCATAGACATAGGTCTGTGAGTAACGTCCCGATTCAATTTTTTATTGACAAAACGCTTGAATACAGCATGACGGATGGTCTCAATAAAACCTGACATAAAAAACCCTTACAAAGTTAACATTATTACGATAATCCAAACCATACTTACTGTTCTTTCAGAATATTTGAATGTTAATTCACATTTATTGCCAATTTCTCATCACAATTTTTCATTGAGGGACTGATCCACTGGAATATTTGTATTTAGTACAAACGATCAATGATTTGAAAGAATACACCTTGAAACAGGATCATTAATCAGTTTCGGAGCGAAGCCTGAATTTTAAACATCTCGATAACAATAAATTCAGGTCAGAATAATCAAAAGGATCATAGTTCAGACAATGTGAAGATGTCATTACTTTCAAACTTTTCTGCATACTTTCAGAATTTTATCCTTCCGGAAATCTGAACAACGGCATGAAGGCAATGGAGTTCTTTTACTGTGCAACTATTTACCCATTTAGTGGTCATCTGTGGTCATGAATTGCTCATAAATATGTTTTACCTGAATACAGTATAATTTTTTCAGGTAAAAATTTTTTCTTCAAAATTTACTAAGACCCCTGTAATTATTGAAGCTCTATCAATGTTTCTGGCTGAAACAAATTCAATTTTCTTTTTTTGGTGTTGCCATGGTATAAATATAGTATCTGTCTTAGCCGATGATGCTTTTGAGCATAATCGAAAGCGATATCAACAGTTTTTTAAATTTTTTTAAATATATACTTATGAAAAAAGTGATTTTAGCTGCAGTTGTTATGATATGTTGTTGCAGCGTACTTTGGGCCCAGAGCAGAAATGACCAGATGAAGAAGAACCCGAACAATGCAGATGTTCAGAAAGACAATGATTTTGCACAGAAAGCATTACAGGCAGGTCAGTCAGAGGTCAATATGGGGCAGCTGGCTCAATCGCGTGGATCTTCTCAGGAAGTCAGAGACTTCGGGATGATGATGGTAAATGATCATAAAAAAGCAAATGACCAACTCAGAGAGCTGACTCAACAAAGAGGATATAGCAACCTTTCCCTGAAAGTGACCGATATGGCTCAAAAAGATTATGACCAGCTTATGAAAGCAAGCGGAACTGAATTTGATAAAGCTTTTGCCAATCAGATGGTAAAAGACCATGAGCAGGTTGTGGATCTTTTCAGAAAACAGGCTGAAAACGGAAAAGATGAAGAGCTGAAAAATTGGGCTGCACAAACACTTCCTACCTTGGAAAAACACTTAGGGCATGCTAAAAGGCTGCAGGAATCAGTAAAAAAACATAGATAAAAGCTGTGAAAATCATTTTTTTAAATCAATATGATGAACAAAGAAAATTATCACAACCAGGATGCAATAGATAAATTGAAAGAGCTGGTAGATTCGATCGATATGGGAATGTTATGTACACATCCGGATGATACCAGGCATGTGCATGCAATCCCGATGAGTACTCAGGAAGTAGATGATAAAGGAAATATCTGGTTTTTATTTTCTTCGGAAAGTGAAACCTATCGAAACCTGCAGAGAGACAAAACCATTTGTCTTTTATATGCTAATCCCGGCAGCTATCAATTTTTAAGTATTCACGGTAATACAGAAGTTTCAAAAGATCAGGAACGGATAGATAAATATTGGAGCAATATGATGAAAACCTGGTTTGAGGGAGGAAAAGAAGATTCGAATCTTCTGGTGCTGAAAGTTATTCCGGCCGAAGCTCACTATTGGGACACAAAATCCAACAAGCTGGTAACAGTCGTAAAAACTGCAATCAACAGTATTGCCGATGAGCCAATGGAAATAGGCCGTTGCGGAGATTTGAAAATATAGTTCTTAATCTCGAAAAAATAAAACTATGTCTAAAACTATTGCTATACTGGCTACTAACGGATTCGAGGAGAGTGAGCTGAAATCTCCCAAAGAGCATTTGGAGCAGGAAGGATGGACTGTTCACATTATAAGCCCGGAAGGAGGAACGATCAGATCCTGGGCTGAAAAAGACTGGGGCAGGGATTATCCCGTAGATAAGGAATTGTCAGCAGCTGTAGCTTCGGATTATGATGCATTGGTACTGCCCGGTGGAGTATTGAATCCTGATAAGCTGAGAGTCGACGAAAATGCGCTGAATTTTGTACGGGATTTTTTCGAACAGAGTAAACCTGTTGCTGCTATTTGTCATGGTCCGCAGATTCTTATTAACGCAGAAGTGGTTCGCAACAGAAAAATGACCTCTGTATCCAATATCAGTAAAGATCTCGAGAATGCCGGCGCATTGTGGACGGATGAAGCAGTTGTAGCTGATTCGGGCCTGGTGACCAGCAGAACACCGGAAGACCTGCCTGAATTCAATGCTAAAATGATAGAAGAAATAAAAGGATATTCGCATAGTTAAAGGCTCGAACGCACATTTTACAAAAACCGTTGTGAGTTATTCTGCTTCATGAGGAAATTGAAGCTGGACATCTGGAAATTATTTCTATATAAACACTCTGAGAATACATCCTGTTTATCAGGAAATGACGACAAAATATTCTAATTTTGCGCCATGCAAATAGAGCAAACATGCTTTTTCATCGTAGGTAACTCCCGGAGTGGAACGACTATGATGTTGCGCATTCTCAATAACCATCCTGATGTATTCGTTCTGAATGAGCTGCATTTTTTTGAACAGCTATGGTCTACATCAGACAAAGATCTTATACTTTCAGAAGAAGAAGCGACACTGCTGATTTCCAAACTTTTCTATATCCAGAAAGAAGGGTACACCGGAGAGATGGAAGAACGCAGATACTGGTCAGATGCACAGACTTTTATTTCGAATCTGTCAGATATCTCGTTTGTGCCGCACGTATTGTATGCAGAATTCATGAACCTGATTACCAGGCAGGAAGGAAAAAGGATTCCGTGCGAAAAGACCCCTCAGAATGTATTTTACATACAGGAGATTCTAGAGCTTTTCCCTCAGGCTAAAATCATCAATATGGTGCGGGATCCCAGAGCAATTCTTTTATCTCAGAAGCGTAAATGGATGCGCAGAAAGATGGGAGCAACTTTTATTACTAAAAAAGAAGCGCTGAGGCTGAGAATCAACTATCATCCATATACTTTGAGCAAGCTCTGGAATGCAGCTATCCATGCAGCACAGAAATTCAGTGATCATCCGCAGGTGATGACAGTAAGGTTTGAAGATATACTGGAAACTCCGGCTGAAACCATGCAAAAAATCTGTTTGCACCTAGGTATCAACTATCACGAAGAAATGCTGAATATACCACAAGCAAGCTCATCGAATGAAGCTGACAGCAAAGAAACTGGTATTAAAAAAGAAAGAGCAGGCAACTGGAAAAACGGTGGACTTTCCCCTGCTGAAATTGCCATCTGCGAAAAAACGTCTGGGCAATATCTCGGGCAGTTTGGCTATCCGCTGATGAAGCCGCAGGTATCCACATTTTCTTTGTTGGGATGGTACGCAATGTTTCCGGTCAAATTAGGTCTGGCATTACTCTTTAACCTCAACAGGATGAAAAGCATCACTGAAACGATCAAACGCCGGTTGACATCATGACAGATATCCGTACCCAGATTGCAAAACTATCCTTTACAGATTCTGAAGATCCAAAGTACGTTGCCAGACAATTAGTGTCGCTGTGGCAGCAATCAGGAAAATCGTCCGTCATACACTATATGTATTACGCGAGCTACGTCCTGTTCCATCAAAACAGAGATATACTGAAAGACTATCTTCTGGCAGACCATCTTTTGGTGGATGGAATAGGTATGCAGATCTGCTTTAAGATTATTACCGGAAAAAAAATAGCTAATCTCAACGGAACAGATATGTCGCCGTTATTTTTTCAGGCATTGCGTGAGCAAAATATCCCGTTGGTATTATATGGCACTACTGCTGAAAATATAAAAGCCTGTAATGATAAACTTGTACAGCAATATGGTTCAGAGGCAGTCGCATATTTTCAGGATGGGTTTTCTCCTTTAGATCTCTCAAAAGTTCCGGCAGACAGTGCATTATTCGTAGGTATGGGTTCGCCCAGACAGGAACAATGGGTGACACAGCATATCGACTGGATTCGTGAAAACCGCTTGATGGTCTTTACCGTAGGAGGATTTTTTGATTTTTTATCAGGATTCTATATCCGCGCACCCAGATGGGTCAGAGCTCTTAAAATGGAATGGGCATGGCGTACTATGCTGCATCCCGGTCGTCACTATCAGAAACGTCTGAGAGATATGACAGTGATATATCTACCACTGATTCATAAGCTGAAAGGATACGCAAAGTATATTCATTTCAGAAAAGTGTAGCTTTTATTGTTGAAATAGTCCGCCTTAATTTCTGATAGCATATCTGCGGTCAATTTAAACTGAATATATGTTTTGAGTAATTATATTTGCAGAACTGTAAATATTCAAATTATGAGATTCATTTCCGGATCATTAAAGCCCTTATTGTATGCTGTTCTTGCTGTAACATTATTTTTGCAATGCAAAAAAGATAAAGAACTTCCTGATGGAGAAGATCCTATCACCAATGAGATTGTCATCGCACAGAACAAGCGATTGGAGAAAGTCGTCACGACTACTACATCTACAGCATTTCTACAGGGGAATGTACTGGATGAAAACGGCAATCCGTTGAGCGGAGTAGAAGTGAAAGCAGGAAGTAAAAGCCAGACAACAGATAAAGACGGATATTTTGTATTCGGAGAAGTAGCTGTTAACAAAGATTTCGCAACCGTGAAGGCAGAGAAATCCGGTTACATGAAAGGCATCCGGACATTTGCACCGACAGCAGGAGCGATGAACAAAGTAGAAATTCGTTTACAAACAAAAGGAACTGCTCAGAATATTGAAGCATCAAGTGGTGGAGAATTGACCTTTGATGGAGGTAAAGTCAAGTTGAGTTTACCTGCCGGAAGCATAGCTGACGCAGATGGAAAAGCTTATACCGGTACAGTCAAAGTTTACGCCAGATACATCAATCCCGAAACCAATGGCTTTGCATCAGTAATGCCGGGTAATCTGGTGGGCTTGACAGATGATAACAGATTGTCGGGAATGATTTCCTACGGAATGGCAAACGTAGAGCTAACAGATAATAGCGGGAAATTATTACAGATTGCAGGAGGTAAAACAGTAAAAGTCACGATGCCTGCCATCAAAGATGCACCTGCAGATATGCCTGTCTGGCATTTCAATGAGAGCCACGGACTTTGGGTAGAAGCCGGAAAAGCAACTAAATCCGGTTCAGAATATTCATTTGAAGCAAATCATTTCTCCACCTGGAATCTGGATACGAAAGTAGAAGATGCCGTAGATAAAGTAACCATTACTATGAAATCTTCTGCTAATCAATCTTTAGGAAACCAGAAAGTAGATATCTATACTTCCGATTTCAGCAATCGATTGAGAACAGTATATACAGACAATGCAGGACAGTTTACCTTGCTCCGTACACCAAAAAATCTTGGGCTAAGAGTGATTACTGAATGTCAGGATATTGACAGAACGGTAAACATCACTTCAGAAAATGTAACTGTTACACTTCCTAACCTGACAGGAAATGCAAAAGCATATCAACTCAGTGGAACAGTAAAAGATTGCGAAAGCACCTATGCAAATTCATTCTTTACTTTAAAAGGGCTAACAGAAAGTAAAATTTCTTTCTCAGGCAAAACTAATTCTGAAGGCAAGTTTGAAACAAACATTATCTTATGTGATGTTAATCCTACAACGAAATATCAGGTACAGGCAATGGTGTACACCGGAAATAATACAGTGAAATTAGATACAATAGAACTGATTTTCAGTAATACCACTCTTCAAAAAGATATCAATTTTTGTGGAGCAGCAGAGTTTGATAGTCCATATCTTAATTCTAATCTGACTTATGGAAGTGTGACTGATATAGACGGGAATAAATACCCTACGATACAAATAGGGAATCAGATATGGATGGCAGAGAATCTTAAAACAACGAGATTAAATGACGGAAAGTCTATTTTAAATTTAAGAGATAGTTTATCATGGTATTCTGTTGATCCAGGTATAGGTTGGTGCTACTACGATAACAATGAAGATTATAACGATATATATGGGAAAATATACAATTGGGAAGCAGTTGAGACAGGGAAATTATGTCCCAAAGGCTGGAACATACCTTCAGAAACTGAATGGGAGCAATTAATAAATTCATTAGGAGGTGATTCTTTAGCTGGAGGGAAAATGAAAAGTATTTTAGGTTGGAGCGAACCAAATATTGGTGCCACAAACGAGAGTGGTTTTTCAGCTGTAGGAAGTGGGGTACGTAGCTTTTTTGCAACGTTTTCTGGTATTGGTGGAATTACTATGTTTTGGTATTCTGCCAAAAATACAACAACTAACGATTTAAGTATTGCTTTGCTTAGTGAATCTTCTGTTGTATCCCCAAATGCTCTTACTGTAAATTTTGGCTTCCCCTGCCGCTGTATAAAAGATTAGTATTTTCTTAGACAAGAGACGAAAAACTTAAAATAAAATAAAAGAAAATACAAACCCTTCCAGAGTCAGAGCCTTGGAAGGGTTTTTTTTATTCGTCAAACTCTATCGTGCGTCAGCCGGGATAGGGATAGAGGCGGTAGCCCGCAGTGAAGCGAGGACTATGAGCCGAAAGCCCGCGATTCCCCCATAATATGACACTTCGATAGCTTCGAGTATCCTCAGCTACCTCTAAATGCCCGAGAACCGTCATGCTGAACTTGATTCAGCATCCGTTCCTAACAGAAATATTCCGTGTCAAGCACGGAATGACAACGCTACATATCCGGAGTCAGTCTTCATAAACGGTGATCAGTCAACCGTTGACCGTGAACTACTACTTGACCGCTCGTCCAAATAACAATTCCTTAAACCAACATTTTTCATATTCGGATTTGAATAGGGTAATTTCGCAGATTGTCTTAAATTATCTAAATACGTTATGGCTAGTAAATCAGCTTTAAAAGGTGGTTCTTTCTTAGTAACTCAGGAAGACCCGAAAAATATATTCACTCCGGAGCAATTTTCTGAGGAGCAAGTGATGATTGCCGAAATGGTGAAAGAATTCTGTATGAAAGAAATTCACGGTTTGGGAATCGAAAGAGTAGCAGCTCTGGATGCAAGCAAAGACATGGATGTCATCAAAGATATCTTTGCCAAAGCTTCAGAACTGGGACTTTGCGGAGTATCTATTGATGAGCAATACGGAGGTATGGGGCTGGATTTCAATACAGGACTTGTATTCAGTGAATTGATTGCATTAGGATTTTCTTTTGCTACGACCATCGGTGCACAGACATCTATCGGTTCATTGCCTATCGTATATTATGGAAATGAAGAGCAAAAATCAAAATACCTTCCGGGTATTGCAAGCGGAGAGCTGGTAGCAGCTTACGCTTTGACAGAGCCGGGAGCTGGTTCTGATGCTAACAGCGGTAAAACCAATGCAGTACTGAACGCAGCGGGTACACACTACATCCTCAACGGACAAAAAATGTGGATTACCAACGGTGGTTTTGCAGATATCTTTATCGTATTCGCTAAAATCGACGATGACAAAAATCTTTCTGCGTTCATCGTGGAGAAAGCATTCGGCGGTATCGAATTGGGTAAAGAAGAGAAAAAATTAGGTATCAAAGCATCTTCTACAGTACAGGTATTCTTCAGCAACTGTGAAGTTCCGGTAGAAAACTTGTTGGCAGGAAGAGGCGAAGGTTTCAAAATCGCATTGAACATCCTGAACTCCGGCCGTATCAAACTGGCTTCCGGTTCAGTAGGAGGAACGAAGTTCGCTTGTTCTAAATCAGTAGAATACGCTACACAAAGATATCAGTTCAACAAACCTATCTCTGACTTCGGTGCTATCCAGCAAAAAATCGGTCAGATGGCTACACAGGCATTCGCAGTAGAGTCAGCTTTGTACAGAACAGGTTACAATATCGATCAGAAATATGAAGAATTCAGAGCTGCAGGTCAGTCATACAACGATGCAAAAATCAATTCTTTGAGAGAATACGCTATCGAGTGTGCTATCCTGAAAGTGATTGGTTCAGAGGCATTGGCTTATGCTGTGGATGAAAGTATCCAGGTATATGGCGGTATGGGTTATTCTATGGAAGCAGGTATGGAAATGGGCTACAGAGATGCGCGTATCGCACGTATCTATGAAGGTACCAACGAAATCAACCGTATGCTTTCTGTAGGCGAGTTGATGAAACGTGCTTACCAGACAAAAGAAATCGACTTGATGACAGCTACCAAAGAAGTTCCTTTCCAGATGGCAGCTGCAATCAATCCGTTCAATGCAAAAGGGTTTTTAGCGAAAGAATCTGAAATCGTAGAGAACCTGAAAAAACTGTTCTTATTGGTTTCGGCTGCTGCAGGTCGCAAATTGAAATTGAAATTAGTAGACGAGCAGGAAATCGTGATGAACCTTGCTGATATCTTAGGTCAGGCTTACGTAGCAGAATCTGCTCTGTTGAGAGTGAAAAGACTGGCTGCCGAAGGTGCTGACAAAGAAGAGCTGGAAGCTAAAAAAGCTGCAGTACAATTATACATCTACGAAGCATTGTCTATCGCGAGAAAATCTGCTGAAGATGCCATCGCTTCTTATGCTAAAGGAGCAGAGAAATTCTTAACTCAGAGATTGGCAGATACATTGACATTAGCTTATGATGTCAACCCTAAAGACCTTCGTCGCAAAGTAGCGAAAGCTGCTATCGAGAAAGGTGCATATCCATTCTAATACTCTTTTATATTGAAGCCATAAAAGATAGGTAGTCGTGCAAACGGCTACCTTTGTTTTTTATTGGGGGTGCCCCTTCGGGTCGGGCTATCACTTCGGCTTCCCGCCGCGGTCACAGAGCAGATAGTTGAGGTGGAGGCTGGGTGGAGGCTGAGGAAACTCGAAGCCACACGAAGCGCAGAGGGCGATCCTCCGTTCTATCCCTCACCCTGCATACGCACGTAACAGACAAAGTATTGCTGAATGTAACAAATTCAAAGGTTATTTTATAATTTGTAAAAATATAAACTTTACATTTGGAGATAATACAATACTCAATAGCGTATATACAACCAGTTATGCTTCATTTTAAAATGACGACACCATCTAAAGAGATAGAGAGCATTTTATTTAAACCAACTATTGACACCAAGGAATTGGAGCAAATTATCGGGACATTGGAATTCGTTAATTATGGCGACTTTAAAGACGTAAATTGGCTAAATACTCCTGGTCCAATTTATACAACTTATACCGACAATTGTGGGACAGGACAAGTTGAAGCTATTAACAATGTTGGTGGTGACGAAGACTATCACGAAGTTATTTTCAAACAACCACTTACTCGACAAGAACTCAAAGAAACTCTAACAGCAGCCTCTGTTGAACCATTTGGTTTATATTATTTTGACGGGAATAAATATTGGAACAAAACAAACGTTTTAGAATGGTATATAAGCAAAATTCAAAATCAGACAATTGATTTGCGACATCTATCAGTGGACTGGACAAAGCGAACAGAACTTGACGAACTATATAAAATGAAACATAATGATAAGAAAAACAGCATATAACAGCAGCTACAAGAAATTGGCAGTTCAGTGGTTAAATGAGCATTTGTGCCTCGTATCAAGTTTAGTGCTGGCAGACAATTTTCATCTCCGAAATCGCCAACTTCTTATAGCTGCAAACCGTTAGCAGACATATTATGAAACATTACATAAACATATTGACATTGCTTTTTCTTATAACAGGTTGTGAAAACAAACAATCTGAAAAAGAGAAGGTAGTGGCTGAAGCTTTTGAGTGTAAGACAGGAGAAATGAAACCAGCTTGGTATGAACACGGTATTGACGAACCAATCCCCAATACTAAAGGACTACAAAATGAATTTGTAATCATTGTGGACACAAATTTTAAAGCAACAAACTTTATCTCATTTGACGAAAATTACTCAAGAGAACGTTTAGCTAAACTTGACACATCGGATCTTAACTGGAAGGATAATTGGGAGAAATTGACAGTCATACAAAAACTTGAGAAAGTAAATCAAGAAAAAAAAATCTATCAATACCAAGCGGACTCTGTACACATTTTAAATAATCAAGGACAACAACAAGTTTGGATAATTAACAATTCAAATGACACTGTAGCAATCCAAATGCAAGACTGGAGTTACATTTGTGTTTTACAAGCTAAAACAAAAGACGGACAATGGTATCCAATCCAATATTGGCGTTTCAGCACTTGTGGCAACAGTTATTACTATAAAGATTTTGCACCTAAGACTGCAAACTCATTTATAACAAAATTGCCTAATGAAGGCGACTACAAAACTAAACTTCGATATAAACTTTTAGGAGCTGACAAGTTCTATTATTCTAATGAATTTGACGGAAGTATAAATTATTGTGAGTTTGTAGAAGATACCAAAAATTACGACAACAGAAGTGGAGAGCTACAAACACATTTTAAACTTGACAGCTTAATCAACCTAGCTTGGAGATACTGATGACAAAGAAAAATAGGGCGGTTAACAACATCTGCTCAAAAGGCAGCATTTCGTATCCCGAATGAAAGTAATTACTAAATTTGAACTTTCAGCTTCGTTGAAAGATAGTACTGAAAAATACCTCCGAACCGTTATGCCTCATTATAATACGTGAAACAGATAGAAGAAATATATGCAAGACAGTTTTACCAAGAATTGAAAGAGGAATTCTGGGGTAATCAAAATCCTATTTCCAAATTTTTCGGACTTACACCGAATAAGTTAAAATCAGACATTGGAATTTCATTAAAAGAAGCTGGGACTCAATCAGAATGTACTATTACAAAACAATCGAGACAATGTTCTATTCATTGTTTTGACATCGACAGGATGGATTTAAAATATAGAGGTCTCGAGTTTTGTACGACTTTCATTGCAGACGGAAAACCTATTACTCACGGAAGAACGCTCGACAAACTCAAAACAATGCAAGCCATTAGGAATTGGATTCAGAATAAAACGGTAGAAGAACTATATTCCAATTTTGATTTTATTGATCAGAACAAAAGACAGCTAGAAAAATTAAGAGCCTACATAAACACATCAAATACTCAACTGCTTACAATATCACAGAATGAAGTTGCAGAAGAATTTTTCTCTTCATATAGCCTTTGGTTCAAGCATGAAAATAGAAGTTGCAGAATTTATTACGATGGTTACAAACCAAGTCCAAGGTATATTTTCAATTGGGATGATTGCTTAATTTTCGAAACATCAAGTTATGAAATACATAAAGTGGGCTGCTTGATAAATAAATGGGTGTTGGACCAAGAAATGCCAACGACTTTACGAATGGAATTTCCTGAAGTAGAGTTTGGTAAACTTGCTGAATATTATGAAATGGGAAATGGAATTGAAGGTGAATTTATTTTAAGTTGGGACAGTATCGAAGATTTTTATCGTGAACTAAACCTTGACATAAGCTCTGAAATACTCCAATTAATAAGACAAATGAGAGATAAAGGATTTGAAAAGACATTAAGAGCTGGTCAGTCTTTATACACTCTTGTTCTTTCCAGGTCACGTAGACACGGACTCCGACCAAATCAAGACAGTGTTTCATTTTCCTTTCACTACATTGAATCTGCAATGGAAGTTTGGACTCGAAAAGGTCAGAAAATTACTTTTGACAAAATCGAATATAATGACACGATCGAAAATCTTCTAAAAACAATTGAACTTGAAAGTATTGACTAAAAAATAACGAGGTATAACAGCGGGGGATAGCGGGGCTTTCGGTTTATAGTCCTCGTTCCATTTTATTGCACTGCGGGCGATCCTCCGTTCTATCCCTCACCCTGCATACGCACGTAAGCACCCAAAGTGTTGCTGAATGCAACAAATTTAGAGCTCATTGGATGATTTGTAAAAATAGAAACTTTACATTTGGAGATAATAGGCTACTTAGTAGCGTGTATAAACTAGTCAACTGTAATATTTGAAAAACTACGTGTATAAATAAATGAAAAACAAAAATTGTCTTAATTGTGGAAATGAATTAACAGATAAATTTTGTTCGCATTGCGGACAAAAAGCCGATACGCACCGTATTACTTTTAAAAATTTCATCTTTCACGATGTTTTACACGGAACATTTCATATTGAAAAAGGAATATTATTTACTGCCAAACAGGCTTTAATCCGTCCTGGAAAAGCCGCTCTTGATTATATTTCAGGAAAGAGAAAGCCTTATTACAATGTTTTTTTACTTATTTTATTGACGATTGGTTTAATGTTATTTCTTAAACATTATTATAACGAGATAATTATAGAACAAGGAAGAGGATTTGTTAGAGACACAACCGATTTGAATGAAGCCAGTCAAAAAATAGACTATATTTTTGCTCAAAAAAGTAAAATAGTAATTTTTCTTTTCGTTCCATTTGCAGCATTAAACAGTTATATTCTTTTTAGAAGAAAAAAACTGAATTTAAGCGAACATACCATCATTGCAGGAATGATATTGTTGGGGATTTTACTAATATCTACTCTTGGCAATCTTATATTTTACTTTAACTTAATGATTGACTTCGGCAGTATAATAGCAAGTGTAATTAGTACTACAATTACATCTTTAATTTTCTTATACATTATCTATGGATATTTCAATGCTTTTGGTAACGATTATTCTAGATTAGGATTTGCTTATAGAATTCTCTTATTTTTTACATTTATTCTTACAGAAATGATAATATTACTACTCATAACTGTTGGAGTAGCTACAAACTGGGAATTTGGTCATGTTAAAATAACCCCTTTTAACTAAAAAAATACCGCAGTTAACAAGCGGTTTTGCTTACGTTGGTGCTAAATGAAAGTTCGTGCTTCCTTTTCCGTTTCCTCGCAAAGCCCCGACCTTTAGTAGAAATGCTACAAAAATTCTGCAAAAGTTTGTCGGATATAAAATTTGTACATTATTTCGTACGTATTAAAATACAGAATTATGATAATTGCAAGCGTTACAGACTTTAGAAAAGACATTAAATCGTATTTAGACAGAGTCACAAAAAACTTTGAAACTCTAATCATAAATCGTGGAAAAGAAGATGGAATTGTTGTGATTTCACTCAGTGAATACAATTCTTTGATGGCAACAAGTCACGAATTATCTTCACGAAAAAATGAATTAAGATTGGATGCTGCAATTGAAAAACTGAACAGCGGAAAATCATTCGAAAAAGATTTGATCGAAAGTTGAGATGAAATATATTTTCGTGGATGAATCTTGGGAAGACTATTTGTATTGGCAAAAAACTGACAAAAAGAAACTCAAGAGGATAAATGATTTGCTTAAAGATATTTCAAGAAATCCATTTGACGGAATTGGGAAACCGGAACCTTTAAAACACAAATATTCTGGGTTTTGGTCACGAAGAATTGATGATGAATACAGATTAATTTATAAATATCAAGACGATAAAATTTTAATTGCAAAATGTAGATTTCATTACGATTAAGAAAATATTGCTTCGCTAACATAGGTAACCGTTGCACAATTACCTAAATTGTAAAAAATGTCGTTTTTCTGATTTTTCAGTCCCTATGCTGATGCAAGCGGTAAGTTTTTAAAAAGTCAGAACTAAGATGCTTCTAAGTAGGAAGATGTTCAAAAATCGAACAAATAATTGGTACTATGATTAAAATAATAAAACAAGCGTTTACCATTGCAATAGTATTACAACTCTTCATTAGCTCTTCATTTTTTCTTAGTTCGGTTATAATGAAAAAGGGACAATATTATGTAGAATATGGTTTGTATGCAGCTTATTTATCAATACAATTTTTCCCTTTTCTATTTATTATTTTAGTTATTGTATTTTCAATTTTTTCCAAAGTTAAAAAAGCATCTAACTAATCTTCTCCGTGCTGTCGGAAGCATTACGCTTGTGCAAAAGTCAGAACTATGATGCTTCGTGAGTCTTAGAACCCTGTACGCATGAGCCAGACAAAAACCATCTTAATTATTTGCAATGTTTTTATATTTTAGATTGCTACAGAGTAGAGCATGTTCGTACATATATAGGTGTATGTGCGAATAGGAGTAGCGTATATAAACAAATTAGCCAAAATTTAAAATATGATATTCAAAGGACATTTTAATTTTCTTCTAGCCCCTTTAGATTTCCGTAAATTAACGATTTACACAAAATCCGACGAAGAAAAATATATTAGAAAAGAATATTTTTATAAAGACCATAAAGTCTCAAAAATCATCGATCATATAAATGGTATAGTTTCAGAATACGAATACTTTGACAATAATAAGTTTACTGTCAGATTCTATAGATTTGAAAACTCGCCATCTGAAAAAAAAATGATTCAATTAAAGAATTTACCTATCGTGACAATAAAAAAATAAGAGAAGTTCTTGTAAATATTGAAGAGCAAAAAGAAGTAAAAATATATACTGGTGAGTTTGAATATTTGGGCGATGATCTATTATCAGAACGCTACATTTATGAAAATGGAGAGGCATACGGAGTAAAACACGAGTGGATTAAAACTAGATCTGTCAATAAAATTACTCATCTTAATGAGCCAGATAAAGTCAAATACACTTTTGATAAAAATGGGTATTTAATTGAAACTTTGCATTTCAAATACGAAGGATATGTCAAAATGACAAATTATGAATATTTGGACAACAAACTTTTTAAAATAATCGAATTTCCGCATCTTGAATACAAGAAAGCACTTCTCGGAAAAATTAAAATTACTGGAGGAGTACAGTTTATGGACGAAACAGAAAGTTATTATTTTGAAAATGGCTTACTTGAAAAAGAAGTAGTCAAAGATTATGAAACCAAAGAAATCATAAGAATCATATATTATGAATACGAATAGTATATTAAATTGGCATCAGTAACCGTTGCACTACTGTCTAAATTGTAAAAAATCTTCACTTTTTTGATTTTATTGAAATAACAGACTTCTGACCGCCGATAAGAGTGTGACCTTTGGTCTGTTGTCTATCGTCCGTCGTCTATACTACAACTTCATCAGCTTAATTCCATACTTCGGTTTAAGCGTAATGAGCGGCTGAGCGACTATTTTCTGATTGGGGACAAGCTTAAAGTCTAATGCATAGATCATTTTTGCCAGAATCAGAGTGATTTCCATTAACGCAAAATTATTACCGATGCACATACGCGGGCCTGCACCGAAAGGATGGTAGTATTTCCGGGTAGCTTCATTGGGTGTAAGAAATCTTTCCGGCTTGAATTCCAGTGGATTTTCCCAAAGGTCAGGATGCTTGTGCATGGCGATAATAGATTGGACCACAGTTTCATTCTTTTTAATAGCGACTCCGTGGATTACATCATCTTCATTAGCTTCTCTGGAAACAAAATATGCCGGGGGATGTAGCCGCATAGATTCATTGATAACAGCAGAAGTATAGGTAAGCTTGCGTAAGCCTTCGCTGCCGATCCGTCCGTTTTGTATAACCTGAGACACCTCATCTTTTATTTTTTGCACAACATCAGGATGCTGCATCAATTCGTAAAAAGTCCAGCTCAGCGCATAAGCCGATGTCTCATGTCCTGCAACATAGATGGTGATCAGTTCATCACGCAGTTGTTTGTCTGACATTCTCTCGCCGGTATCTGCGTCCTCAGCCTCGATCAGCATTGAGATCAGATTACTGTCTTCAGATGACTCCTTTTTTCTTCTTTCAATGATTTTATAGATAGTTTTATCCATATCGTCTATCAGTTCAAGGAATCGTTTGTGCTCACCGCTGATTTGTGAGAGCTGTATAAAAAAGGGAATACGGATACGTTTGATAATATATTCCTGCAGAGTAGCAATCGTTTTCTGGACATTCCGGAGATCGTTGTTCATTTTCTCACCGAGCAGTGTTTCGAGGACTATACCTGCGGTGAGATTCATCATATTCTCGTCGATATAGATTTTATGGCCTGATCTTAATTTTTGAAGCCTGGCGATATGTTCGTCTGTCAGCCGTTCCATGATATCCACCAGACCATCGAGCCGCTTTTTATAAAATGCAGGTTGAGCCAGTCTTCTCTGCTTAAACCAGGATTCGCCACTGTTGGTCAGCAATCCGTTGCCTAGCGCGATACCTATCTGCTCTATTGAAATGTCCTTGCTATAGTTTTTCTGATTTTTGACAAAAACATGGTCCATCCATTTAGGATCCCTTGAGAAAATAACGGTTCTTGAAAGAAGGCTGATTTTGAAAAAGTCACCGCTTTCTTCAAAACAATGATCTGAAAAACCGATGGGATCTTTGGTGAAATTATAGATGCCTATCAGCATATTTCCTTTTACTTCGGGAATAGACATGGTGTATTTTTTTATGAAATTACAATTACAGATTTATCTTTTCAAGGTATTGGTGAGATAAGTCCTTATCTTTGCGCTGTGAAACAACCAAATTTCTCAAAAGGATTACTACCTGCAATCGTGCAGGACGCTGTTACTGGTCAGGTTCTGATGCTCGGATATATGAATGAAGAGGCTTTGGCCATCACCCAGTCATCCGGCAGAGTGACATTTTTCAGCAGGAGCAGAAGTGCTATCTGGACCAAGGGTGAAACCAGCAGCAATTTTCTGAATGTAAAAGATATCAAAGTTGATTGCGATGCGGATACCATTCTGATCAAAGCGCAACCGGACGGGCCTACGTGTCATGAAGGTACAGGCACATGTTGGGGAGAAGATAATGATGAGCAGTTTGGATTTTTGCACTATCTGGAAAATCTGATTTTAGACAGAAAGGCCCATCCGCAGGAAGGTTCCTATACTAATCATCTTTTTAATAAAGGATTGAATAAAATTGCCCAAAAGGTAGGAGAGGAGGCAGTGGAAATTGTTATCGAAGCAAAAGATAACAACGATGATCTCTTCAAAGGAGAAGCAGCTGATCTACTGTTTCACTTTTTAGTATTGCTGGCAGAAAAAAATATCCCGCTCAATGATGTATTGGCTGTCTTAAAGAAAAGACATCAGAAGTAGTATTGGGTTTAAGTATTGAGTATCAGGTATTGGAAGAGATAGCTGACGTCTAATTTAGTCAAAGGTCGATAACCCACTGTTTCTGACCATAGACTATATTAAGCACAAGCTAACTTTAAACTTTAAATCCTAGAACGGTGTTCTGCTGATCGTGGAGTGTGGATCCAAAAAATCTTAAACAAAAAATTACCCGATCACTTCCACAGTACTACGCCCGGTATTCAGCTTGCTGACTTTTATCTGTACAGGTATTCTTTCGGTCATTTCCTGAACGTGAGAAATCACACCGACTTTACGGCCTTGCTGGTATAGGTTTTCTAATGCATCCATAGCGATATTCAGTGTGTGTGGGTCGAGCGAACCGAAACCTTCATCTATAAACAATGATTCTACACGCATTCTGTTAGAAGATAAAGATGCCAATCCCAGTGCCAATCCCAATGATACTAGAAATGACTCTCCTCCTGAAAGCGAGTAAACGCTCCGGACTTCTTCACCCATGTCCAGATCTTTGACCTGTAGTGCAAGCGTGCCCGGAATACGTTGTAAAAGATATCTTTTGGACAATGATTGCAGATGTACATTGGAATAATCTGTCAGGATATCCAGTGTGTATTCCTGTGCCAGCTGCTTGAATTTATCACCCTTTGCTGACCCGATAAGGTCGTTGAGTCTTTCCCATTCGTAAGTGATATTTTCTTGTTCAGCTATTTTTTTGAATAATTGTTCTTTACTTTTTTTCTCTTTTTCATCTCTTTCGACATCAGATTTCAGGCGGAATTGTGTCTGTAAAAGTGAATCTGCAGTAGATTGCAAAAGATTCTTCTGTGCTGAAATTTCCTCCTCGGAGTTCTCCCATTTTCGACTATCGATGTGTTCCTGCCTGTTTTTTTGCGCCTGTTGCAACAAGGAAAATTCAGATTTACATCTGTCTTCTACCTGGTGGAGATATTGTTTTTCCTCTGTGTACCATTCCTGAGAATAATCCAGAATCTGTGACAGTTCAGAGATCGGGTAGCTGAGCTGTTGCTGAGTGAGCCATTGTTGAATAGTAGCCTGAGCTTGTTCGGCAAGTTGCCGGGTTTTCTGCAGAGACTGGTTATTGAGCTGCAATGAGGTTTCAATAGCTGTTAGACTTTTCTCCTGAGATTGTAAATCTTTCAGAGATGCATCAAAAGCTGATTGGTAATATTCAGATTGTTGCTGGAATTCGCTTTCTACTTCTGCGAGCGCCCGACCCTCGAAGATTTGATTTCTTTCATTTTGCAGGCTCCGGATTTCTTTTTCCGTAAAATCCAATTCATTTTTCTTTTGTAAAATCGTTTGACTGACTGCTTCTAAAAGAATTTTCTGATTTTTTATCTCATTCTCTGTTTCTCTGATGAGTTGCTGGAGCTTTTCCGATTGCTCTTTTTTGAGATTCCATTCTGATGAAAACTTCTTCAGCATTTCGGTAAAAGATCCGGGCTGTTTTTTCCAGTTTTGAAACCAGTCAGCCTGATTAAAATAAGGTTGCAAAAACTCTCTGACTTCTTGTGTCTGTTCATTGAGTTGAGAAAGAGATCGGGTTACTGTCGTTTGACGTTCCTGAACTGAGAGCAATAGCTTTTCTATATTGGATATTTTTGCAGCCAGCGATTTTTCCTGCTGCTCCAGCTCAGATTTCTGTCTTTGTAATGCCGTAAAGGATTCAGAAAGCATTCTGTGTTTTTCCAAAGCTGTTTCTACTTGTTCCAGCTGTAATCGGTTAGCTACCAGCCATGATGTGAGATCTAAAGATTCTGAAAGTGTAAGGTGGGTAAGCAAAGGCAATTTTTTCCATTCGGTTTGCAAATCTTCTGCTTCAGCTCGTTTTGCAGAAATCTTCTCTTTCGCCAGTAGGATCTGTTTTTCGAGTGCCGGGATTTTCTCCGTCAGACGAATCATGTTTTGTTGTTTGTCCAAGAGATATTGCTGTTTTTCTTCCAGCTCTTTTTCTAAAATATTCAAAGCAGATGATTCTGCCGGATGCATTTCGGAATAAGGATGCCCGGTATTCCCGCATACCGGACAGGGATGACCTGGTGTCAATTGTGCTCTGAGCTTTTCTACACTTTCAGAAGTTTCCATCCGGATTTTCTGTACTAGATCGTTTGTATTTTTTAATACGATTTCATCTGTCTGAATTTCATTTTTTAATATAGCAAGCTGAATATTTTGAGTAGAAATTTCCAGCTCATTTTTGGATATTTCTTCCTGTAAGTCTTTGGATTCTTTTCGGATTTTATCCCGGTCTTTCAGAATTTTATCTGCCTGTACGAGCTCTATCTGCTGAGTTTGCAGTGTTTTTTGTTCTTTGCTGAGCTGCTCAGGAGATATCAGTTTTAAATCTTCTTCTACAGACGCAATTTGTAATTTTAAAGCATCCGACTGCTGAGACAATAGCTTAATTTGTCCTGTTTCGCTTTCGAGCAGAAGTTGATTTTGGAAGATACTTGTTTCTGATTCGTTGAGCTGCGTCTGCAGTTGCAGCATTTGAGTAGCCCACCTGGAAGCATCTTCTAATTTGGAAAGAATCAGTTGCTGATGTAGAGCAATAGATGCTCTGGATTGATGAGTATTTAGCCAGCGTTGTACTTGCACCAGCTCATTTTGAGATTGCAGAAATTGTTTTTCGATCTCTTCTGTCAGTATTTTTTGTTCTTGCTGTTGTTTTTCTATCACCAGAACTTCGGCCAGTTGCTTCTCTTTGAACGTTGCTTTTTCAGCAGCTCTGACATCCAGTGTCTGAGCCTTTTTGAACAAAGGCTGAGCTGCTGACCATCTTTTTTGATGTAAATCTGATTGTTCCCTGATTTGTGCAGACTGTATTTTCAGCTTTTCGATTGCTGCCAGTATTGTCGTCTGAAGCGTTCTCGATTCTGAAATATTCTGATTTAGAAGAGCTATTTCTTTTTGATAAACTTGTTCATTTTTTATCAGATGGTGAACCGGTTGCAATCTTTCTATGAGCATTATCTGAGCTTGTCTGTCTCTTGCATTTTCTTTTTCTGACTGCGCCAGTTGATGAGCTTGTTGATGCAGAACGATTCGCTCTTCTAATTTTTTCAATTCCTGAAAAGCTGTCAGCTGTTCGTTGACAGAGTTGATCTGATTTTTATTTTCCTCCAGTGCAAAAGATATTTCTTTCAGTTGGAGATGAATTTCCTCTAATTGCTCAGGCGAAAGCAGCTGTACATTGTCAGCCTGTTCCCGAAGTGTTTTCAGTTTGTTTTTCTGTTCTGTGTAATTGGAATAAACCCTTTCGGAGATTCTGGAATAGATTTCTGTACCTGTCAGCTTTTCTAAAAGAGATGCTTTCTGGTCTTTATCAGCTTTCAGAAATGCGGTAAATTCTCCCTGTGCCAGTAAAACAGATTTGGTAAACTGCTCAAAATTAAGCCCAATCAGTGCTGCAATTTTTTCCAGCGTTTCCCTCAGCTTTGTTGTCAGATTTTGCTTTGTTTCTATAGCAATCAGCTCAATATTATAACTTTGTAGTTTACCCGTAGTTTTTCTTCCTGCTCTGTAGGTGGACCACCTGGAGCGATATTTTTTGCCATCTTTCCCCACAAAATCCACTTCTGCAAATCCTTCTGCTGTACCATCTCTCAATATTGATCTGGAATCACCTTGTGTGATTTCTGTGCCGTCTACATCTTTCAGCATTACACCGCTTTCTTTCGCCTGGATATATCTCGGTGTCTTAGCGTAGAGTGCGAGGCATAATGCATCTAATATGGTAGATTTTCCCGCACCTGTAGGACCTGTAATGGCAAAAATACCCGAGGAGAGTAAAGGCTCCTGATTAAAATCTATCTCATGCAGACCCTCCAGTGAAGCTAAATTTTTGATTCTGATGGCTAAAATTTTCATAGGGACTCGATGGGTACAGCTTTGATTTGACGACTGCTAAAGTTAAAAGTTTTTCATCTATATCTGATGGAAAGAAAAGGAATCACAGTTCAGACTTTTATGGAAAAATCATGGTTGCTGCATCTTAATATGAAAGCAGTAAAAGTTTATCGTGATGAAGAATAGAAAAATTACAGTACAGCAAGTAGAGGTTACGTTTTATGAGTACAACCAGCAGGATTATATTTCTCTGACAGATATTGCGAGATACAGAGATGGAGACAATATGGATGCTATTATTCAAAATTGGATGAGGAACCGCAATACGGTAGAATTACTAGGATTGTGGGAAACGATATATAATCCCGGTTTTAAACCCCTCGAATTCGAGGGGTTTAGAAAGCAGGCTGGGCTAAACAGCTTCGTAATGACACCTAAACGTTGGATAGAAAATACAAATGCAATAGGTATCATATCAAAAGCGGGACGATACGGAGGTACTTTTGCTCACAAGGACATTGCTTTAGAGTTTGCATCCTGGATTTCTATTGAGTTTAAGCTTTATGTCATCAAAGAATTCCAACGGCTCAAGGAAGAAGAGAATAATCGCGGGCAATTGGAATGGGACGTTAGAAGAACGATTTCTAAAATTAATTACCGCATACACACTGATGCTGTCAAAGAAAATCTGATACCTCAGGAAATTACTCCGCAACAGGCAAGCTATATCTACGCCAATGAGGCCGACTTGCTAAATGTAGCTTTGTTCGGTAAAACAGCTAAAGAGTGGAGAGAGCAAAATCCTGAGCATAAGGGTAATATTCGTGATGAAGCCACAATAGAACAGTTGGTCGTATTGAGTAATATGGAGTCTATAAATGCCCTTTTGATACAAAACGGTTTGTCTCAAAGCGACAGATTGATAGAGCTAAATAAAGTTGCTATAACACAAATGAAATCACTATTGGCGAATAGTAACATTAGAAAGTTGAAATAGGCGACAGGAGCATAAATATTAAGTGGTTGATTTTGCATAGCCATTGCGTATGCAGCGGTCAGGATAGAGCGGAATATCGTCCGCCGCATTCCGACGGGTGGTTACTCAATGATCGCGGCGGAAAGATGGAGCGAAAGCCTGTAAACCGCCCTGGTAATATGTATAAATCTGCTCTAAATGGATTCGTTGGACGTTGCCTCAGCACAGGATTGATAAAATAGCTGCATCATCTGCTCAGAGGGGGCATTGTCATATTTTTGCTGATAGATTCTCCGGAAAACATCTTCAGGTTTCAGCTGGTGGAGCTCTTTTAGTATTACAGGCTCTGAGGAAAGATCCTGTTCTTTTTTAGGTTTTTCGATCGCAATGCGTGCCAGCCTGACGTGCTTGTCCTGCAGGGCCGTTTCTATTCTGAATTTCAGGCCGGGTTCAGGTTGTTGCAGCAAGATTCTGACTTCAAGATAGGGTGGAGGTGTTTCTACACCATCTTTTTTCGGTAAAAAAGCCAGCTCTTTCAGGGCATCTTCCAACGGAAGATGCTTTTTAGGCACTTTTATCAATTCAGTATGCGCCGGGACTTCTATATTCCGGATATTTTGCACTTGCTGATTTTCTATTTCGAAGGCCAGAACCTGGTGTTTGTAATTGGTTTCAGAAAATGACATAGGAATCGGACTGCCACAATACCGGATATGTTCCTGACCGCCGATCTTCTGCGCTTTATGAATATGTCCCAGTGCCACATATTGTATATCGGGATGAAAAGCTGAAGATGAAATATTCTGCACACCGCCCATGATTTCTCGTTCCTGCTTGTCATCTTCACTGATTTCCGCGTGCAGTGCATGCAGGTGTCCCAGAGCGATGAGCGGAATTTCAGATAGCAGGTGTGTTTGGGCATACTCATGAACTTTTGTATACATCCTGGTAACGCCTTCGCTATAGTTGAGCGATTCACCTTCCTTGTTCGGAAAATCCCCCAATCTTAAAAAAGGTACAGCCAGGCAATATGCGGCTATATTTTTGTTCGTATCATATAGTGGTACGATAAATTGCTCCATTGGTATGCTTCCTGAAAAATCTCTTTTGACGCTTCCCACGATGCGGATTTTAGCTTCATCCAGTAAAGGTTGAGGCGTTTCTAATCTGGTGGCAGAATCGTGGTTGCCCGCTATGATGACAATCTGCAGTCCGGGATTTCTGTGAGTGATATCTCTTAAAAACTGATACCACATCTTAGTACTTTTCACATTGGGATTTGCATGGTCAAAAATATCTCCACAAATCAGTAAAACATCCGTTTTTTCCTGATGAACAATATCAATCAGCCAGTTCAGAAAAGCCTGATGTTCTTCAAACCTTTCATATTCGTGAAAAGTCTGACCGAGATGCCAGTCTGCTGTGTGAAGTATCTTTAACATGATAGTCTAAGATATAGATATTCACTCAGAATAAAATCCGTATCAAAGGAAACTCCGTAAATGTTTGAATCGTTAGTTGTTACTTTTATATAGGACAGATATAAAACTTGTGCTATTTTTGAGTATGTGTGTGCATAATGTTAGAAGCAGTTGTGTCAATTCTAAAATGATATTACTGTTACTATTGTTTTGTGGAATCTTTGGCGAGATAGCTGCTTTAACAGATAATTCTATAGGTAAGCTTATCAAGGAAATAGAAGCAGCGTATTTATTGCATCCTGAAAAAGGACTGCAGAAGAGTCAGGAATTGCTGGATACAGGATTGGAATATCAAAATGAAGCAGCCATAGCAGAAGCTTATTTCCGGTTAGGCCAGGGAAATTTTTATAAAGGGAGAATACATCTGTCCAATGAATATCTGAAAAAAGCATTGGAATTGAATTATGCTGAAACCAACATGAGTTTTCGGGGAAGATGTCTCAAATGGCAGGGTGTAAATTACGATTCCCTGGGAGATGAAAACCTGGCACAGCTCAGTTATCAGAATGCATTGACAGCTTTTAGAAAATCTGCCGACAGTTCAGGTATTGCCGACGTTTGGATAGCAATGGCTATGCTGGAAATGAAGCTCCTGCGGTTTTCGGAAAGTGAGAAATATTTTCAGAAGGCATTGAATTATTTTGAATCCAGGGCAGATGAGCAGAATATCTATGAGATTTATCAGCGTCTTTCACTGCTGTATTCCAGGCAAAAACAATATGATAAGGCATTGAGCTATATGTTGAAAGTGCTGAATAAGTATGAAAAAGAAGATATGAAGCTAGGCCGGGTTCAGGTGCTGTACAATATTGCGTCCTTGTACGATGACCAGTCAAAGGTGAAAGCAATAGATTATTTTAATCAGGCGCTTGTTGTTGCTAAGGAAATAGAAGCATCTGATATGATTGTTGATATCAGCATCCGTTTGTCTGATTTGAAATCAGCTGGTAGCGAAGTGAAAATGAAACTCTTACAGGAGGCTAAGGGTATTTACACCAAAGAAGGCAATTTTCAGAAGCTGGAAGAAATCTATCATACGCAGCTCAGGCAATTTGCTAAAACCGGAGATATAAAAAGCTACGAAGCTGCTTTAGTGGATTTTCAGGAAATACAAAGCAAGCTGGCAGAGAAAAGACATGCAGATAAATATGAAGAATTGAAAGCTGTCTATGAATTTGAGAAAAAGGAAGATTTGATTGAGATTCAGAAAGACAAGATTAAGACTAAAAATATACTGCTCATTTGTGCTGTCGGACTGACTCTGCTGCTGATAATGGTGTCATTTATTTACAGCCGCATGTATTTCAAAGTGAAAAGTTATGCAAAATCTCTTTACCGGATCAATCAGGAATTGCAGAGCGCAGGCGTGTTGCAGATGACTATTAACGACCTACCTTTATTACTTGAAACAACAGAACCACAAACGGAAGAAACTGATGATGTATCGGATGATATTTCCGATGAAAACAATAAGGTCAATAAGCTGAAAGAGTTATATGACGCAATTATCGTCTTGTTTGAGAAAGATAAAATGTACGTACAAAACGATTTGACAGTATCAGATTTGAGCAGGAGGCTCAATACCAATGACAAGTATATTTCACAGGCAATTAATTCATATAGTAGTGGCAACTTTAGCTCTTTGGTCAATGCATACCGGATCAATGAAGCCAGAAGGTTGATAAAAGAACATGGAAAGGAATTGGCTATTAAGGAATTGGCAGACCGTTCCGGATTTAATAGTTTGAATACTTTCTACAAAAAATTCAAGGAAGCTACCGGACTCACCCCATTAATGTATATAGAAATAGCCACGGAAAAGTGATGTATAAAGATGAAAGTTGATTTGCGCCGGATAATAAAAACCTTTTTGATAGCAACCCTCTTATGTTGTACGGTATCTGTACATGCATCTGCTGCGGATGAATTAGTGGATGAAATAAAGAAAAATCTCGGAGCCGATTCGCGCCTGGCATTATCACTCAGTGATTCTTTGCTGAAAACAGGACAGCGAAAGGGAATAGATTCCCTGGTCGCAAAAGGGTATTATTATCTGGGGTTGAGTAATAATTATTTATCACAAATTCACCTGGCAAATGAAAATCTTTCTCAGGCTCTAAAGACAAGATTCGCTGGTGAAAATGACCGTTTCAGAGCCGATTGTCTGAATGCTATAGGGGTGATGAAATTTCAGGAAAGCAATTATATAGAAGCCTATAAAAAATTAAATAAAGCCAGAAGCCTTTATGAGAAAATGGGTGATAGTGCTTACATGATCAAAACGGACATCAATATGGCCATGATAGAGGTAAAGCAAAAGCATTTTGATAAAGGTGAGATACTGATTAAAAGCTCTCTGAATTATCTCATCAGAAATGAAGAATATCAGAAAGCTGCATTGTGTTATCAGAATCTGGGAAATATATTTTATGAGAAGAAGAATCTTGATTCATCGATATATTATCATGAGAAAGCTAAAGACCTTTTTCAGACAGTAGGGCAGCCTTTCGGAGTAGCACAATCCTTATTTAATAAAGGGATTGTTTTCAGGACTTTTGAAGACACAGCTTCTGCAGTCGTAAATCTGCGATCAGCTCTGAAAATAGCGGAATCCATAGACTTTGAAGAATTGATATCTCAAATCTATTTACACTTATACGAATTGGGAGCATACCCGGCAGAAGATGAATACAAAGTTTTCAATAAGGCAATTACCGTATATGAGCAAAATAACAATCTGGAAATGCTGGATTTTTTGTACCTGAGACTGTCAAAATATTTTGTGAGAGATAAAAATATGCCTGCTTATGATAGTATCATGGAGCTGTATTATGCTAACAGAGAGAAATATTTGCAGCAAAATGATGCCAATAAGTATGAAGAGTTAAAAGCTGTTCAGCGAAATGAAGCACAGGAACTACAGATTATGTCTCAAAAGGAGAAGATAAGGAACAAGAATATCTGGCAGATATCTTTTGCTGCGTTATTGATGATAGTTACCCTTCTGCTGTCAATTTTTGTGTATCTGTATTACAGAATGAATGCTTACGCGAAGTCTCTTTATGTGATGAACCAGGAAATACAAACTGCAGGAATATTGCAAATGAGTCGTGAAAGTTCTACTCCTCTGGAAGAAGATAATCAAACCAATCTTCCGGATGAACTACATGAAGTCAGCAAACAGAAAGAATTATATGATGCAATCATTGCCTTGTTCGAAACAGAAAAGCTATACACACAAAGCGATCTGACAGTGTCGGATTTGAGCAGAGCCCTTAATACGAATGATAAGTATATCTCTATGGCAATCAATTCATGCAGCGGTGGTAATTTCAATTCACTGGTCAATGCATATCGTATCAACGAAGCAAGAAGATTGATAAAAGAGTATGGAAAAACTCTTGCCATTAAAGAATTGGCAAATCTTTCCGGGTTTAAGAGCTTAAATACTTTTTATAAGAATTTTAAAGAAGCTACAGGATTAACTCCATCTATGTACATAGAAATCGCTACACAGGTTTCGGTAAACGAATAATGGACTCACCTTCCGATTTTAAGATTTTATCAGATTCTATCAGCACTAACCTTTTAAATTCCTGAAAAAGCTCACATTTTCAGGAATTGATAATCCAATTCAGGAATTGGGAAAAGTGTTTTTTCTCAATAATGAAACTGATTCCTATTTTCGCCTTCGTGGAATGATAATGAATCCGTTTGTGATTTTGAATCATTTTAGTGTGTGTGATGATAAGGCCATCTCTTTAATTTAGAGATGGCCTTTTTATTTATATCCTTATTAATTATTGCAGGTATTGTTTATAGATTGTTTTATATTTACAGTGTGTGTGCTCATTCTTTAACAAGAGTTTGGTTGTGTAAAAAACTCATATGCAAAACATTTTAGCAAAAGACAGATTGCTGAAATTCCTGATATTGATGATTGGTTTAATCATCTCTGTTTCTGCTTCTTTCGGACAAACCCATGATATAGTAGATAAATGGGAAGAGCAGATTCGTGAAGAATTTATTCATAATCCCCGGAATGCAAAAGAGCTCAGCGACTCATTGCTGAAATATGGCTCTGAATTAAATAACGATGAGATTATTGCCCGTTCATACTATTTGCTGGGAGTCAGCCACTTTTATCTGAGCCGGACATATATTTCCAACGAATATTATAAAAAAGCGTTAAAGACAGCTTATGCAGCCGGCAATGATGAATTTCAGGGGAAATGCTGGAATAATATGGGCATCAACTATGACCTGATGGATAAGAATGCCGAGTCGAGGAATGCATATCTGAAATCTCTAAGAGTAAGTGAAAAATTGAAAGATAGCATCGGTATTGCTCAGTCATGGATTAATTTGGGATTGCTGGATACCAAGTACATGCGGTTTGAAAGAGCTGACAAATATTTAAATAATGCGCTGAGATATTTTACCAAACATAATGATACATTAAATATCGGATTGTGTTACCAGAACCTGGCTGTTTCGTTTTTTGAGCAGAAAAAGATTAATAATGCCTTAGAACACTATGAGAAGTCTTTGGATGTTTTTAAATCCATTGATTATAAGTATGGTATAGCGCAAAATTATTACAATGTGGCTTTACAGCACATGCACCTCGGGCAGACATCGAAAGCAAATATTTATCTGGACAGTGCAATAGCATTGGCTAATGAAATAGAGCTGGATCGTCTGCTCCCCAATGTTTATTTAAATAAGGCAAATCTTAGTGCCAATAATTCAACACAGAAGCTTTATTATTTCAACCTGGCAAAAGAAAGCTTTCTGAAACTTGGCAATTATGAGAGCTCAATGTATCTGGATTTGGAAATGTGTGATTTGTTTGCTGCCAACGGAGATGTGAAAAACTATAAAAAAACTATTTACGAGTACAGAGATAAATTAAATGAACTACTAAAACAGAAAAATTTAGACCGCTACGAAGAATTTCAGGCAATTTACGAAAGTGAAGCCAGGCAGGATTTGATTGCCAGCCAGGCAAGAAAGCTGGACCAGAGAAGAAACCTGCTCATAGGTGCCGGGCTCATCATATTTATGTTGGCGACGTTTATATTGGTAGTAGTTTTCCTTGTATTGAAAAACAGGCAATATATCGTTGCCCTTTACAGGAAGAATCTGGATATAAAAAATTTAAAAGCTTTTGCCATTACAGATGAAAAGGTTGAAGGTACCATTGAACCCGAATTGGTCGAAATGGACGTGCAGAACCCGATAGAAGAATCTTCATCCAGGTTTATTGATTTGTATAATGATATTGTCAGAGCTTTCGAAGAGGAAAAATTGTTTCAACGGCAGGATTTATCAGTATCCGAATTAAGTGCCAGATTTAATACGAATGACAAGTATATTTCTTTAGCTATCAAAAATCACAGGAGCGGCAATTTTAATGCATTTGTCAATGCTTACAGAATCAACGAAGCCAGAAAACTGATTGCAGAACACGGTAAATCTATTTCGATAAAAGAACTGGCTGACAAAGTAGGTTACAAGAGTTTAAATACCTTTTACAAAAATTTTAAAGATATTACCGGATTAACACCTTCTCAATATATTGGGCTTTCTGAAGACGAAGCGATAAATTAACTTCTCCTTTATTGAAAAAAGAGAAAATTTCGCTGTCAAAATTTGTCTCTCCCTCTTTTTCTCTTTCTGGTTTTTATTTGTGTGGATTTTCAAAAAAATCTGACAGATTAATTTTTTTGTCGTTTTCTGACCTGAAAACGGGCTTTTCTATAGACTTTTCTGCCGATTTACCGAAAATGAGAATGCAAATTCTAAAATCAGGAAAATAAATCTCCGGAATTGAAGTTTTGTAACTCTATATTCGAGTCGTCCAAACAAAGAATAAATTAAGAGTTGTAATTGTTGTGTTGTTCCCCGTATAGTTGTGTGTATGGAAATCGCTTTAGCCACCTTAGTAAAACAGGGTGGCTGTTTTTTGAAGCCGATAGAAATATTAAAAAATTGTTTATCTCCTAAAAAAGCTTTTATTTTTTTAGACAAAACTTATATTTGTACCACTATGAAGAATTATTCAACAATCCAGGCTTGGTGGTGGCACTTGTCTTAACGGCGGGCTCTGGGAAAGTTGTATATATAATAGACTAAAGTAGGCTCGCCATTCGGTGGGCCTATTTTTTTATCTGAAACTGAGAAAATGAAACAATATAATTTACACATTCACACTAAACAGCTACTGGCTGATACACTTACACCGGTAAGTATCTACCTGTCGCTGAGAGACAGATTTCCGAATACACTCCTGCTGGAGAGCTCGGATTATCATGGTAATGAGCATACCTACTCATATATAGCAGTACAACCGATTGCAGGATTCAAAGTAGAGCAAAATATATTTTCTGCAGAAGTGCCCGGCGAATCATACAGTCATGCCGTGACCCATCAGAATACAGTAGAATCTGTAGATGATTTCAATAAAAGATTCAAGGTGGCAACAGACGTGCAATTGCCGTTTATCCATAAAGGCCTGTTTGGATTCATGACATATGATGCAGTGCAATTGGTAGAGGATATTCAGCATAGACATGAGCAGACTAAAATCCCTACCATGGTGTACAATCTTTACAGGTATATCATAGCAATTAACCATGTCAATCATCAGCTGACTATCGTTACGACCACCGTAGATGATGAAATCTATAACGAATCAGAAGCGGACAGCATCATTCAGACTATCAAGCAGGCGACTCAGCCTTTATATGATTTCAAAAGAACAGGGGGAAAGCAATCCAATCTGACAGATGAGCAGTTTGTCGAAATTGTCAAAAAAGGCATCGGACATTGTCATCGTGGAGATGTGTTCCAGATAGTACTATCCCGTCAGTTTCAGCAACAATTCAAAGGAGATGACTTTCAGGTATATCGTGCATTGCGTTCGGTCAATCCGTCGCCCTATCTTTTTTACTTTGATATGGGTTCGTTCAGGATTTTTGGCTCATCACCGGAAGCTCAGATTGTTATCAAAGGAGATAAAGTATCTATTTTCCCGATTGCAGGTACTTTCCGCAGGACAGGCAATGATGCCAGAGATGCAGAACTCGCCCAGCAGTTGACGGAAGACCCTAAAGAAAATGCAGAGCACATCATGCTCGTGGATCTGGCAAGAAATGATTTGAGCCGTTGCGGTAAAAATGTCAAAGTAGAAGTCTATCGTGAAATTCAATATTATTCACACGTGATACATCTGGTTTCCAAAGTCAGTGCGCAGCTGACATCTGATGCATCGCGTTTCAGAATGGTAGGAGATACTTTCCCGGCAGGTACATTGAGCGGTGCGCCGAAATACAGAGCCATGGAGCTCATTGATGAGCTCGAAAATACAGACCGCTGCTTTTACGGAGGAGCGATAGGTCACATGGATTTTGATGGAAATTACAACCATGCGATTATGATACGCAGCTTCCTAAGTCGCGAAAATACGCTGACATTCCAGGCAGGAGCAGGAGTAGTGGCAGATTCCAATCCGCTCAGCGAATTACAGGAAGTAGAAAATAAATTAATGGCACTCAACAAAGCTATTGTGTTAGCTGAAAATCTATAACTATGAAAGTTTTAATGCTCGATAATTACGACTCATTTACCTACAACGTAGTGCATTATTTAGAGGCATTGGGTGCAGAGGTAGATGTGTTCAGAAATGATAAAATCTCTTTGGAAGATGTCAATCAATACGATAAAATCGTTTTGTCACCCGGTCCCGGTATTCCTGAAGAAGCAGGTATTCTGATGGCATTGATAGAAAAATATGCTCCTACAAAATCTATCTTGGGTATTTGTCTGGGACATCAGGCCATCGGTCAGGTATTTGGTGCAGAATTGTACAATATCGGTCAGGTCGTTCATGGCAAATCCAGAAAAACCATCATTGTACAGGATGATTTGATGTTTGAAGGTTTACCGAAAGAATTTGAAAGCGGTCGTTATCATTCATGGGCGGTGAAAAATCTTCCTGATTGTCTGGAACTGACTGCTACTGACGAGCAAGGTATCGTTCAGGCCTTCCGCCACAAAGAATATGATGTGAGAGGAGTACAATTTCATCCAGAATCTGTCATGACCCAATACGGTATGGAAATGTTGTCTAACTGGTTAAAATCACCAAGATAATGAAGCAGATTTTACAGCAGTTGTACGCCGGAGAAATTCTTTCAGAAGACACCATCTATCAGCTGATGAATCAGATAGGAGAGGGTGCTTTTACAGAAACCCAGATAGCTGCTTTCCTTTCCGCATTGAATATGCGTTCTGTCAGTGTGGGAGAATTGAGAGGTCTGAGAAGAGCGATGCTGGATTTGTGTCTGTCAGTAGATTTGGAAGGACTGGAAACAATTGATCTCTGTGGTACAGGCGGTGATGGAAAAGATACATTCAATATCTCTACCTTATCAGCTTTTGTCGTGGCTGGTGCCGGCATTCCGGTGACTAAGCATGGTAACTATGCGGTTTCTTCTCATTGCGGTTCATCCAACGTTCTGGAATCTTTAGGAGTGAAATTTACCAACGATACAGATATCATCCGCAGACAATTGGACAAAGCGAATATCACGATTTTACATGCACCGTTATTTCATCCGGCGATGAAGCACGTCGCTCCGGCACGTAGAGGGATGCAGGTGAAAACTGTTTTCAATATTCTCGGCCCTTTGTCTAATCCGTGTCGTCCTGCGGTACAGGTGGCAGGTGTTTATAATCTGGAAATAGCCCGGTTGTATTATTACCTTTTACAGGAATCTGCAGAAAGATTTGCCGTAGTGCATGCTTTGGATGGTTATGATGAGATTTCGCTCACAGGTGATGTGAAAATTTTTTCCCATCAGGGTGAGAAATGTTACAGTCCCGGTCAGTTTGGATTTGATAAATTGCAGGCGGAAAGCTTATCCGGCGGAGATACTATCGAAGATGCTAAAAATATCTTTTTACAGATCATATCCGGCAATGGTACTGCTGCTCAGAGAAATGCTGTTCTGGCTAATTCGGGATTATGTATCGCTACGTTCAAAGGCGTAAGTCTCAGAGAAGGAGTAGCAATGGCAGCGGAAAGTCTGGACAGCGGGAAAGCCGAATTAGCGTTGATGCGGTTGGTGGAAATTGGAGTTTAAGAATCGAAGAGAATGAAAGGTCAAAATTTGAAAAGGAGGAATGAGGAGTATTAGAAGTTTATATATGATGAAATTTCTTCTGGATTTTTCTGGTAAAGTCTCAAAAGCTTTCATCTTATTCATCTAAAACAGAACGAAGCCTTTTTTAATATATTTGTAGTATGAACAGGAAAATAAGCGTTGAAGACTTTTCAAAACACCTTTTTTGGGACGTTGACAAAAAGAGTTTTGATTTGGATAAACACAAGGCGTTTATGGTAGAAAGAGTTTTGGAATACGGTCAGTTAAGTGACTGGAACCTTATCAAAGAGCTGTATGGAAAAGAAGAAATCAAGAATATTTCTTTGAATATCAGAAGTCTTGACCCCGTGACGCTTTCCTTTTTGTCCACTATTTTTGGGATAGATAAAACCGAATTCAGATGTTACAAACACAGACAGTTAGTGCAGAATGTCTGGAACTCTTAAAGCGGATTTCGGGCGATGATTTTTTTGCTGAATTTAGGTTGGTGGGCGGTACGGCTCTCGCTTTGCAGATGGGGCATCGCAATTCGATAGATTTGGATTTTTTCGGCAATAAAGATATTAATGAAGAATTGTTTGTAGAAAAGCTAAAGAAGTTCGGAGAGGTAAATGTTCTCAAAGCTTCTAAAAATATTCTGATAACAATTGTTAACGGTGTCAAAACAGATTTTGTACGATATACTTATCCGTGGATTTTCGAAAAAAATACACTTGAAAATATTCCTCTTGCCTCCAAACAGGATATTGCAGCGATGAAGCTCAACGCAATTTCCGGTCGGGGAAGCAAAAAGGATTTTATTGATTTGTATTTTCTGTTGAATGAATTTTCTCTGAAACAAATGATAGGCTTTTATAGAGAGAAATATACCAATCATTCTGAATTTGGCATGCTGAAATCTATTATCTATTTTGAAGATGCTGAGGAAAAGCCTATTCCTGAGATTTTCTCCGACTTTGACTGGGAAAGTTGTAAAAACAAAATCAGGTCGGAATTTTATAAGCTCAATATGTAAAATTGTAAATTTAGAAAAACGGTTGTTTAAAATATATCATGAGTATCCTACAGAAAATAGTTGAACAGAAAAGATTAGAGATAGCAGCAGCTCAAAAGCTCAGAAACATTGAAGCATTGCAGGAAATGCCTTTGTTTTACAGACCAACAGTTTCTATGTCCAAAAGAATCAAAGAGGCTGGCAGCTCAGGAATTATTGCGGAATTCAAACGCCATTCTCCATCTAAAAAATGGATTAACCAGACAGCTGATCCGGTAGAAGTAGTCAAAGGTTATGTGGACGCTGGTGTGGCTGGAAGTTCAGTATTGACTGACGAGCAGTTCTTCAAAGGTTCGCTGAACGACTTGGTTCGTGTGAGAGAAGCGGTAGAGATTCCATTGTTGCGCAAAGATTTTATGGTAGACCCGTATCAGCTTTATGAAGCAAAAGCTCATGGAGCGGATGTGATTTTGTTGATAGCATCTATTCTGACACCTTGTGAAGTATCATCTATGACAGCTGTGGCTCATGAAGTTGGATTGGAAGTTTTACTGGAGCTGCATGGAGAAGCGGAGTTGGGACATGTGAACTCAGAAGTGGAAATGGTTGGTATCAACAACCGTAACCTGAATACTTTTGAAGTGGATGTGGAACAATCAGCCCGTATGGCAGCCAGGCTAGATGATAAAATCGTTAAGATTGCAGAGAGTGGTATTGACTCCCCCGAAATGATTAACTATTTTAGAGGGGTGGGGTTTGAAGGCTTTTTAATCGGAGAAAATTTTATGAAGTCAGACAATCCCGGTTTGGCTTGTAAAAATTTCATCCGTTCTATATGAAACAACTATTTGGAGTAGTGCTGTTTTTAATGACATTGCACGCACATGCAGAGGTAATGTCTCAGGAAGAAGGTTGTTTGGTGAGCTATGAGCTCAAACAAACAATGACGAAACAAGATGTTCTGGAATTATGGAAATCCAGAAAAATCCCTCAATTTATTATGCCTGTCAATTATGGAGTTGATATTTATGAGGTAGTTTATATGGCTCCGTGGGTAGATGGGACGATGATTCGTGCCAGCGGCTTGTATTTTGTCCCCAAAATGAAAGAAGGAGAGCAGCTACCTTTGGCAGTTTATCACCACGGAACTCAATTAGAACGTGTGCGTAAGCCTTTACTGGAAACTAGTGAACAGGGCGTAGTGCTCGGTCTTGCAGCTGATGGATTTATCTCTTTGATGCCGGATTATTACGGGATAGGAGCAGGGGATAAAATACATCTGTATCAGCACGCGTGGTCAGAGGCTATGAGCACTGTGTATATGTTGTATGCAATCGAGCAATTAAATGAAGAATTAAACGTTCAGCACAAGCCGGAGATATATCTGACAGGATATTCTCAGGGCGGACATGCTACAATGGCTGCACACAAATATCTGCAGGAGCTGAATGATCCGCGTTTTCAGGTGGTAGCTTCTGTGCCTATGTCGGGAGCTTATGATATGAGTGGTGTACAGGCAGAAGTGATGTTCAAGCCATATAAAAATCCTTTTTATCTGCCGTATATCCTTGTGACTTATCAGGAAGCATATAATTTTTGGGATGGAAATGTATATGAGTTATTTCGTTCACCATACGATACAATTATCCCGAAGTATATGACAGGAGATAAAAGCTATAGTGAATTCAATAAAACTTTGCCCCGGATACCAGTAGATATGCTGAAACCGGAATATGTGAAAGAATTTCAGCAGAACCCTGATTTTATTGTCGCTCAGAAGATTGCTAAAAATGATTTATATCAATGGGTGCCCGAGGCTCCTACATATCTTTGCTATTGTTCAGGGGATGAGCAGGTAGTCGGAGAGAATACTATTGTTGCCTATAACTGGATGAAAAAGAATGGAGCTCAGAGTATCCGTAAGAAAAATGTCAGTGATCAGCTGGGACATTTCGGATGTGCAACATTTACCGTTGTAGAGATGAGATTTTTCTTTGATAATGTCCGCAAAGGAAAAATCAACAAAAAGAAAGGTCCGCCTCTGAAAAGATGGGTGGTCAATATCTACAAAAAGAAAAAAGAAAAGCAGGCAATTGAAAAGCAAAAAGAACGCTTACATCAGATAGAAGCTCTGCATGCGGATACGCAAAACTGATGACTGAAGTCGTTTTAGCTCAATCATCTTATTTGTACTTTGTTGATGAGGATTTACTGGATTATTTAATTGTTACGATATCATGTAAAAGTTTTAACTAACTGAAAATGGTTAGTGTTTTTTACTTGAAAATTCATTTTTACTTATTGAATTGGATCCTTTATTTTGTTCAATTTGTTATTACTTTATTTTGTAAATAGCAGATATTCAATAATATAATTTTATTTCTTTTTGCTTTAATGTGAATGGTTGAAAATGTATAGCAGATTATCTTGCTACTTATGAGATTTTTATAAATTTGTATCACTGAAAATAGTTAGTTATTTTTGCGTAGTTGAAATTTGCTGCCCGGATATTTCATTGTCTGAGTTAAAAATAACCTGCAAAAGTTTCTTATGAAGAATATAGTTATACTGATTTTTATCACCATCGCCACAGCATTTTGTGTAAATGCTGCACAATCTGAAAACAAGATTGTCAGCTTGAAGCTATTACATTCCATGAGTAAAAAGGAATTGGGAGAATACTGGAAATCTAAGAAGATTCCTAAGTTCATCATGTCTGCAAAATATGACGTAGATGTTTACGAAATCGTTTACAAAGCACCATGGGTGGATGGCACGGAAATCAATGCAAGCGGACTATACTTTGTTCCTAAGGCCACCAATGAGGAAAAATTGCCGGTATTTGTATATCACCACGGAACACAACTCGAAAAGAAAAGAAAATCTCTGGATGAATCACCTGAGCAAAGCCTGGCACTGAGCATGGCAGCAGACGGATATTATACTCTGATGCCGGATTATTACGGTATGGGAGAAGGTGATGGGATGCACCTGTATCATCATGTCTGGTCTCAGGCGATGAGTACGATACATATGTTGTATGCTATGGATGAACTCAACGCACGTATGAGTATCACCCGGTTGAATGATATTTATCTGGGAGGCTATTCTCAGGGAGGACATGCTACGATGTCAGCGCATAAATATTTACAGGAGATGAATGACCCGAGATATCATGTAATTGCATCTGCTCCCCTGAGTGGAGCGTTTGACTTGAGTGGAGTACAGTCAGAAGTATTATCCCGTTCTTATCCAAGCCCTTTTTATCTGCCATACCTGTTAGTGGGATTCCAGGATGCATATCAATATCATGAAGGGAATGTGTATGAAATCTTTCAGGCACCATATGATTCATTGATACCTCAGTATCTGAATGGAACATATACTGCAAATGAATTTAACAGCATATTGCCGGACGTTCCGGTGGATGTCTTAAAGCCGGAGTATATCTCTCAATTGAAAAATTCTGAATCCGTTATTTCCACCATGATTGCAGAGAATGACAATTATGACTGGATCCCGGAAGCTCCTACCTTGTTTTGCTATTGTATGAGTGATGAGCAGGTTTCTCCTATGAACAGCATCAAAGCATACGAAACCATGAAAGCGAACGGAGCCAAGCATTTATACAAAAAAAATATCAGCAATGAGCTCGGACATCTTTCCTGTGCAGCTTTTGCCATCACAGAAATGAAATTTTTCTTCAATAATATCCGTGAAGGACGCTCAAAAGTAACCAAAGGAGATTCTCTCAAAAGAAGAATGATAGCGATTTATAAATCTAAGAAAGAGAAAGAATATGTCGCAAAACAAAAAGAAAAACAACGCCTTCAAATGGACGGTTTAAGGGCTGAAGTGCAATAATTTTCTGAAAAATCATCTACACAAATACCAATATGAAAAGCATTATTTCTGTCCTTTTTCTTGTCGTTGCTTTTACGGCAACTGCATTTTCTCCGTCTGATAACAAAGGAGGTTTAGTGAGCTACAAGCTTTTTAGGTCTTATGACAAAAAAGGAGTGACTCAGTTATGGAAAGAAAAGGGAATTCCTAAATTTATTGCACCTGTTGGTTATGGCGTAGATATATACGAAATAGTTTACTTAGCTCCGTGGGTAGATGGAACGATGATTCGTGCCAGTGGACTGTATTTTGTCCCCAAAGCCGACTCTTCTGAAAAGCTGCCGTTAGCAGTATATCATCATGGTACTCAGCTGGAAAGGAGCAGAGAGAGTTTTGACCGTTCGGCTCAGCAGGGAATTGCTTTCGGACTTGCAGCAGATGGATTTATTACATTGATGCCGGATTATTACGGTATAGGAGAAGGAGATAAAGTACATCTGTATCAACATGCATGGTCAGAAGCCATGAGTACAATTTATATGCTTTTTGCCATCGACGAGCTGAATGATCAATTGAATATAGGCAGGACTTCTGATGTATATCTTACAGGATATTCACAGGGAGGACATGCTACTATGGCTGCACACAAATACCTTCAGGAATTGAAAGACCCGCGCTTTCATGTGGTTGCTTCTTCTCCGATGTCAGGTGCTTACGATATGAGCGGCGTGCAGGCGGAAGTGATGTTTAAACCATATACACAGCCATTTTATCTGCCCTATTTATTAGTATCATATCAGCATGCATACAATGCCTGGGATGGAAATATCTATGAAGTATTCAAAACTCCTTATGATACCATTATCCCGAAATATCTGGAAGGAACGAGAACTTATGCTGAGTTCAACAAAGTTTTGCCGGAAGTACCATCAGAGATGTTGCAGCCGGAATTGGTTGAATTATTCAAGGCAAATCAGGAAATTCCTATTATTTCTAAAATCAAAGAGAACAATTTATACGAATGGGTACCGGAAGCCCCGGTTTTACTATGTCATTGCAGAGGCGATGAGCAGGTTTATTACAGAAATTCAGAAGTTGCCTACAAATGGATGACAGAAAATGGTGCAAAAGATATACGTTTGCAAAAGGTAAGTGATGTTTTTGATCACAATACCTGTGCACTTTTTGCAGTGATGGATACTAAGTTTTTCTTCAATAACATCCGTAGTGGGAAAACAGGTAGAAAAAAATATGGTCCACCGCTCAAACGGGCTTTGATAAATATTTACAAACGCAAACAAGAAAAGAAATTTGTTGAGCAACAAAAACATAAACAGCGGCTCCGTGAAACTGAAGGTTTGCGGGCTGAAACACAAAAGTAATCTGTATGCTGCTATAGAAGCAGGAGTAGATTATGTGGGTATGATTTTTTACGAAAAATCACCCCGTTACGTTGCAGAAACTTTATATCCTGAAGATGTCTGGTTTTTACCGGATGAAGTAGAAAAAGTCGGAGTCTTTGTCAATGCCGACTTTGAAGAAATTACTAAAAATGCACGTTTATATCAGTTGGATTTGATTCAATTACACGGGCAGGAATCACCTGAATTATGTTCCCGGTTGCAAGAAGCTGGTTATGTAATTATCAAAGCTTTCGGAGTAGGAGATGATTTTGATTTCGACGAATTGGAGAAATATAAGAATGTGACAGATTTTTTTCTTTTTGATACCAAAACCCCGGCACACGGTGGTTCGGGCGTAGCATTTGACTGGAATATCCTGAAAAAATATACTTACGACATACCTGTATTTGTAGGTGGAGGTGTGAGTCTGGAAAATGTACAGGATTTATTGAATTTTGACTTTCCTTTTCTTTATGCAGTAGATATGAACAGCAAATTAGAATTGGAGCCAGGGCTGAAAGATATCGGGAAAGTAGAAAAAGCGGTGAGATTGGTGAAGATAGGTTGATTGATTTGTTGTTCAGAAGTGTACTGGCAAATAGCAAGTTTCGTCTCTGATTTTTTCTTCATTTTTTATGGAAAATACATCGTGTTTGCATCTTAATAGTAGGAGTAGTGTTTATGTTTCAAAAAAACATCCAATACCCTCTTTGAGATAATAAACTTAGATAAATTAGAAAGATGAGCAGTGTCAAACTATTTGAAAGTAAGCAAATACGCTCCGTGTGGAACGAAACAGATGAAAAGTGGTATTTTTCGGTTCAGGATGTTGTTGAGGTATTAACGGAAACTGTTGATGTTAAAGATTACATCAAAAAAATGAGAAAAAGAGACTCGCAGTTAAATGACAACTGGGGGACAATTTGTCCCCTGGTTGAAATGATCGCAGCAGATGGTAAAAAACGAAAAATACAAGCATCTGATACTAAAGGGCTATTACGTATCATTCAGTCTATTCCCTCATCAAAAGCAGAGCCTTTTAAGTTGTGGTTAGCTCAAGTCGGCTCTGACCGATTGGAAGAAATCGAAAACCCGGAACTGGCAACACAACGTACCAGAGAACTATATAAGCTCAAAGGATATCCTGATGATTGGATTGAAAAACGCATGCGGAGCATTGCCATCAGGGAAGAACTTACTGACGAATGGAGTTCCAGAGGAGTCAAAGAACAAAAAGAATATGCTATTCTTACTGCAGAGATTTCTAAAGCCACTTTCGGGCTAACTCCCTCTGAATACAAAAATGTTAAAGGTCTGAAATCACAAAATTTACGTGATCATATGACTGATCTTGAGTTGATCTTTTCAATGTTGGGAGAGGCTTCTACTACTGCTATTGTAAAAACACAAAACCCTGAAGGGTTTGATGAAAATAAAAAAGTAGCAAAACAAGGTGGAGCTGTTGCTGGAAATGCAAGAAAGGAATTGGAGAGCAAAACAGGACAAAAGGTAGTCTCTGCTAAAAATCATCTTCCTGAAAAGAAAAGTACAATAAAATAAGACGTAAAGAAATATTTACACCTTCAATACAATAGAAGTATATACTTGATGGATTTTTGTAAAATTGGATAATAGAATCTTATTTAAAAATCTTGTAAATCTGGTACAATATATAGAAAGTCGTTTCTCGTATCAGAAATTCAAATTTGCTTTTGAATGACTTATATCTTGTTGTTGGAGTTGGTGAAGAATGTGCCTGAATATCGTAGTCATGAGCATATAACAGTGCTCTTTTCATGTGCATTGGGTCGCTGACAATCAGCGTAGTTTTGAAGCCATGCTCGACCATGATTTCTTTAGCAAAAAGAAAATTTTCATCAGTAATGGTAGATTTTTCTTCTATCAGAATATCTGTTTTTGGTATACCTCGTTGCTCTGCAAATAATTGAGCTGTATAGGATTCTGAATATTTATCCTCGGTAGATTTTCCTCCGGTAAAGATGATTTTGGGAGCATAACCTTTCTGATATAAATTGATTCCGTGCAGGATTCTTTCTTTGAAGACCGGTGATGGTTTATCATGCCATACAGCCGTACCCAATACGATGATTACATCTGATTTCCGGGTTTCGTCAATCAAGGAATATTGGTAAATCTTACACGCAGTAAGGATGAAATATGCTACAATGGACAAAAGGAATAGCAGGAAAAATTTCTTTTTGTTCATCTGTGCTTTTTTGTAAAAATATCTGAAAATTGGAATTGTATCATGTGTGGTCTGATTTTTTTGTTTTTATGTGGATTTGTAATTGAACCTTTTGGTTTATGGTGATATAGATAACAACAAAAGTAAATAGTTGCGTACCTTTGTATTGTTTTTGGAGCAACTGTGAATGAATGAAAAATATGCAGGATTTCAAAGGACGGGCAACCCTGGGATAGGGATAGAAGCGATTCCGATTTTTAAAATCGGAACAAGCGGCTAGCCCGGCTATCCCCAAAAAAATAAAAATTTAAAGAACAGGAAGCGAAAATATGACCTACCAAGTCGATAAAAGAGGATACTACGGGCCTTTCGGAGGAGCGTATATTCCGGAAATGTTGCATCAGAATGTAGAAGAGTTGCAGCAAAAATATCTGGAAATTATCTATAGCGATGAATTTCAGGAGGAAATGCAGGCTTTGCTCAGGGATTATGTGGGCAGACCGACACCTTTGTACTATGCAAAAAGGATGTCTGAAAAGTATGGCTACAAAATCTATCTCAAACGGGAAGACCTTTGTCATACTGGTGCGCACAAGGTAAATAATACTGTCGGGCAGATTCTTTTGGCGAGAAGATTGGGCAAAACCCGTATCATCGCTGAAACGGGTGCCGGTCAGCATGGTGTGGCTACGGCTACAGTGTGCGCGCTGATGGATATGCAGTGTGTCATCTATATGGGAGAAGTAGATATCGAACGTCAGGCACCGAATGTAAAACGTATGCGTATGCTGGGTGCGGAGGTACGTCCGGCGACGAGTGGCAGCAAAACGCTCAAAGATGCTACGAATGAGGCGATGCGCGACTGGATCAGTAATCCTGAAGATACGCATTATATCATCGGTTCGGTGGTGGGGCCACATCCTTTTCCGGATATGGTAGCGAGATTTCAATCAGTAATTTCTGAGGAAATCAAATGGCAACTGAAGGAAAAAGAAGGCCGTGAATTGCCGGATTATGTGGTGGCTTGTGTTGGTGGTGGCAGTAATGCAGCGGGAGCTTTTTATCATTTTCTGGATGAACCGTCTGTGCATCTGATCGCTGTAGAAGCGGCAGGTCACGGTGTGAATTCCGGGATGTCGGCAGCGACAACAGCTTTGGGTAAATCGGGTGTATTGCATGGCAGTAAGACGCTTTTTATGCAAACAGAAGATGGTCAGGTAGTAGAACCGCATTCTATTTCAGCTGGTCTGGATTATCCGGGCATCGGACCTATCCATGCATGGTTGTTTGAATCGGGCAGAGGAGAGTTTAAGTATGCCACAGATGCAGAAGCACTGGAGGCAGTGATGGTGCTCAGCCGCCATGAGGGGATTATTCCTGCACTTGAATCAGCTCATGCACTTTCCAAGCTTAAAGAGCTGAATGCGCCGAAAGATTCTATCGTAGTAGTGAATCTTTCCGGTCGTGGTGATAAAGATTTGGATACTTATATCCGTGAATTAGATATTTAATCCTTTTTGAGAAAAGGTATTGTCCTATAAGTTATGAACAGAATTCAACAATTATTCGCGCAGAAAAAAGAGAATATTCTCAGCATATTCATCACTGCGGGATTTCCGAATATAAATAGTTTGCCGGAGATATTGGTAGCATTGGAAGCTGCCGGAGCAGATGTGGTAGAGATTGGAATGCCATTCTCTGACCCGACTGCAGATGGTCCTGCTATCCAACACAGTAACAATGTAGCTATCGGTAATGGTATGACCATAGAACTTTTGCTCGAACAGCTCAAAGATATCCGTCAGAAAGTAAGTATTCCTTTGGTACTGATGGGTTATCTGAACCCGCCTTTGCAATATGGTTTCGATAGATTTCTGGATGAAGCGGCAGCTTGTGGTATAGATGGATTTATCTTACCGGATTTGCCGATGCAGGAATTTCAGGATGAATATCAGGCGAAGTTTCAGGCAAAAGGTTTGTCGAATATCTTTCTGGTGACTCCGCAAACTTCCGATAAAAGAATTAAAGAGATTGACGAATTGAGTGACGGATTTATCTACATCGTTTCTACCAACACTATCACTGGTGGCCATGTGGATTTTGAAACGGGTCAGAAAGATTATTTTTCCAAGGTGAGAGATTTAAACCTGAAAAATCCTGCTTTGGTCGGCTTTGGTATCAGAGATAAAGCAACTTTTGACATCGCTTCAAAATACCTGAACGGTGCCATCATAGGTACTGCTTTTGTAAAGCACGTAGAAGCGAATGCTGACAGGCTGACGGAGGCTGTGAGTGAGTTTGTGGAAAGTGTGAAGTGATTACAAGAGTATAATTGGCAAATGATTAAGTTGGCAATGAGCAAGAGAGAACGCTAAGTTGTAATGTTAATTGCAGCAAACTGCCAGCTCGGCAAATGCAATGTTTTTTCGTCCGTTGTCCGAAAAACTAATAAAAAATGAAACAAAATATCGTCATCGTCAAATATAATGGAGGCAATATCCGAAGCGTGGATGATGCATTGAGAAGACTTGGAGTAGAAGCAGAAATTACAGATTTGCCGGAAAAGATACTTGCTGCGGATAAAGTGATTTTCCCCGGAGTAGGAGAAGCGAGCAGCGCGATGGCATATCTCAGAGAAAGAGAATTAGATAAGGTGTTGAAAAGCATTACACAGCCGTTCTTTGGAATTTGTCTTGGTCAGCAGTTGATGTGCGCCCATTCCGAAGAAGGAAATGTAGAGTGTCTGGGAATCTTTGATGCACAAGTGAAGAAATTTCAGACAGGTAATTCCGGTTTGAAAGTCCCCCACATAGGCTGGAATAGTATCTATGACCTGAAAGGAGATTTGTACAAAGGCGTTGCCGAGAATAGCTATGTGTATTTTGTACACAGCTACTACGTAGAGGTAGTGAACGATACAGTAGCGACTTGTGATTATATCCATCCTTATACAGCTTCGATACAGCGGGATAACTATTATTCATGTCAGTTCCACCCTGAGAAAAGTGCGGATATAGGCAGTAGGATTCTACAGAATTTTGTGGAGTTGTAGAAGGTTGGTATCAATGAATTCGTGGCTGGATTTTTGGATGATTGCCTTACCTGATATTTGTTAGGAAACTAAATGAGAATACCCGGGAGTATATCCTTTCACTTATTTATCTTTTGAGACTTGAATCCTATGTCTCTATGTATTGACAAAAAAACAGAAGAAATATTCAGCCGTATTATATTCTCTGTGTTTCTGTAGTGATTTTTTACTTACTTATTAGGAACGATAGTCTTTATAAGTCCTGATAAGTTGAAAAATATTATCAGAATTTTTGATGGTATATAGGTAATAAAATATTTTCCGGGTTTGATTATCCACGTCTTTTTCAGTATTTCCGGTAAAAATCTGAATTGTGCCTGTTTTGAATATTCTGTCTAACAGGCTTTTGTGATTTTCTTTAGTTAAAATATATTGAAAGTGTATAAACTTATTTTTTACAGGTTTCTTTTTATGATGGGTAATAATACATTTACTGGTAACTACATAAATTGTTTTGCTCAGACGAAAGGTCTTTTTTATTGTTGATACTGTGATTGCCCAAGTAACCATTATGAATAAAAGGAAAATGACTTTCATGTTTTCATCGTCGAGAGGGCCATTGCTAATGTAAATAATAACGCTAAATACGGCTACTATCAGGATGAAGCCTTGTATGAAATCGGTAATTGTATTGAATATGAAAATTCTTCAAAAAGATGTCCCTATCCAAAGGATTTCTTCATCACTGTCGAAATCTATTCCCAATAAATCTCCGATTTTATCCCTTTCACATAAAGGAAATGATATAGTAGGAGAAATTTTGCTTCCCATCTATCGTAAAAATAACTAAAATATACATTGCACTATCTATAGTTAATAACTTCAAAAAGTTGATTCATACTTCAGAAAGTTTAAATCCTTTGTCTCCTACGTGCCTCTGTGGAAAAAAACAATATTCTCTTAATTTCTTAATGGTACAAAACAAAAAATACCTCTGTAACAAAAGTAGCTGTGCGAATCTTTTATATCCTGCAATTTTGCTACATCAATAAAAGATAAATGGAAATTATAGGTTATCTGGCATCCGTATTTATTGGAATTGCACTTGGATTGATTGGTGGAGGAGGAAGTATTCTGACTGTGCCCGTCTTAGTATATCTTTTTCATATAGATGCTGTAGAGGCCACTGCTTATTCCTTATTCATTGTAGGGGCAACCAGCGTAGTAGGTTCATATTCCTATTTCAAAAAAGGATTAGTCAATATTAAAACAGCAGTAGTTTTTGGAGTGCCGTCTATACTGGCTGTTTTTCTCACAAGGGCATATATTGTACCCGCAATTCCGGATGTCATTGATGCTCCGGGAGATTTTACTCTGACCGATGATATTTTCCTGTTGTTGCTTTTTGCAATGCTGATGATTTTCGCATCCTATAGTATGATAAAAAAAGATGAAAAGATAGCGGGAAGTGAATTTCAGCCCCGGGTTTTCAATTATCCTTTAATCTGGATGGAGGGAATGGTAGTAGGAACATTGACGGGTTTGGTAGGCGCTGGCGGAGGATTTTTGATTATTCCGGCATTAGTTATTTTCAGCAGGCTTCCTATGAAAGAAGCCGTAGGAACTTCGCTCGTCATCATTGCCGCTAAATCTCTGATAGGATTTCTGGGCGAAGGAGATGAATATCAGGTGGATTGGTTCCTGCTGTTAACCATTACTTCATTTGCGATAGGGGGAATTTTTATCGGATTTGCATTGTCTAAAAAAATAGACGGAGATAGGCTGAAGCCTGCATTCGGATGGTTTGTGCTGGCAATGGGAATCTATATCCTTATCAAAGAGATTTTTTTCTAAAATAAAATATCCGTCTCTGTAACAAAAGTAGCTGTATAGAAATTTCCGATTCATCAATTTTATATCGTCAAAGAACAAGAAGAAATACTAAATTGTTACTTTGTTTCAGGAACGAAGGATTGATACCGGTTACTGAACATTTCAACTGTGCTTTGATATAGGGAAAGGAAGAAGATAAAACTATATATCATGAAAGTTGAACAAATTTACACGGGATGTCTGGCGCAGGGAGCTTACTACATTACCTCTAACGGAGAAGCGGCTATCATAGACCCGCTCCGTGAAACACAGCCTTATTTAGACAGATTAACCAAAGACGGAGTCACGCTGAAGTATATTTTTGAAACACATTTCCACGCTGACTTTGTAAGCGGACATGTGGATTTAAGTCAGAAAACAGGAGCCCCTATTGTATACGGACCTACTGCAAAGCCTGAATTTGAAGCTATCGTAGCTGAGGATAACCAGATCTTTCCGCTCGGCAATGTTCAAATCAAAGTCCTGCATACTCCCGGTCATACACTCGAAAGCACTACCTTTTTGCTGATTGATGAAAATGGCAAAGATACAGCCATATTTAGTGGTGATACGCTTTTCCTTGGAGATGTCGGACGTCCTGACCTTGCACAGAAAGCAGCAAATATGACCCAGGAAGAATTGGCAGGATTGCTTTATGACAGTCTTTACAACAAAATTCTTCCATTGGCAGATGATGTGACAGTGTATCCTGCACATGGAGCCGGTTCAGCGTGTGGCAAAAACATGATGAAAGAAACAGTCGATACACTCGGCAATCAGAAAAAAGTCAATTACGCGCTTAATCAGCCCGACAAAGAATCTTTCATCAAAGCAGTTACAGACGGATTGTTACCACCTCCGGCATATTTCGGAATGAATGTCGCCATGAACAAAAAAGGCTACGAAAGCTTCGAAAAAGTATTGGATAACGCTATGACTGCTTTGTCACCACAGGAATTTGAAGTAGCAGCAGAATCTACCGGAGCATTGATACTTGATACCAGAAATAGCGGAAATTTCGCTAAAGGATTCGTTCCTCAATCCATAAATATCGGAGTGGCAGGAGATTTTGCACCGTGGGTGGGAGCATTGATAGTAGATGTAAAACAACCTATTTTATTAGTAGTAGATGAGGGCAAAGCTGAAGAAGTCGTAACACGTCTTAGTCGTGTGGGATTTGACAACGTACTCGGATATCTGGAGGGCGGGATTGAAGCATGGCAGGCAGCGGGAAAAGAAATTGATACCGTTCACAGAATTTCAGCAGAACAGTTTGCACAGGAAGCCAAACCTGGTGAGAGCATAGTTGTGGACGTACGAAAAGAGAGCGAATATGCCGCTGAACACGTGGTAGATGCCTATAGCAAACCACTGGCGTACATCAATGACTGGATAAAAGATATCCACTCACAGGAACATTTCTATCTGCATTGTGCCGGTGGTTACAGAAGTATGATGGCAGCGAGCATCCTGCAGGCGAGGGGTTACAGAAACTTCAGCGAAGTAGATGGCGGGTTCAATGCTATATCACAAACATCCGTTCCTACCAGCGATTTCGTATGTCAGAGCAAAGTGTTGTAGCCTTGAGTATTATGAAAAATCTATTTACCAATTGGAACTTCATGCGCATCGTGCGTTTAGCATTGGGAGTATCCATCATCATACAAGGCGTACTGATAAAAGAGTGGATGTTTGTGGGTTTGGGAGCATTATTTTCATTGATGCCCATCCTCAATATAGGTTGCTGTGCTACGGACAACTGTGGAGTGCCAAACAGAAAAAATATATCTAAAGAAGAAGAAGTCATCTTCGAAGAAGTAAAATAAGCGGTTGTTGTTGTGTGTGAAAACAAAAGCCGACCTTAAAAGGGTCGGCTTAGTTTATAGGATAAATGTTGTGCAAGCATCATGATTCCATAACTGCTGTTATACAAGAAGGATAAGAATGTTTGATATTTTATGAAAACATATATTTTTTCTATATTGAGTAAAAAAATGTAATGATGAAAATAAATGTGCTTTTTGCTTTGATGCTGGTTGGTAACATATTACATGCACAGAATTTTAGCATAAAATGGAGTGATTTTATAGATGTAAGCAAAACAGACCCTATTCATGAGATAATACCAAGGGGAGAAGATGGTTTAACTGTTTTTAAAAGACAAAAGAAAGGTTTGAAGATTTCTTCAATTGAAGAATATGACAAGAATTTCAAGCTCATCCGGACCAGTACATATCCGGCTGCTGCAGAAAAAACATACATTTTTGACTCCTATTACACAGGTAAGAATATCATGTCTTTTTATAGTTATTTAATAGACCAAAAGACAAATAAAGCTGGAGCTGCATTATCGTTGATAGAAAATGCAGACAATAATTCAAAAGAAAAAATACAAAAACTGTTTGTATTTCCTGAGTACAATAAGTTGATATATCCTAAATTTTTGACCGCCAATTCACCTGATAGGAAAATTAAAGTGTATGTTTTAGATGTCGTTGCATTTACTGCAAAAGCTGCAATTGATAAAAAAATGTTCACAGCATATGCTGTGAATGAAGAAGGAGAGCTAGTGTGGACCAAGGGGATTGAAAACGACGGGGTTTCAAACTTTTTGAGTGAACTTTCTGAAGTAGTAGTGAATAATAATGGAGATGTCTTTCTTATTGAAAAAAGATATAATAAAGACAATGAAGCTAAATTGGACAATATCAGAGAAAGTAAGAAATATGATGTTCCGGGTTATACCCTGCATGCTTATCTGATTTATAGCCAGGGGAAATATGATAAGAGGATTGGAGTTAACCCAGACAATAAAAATGTACTCTCGATGGGTGTTACTGCGTCCGAAAAAGATGACAACTTTTATGTAACAGGAAATTATGGAGACGGAAGCAAAAGTGCATTAACGGGAGTTTACTTTGGTGAGGTTTCGCCTAACGGAGAGGTTGTAAAGCTTCGTACAAAAAACTATTCTCAGGAATTTTTAGAAGAATTTAATAAAGCCAGCTTATCTAAAAGTGCAACAGATGATGGTCTGAGCTTAGGCAATAGATTTAAGCTGAGAAAAGTATTAATGCGGGCTGATGGAGGATTATACGCTGTGTACGAATATCATAGAGTTGCTTTCAATTTTGATTCTAAGCTAATAGATAGTTATACACACAGATGTAATGAAATAATTGTCACATCGATATACCCTGATGGGGAAATAGATTGGAATCTTCGTATACCTAAATCGCAATCTATGGTGGATAGTGAATTATATATTTCATTCTTTGCCTTTACAACTGGCAACCAGTTGAATCTAATTTACAATGACAATCCGGAAAATGTCAAAAAAGATTTATCCGATGTATTCGCTCCGATGAGTATGGGAAGCAGTGTTCCTATTTTAAGAACTTTGAGTATAGATGGAACAGTAAAAACACAAGTATTATTTGAAAACAATGCGGATAAATTCTTGATACAACCTGGTATGTGCAAGCAAGGTTTTCAAAACACGGTCGTATTATACGGTCGTAAATACGGTGCTGCTGCTATGAAAGAAGCTCGTATTGGGATACTTAAATTAAATTAAATGTCATCAGAAGTGCAAATGCATAAATAACTAAGATTGTTTACTAACAGCTTTCGTTTTCAGAAGTATGATGACCACCAGTATTTTGCAGGCAAGAGGTTACGGAAACTTCAGCGAAGTAGATGGTGGGTTCAAAGCTATTGTGCAGACTTCCGTTCCTACCAATGATTTCGTCTGTCAAAGCAGAGTTTTATAGTGATATTGGATCGGCACTGAGTATTGAAATTTTTGTATTCAATACTTAATGCTCAATACTAGATACCTGATACTTTGTGTTGTGTGTCTACACAAAAGGCAGCCCCGAATGTATGTTCGGGGCTGTTAAATTATCTGTTAAGCTACGAATGCTCTAAATCCGATGACTTTTGCAACATCGCCGGCAATACTTTCTTCCTTACAGAAAGAAAGAATCTTTTCAAATCCAACTTCTGATTCGTGAACGATCTCATAGATCTCCTTTTTACGAACAATATTCTCTATCTGTCCTCCGGAAAACTGGAAACTCTCTGCCAGCAAAAAGCATTCTTCCGGTTTTAAATTGGATAATTTTGAATTCCAGATGGCTGCTCTGGCTTCCAGCTCCGGTTTTGGAAACTGAATCTTAAATAAAAATCTTCTCTCAAAAGCAGTATCCAGGTTGTTGGCAATATTTGTTGTTGCGATCAATATGCCTTCAAAATTCTCCAGCTCCTCCAGCAAAATATTCTGAATAGAGTTTTCCGTCTGACTCACATCCGAGCTTCCTGCATCTTTTCTTTTAGAAAGAATAGCGTCAGCTTCATTGAACAGGAGAATAGGAGTCTGTTCACAATCTTCCGCAAAAGATTTGTATTCAGTGAAGATCTTTTTGATTTTCTTCTCACTTTCCCCATACCACATGGATTTGGATTGACTGATTTCGACTTTCATCAGCATTCTGTTAGTTGCTTTAGCCAATTGCCTGACGATCTCAGTTTTCCCGGTTCCCGGTGCTCCATACAATAATACAGTCACTCCGCGAGGCAGGCTTTTTTCTACCAGTCTCTTCTGAGTCTCATTGAATTTTTTCTCCATCAAAAGATTTTCAAGCGTAGAGATCTGATTCAACATTGATTCTGAGAAAATCAGCTTCTTGTATGTAATTTCATCCGGACGGAGAACATTCTCTCTTTTAAAATTCGGATTCAACAATTTTACACCGAATTCTTCCACGGTTTTTATAGACTTTTCAGTCAGCTTGATCTCACTATCGTTAAGGAATCTGGACTCGACCAATTCCACTAAATTGTTTTTAAGAAGTGCATTTTCCCCGGAGTGATAACTTTGCAGATAAGAATATCGCGAAGAATATTCGCCCAGAATTTGTTCAAGAATATGCTCGAAATACACACTTTCATTTCCGGACATCGTTTTCCAGATAAGATGCAGATATATATAAGCATCTGTTGTTTTCAAATGTAAATCAAGCACATGCCGGATCAAAGGGAGTGCTGCATGTGTTCTAAGCATTTCATCAGTCTGATCAATCAGCTCATACTGCAGAATTTCTTCATTGTCCACCTGTGTTCCCAGTTTGTCCAGCTTTTCCAATACCTCAAAAATGGATTGTTCTTTTTTCTGTACCAACTCCGGTAGTGGCTTGTTTCGCAACACTGCATCTATAATTTTCTCATCTATATTGTAATTGTTGTCAACAACTGAACGTTTTGAGCTGATGATGCTTTTTCCTGTATTGAGATAGCCTTTTTGAGACAATTGATCCAATACCTGAAAATAATCCATGACCTTCATTGGATTACATTCAAAGTGCTTTATAAAATCTCCGCAATTGACAGATTCACCTTTGCAATTGTATGCAAAAATTACACTGATAAAAAACGATTCTATCTGAGACGTGCCAAAATACTCAGAAACAATTAGTAACTCTTCTTCAGATTTATTTAAGAAATCTGACTCCAGCTTACACTTCTCAGATTTTTCATATACGCTGCCAATACAATCAATAACTTTTAATTTAACCTTTGTACTCATATTTTAAACTTACTTAAGGGGAACGTTAATATTTGTATAATTATTTTTCAGTATAGAAATTCTATGAGATAAAATTTTTATCTGAATAAATAAACTGTAGTGTCAGGAATGACTCACATCATTCTGTAACTACTTCATTATGTTTGAGTTTGGATGTGTGTTCTACAAGAAATTACACTTAACCGTAGCACACAGACTTTGCGGAAGCAAACTTGCTATATAGATGTATTGTTGATGCATCGCTATACGGTTTTAAGATTTGTAATACTGATTTTTATCTCATCAAATGATCACCCGAATCATTTTGTGGTGCAAATATAATAATTAATATCTGCTAAAATAAAGTGTAAATAGAATATTTTTAAAAAATGTGCTTAAAAAATTCCAAAATGATATTTTGTTGTTGTGTAACTAATATAATAGTTGATTAATTAATACTGTGCTCATGTAAATGTGTGCTTTGTTTTATTTTGTAAATGCAAACAAAGTAAAAATCATCATAGATTGATTTAAATCGGATAATATATTGAAATGTATGCTATGTTTGGGGAATCCCGTCTCGGCGGGCCGGGCTTTCGGCTCTTATCCTACACTACGCTTCGGATTCCACCTCTATCCCTATCCCGGCAACGCGGGTGAATGGACAAAACGAAGATTTCATACATGTTTGTTCCAACAGAGATGAAGCGTGGCACTTATGATTCAGGATAGTTGATTACATAATTCACAAAAGCTAACTGCTTAATATAAAGGCGTAAACTACAGTGAGATACGGCGGAGTTGTATTTCGACAGCTGAATATCTGCAAAAGTATGAACGAATTATATGTATTGGATATGCCGCTTCATATGTTATTGAACAATAACTCTTTCTGTAACAGATAACCCTTCGTTCAGAATTCTGACGAGATACATACCTTTCGCCCATCCCTCGGTAGAAATCCGGAGATTTTGAGAGAATGATTTTGAGAGCAATCTTTGGCCATTGAGCTGATAAATCTCAACGATGTTTTCTGATTGCGGGAAATTACATCTGATATTGAAGTAGTCCTGTGCAGGATTTGGGAAGATCAGTATTTCCTGAGAAGAGAGTTTTTCAGGAGAAACGTCGGTTGATTTACAAAGACCGGCAAAGTATTCATCCAGAAAAGGAATTCGATTGCTGACCCATTGTTTCATCTGATTAAAAAAATGAGGGTAATACGGGATTTCATTCCAGCGTTCAAATTCTTTCTGATATATCTGGTGATCGCTTAAATACTGATAGTTCTTATCCAGAATTGAATGCATATTTTCTTCAGTCACAACATCATACCGAAGTCTTTCCCATCGGTTTTGGAGATGTTCTACAAATCCATCTGCGTAACAATCGTTGATGAGTCTGTCATATAAACCATTCGTTAAAATATTCCGATAGTTGGCATTGAAATTTCCATCCCAGAAAAAGCCAAAGCTGCCATCCAGATCCCAGGGAACGTAAAAGTATCTTCCTCTTTCGTCTTGTCTTCCGATAAAGATATTTTTACCGGTATTATCGTATAATGCCAATAAATTCAATAAGATATAATAATCAATGAAATTGTTGTAATCCAGATAATCTTTGTAATTGAGATAGAATTCATAATTTTCTGATTCAGTAGCAAACCTGATGAACTCATATAGATTATCCCAGTTGATATAGTCTTCAGGATATCTCCATTCTATTCCGTCCCAGTTAATATTTTGATTATCATACGGATGAGCCTTTCTGAAAAGAGCTGCGTCGGAGTGGTCAAAAGTTTTATACAATTCACCTGTGGTGGTATTGATATCCAATTGTTTTCTGTCCACTCTTTCTGTCAGGATGTATACTCCATGGAATTCATCATTTAGATACACTTGTACGTATTCGGAGCTGATTCCGTTTTTAGCATTACCGGACAGTCCATTGTCAGAATTTATCTGAAGCCAGAGCTCATTTGCAGAAGCTGCGTTTATTCTCAACGGTTCGTTGTACATAGCTCCCAGATTCCAGTCATCATCGGAACGCATATTCAGTAAAGAAACATCCTGCGTTTGAAGACCTGAAGTGTCTGTCCAGAATTCCAGCCGGAATGATTTTTTGGGGAAAGTTCTGGAAGTAGCTCCTCTGAGTCTGATGCCGGCAATACTTTCTAATGTAGTATCACCATGTTCTACCAGCCGGAACTGTGCCGGGATATAATCATCTCCGATCTCTTTGGAAAAAGTATGAATATAGACAGTCGGAAAATCAGAAGCATTGGTATTGTTTACCGCCAGAAATGAATAAATAAATAAGGTACAGGCTACTTTTATATAGCTTGTTTTATTGAATAATGACATGGATCCGAATGTTCCGGGTAATTGTTTTCCCAATACAAATATAAGCTTGTTTAAATAGAAAAATTCACAAAATGTCCATAATAGAAACCTTAGAAGTAGCTCCTTTGTAGGTTGAATGAGTTGCTAAAGCTGTATCGTATGAAGAATATTTATTTCATCCAGAAAGTATGTATCATGAGAAATAACTAATAACATTCCTTTATAAGACCGGATAGCATGGGTGAGGATTTCAATATTCTGAATATCCAGATTATTGGTCGGTTCGTCCAGTATCATCAGGTCGGGAGATAATTGTTGCAGGTTCAGGCAGCAAAGCAGTAACCTCATCTTTTCTCCTCCACTCAGCTGATGACAGGGTTTCTCCCAGCTCTCTTTGGGGAAAAGAAATCTGTTGAGCCTGATTTTTACTTCATATTCCTGAAGGTGAGAAGAATTGAATTTCTGTGCCTGTTCAAATATATTCAGATCCGGTTGCAACAAAGAATATTCCTGATCAATGTACAAAGTCCTGCATGCAGCTTTCTGAATCTTTCCGCAAACAGGAGAGAGGTCACCTAAGATGATCCGTATAAGCGTAGTTTTTCCGGAGCCGTTTTTACCCTTCAAAGCGATCCGGTCGCCGCTCATAATTTCTAAAGACAGATTTTTCTTCCAGAGTAAATCTGAATCCGGGTAAGAATAATTAAAATTTTCCCCGCAGAATAAAACTTTACCCTGATGAATATATGGCGCTTCAAAGCCTATTTTCATCTTGTCTATATCAGGTAGGCTGGTACGCAGGTCTTGCAATTTTTGCGTAAGATGTCCGATTTTCTCCTGATGAACATCTTTTAATTTTTGAGTACTGTTTTCAGCTCTGTTTCTAAGCGTATTCATCATGATTCTGGAAGTTCCTGCCTTTTCCTGCTTCCTCTTGCCGCGCGCATCCAGCTTTTGTTGTCTTTCAGCAGTTTCTCTTTCCTTCTCTTTTGCTTTTTTGACAGCTTTTTCCTGATGAATAATATCTTCCTGTAATGTCAGCTGAGCGCGCTTTTTTTGCTCAACATAGAAATCGTAGTTGCCGCCATAGAGTATCATCCCATTGGGTGTCAATTCATAAGTGATGTCTAACAGATTGAGCAGTTTTCGGTCATGGCTTACAACAATAAGCGTAGCCGTCGTGGAGGTAATCCAGTTATACAGCAGCTGCCTGCTATCAGCATCCAGATGATTGCTCGGTTCATCCATTAAAACGATGGACGGTTGATGGATGAGAATTCCAGCCAGGAAAATCTTTGTTTTTTGCCCTCCGCTCAATGAAGATAAGCTCTGGTCGAAAGAAATATCCTCCAGATTCCAGTATGACAAAGCCTGCCGGCATCTTTCTTTAATTGTCCAGTCATCATCTAAAATCTGTAAATTTTCATCAGAAACATCACCTTCGAGAATCCGGTAAAAAGCATGAAGCTTCTCATCCACTCTCAATGCCTGAGCTACAGTCAGATGATTGTATTGACCAAAGATCTGAGGGATATAATAGGGTTGCGTATCGATAGATATCTGACCTGATGCAGGAGAGAGCTGTTGAGCAATAATTTTCAACAAAGTAGATTTCCCGGAACCGTTGTTGCCTATCAGAGCTACTTTTTGATGTGCAGAGATGTTGAATGAAATTTGCTCAAACAACACATCTTTATTCGTATGTAAATATGAAATGTTTTGTAGAATCAGCATGTTAACCTTTAAAATTCGTTCATCAATTTGTACACTGCGGGAGCAGGTATACAAGAAATTTTTCGAATAAAAAGATAATTCTACATGTCAGTATGAGTTCGTTAACGATGCAAAGTTAGTACAGGAAGTTGAAATGTCAAAACCAGTCTTGCCCTACCCGATTCTTACATATAGTCTATTGCATATTTGTTTATGGCTTCGAGATAGTTCAATAAGCTCACTACAACCCTCAGCCATCGTATTGCGTTAGCAAAATCGTCTCCCGAGCCATTGCATTTTTCGGGATTCCGCTTTGCTTCAAATCAAAAATTGTAATTACATTTTTTGCCGGACTTGTTCAATTGCCTATTGCTCATTTAACAATTATCACTGCGTTCACATATCTGTAAATTTTAAATCATAATTTCTTATTGCTACAGTTTGCCTATCGCTCATTTGCTCATTGCTTATTTTTCACTCATTCATTCATTCTTTGTATCTTCGCACTCTGTTAAATAAGAATATAGTTTTTATATGTATAGAACCCATAATTGTGGAGAGTTGAACATCGCCAATACAGGCCTTGAAGTGACATTGAGCGGTTGGGTACAACGCACGCGTGATTTTGGCGGCTTGACCTTCGTTGATTTGAGAGACAGATACGGAATCACTCAGATTGTTTTCAATATGAATACCAATGCAGATCTCTGCACACAGGCAAGAAATCTCAGCCGTGAAGATGTGATTCAGGTAAAAGGTAAAGTAGTAGAACGTTCCAACAAAAACCCAAATATTCCAACAGGAGAGATTGAAATCATTTCTGAATCTTTGACTGTACTTTCCAAATCAAAAACGCCTCCGTTTACTATTGAAAACGATACAGATGGCGGCGACGAGCTGAGAATGCAGTATCGCTACTTGGATCTCAGAAGAGAAGAAGTCAGAGAAAAGCTTATCACCAGAAGCAAGATCGGTTCTATTGTTCGCAACTATTTGAATGATAATGGATTTTTAGATATAGAAACTCCTTTCCTGATCAAAAGTACACCGGAAGGAGCAAGAGATTTCATCGTGCCTTCCCGTGTCAATCCTGGTCAGTTTTATGCGCTTCCTCAGTCTCCGCAGACCTTCAAGCAGCTGTTGATGGTGTCAGGATTTGACCGTTATTATCAAATTGTGCGTTGCTTCAGAGACGAAGATTTGAGAGCTGACCGTCAACCGGAATTCACTCAGATAGACTGTGAAATGTCTTTCGTAGAGCAGGAAGATATCCTGAATATGTTTGAAGGACTGATTAAAAAAGTCTTCAAAGAAGTGAAAGGAATTGACCTTGCTGATTTTCCACGTATGACTTACGATCAGGCAATGAAACTCTACGGTTCTGACAAGCCGGACACTCGTTTTGATATGACATTCAACGAGATGAATGATCTTGTACAAGGTAAAAGCTTCAAAATCTTTGATGATGCAGAACTTGTACTTGCTATCAATGCAGAAGGTGCCGCCGGATATACACGTAAGCAAGTAGATGAACTTACTGAGTGGGTAAAACGTCCTCAAATAGGTGCAACAGGTTTGATTTATGCCCGTTACAACGAAGATGGTTCGATAAAATCATCTGTCGATAAATTCTTCAGCGAAGACGACCTCAAAGTATGGGCGGAGCGTTGCGGTGCAAAACCAGGTGATATGATGTTATTGCTTTGTGGCAAAACCGATAAAGTCCGCAAACAGATGAATGAGCTTCGTCTGGAGATGGGCAACAGGTTAGGTTTGCGCAAAGCCGGGGAATTTAAATGCCTTTGGGTGTTGGATTTTCCTCTTCTGGAGTGGGATGAAGAGAGCGGCCGCTGGTTTGCTATGCACCATCCGTTTACTTCTCCTAAAAAAGAAGATATTTCTAAATTGTATTCCGACCCGGGTGCAGTGCGTGCAGATGCTTATGACCTTGCTATCAATGGTGTGGAAGTAGGCGGAGGTTCCATCCGTATCTTCGACAAAGAGCTGCAGGCACAGATGTTTGAACGTCTTGGATTTACCAAAGAAGAAGCCCAGGCTCAGTTTGGTTTCCTGATGAATGCATTTGAGTATGGTGCACCTCCGCATGGTGGTCTGGCATTTGGTTTTGACAGATTGTGTGCTGTGCTGGGTAACAGTGATTCGATCCGTGACTATATCGCTTTCCCTAAGAATAACAGTGGTCGTGATGTCATGCTGGACAGTCCGTCAGCAGTGAATCCTGCACAGCTGAAAGAGCTTTCTATCGACGTGAAAATATAAGTATAAAATAAATTGCTAACGTAATAGTGATTAGCAAAAATTATATAGTTAGGGGATTGGGTGTAGACCCAGTCCCTTTTTAGTCCCCATCAGTCTCAATCCACCCTGACGGACACAGTACTCAATACCCACTACCGAATACTATTCCGGGCATGTCCCTCATCTTCCACTCTGTTTCAGATTCGGGTCGGGCTGTCGTTGCGTCTTCCCTCCATTGCATTACGGGTAATACTTCTCTCCATCCCTCATGCAATAGGGCTTTGTGGAGATGTGTTTAATGCATCTGGTGTTTATTTTCAACTCTCATTTAATAGAATTTTTGTCCATTGTTTTTCTTTACTCTTTAAGTCAGTTTTTTTTAACCCTCTTAGAAAAGGAAGTTTTTGATATTCAGAATGACACATGTAGTACGATAATAATAAAGGTCTAATCGGAATCATTTCTCTACCAATTCTTTTACACTCGTTGTATAATCTTTTTCTATTCCTTTTGCCTGAGGTGTAATTCTTCTTGACATCTGCAGCTGCAATTAAATCACTAGGCGGCAAATCTTCTAGTCTAGCTGCTTCAGACCATAATAAATCGAGTAAAATTAAACACCTTCTTTTTACTCCCTCATGATATGTAAGCCAATCTTGAACTTCTTTTCTTATAGCCAAATGGGTATAAGAAAGCTTTCCTTCTACATGATGATAGTTTTCTCTGACATGAGTGTTGTCTAATAAAATCTTAAGAGGTCTGCTATGTCTTAATAATTCGGTACCAAACAAAGGGTAGACATCTTGTATGTTTAATTGTCCTTGTAATACTTTTAAACTTACGTCGCTAAAATAAGAAAAAAATGATTTCGCAGAATCCAATGCCCAAATGGTAGGGGAATCAATACGATACTTCAGCTGTTTTTGTCTAATTTTTCCTATTTCAATAGCTTCTAATATTTGATAATACTCGTCAATTGACCTTCCTAAATAAACTAAAATTCCCAAGTCATTTTTCTTTGAATAAAGATGTTTTCTAAATTCCTCTAATAATAATATTTGAGATTGACGTTTCTGGTAAAATAAAACTAAACATTGGAAAACACCTACCAAGACTAAGCTTATACTGGTAATTATCGTAATAGTGCTATTCATAAATATTTTTTGTAAAAAACATAAGTAGGATTAATTGGCAATCTTCAACTTTAGAATACTATTATTCTTTACTATGAGAATGTTATTAGCTGATTTTAAGGTTATTTAGTTGTGTAACCTATCTACTTATTATATGGTGTTTTTATAGACTTTAGTAAATGAATATGTAAAATAAAGTTAAAATTTATATTCTCAAACATAAAATAAGACAATTACTATTTGTAAACAGTGTTTTAAGTCTATATGTATTTATAGTCATTTTACATGTGATTAAATTTTTTTCTGTGTCTTTAATACAAGCAGTAATGCTATGGATATTCAAACTGAGAAAAATGAAGTCATGATGCTCTTTTATCAAAAGAATGCTGTTAAACTATAGATTATTGTTCTTTGGTGATTCCAATCAAATCAACAGGAAAACCACAAAGCTCGCACTAGCCACTAAGACTCAACTTTAAACAAATTGAACTTTAAACTCTAAACAAAACCTCTCTTGACAATTTTTAACACCTTATAAACCATAACTTTTCAAGCTCTGCAATCTGAAATGCCTATTTTAGTAAAATTCTATTTTGCATAACACATGAAATATCTGTCGTTTCTTTTTGTATTGATTTTCATCCTTTCAGGAAAAACTCCCGCAACAGCTCAGGCACCTTACCAAAAATCTTCAGCTGAAATTTATCAGGATTTACTGAGACTAAATACTTTAGGAACAGTCCTGTATGTCGCAGCTCATCCTGACGATGAAAATACAAGACTGCTTTCCTGGCTGGTAGGAGAAAAGAAATTCCGTACAGCGTATGTTTCATTGACTCGCGGTGATGGTGGTCAGAATCTGATAGGAAAGGAGCTGGGCGCATTGCTGGGAGCTATCCGTACTCAGGAACTTTTAGCAGCCAGAAAAACAGATGGAGCAGAACAATATTTTACCAGAGCGTATGATTTCGGATTTTCCAAAAATCCTGAAGAAACACTGCAAAAATGGAATGAAGACAGCATCCTGAAAGATCTGGTCGTGCTCATCAGAAAAATAAAACCGGATGTCATCATTTGCAGATTCCCGCATACGGGCGAGGGCGGCCACGGACATCATACAGCTTCTGCTATCTTGGGAAGAAAAGCATTTGAGCTGGCAGCAGATCCTGCATATCAGGTGACTGATAACCTGCCTGCGTGGAAGGCAAAAAGACTTTTTTGGAATACATTTATTTTCTCCAGTGGTGCTAATACTACATCCGAAGACCAGCTGAAAGCTGATGTAGGAACATTTAATCCTGTACTCGGTGTCAGCTATGGCGAAATAGCATCCAGAAGCAGGAGCCAGCATAAATCCCAGGGTTTTGGCTCAGCATCTACCAGAGGAAGCAATAAGGAATACTTCGTACAGTGGAACGGAGATGTCGTCAAAGAAGACCTTTTTGAAGGATTGAATGCTTCGTGGAGCAGAATTCCTGGTACTAAAGAAATCCAAGCTCTCATTGATAAAGCCATAGCCGGATATAAAATAACACAGCCCGATGCCATTCTGCCGGAATTGTTGGAAATCAAGCAGAAAATATATCTTTTACAACGTACCCGTGAGTCTAATCCTGAAAAAGAAACATGGTTGAAATACAAGCTGATTCAGGTAGAAAATCTGATTGCTCAGAGTGCCGGAATCTGGGCAGTCGCCACGGTAAATACGAATGAACTAACACCCGGAGATAGTCTCGAAATAAAAACAGAATGGATACATCGTTCTTCTCTTCCTGTGAAGTTGGAAGCTATTGCTATCGGTCAGCAGAACATTACCGGAGATACCATTACTGCTCGCAATGAATTAGTGAGTTTTACAAAAAATATCGTAATCGCTGAAGATATACCTTATACAGCACCTTATTGGTTGGAAAAACCCATTCAGCATGACCTTTTTCATCCTGCAAAAGATATCAACGGAAATGCAGCCTACTTTAACAATCATCAAATCGTAAAAGTCAGATATAGCATCAATGGACAAAGAATTGAAACCGATTTACCCCTGAATTACAGGTACGTGGACCCGGTCAAAGGTGAAATCTTTCAGCCTGTTTCCATACTTCCGGCGGTGACGATGCAATGGTCAGCACCTTTTTCCATACATCCCAATGGTGTGAAAAATCAAATCACTTTAAAAGTGACAGCTCACACAGATATTCAGAAAGGAAAATTGCTACTGGATATTCCTGCTCATTGGAAAACTACTGTTTCAGATACAGAAATCAATGCGCTCAAAAAAGGTCAATCTCAGGAATTTATATTAGATATTTCTACGGATGCAGGTTTGAACACCAAAGATACGCTCCATGCAGCTGTGGAAGTTGATGGAAGAAAATATCGTTTGCAGCTGTACAATATTGATTATGAGCATATCCCGAGACAAACAATTTTAACAGCATCTCAACTACCTCTGACCTCTTTTTCTGTAAAAACCACTGCGAAAAAGATAGGTTATATTGAAGGGGCAGGAGATATGGTGGCACAATCTCTGACTCAGTTAGGCTACGAAATCATTTATATCACAGAGAATAATTTTTCTCAAATCAACTGGAACGAATTGGATGCTGTTGTGACGGGTATCCGGGCGTACAATACGCACAAGTGGCTGAATACTGCTTACGATTATATCATGAAATATGTAGAAAACGGAGGCAATCTGGTCGTACAGTACAATACCAATAACCGAATTGGTCCGTTGGTGGCGAAACTTTTTCCTTATGAAATGGAAATCACCCGTGACAGGGTGACTGTGGAAGAAGCTCTTGTTACATTTACGGATAAAAATGCTGTCGTCTTACAAGCTCCTAATCTGATCACTGATGAAGATTTCTCAGGTTGGATTCAGGAAAGAGGAATCTATTTCGCCGGAAAGAAATCGGCCGAGTGGAAAGGTCTCTTAGCCATGAACGACCCAAATGAACCTGTATCAGAAGGCAGTCTGTTGATTGCTCCATATGGTAAAGGAAATCTGATTTATTCCGGGCTGGCATTCTTCAGGCAATTGCCGGCAGGAGTCCCGGGAGCATACAGATTATTTGTCAATCTACTGGAAGCTCCGCCCCACGAAGCATCCTGCAAAAAATAAAATATGAATCAGGAAGGAGAAGAAGTTAAAAACAGGGAAGTAGTTCCCGTTTTCGGGTCATGGAATGGCTGGTACATTTTGAGCGTAGTCATGCTCATTGTTCAGATAATATTCTTTTACCTGTTAACGGCCGGATACAATGAGTAATATAGATTGGTGGGTACTCTGTCTGACCATTAGCGGAATCGTGCTCTACGGACTATATAAAAGCCGTGGTCAGAAAAATCTGCAGGGATATCTGCTCGCAGACAAGCAATTGCCCTGGTATCATGTCTGCCTTTCGGTGATGGCGACTCAGGCGAGTGCTATTACTTTTCTTTCAGCACCCGGACAGGCTTACAGAGACGGGATGGGTTTCGTTCAGTTTTATCTGGGACTGCCGCTGGCGATGATAGTGCTGTGCGTGGCATTTATTCCCATCTATCACAAGATGAGTGTATTCACTGCTTATGAGTATCTCGAAAAAAGATTTGATGTTAAAACCCGTACGCTGACAGCGATTTTATTCCTGATACAGCGTGGACTTTCTACAGGGATTACGATATATGCACCCTCATTGGTACTTTCACACATTCTTGGCATTGATATCAACTATGCTATAGGTGTGATAGGGCTGCTCGTCATCATTTATACCGTATATGGCGGCACCAAAGCAGTCTCCTATACACAGATGATACAGATGGCGATTATTTTTTCCGGTTTGTTCATAGCAGCATCCATGATATTGTCCATGCTGCCTGACCATATCGGACTGATTCAATCCATGAAGATAGCAGGAGCTACCGGAAGGATGAATGTGATGAACTTCGACTGGGATTTCAGCAATAAATACACACTCTGGTCAGGATTGATAGGCGGATTTTTTCTGCAACTATCTTATTTTGGTACAGACCAGTCACAGGTAGGGAGATACCTGACAGGAAGTTCAGTCTCCGAAAGCAGACTAGGTTTACTGATGAATGGTCTGGTTAAAATTCCTATGCAGTTTTTCATTCTGTTTATCGGAATATTGGTTTTTGTATTTTATGAAACACATCCGGCACCGGTGAATTTTAACAGAGCTGTAGTTCAGAAAGCCGAACAAAAAGCAAATCCGGCAGAATTCGGACAATATATGCAGGATTATGAGGCTGCGCAGACGTTGAAACAATCTTTGGCTATTGCTTTTGCAGATGCGATAGAATCCGGGAATATTGCAGCCATTTCTCAAACCAAAGCCGATTATCTTGAGCAGTATGCATCTGCTCAAGATCAGAGAAATCTCACTAACGAATACCTGAAAAAACTGGATAATAAGCTTGACTTTAATGACTCCAATTACGTCTTTCTCAATTTTGTGACAGAGCATCTGCCTATGGGATTAGTGGGCTTGCTGATAGCAATTATCTTTCTCGCTTCTATGGGTTCTACTGCTTCCGGGCTCAATTCGCTCGCATCTACATCAGTAGTAGATATTTATAAAAGATGGCTTTCCGGAACAAATACTGACCGCAAAGATTTGAATGTTTCCCGCTGGATGACTCTTTTCTGGGGAGTATTCTGTGTCGTAGTTGCATTGAATGCCTCCCGTTTGGGCAATCTTCTCGAAGCCGTAAATATTTTGGGCTCACTTTTTTATGGAACTATCTTAGGCATATTTCTGACCGCATTTTTTATTAAAAAAGTCAGTGGCAGTCAGGTTTTCATTGCTGCTGTCATCGGCGAAATCATTGTTGTTTATTGCTATCATTTTAAAATTGTAGAATACCTCTGGCTTAATGTGGTAGGTTGTGTTGCTGTGATGTTCATCGCCTGGTTATTGTCGATTCTAAAAAATAAAAATCTGATGTTTAAAGGTCATTTCCCTGAGTAACCGATAGCAGAATAACAGTATCTTAGCTTTCATTTCTGAGCACTTCTCGCCGCCGCGGGACAGGTGCTCATTGAGACTTCGCTCCATTACACTACAGATAATTTTTCATTCTATCCTTGTATGAGCAGAGTTTCTATGCGAAACTCATAATAAAAGTAAAGCCCCAACCGTATTTCAGGATGGGGCTGTGACATTTTAATTGTATATCTGATTAAAATTCAAAATCCAGTCTCAAAGAATAGGAAAGCGGTGCCTCTATTAATCCCGGACGAAGAGAATATTCTCTATTGGTAACATTATTCACGACAGCAGAAACTTTATACTTGTTTTTATCTTTTTTGAAGGTATACCCGGCTCTCAGGTCCAGGATGAAATCGCCTTTATGTTGTTTTTTAGGGTCTAAATCTTCCCAGTTACTTTTTAAACGGGAATCTCTATATGCTGTCAGCCCTCCGATAATAAATGTGAAGGCAGGGTCTATATTTTCCATAAAGCTGTAATATCTGGTGGATATTCCTATGTCAAACCCGTTAAAGTTCACATCCCAGGAGCCTGTAAACAGATGGCGGAACCTATATTTCAGGACATTATAATCTGTTACACTATTGCTCTGTGCAACATCCCAATCCTGATAGGTAGGAATAATGTAAGTGTAACCCAACATGACTGTGGTTGGAAATTTTTTAAACAATTTACCTTCTCCTTGAAGAGATGTTTCCAAACCTATAATCTGTGTATTACCTACATTCATAGATTGAAATGCTACTGCAAAAGGTGGAATGACCGCATCCGGATTTGGATTGAATTCCATCATATTAAAGTACCTGCTGAAAAATACTGCGACATCTGCAAATGCATTAAATTGACCAATTTTTAATCCTTGTTTTACTCCAAATTCTGCACTCATTCCGGTTTCGGACTTCAAATCAGGATTAGGAACAATAGCTGCTGTAGAACCCAATGCTGTAGATATGAATTTTTCGGCTATACTTGGAAATCTGTATCCTTGTCCAAATGATGCTCTGATAAAAGTATATTCTGCAGCCTGATAATTTAATCCGGCTCTTACTACAGGTTTAGTTTCGGATTTAGTACCGGTAATTTCATTGTTTTCCACTCTCGCTCCTAATGAAATGTTGAGCTTTTTAAAGAATTTCTTATCCAATTGAACAAAAGCTGCAAAATTTCTTCCTGTTAAATTATCCCCTCCTACAGTGCCATATAACGGAGCTCTCGCTTCTACAAAACTGGCAGTTCCTCCGGTCGTCAGTACCAAATCGGCCTTATCCCACTTTTTCTGATACTGATATTCTCCGTAAAAGAAGTTTGAAAAATTACCCTGATCATTGGTGCTTTCGTTATTGGAATTATACCATCTTGCTAATATCTTATGCTTATTTCCTTTTTCATCCTGATAGTTGAAGAATGGATCTACCGTCAGCCTGAAATGCTTATTCGTGGTAGGAGTGCCTGTAAAGTCAGATGGTATATATTTATTAATACCGTTGAAGCCGTTCCATAAAAAGAAGGTTCCGTTACTGCCATACTGAGCGTTTGTGTTGATACCAAAATTAATTTTTTCACTGATTCGATATCTTGTATTTACATTTAAACGGCCTCTGTGCTCAAAACCGTTATACCTGTGATCCTGACTGGAAACTGCCTGCCCTCCAATCACCAGGTCAAATTTTCCAAATTTTTGTCTGTGTCCTACAGTGATTCCGGTTTGATAGGGTCTTACTATTCTGGCGGGATCACGAAACTCATATTTGGAAACTACATTTCCGCTTTCATCTATATAAGATAAATCATTTACCAATGCGAGATTTCCTTTTCCTGTTGCCGGACTTACTGTTTCATTGTAAAATTCTTCTGCACTAAGATTCCACCAATCTCTTCTGTAACCATCTTTAGAGCTGGGTTGGGCATATTGTGTACCGAATAAGGAAATTTTAGTTACCGGTTCGTTTGTAGCATAGGCTGTTCTGACATTGATAATACCATTCATAGCAGATGAGCCATACAATGCAGATGCTGCGCCTTTGATGATTTCTATCTGTCCTATATTTTCGAGGGGAATCGTATTCCAGTTGGCACCTCCGGCATCCGCCTGCAGCATAGGCATATCATCCAGTAAAATTAATACTCTTGATCCTGCTCCATATGAATAACCTGCGCCTCCACGAATATTTACTTGCCTGTCTACTATGACTACTCCCGGATTTCTTTCTACTGCCTTATCTATAGTGACCAGATTCTGGTTCTCTATAAACTCCGGTTTGATAACATCTAAAGATATTGTTTCCTCACCCAGCTTTTTTTCAAACCGGCTGCCTGAAACTACCGTTGTCGTGAGTATCGTAGATTCTTCGCTCAGCATGATATCTAATTCCTGTACGTTTCCTGCAACAACGTTGATATTTTTTTCCTGAGTGGTATACCCCAAATAGCTAAAAGACAGAGTTTGCTTTCCTTCAGGTACTTTTAACTCGTAATTTCCATTTACATCTGTTGTGATACCCAGTGTAGTGTTTTTAACAATAACTGTTGCGCCAATAAGTGGATCTTTTGAAGAATCTGTTATTAATCCTTTAACAGTACCTTGCTGCGCATATACACATATAGGCATCCATGCGAAAATCAGTATGAACTGAATTGTTTTTTTCATGATAATTCCGGTAGTTTTTACAAAACTATACTAATTCTATATACTAAATAGGAATTAATATTGATTCTTACTATTGTTAATGATTCGGTAATGACAACTAATATAAGAACTGGAAATAAAAAAGGTCGCATTGCTGCGACCTTATAGTTGGAATTCTTTTAATTATTAAAATTCGAAGTCTAATCTCAGCGTATATGACATCGGAGCTTCAACTAAGCCCGGACGCAAAGAGTAGTTTTTGTTTGTAACGTTTTTGAAGATACCGGAGATTTTGTAGGTATTATTGTTTTTACCTTTGATAGTGTAACCTGCTCTTAAGTCTAAGATAAAGTCTCCTTTGTAACCACCTGGTTTAGAACCATCAAAGTCGTCTTTTTGTCTGGATTCTCTATAATCTGAGAGTCCCGGAACAATGATAGTAAATGCATTATCCACGTTTTCCATAAAGCTGAAATATCTTGCAGATACACCGAAATCTACTCCTCTGAAATTAACATCCCATGATCCTGTGAATGTATGGCGGAATCTGTATTTCAATACATTGTAATCACTCACACTCGTAGCAGATGCTTCTTCTTCCCAGTCAAGATAAGTAGGAATGATGTATGTATATCCTAACATCGCTGTAGTCGGGAATTTTTTGAACAATTTGCCCTCACCCTGTACAGACGTCTCAATACCGATGATTTGGGTATTTCCTACGTTTTGAGATTGGAATGCTACGATAAATGGTGGCTGTACCGCATCAGCATTTGGATTGAACTCCATCATGTTGTAGTATCTGGTGAAGAAACCGGCAACGTCAACAAATGCATTGAATTTACCGATTTTAATACCTTGTTTGATACCTAATTCAGCACTGATCCCGGTTTCTGATGTCAAATCCAGATTTTGAACAATTGCAGCAGTAGTTCCCAAAGCTGTAGAGATGTATTTCTCTGCAATAGTCGGGAACCTGTAACCTTGTCCGAATGAGGCTCTGAGATAAGTGTATTCAGCAGCCTGATAGTTCAAACCAGCTCTGAATACCGGTTTTGTTTCTGCAGGAGTTTCTGTGATTTCGAAATTCTCTAAACGTGCACCTACCGATACATTGAGTTTGTTGAAGAATTTCTTGTCTAACTGTACGAAAGCAGCAAAGTTTCTTCCGCTTAGATTGCCTCCGCTTGATGTGGTTGCATATAATGGAGCTTCTACTGTTACATAGCTACCTGTAGCTCCTGTTGTCAAGGTCAGATTAGCTTTATCCCATCTTTTTTGATATTGGTATTCTCCGTAAAAAAAGTTGGAAAAGTTACCCTGATCATTGGTATTGTGATTGTCAACTTTATACCAACGAGCTAAGATTTTGTGCTTATTTCCTTTATCATCCTGAAAATTGAAGAAAGGATCTATCGTAAGTCTGAAAGCGCCTGTAGTAGTAGGTTCTCCCGTCAATGAAGCCGGTAAGAATCTGTCTACACCTTGATTTCCATTCCATAAGAAGAAAGATCCACTTTTTCCACCTTGTACGTTACCATTAAGACCGAAGTTGATTTTTTCACTCACTCTGTATCTTGTTTGAACACTCAAACGTCCTCTGTGTTCAAATCCTATATATTTATGGTCCTGTCCACTGGCAGCCTGTGCTCCGATAACTAAGTCGAACTTCCCGAATTTTTGTCTGTGGCCGAAAGAAACACCGGATTCATAAGGTCTTTGAAGATATTTTGGATCCAGAAACTCATTGCGGCTTTTTAATTCTTCAGCAGACATATTCCACCAATCTAATTTATTTCCATCTTCATCTTTTGCTGTTGCATAACCACCGCCCCAAACTGAAATCTTTGTTACAGGGTCTCCTGTAGCATATGCAGTTCTTACGTTGATGATACCATTCATTGCAGAGGAACCGTACAATGCAGAAGCCGCTCCTTTGATAATTTCAATCTGACCGATATTCTCTGTAGGAATAGATGACCAGTTCGGATATCCTGCATCTGCCTGTAGAATAGGTAAATCATCTAATAACAATAATACTCTGGAGCCTGCGCCATAAGAGTAGCCTGCTCCACCACGGATATTTACCTGTCCGTCAATAACAGATACACCCGGATTTCTTTCTACTGCATTGTCAAGAGTGACCAGGTTCTGATTCTCAATGAATGATGGCTTAATAACATCTAAAGAAACAGTTTCTTCACCTAATTTCTTTTCAAATTTACTGGCAGAAACAACAGTAATGTCTAATAAAGAAACTTCTTCGCTCAAAAGAACTGAAAGTTCTTTAGTTTGTCCTGCCGCTACCGTGATAGATTCTTGTTTGGTTTCGTACCCTAAGTAAGAAAATACAAGAACGACTGTACCGCTATTTACGCTTAGTGAAAAATCTCCGTCAATTCCTGTAGAGATACCGTTAGTAGTCCCTTTCACTACAACGTTTACGCCAAAAAGTAATTCCTGACTAGCAGCATCTTTTACCACCCCTTTAATGGTAGCATTTTGTGCCAGCACTTGCGTGATTCCGCACAAAAGCAGAAAAACAATTGTTGAAACTTTTTTCATTATAAAATGTTTGGTTATTGGTTCAGTTACGAATATATAGGATTTACCTATAAAAACATCTATGTGCAGTTCTTACTTATTTGATTTTTAGCAAAAAACGCAATGCTTTTCTCTTTTAGTAAAGTAGTTATAAACAAAAGAGGTAACATATCCACTATGTTACCTCTTTATGATATTATATGAATTCTATGGAATTACTGTTTTTTGAAAGTTTTTGCAGTTGTGATTCTTTGGTTTTTGATAGGGAATACTTTTTTCAAAGGTTCAGGTACATCTCCTGCTGCATTTTCAACATTAACACCTTCAAGAACAACAGTCAAATCTGTGTTATTTTTTAATGTGCCTTTTCCGGATTTGACATCAATACCAGTCAAAGTGATTGATTCTGTAGAGAATGTTGGAGCTGTAAAACCATTAAAAGTAGCAGTTGAACCACTTACAGTTGCTGTGAAGCTAGTGTCTAATTTTACGCTGAAAATAGAAATAGTATTATCTCCGGTATTGGTTACAGTCAATGTATCAGGTACATTCAGAAGACCTAGAATAGAATACTCTCCATGGTAAGTGCCTGCAAAATCAACTTTTTCATCATCTGGCTCATCTTTACCACATGAAGTGATTCCTGCTGTAATTCCTAATGCTAAAAAAGCAAGTGCAAAAAATTTTGTTTTCATTGTTTTCATTTTAGTGTTTTTGTTTAAAACGTTTCTGGATTTTGGTTATTGTTTTGTTTGAATTAAACAAACATACACATTTTGGTATTATCAAGTTAGTAAGCATACATTTTTTTTAGTGTGCAAAAGTTATTTTAGCATATTTTTATGAAAATATTGAATAATTATGAAATCGATTGAACAATGGTTGTCTGAATACGGGGAAAGTCATCAGAATGCTACTAATAAGCTAATTCATTGGTTTTGTGTACCTACTATATATTTCACAATTATTGGACTTTTGTATAGTATTCCTGTAGAGTTCGGAACGATTGCATCTATAAAAATCAACATCGGATCCATCGTTGCAGTATTGGTATTTATTTATTATAGCTTACTTTCTATTAAGGTGGCGCTCGGCATGCTTCTGTTTACAATAGGTTGTCTGGGATTATCCGAATTTATCTTTCAGACTACCGGCGGAAGTTTAGGTTTGGCCATTACTTGTCTGATATTATTTGTGCTTTCATGGATATTACAGTTCTATGGTCATCACGTAGAGGGTAAAAAGCCTTCTTTTATTAAAGATTTACAATACTTAATGATTGGCCCGGCATGGGTTATTTCATTTTTCTATAAAAAATTAGGTGTTCAATTATAAACATCCAAAACTTAAAACTATGTCTACAGCTACTGCATCTTATCCTACAACTGCTTTTGACGCAAAAGCGATTGTGCAACGTCAGAGAGATTTTTTCAATACCGGAAAAACAAAATCCGTTGACTTCAGAATTGAACAATTGAAAAAGCTCAGAAAAATCATTGTAGATAACGAAAGAGCTATCATAGATGCATTGCATGCAGATTTGAGAAAATCTGATCTGGAAGCTTATGCTACTGAGATAGGCGTAGTGTTGGTAGAACTGGATGATATGCTCAAAAATGTCAAATCCTGGTCAAAGCCACAGAGAGTCAAAACTCCTTTGTTTCACCAGTTAGCAACCAGCTGGAGATATCCTGAGCCTTATGGCGTTACATACATCATTGCCCCGTGGAATTATCCTTTCCAGTTGCTGATCGCTCCGCTGATAGGAGCGATAGGAGGTGGTAATACTGCGATATTGAAACCGTCAGAGCTGTCTGAAAATACCTCTTTGCTCATACAAAAGCTGATTTCAGAAAACTTTGATGAGGGATATGTCAAAGTAGTGATGGGCGCAGTAGAAGAAAGTAAAGCGATGCTCGAGCAACGTTTTGATTACGTGTTTTTTACAGGAGGTACTGAAATCGGCAGATATGTTTACACTGCTGCTGCAAGACATCTGACTCCGGTGACGTTGGAATTGGGTGGCAAAAGTCCTTGTATTGTAGATGAAGATATTCAGCTGACACATACTTCCAGAAGGATTCTGTGGGGCAAGTTTACCAATGCAGGTCAGACATGCGTGGCTCCGGATTATTTGCTGGTCAATAAAAAGATAAAATCTAAGTTGATTGACAAAATGAAAGAGCATCTGAAAGAGTTTTATGGAGAAGACCCTTCGAAAAGCTCTGATTTTGGTAGAATTATATCTGAAAGACACTTTGACAGAGTTTCGAGGATGATAGACTCCTCTAAAGTAATTGTCGGAGGTCAGACAGACAGAAGTGATAAATATATTGCGCCTACTTTACTGGAAGGAGTGAGCCTGAATGACAGAGTGATGCAGGAAGAGATTTTCGGTCCCGTATTGCCTGTGATAGAATATGATACGCTGGAAGATGCAATAGCTTATGTGAAGCAGTTCGAAAAACCATTGGCATTGTACATCTATTCTGAAAACTCCAATGTTCAGAGAAAAATCATGGACGAGCTGCCATTTGGAGGCGGATGTATCAATGAGTCCGTGATGCACGTAGGTCAGGGACATTTGCCGTTTGGTGGAGTAGGAGAGAGTGGATTGGGAGCATACCATGGCAAATCTTCTTTCGAAACTTTCTCCCATTACAAAAGTGTACTGAAAAAATCCACTCTATCAGATATGGCTATCAAATATCCGCCGTATAAAAACAATATGGGGATTATCAAGAAGCTGATGGCTTGGTTGAGCTAATCGGGTAACAATTTCTGTAGATTTTATTGGGCGGTCCTTGCAGGCCATGCTATCACCTTGTATCTTTTATTTCCGGGCTTCGACTGCGCTCAGCCACCGGAAAATAAAAGGATACCGGCTCTATCATTACCGCTGCATACGCAGTGCCAGACAAAAACTTTCTTAATTATTTGCAGTATTTTTTATATTTTAAAATACTAAAAAGTAACGTGTGTACACCCATGTATGATTGTATATGCGAATAAGGATAGTGTATATTTGGGTGTTGTAAGCAATATTAAGAGAGACTCTGCATGTCGAGAAAACTTATTTTAGAATTGATGAAAGAGATTGCCACAAAAAAAGGTGGAGAATGTTTATCAAATGAATATGCAAATAAGAATAGCAAACTAGAGTGGAAATGTAGTGATGGACATACTTGGTTTGCAACTCCTGACAGTGTAAAAAATGCAGGTAGGTGGTGTCCTGTTTGTGGTGGTTCAATGACTCTCTCAATAGAAGAAATGCAAATTATAGCAAAGGGACGTAACGGAAAATGTTTATCTGAAAAATATATTAATGCACGAACATCTCTTCTTTGGGAATGCTCAGAAGGGCATCAATGGGAAAATAGACCTCAAAAAGTTAAAGCTGGTCAATGGTGTCCTTACTGTGCTGAAAAAGCGCCAATTTCTTTAGACACCCTTCGGAAATTAGCTGAAGACAGAGGAGGAAAACTACTATCTACTGAATATGTTAACAGTAGGTCTCACCTACTTTGGGAATGTGCAGAAGGTCATCAATGGAAAACCACAGCCAGAATAATAAAAAATAGTAATGGATGGTGTCCTTATTGCGCACAAAGAGCTAAAAATACCTTTGAAACTCTGAATGTCATAGCACATGAACGTGGTGGTAAACTAATTAGCAAGGAGGTTCAAAACAATAAATTCAAATTGAAATGGCAATGTAAATTCGACCACCAATGGACGATGTCTCCGAATGCTGTTTCAAGAGGTCAATGGTGTCCTACTTGTACGCAAGGTATTGGAGAACGAATAGTAAGAACATTTTTTGAAACTTATTTTGATATGCCGTTTGATAAAGCTTATCCTGAATTTTTAAAAACAGAGAAAGGCTCATTTTTAGAATTAGACGGTTATAATAAAGAATTAAATATCGCATTCGAACATCAGGGGATGCAACATTATAAAAGACAGAAACGATTTCAACCTAATGAAGGAGATTTTGAAAACCAACTGTTACGCGATAGAGAAAAGTTTCAGAAATGTATTGACAATAAGGTTAAGCTTATAATAGTGCCTGAAATTCCTGCATTAATACCATTGGATGAGGTTAAAAGACATATTTTAAATCAGTTGGATTCATTTGGTATTGTTCCTGATTGTCAAAAAGCAAGTAATATAAATCTTAATATTGTCTACTTAACTAACCACACGGCAGAGTTTTATAATCGTCTCAAAACGTTTGTTGAAAATAAAGCTGGAAAGCTTTTATCTAACAATTATCTTGGAACTTCTCACAAACTGGAATTTCAATGCAAAAATGGTCATAGGTGGAAAACTAAACCCAATATGATATTTTCTGGTAGATGGTGTCCAGAATGCGCAGGAAACATAAAATACACATTAGATGATATTCATAAAATTGCAGAATCAAAAGGAGGGAAATGTTTGTCAACTAAATACAAGAAAGCAAAATATAAATTAGATTGGGAATGTTCTAAAGGGCATAGATGGTCGATTGCTTTGAGTAATGTTGTAAACGCTAATAGTTGGTGTCCACAGTGTCGAGAGGTTGAAATAAAACAAAGTTTTATAAGTAAAATGCAAGAATTAGCAACTCAACATGCTGGCAAATGTTTGAGCAAAGAATATATCAACTCAAGAACAAAATATGAGTGGGAATGTAAAGAAGGACATAGGTGGAATGCTTTGATTGGCAACATTAGACTAGGTCATTGGTGTCCAACTTGCAGAGGGAAATAAATGCTACTTACAACAATATATTTCTAAAAGCAGGGCATTCGTGGAGACAGAAACTTTTCAGCTCCGAATAAACATTAGTGATAGTTTGATAGATAATACTTCGAAATAGCCAACTTCTTATAGCAGCCAATCAAAACCCAATTATTGATAAAACGGCTCTCAATATTTATCATTGGAGATTCACAGTTGACTGATTAAGATAGCTATTTTTATGCTACCAGTAGCCGACTTTACAATAGATATCGCAGACAATGAAGAAACCAACAAAATATAAATATCGTTACCGACCAGAATATGGTTCTGACAGTTTGCTAATAGAATTTGTTTACGGTGTTGAAAACGAAGCCTTCGGGACTGACTTATTTGATGCCATGAAGGAAATCAATCCTAAACTTGCAGGACTGGAAGACTTATGGATGAATGACGAATTTCTATACAAAATAAACTCAGACCTTGGACAATTTACTTTATCCAAAGACATTTGGGACTTGGCATTCTTAATGGCTGATGACAATCAATCTTGCATTCTCCAAATCAATAATTTATTGCTTAACGACAATAGATTTGAAAAAATAGAAGTTGACTTTAATGACTTTAAACTGAATGAAAATTCCAATAATACAGAATAGCATTCCAATGATGATAGATTTTGCCATCAGGATAAATCGAATAAGACTATTGACATTATGTGCCGTCTTCTGTTTGGAAACTTTTGTAAATATCTATTAAAATGCAACCTGCTTTAAAGGTGATATTTTGCGTTTAAGCGATTTATTCTTTCTTCCCCACCACAACAAAAAGCCAGTTACAGGCAGTGAGGCAATCACCAGACATGCTATAAATGCCAGAATTTTAGTAGGGTATCCACCGATAGAACCGACATGGATATCGTAGTTGAGTGCCTGAATTTTATCTCCGGTATTTTTTTCAGAGAATGTCTCAGTAGACATGAGTTGAGCTGATTGCTGATCAAAATAATATGCAATCCGTGTATAGTTTAATTTGTCGTTAGCGTGTGCTCTGACGGTAAAAGGTCTTTCAGTGACAGGAGGAATCCGGATGAAAATCCATTTGTAATCAGGAGATAATCTTTTAGTTTGGTTCAATACACTGTCCAAAGGCGCATCAGATACAGGAGTTTCTGGAAGTTTAGGAAAATCAGGCTCGGAGATAGTTTTTCCGCCGTTGGCTATCCATTTGACTGCCTTGTTGAATTCCGGAGATGCCCAAAGCAGACCCGTGAGTATGAGTATCAATGCAATAGGTGCGGTATAAAACCCTAAAATTTTGTGCAGGTCATAATTTTTTCTTCTCCATCTGGTGCTTTTCTTCCATACGAATGAAAAGCTTTGTCTGAATTGCTTCTTTTTAGGCCACCACAAAATCAGTCCTGAAATGAATGAGATAACAAAAATCCACATCGTCCATACGATGATATGATGACTGATGTCGTTGTGCCCCATCAGTAAGGTCGTGTGCAGCCAGAATACAACATTGAAAAACTCCCATTTGCTGTTTTCTACTTTGACGACTTCCCCGGAGTAAGGATTGATATATACTGTTTTGTGAAATTCGATATAGCGATGATATCCGAAATTTTTATCGTTCATCACACGGAAAGTAAATGACGAAGTGTGGTTTTCTGCAGAAGATATCAGTAGCGACTGACAAGGATATTGATGATGGATGGCTGCTTCAGCTGTTTTCAAAAGCGTGCTAACAGGTAATCTCTGCGTATTTTCTGGGACGGAAATTTCTCTTCTGTCCTGATAGACGAAAGATTTTATCTCTTCACTGAATACATAAATACAGCCTGTGACAGCTACTATAAACAGAACAATTCCTGATAGCAGTCCTAACCAGAGGTGTATTTTTAAGATAAATTTTTTGAAAAGGGATTTCAAGCCTGTACGCTTTAAAATAAGTCCAGCCAACTACGAATAGATGGCTGGTGATTTATATGTATATGATGTGGAATGTTTTTTCCTTATTTGAATGGCAGGAAAGTAGAAATTGTCTCCGTGCCGATATAAGAAAGACCTTTAGTCACTACGTTTGTTGCAGGGTCGTAGATGTAGATATTATTGCCTTCGCTTTCAGTATTTCCGGCGATAGCAACTTTACCGTTTGCAAGTAAACCCAAAGTTTTTCTAGGGTATTTAGTCAACGGAATATTTAATTTTTGTACAGATTTAGTAGATAAATCGACTACATAATATTCTATCACAAAACTGTTTTGATAATCTCTGAAAGATGTGATTAAATCACTTCTGAAAACCTGAACAACAGCTTTATTGTTTCCTGCGTAGATCATACCACCTGTATGGCTGCCACCTACTTTCTCACTGATATTGAAGAAATAATCATCAAATTCTGTCTGACCTGATTTGATTCTTACGATACCGGAAGGAATACTTTCATTCACTGCCCAATAGTTTGAATTACATGCGATGATGTATAAATCGCCATTTTCTGCAATAGCATGAGAGGAAACTACACTGTAGCCTAGTCCTGCAGCTTTGTCAGTATAGATAGTTTTTTCATAAGCCATCGTTGTAGCATTGAAGATAGCAACCGGAGCATTGTTGTATGATTCGTAATCAGCGTTGGTATGCAAGTATGGTACAAAGATTTTATCACCTCTGTGAATATACAAACTTGGAATCGCCAAAGAACCTTCAGTGATTGGCAGCGTAATCGTACCGCTCGATGCTACCGACATACTTTCTGTATTGATTATTTGATAGTTAAAAGTGCTGACAGCTGCTTGTCTTGGACCTGTAGATACAAGTAATCTATTGTCGCCGATGAATGTAGAAACCGGACCGCCGCTCATACCAGTATTGGGTACAGAACCTAAAGATTTTAAAATTCCATCTGTACCTACTTCATATTTAGTCAGTTTTTCTGGTGAGTTCAGATACACATAACCGTCTTTTCCTGCTACAGGTACATTGTCCGGAATATCCGGGATTTCCTGAGATTCGCTGATGTTGGCAGTTCCGCTTTCTACCTCTTTCAATAAATGAAAAGGATAAGAATCAATCGTCGGCATGCTCAATGCAAGTAAATATTTGTAAGAGTCGTCTGTCTCTACGGGTTTAGTCTCGTCGTCCTTTTTGCACGCAGCAATACTGAGCAATAAAGTAAAGGCAAGTCCTAATTTGAAAACTGGTTTTTTCATGAATTTGATTTTGAAATTGAAATAATTATTGTTGGATTTATTTGAGGAAATATCTGAGTTTCAGACTGAATGCCCTGCCGGGTTTCTGTAGTCTGAAATTATCATAAGCTTTGGCATCAAAGAGATTTCTGACTTCTCCACTCACGTTATACCTACCATCTTTAGAGGAAAAAGTGATTCCCAGATTACTGATTAATTGGGTAGGGATGATATTTTTTGTCGTCAATCTGGAAGTGCTCGGATAAACTAAATAATATTTGTGAACATAGTTAAATGAATAGAAAACCGAGAAATCCATCTTTTTGAGTACTTCGGTAAATCGGTAGCTGACATTGAGATTCCCGAAAAGATATGGTGTGTTAGGCATCTGATCTCTGTACACGCTGCTCGGAGTGGTAGTGCCGGTGAAGTATTTCTGATTGTTCAGTACACTTTGCCAGGTGAAATTCCCATTGATATCTAATTCTTTGATTTTTATAAGAAAATCCCATTCTGCACCTCTGGTCAAAACGTTGGTCAGATTCGCATAAGACAGAAAATGTCCGGATTGCTGGATGCGGATAAAATTATCTACCATGCGGTAAAAGAGATTCAGCTCGTTTTTGAAAACAACTTTTGACTTATTGAGCGTATGAGACATGCCCACATTGAAATTGTAGCTGGATTCTACTTTTAATTCCGGGTTTGCTATTATTCCAAATCCATCACCAAACATTTCAATTGCTTCCGGAATTCTGTAGCCTTTCTCAAAAGAGGCTTTTACAAACCAATTTTGCTTTAAAAAATAACGGCTCGAAATCGCATAACCAATATTGTTTTGGATAGTGCGGATATCATCTATTTGAAATTGGTTCTGGACAAATGCTCTGACTCTTCGGGCAAGAATATTGAAATTGTAATGCTTGACGGAAATGACATTTTCTAATCTTTTATCAAAAAAATGAGATTCATAAGCCAATCCTAAAACAGATTTCTGAATAGTATTGGGTGAACTGAACGGCTCGTTGTTCTTGGTATTCAGGATATTTTTGCCTTGACGTTTTACCTTAGAAAAGAGATAGTTGAATCCTAATTGATGAGATTCTTTTATCCGGTAAGTCGTTTGAAATCTACCTAAATATTGAGCCTGATTGAATTCAAAAACTAATTTTTCAGGAGATAATTCACCAAAACTGGTAGATAAATCTGTTCTTTTGATATTGCCTGTCCAGTCGTATCTGTTGGAAGATGTATCGATAGAAAGACTATTGATTCTGCTGTAAAGAAAGTAGGCAGTGAGGTCTAATTTTTCGTTTAAAATTTTTGATTTGGTATAGCTGAAGCTGGCAGTTGCGTTTTTCTCTTCTTCTCTGGCTTCGCCTACAGCCGGATACACACCATATCCTGTTTGTAACTGTTGGTCGATTTTGGCAAAGCTTCCTTTAATCATCAACTCGTCTGCCCATTTCGTTTTGGTGAAACCCATTCCAAATGAACCCATTGCGGATTGATACTGGTCATGAAATCGCTTGACATCTATTGTCTGTTCCTGATTATTGATGAAGACTTCCATGTCTTTCATCTTATAATTATTGTCACTATAGTTGTAAAATCCGGAAGCATTGAGTGTAAATCCGCTCTTTTTGAATCTGTGACGACCATTCAACGCAGCTCTGTGCGTATTGAATGAGCCGAAGCTATAGGAGGCATCCAGAAATGAATTTGTGCTTTTATTGGTCACAATATTGACTGCTCCGCCCAATGCATCTGCACCCAAATGAATCGGAACAACTCCCTTGAAAACATCTATCCGTTCGACAAGATTCACCGGGAGATTATTCAGATTGTACGAGCTGCCCAATTGATCAACCGGAATATCATCTACAAAGATTCTGATTTGCTTACCGGTAAGTCCATTCAGTGAAAAATCATAATTAGAACCAAGTCCGCCTGATTCTTTGATGCGTACCCCGGAAGATTGATTCAGTATCTGATTGACATCCGTATTTCGGTTTTCAAAACTCTGTGTAGAGATTGAGTTAACAGCAAAGCTGCTTTCTTTGATTCTGGTTGTTTTGCTTTTTCCAACTATTGCCACCTCATTGACAGTGAGCACATCCTCAGACAGGATGAAATTTAATTCTGTTTGTTGACCGTCTTTTAATATAACTTCCTCTGTTTTGGAGGCATACCCGATGGAGGAAATTCTTACGATGTATTTACCGGCCGGGATTTTTTCGATGATGTATTGACCATTGATATCCGTATGAGTTCCGATAGTTTTTTCAGTAATCACCACCGAAGCGCCTATTACCGGTTGATTTTGTTCGTCTGAAACAACCCCTTTTATTGTGCAATTTGTTTGTGCATGAATGGTGACAAAATGAATCAGTAGAAACAGAATACTAAAAACCGGCTTACAGATATAGCTCATTTATTTAGACTAAATATAAATAGTAAATTTTTGATAATTTTGGCAAATAAAAAAAAGTAATCCGTGAACAGCAGATTTAGTCCTGCAAACGACAAAAGCAGAAGCTGAGCTATCAGTAATTTTGCAGGTGATGAAAAGCAAAGTCTGGCGAAGCGACAGTGTAATGGAGAAAATAAAAAAGTTTTCGGAGCTGCATTATAAAGAAATACTCTATCAGGGAGTACTTCTGATTGTTTTGTTTGTGTTCTTTTCCCACGGACAGGATGGCTTTGAAAGTATGTCACTGGAAAGTATACTGTTACCTTATAAATTTGCATTTTTTGCCAACTACATGTTTGCCGGACTGATCATCAACTATGTTTTGCTTCCGGGATTTTACTACAGGAAACGACCATTCTGGTTTTTTGTATTTGTTGTCCTAACGGTTGTAATAGCTATTTTAATAGATGAAACAGTACTGGAGCAGATATATTTTCCTGATACGAGAGGTAAATATTTTCCGGGAATAGCTTTTACACTGATAGAGACATTGCCTATCATACTGATTATGCTGGCGTTTAAGTTTGCATGGGATTTTAATAAAAAACAAAGTGAGATAGATGCATTGAAAGCATTGGTCAAGGAAAATGAATTACAATTTCTGAAATCACAGATTAACCCTCATTTTTTGTTCAATAATCTGAATAATCTTTATTCCTATGCATTGGTCAATTCTCCCAAAACGCCATCTATTATTTTAGAGTTGTCATCAGTTTTAAGGCATCTGTTATACGATTGTTCTCAGGATGAAGTATTGCTATCCAAGGAAATAGAGCAGCTGAGAAGCTTTACATCATTATATGAATTGCAGATTGAGCATAGGGGAAAGGTCCAATTTCGTGCAGACATAGATAAGACCGAATATTATATTGCGCCCTTGATTCTGATGGTTTTTATTGAAAATGCATTTAAGCACAGCTCGCACAGTCAGTCAGATGCAATTAAAATCAATATTGATGTCAGGATGAGTCCGGGAGGATTATTGACGTTCGTATGTAAAAACAATTATCTGCCAGCTTCAAAAGATAAAGATACAGCGAAAGGAATCGGGCTGGAAAATGTGAGGAAACGTCTGAATTTATTATATCCGGGAACTCATCAGCTGGAAATCAGAGATGACGGCAGATTTTATGAAGTTACTTTAATATTACAATTGAAAACAATGGATTATGATTAAATGTATCATAATAGAAGACCAGCCTCCTGCACAGAGAATTTTGCAAAAATATATTGCTGATACGGAGAATTTAGTCCTGAAAATGACTTTCTCTGATACCATCAGTGCCGGGAAATATTTAAAAGGAGAGCAGATAGATTTGATTTTTCTGGATATCCATTTGCCATTTGTTTCAGGAATGGATTTTCTGAAATCAGAACAGTTTTATTATAAAGTGATTCTGACTACCGCCTATTCTGATTATGCATTGGAAAGCTATCAGTATAATGTGGTAGATTATTTGTTGAAACCGTTTTCATATCAGCGCTTTACACAGGCTGTAGCTAAGTTTGCGATGCATAAAAATCCTGAAACACTTTCGAAAGAACATACAGAAGATAGTGTTATCATCAAAAGTGGTCATGAGCTGATAAAAATCAATAGCGCAGATATCATTTACATCAAATCAGATTCGGATTATACTGAAATTTTTACGGCACAGAAAGCATTTTTGTGTAACGATTCGCTCCGTCAGTGGATAGAAAAATTGAATGAATCTTTCTGCCAGATACATAAGTCTTATATTGTCAATACAAAGTGCATTCAAAAAATATCAGGTAATAAGCTCTTTCTGACCAATGAAGAAGTATTGCCCATCGGAAGAATGTATAAGAAAGGTTTTATGGAAAAAATCGTGTGATAACGACATCTTTCACTAACTCCAGTTTTGATCTTTCAGTTATCAATTTATTTCAATCTTTTTAAGTTGTTATTGGCGAGTAGTGACTTCATCTGAGAGATAGCCATCGCCACATTGTCTGAACGATGATTTGTTTGATTCTTTTGATTATTCTGACTTAAATTTCTTGTTTGTAAGGCGTTTGAAACTTAAACTTCGCTCTCCGAAATTGACCAATAATCCTATTTCAAGATTATAAGCTTCCAAATAATTGATTGCCTGTGCAAAATGTACATCTTCCATTGATATAAGAGCTTTCAGCTCTACCGAAATACATTTCTCTACCAGAAAATCTACCCGACGAGTACCAATCTGAAACCCTTTATAAAAAACAGGCATCACAAACTCTCTTTCAAAAGATATACTGTTGCGGTTCATCTCGATTTCCAGCGCACGTTGATAAATGACTTCCTGAACTGCGAAGCAATCACGAATACCTTTGAAAACAAAATAAAATCAATGAGTAAATCCATTTCCTAATTGTTTGTGTACTTCTATAGCACAACCTATAATCTTCGAGGTTAATTCTGAATATTTATACTCTTGTTTTATCATAGCTATCATTTAATCATTGAAATCATAGTTCTGACAATAAGATGCAGCAACCGTGATGATTCCATAAAAATGACAAAAAGGTTTAGTCTATTTATTTTTCAAAAGGCATAGTAGTAACGGAAATATTGCAATTTTGTATTATGAGTATATTTAAGCTTGGTTGCATATTATGGAAAAATCATTTGATAACGACACCTTTTAAAATTCCAGCTTAGAACCCTCTGTTTTCAGCCAGTGGAGATGAACTCTGTAATCGGGCATCGCTTTTTCTACCAGTATCCAGAATCTGTCGGAATGATTCATTTCAAATCTGTGTGCCAGTTCGTGAATGATGACATAATCGCAGACAACAGGAGGTACGAGCAGCAGCTTGGTGGACAAGCTGATACTTCCCTCACTCGAACAGCTGCCCCATCTGCTGGTAGTATATCTCAAAGTAATCTTACCCAATTCTGCGTTGAAATACAGCCTGTTCAGCTCCTGTACGCGTCTTGTGATTTCCGGAAGGAAATATTGGTTGAATCCTTTGATGAGCAACTGCTGAATCCATTCCTTTTTGGTGTCTTCTTTATGGGAAATATGAATAGGCAGAGATATTGTGATTTTTTCCTGAGTCTTGCTGATGTGGACAGAGCCTCTGTTGCCGGGTACGAAATGATGTGCAATCGTATAATTTTGTCCCATCACAGAGATACTTGTTCCCGGATTGAATACTTCAGGGTCAGCAGGACTGTAAAGATTTTTTTCCTGAATGGTTTTATTGGCCCATTCCAGTAATTCCTGAGCGACTTTATTTTTCTGCTGTATATTCATTCCTTTTGGAATACGCAGAATGATTTGTTTGTTGCGAAGTGCTATGCGTGCAGATTTCCTTGCCTCTATGACTATACGTACAGGGACAGGGAAATTCTGAGTGAGTGACAGCACTTTTTCGTTCATTTACGGAAAATATTTTTAAATAAAATGAGAATATTAAAATTCAATTTCACAATCATTACAATGAAATCCTGCTTTAATAAATTCAGATTTATAATGACCTTGGTCGGCTAGCGAACGAAATTGGCTAAATAAATAGAATTGACCTACAAAAGAGTTGCAATGAGGACATACATTTGCCATATATTCACTGTTCATAGTATAACTATAAGACTTTTCTATTTTAACTCCTTTTGCTTTGGCAAGCTCAATCTGTTCTGATGTGAAAAATTCTGGACCTGCTGTAGTTGCTCCTGAATGAGTAGTTGTTAACATATTACTGCAACTTTTAGATAATTATCACATTTATAGCATTTACCTTCAATGATTTGCATATCAGTGATGTCCATCAAGGAGTGACATTTTTCACAAAGTAAACTATCCATTATCTTGAATTTAATATTTGTAGATTAGTTTCCTACATCTTCCTGGGCAATTCTGTTGTAAGCCTGGATGAAAATAGCTCCCATATTTCTGTGCGGAGGTACATAATCCAGAAATCTTTCATAGCCTTTGCCGGAACCTTTCAGCTTGCTATCCAGTGTTTTCCATAGCGGTGTCCAGGAGAGCTGATCCTGATCCTTGAGCATTTTACTCATTTCCACAAGTAGAGTATTGTTGACCACATAAGTGCCTATTTGTTTGGAAGCAATGATGTGTGCCTGAGGAGCTCTCCGGATCACTTCTGTAATATTGTGATAGCCTCCGCATGAACCAAGAAAAACTACTTTAGCATAGGGTGGGATCTGAGTAATCGTATTCATCGCATAATAGCTGTGGCCTCTGTGTACAATTACACTCGGTTGAATAATTCCTTCCTGTACCATCTGTACCAGCTCGGTCTGACCTTCTCTTTCAGAAAGAGGTTTATTGGCATAAATGGTGGTCGGCTGCTTACCTGTATTTTTGATGATGACAAAATGTTCTTTTTCCTGTACTGAAAATCCTGCAGATTTGAATGCTGCAATAAATGTACTGTATGAGGTCAAGCCATCTTCATCATCAAAGAAAAAGTGCATTTGAGTAGAACCTTCCTGATTTGTCAGTTCACCGATGGCAATTTGCTCTACCGGTGGTAAAGGGAAGCTGTTGAGTTCCAGTGTCAGTTGCTCGTCCGGAGCAGTGCCCATTTTTTGATACAGCAACTTCAGCAGTAAACCGTATAAAGCTTTCGTGTCCTTATTGATTTCAGGTTTGTAAAATTCGTCTTTCAGATATGCTTCAAAAATTTTCAGGTATTTCAGATTGTCCAGACTGCCGAAAGTATCTGCTACATTGACAGCTTCTGAAATATTGCCGTCATCAGCGTTTAATTCAGAAACAAATCTTTTGAGCAATGCTATTGCCTGTGCTTCCGGCATTGTACTCAGGAATTTTTCCAGAGCATTATAACCCGCACAAAGTTTTATGAAAGTTCTGAATTTATTGAAATTTGCCTGTTCCAGTAAATAATACCCGTTCATCCCTTCATTGTGAATGTGCTTCAATAACCTTTCAAAAAAACCGTTGAAAGTGGAAGTGAAAATTTCCTCAGGACTATAAACGATTAAAGTATACAGCTCTGAAGCTCCCATATTTCTCACTGCGGCAAATCTTTTGGAAGAATCTGTCAGATCGTGTAAATCATTGACCTTTCTCACCTCTTCCAATGCTTTTATACTAAGCTCGTTTTCGATGTCATATTCCCCGATAGGATAGTCTTTTTGTTTGAGCCTGATTAAAGCACTTAGATAAGTCTGCGGATATTGTGAAACGCTGTGCAGCAAATCAGGTGTAGCTTCTCCGTGATGAATCATATCTACGAAATAATAGACCTTGGATTCATTGCCATACTTATTGAAAAGGTCAGCAATCAGATTCGTAACGGAATCCTGGCTTTGAAGAACAAATGTATTGACGAGGTTTTTGCTGTTGAAGTATTTTTTTATTGTTTGCGGAGAAATTTTGGCTACTTCTTCCACGACTTTCAATGCATATGGCTCTTTCGCAAAGACGTTAAGCTCCTTTAAAACCTCATTCGGATAAATATGAGCCGCTTTCAGAAGAAAAGTTTCTGCGTCAGGATGATTTTTGTAAAACAGAATATTGCTGATGGAAGATTGGATGTCTCTGGACAAATAATTGATCAGCTGCTGATCATCTTTATGTCTGAAAATACTGGATAGGTTTTCCAGCAGGCGTTCATAATATTCAGCAAGATGATAATTATTGGGATTGATACGACTGATAATGGCAAAAAGCTGGACAGTGTTTTCATAAGTGACAGCACCGTCTACATTTTTTTCTTCGATAAGTATCTGAAGGCTATCCACCAGATGTATATAAGCATTGGTCGCCTTTTGTGTCAGAATAGGATCTCTGAATAAGACCTTATTGTCGTATTGACCATCAAAAACATCTATTTGTTTTTGTTTATTATCTATTTTTTCCTGAAATGCCAGTCTTTGTATATTAAACCGGTCCGGCTGAGCTATGCTTTCATGTACAGCACCAGCTAATAATACTAGTAAAAAGGATATTTTAGTTGATTTCCAAAATGTCATATAAAGCTTTTATCAAAATAGCTGCCGCATTTTTATGAGGCGGTATATAATCTTTAAAATATGGGTTAGTCCCTACACGTTGATCCATTTTGGACCAGAAGTCTGACCAGATGATATCTTTCCCTGCCCTGATCTCATCATTGATCTGTTTGAAAAGCGGATCGTTGATATGCATTGTTCCAACATTTCTGTTACAAAGAATCTGAGCTCCGGGAGCTCTGTCGATCGCAATCTGCTGTACGTGATATCCTCCACAGGATCCATCCAGGATCAGTTTTGCAGAAGATGGAATACGAGTAAATGTTTTCAAAGTATGCGTACTCAAACCTCTGTGTACTACCACCTGAGGCTCCAGTGAATTTTTCTTCATATAATCCAGCATGGCAGTTATTCCGGTTTCACCGTCACGGGCTTTATTGGCATAAAGTTCTATCTTTCTACCTGTTTTGGATTGAATCATTACAAAACTACCCAGGTCCTTAATCGTCCATTCCAAAGGACTTCTTTCATAAGACTTGATAAAATTATTGTAGGAACCTACACCATCTTCGTCATTATAGAAATAATATTGCTGCACATTGACCATCTGCTGGTTGAAAAGCGAATATGCCGGTAAAAGATCCAATCCAGGTAATTCATACTTTTCAGCTACATATTTTGCCCACCCGCCATCTATTTTTCTGGAAATCAATGAGCTCAAAATACCGTATATCGCTACTCCTTTATCAATTTTATTGGCCTCAGCCCTTTCATATTCTTTTTTGAGCTGTTGGTGCAATAATTCTGTGATCTCAGGACTGTTTAAGCTGATGATAATGTCGGCTACCTGTATAGCGTCATCTTCTGTGCTGTTTTCAATATTAGCCAGTAATTTATTGATGATCTGGTTTTTCTGGCTGTTGGTGAAAGATTTGAATACAGTATCCAGTAAATCATAATAGGCACACTTTCTCAGGAATTTTTTATAATTATTGAAGCCTAAGCTTTGCATCAATGGATAGATATTTCCCTGAGGAGTTTTACTGATCAGAAGTCTCAGCATTTTATAAAAGCCTCTCTGGATGATTTCATCTTCTCCGTAAGTCATGAAAGTGTAGATCTCTTCAGAAGTCAGCTCCTGCAGCTTGCCGGCAAAGTAGTTATCGGTATTCTCAGAGATATTAAGATGTCTGACAAATTTCAATGAGCGGGCAGATATTTCCTGCTCGATAGAGTATTTTCCCATTACATCCGGTTTGGCAAGCAGCTCTATCATTCTTTTTGTCAATCGCTGGCTGTCTTTACACAAGCTGTCGGCTTCAGCAATCGTAATCTTTTGATGATAAATATCGTCGATCAACAAATAAGCACGTGAGTTGATTCCTGCAACTTCATTGATTTTGTATAAAAGCCTGATAACACTATCCTGGCTGCTTTTGAAAAGATGATTCCATGGATGTGTTGGTTGGATGATGTAATTTTTAGTACTCAGGGGTGCTACCTTGCCTAAATTTTTCAAAGCCTCAATTCCTTGCTTTTTGAGCTTGATTTTATCAAGATTTTTGACAATTTCCAAAGGATGAACTTCTGAGATGTACATTAATAACTCTTTGGAATATGGGGCATCTATCCATGTCGTAATATTTTCCATTGCAGTCACCGGGTCATTCTTCCATTTAATCAGAATCTTTTCATTTTCAGGAAGATTGAAGAAATATTTCTTGATGACAAATTCCGGAACGATTGGTTTCGGAGTGACAGGAATCTGGTGCAGAGTAGGGCGGACCGCTGCAAATTCACCTTTTAGATTTTTTTCAATCTGATTCAGCTCTATCGGATTGGCATCTTTTTTACGTTTCAAAAGATATGCATCGTAAGCTTGTTTACCCCACAGAGACGCCCATACAGTATCCAGCTGGTCGTGAACAATTCTTTCATTCAATTGATAAATATCTTTCAATGATATTTTGTCCAGGTAGGAGACAGGTAGCTCAATGTCTTTGTTTTTGAATTTTATCCATCTGATGAATGCTGTCAGATCCTGAGGGTTCAGCATGCTGTTGGTGACAAACAGGATTTTGGCTAGTGTTTCAGTGGGTATCTGGTCAAAGGATTCCATTTCCCACGTAGAAAGCTGACGATATTTATATTGTTTGATCTTTTTGACATATTTGGAGCTAAGCTCGTCCCATCTTTGATCTACTGATGTTGCCGCCAGTTTTGTAGAGTCGATGACCAAAGGTAAAAGATAGCTGATGAGCGTAACTTCATTCTTGGAATACTCTTCTGCTTTTTCTATCGTCATTTCCTTTTTTGAGATATAAGGCAACAAGAAGTATGGATGCTGACTATATCTGTATTTCTGATAGATATCAAAAAGAATTTTGATGTCAGGATTGGCAGACTTCTGTAGTTCAGCTTTTACAAGGTTATTGTAATGCATGAACTGGCTGAACAGGTGTGGGCTCGAAAGGATCGCATTTTGTAAATCTTCTGCATCATCCGCATAAAACAATCTTGAATACTGACCAATCAGCTCCTGCGGTCTTTCTTTAGTCATGTCCAGTGTGGCACGTTTAGCTACTTCAGCTGGTATTAAAGTTTTTACTGCAGCATAATATTCCGGCAATAAGCTGTAAGTCCAGGAGACCATGTTGGTATTCGGATCACTTGCTGCTTTCAGAATATTCAAAGCCTGGCTGATGATATCTTCATGAGTTGCCGCATTATGCTTTTTATAAGAGCTCTGTGATAAAAAAGTAAGATACTTATTTAAGAGTAGCGCATATTCGGCCGGAATTTCAGGGTTGTTTTCTACCCAGGAGCTGATATCCTGAATTTGCCGGAGCGATTCTTCTGTAAGGATACTATCAGACTGGTATCTTAGGATATGAGCCTGAATATTATCTTTTACAGGGTTCTGTGCACTTAAACTAAAGGAGAAGCCGGCTGATATGCCGATAATAAGGATATAACGTTTGAAATTCAATTGCATAGTTAAATAACGATTCAGTCCCGCTCTAATGATATATGTAAAATTAAAAATTGAAATTCAAACCATTGAAAAATACTTGTTAATAATATTTACCAGGCTGTATAAAATAAAACGAGGCTATCCGTAAAGACAGCCTCGTTAATATTTTTTCAGATGAATGTAGCTTATTCAGCAACAACTTCGAACTGGAATTCAGCTTCGATATCTTTGTAGATATGTAAAACTGCTTTGTAAGTACCCAAGTCTTTCACCTCGTTAGCGATAGTGATTTTCTTACGTTCTACTTCAACACCCAATTGAGCTTTGATTGCATCTGCTAATTGTACGTTTGTCACGCTACCGAACAGTTTACCTGTAGTACCGGCTTTAGCACCTACTGAGAATTTAGTACCTGCTACTTTTTCAGCAAGAGCTTTGAATTCTTCTAATTGTTTAGCGATTTTGTTTGCTTGCTGACGTTTGATTTCTTCTAAATGTTTTTTGTTAGAAGCGTTAGCAATTTTAGCCAAACCTTTTGGAATCAAAAAGTTGCGACCATAGCCAGGCTTTACCTTTACAAGGTCATACTTAACACCCAGATTCTCTACGTCTTGTAATAATATGATTTCCATTGATTTTTACTTTAAAAGGTCTGCAACGTATGGTAGAATAGCAATGTGACGAGCACGTTTGATAGCAGTTGATACTCTTCTCTGGAATTTCAGAGAGTTACCAGTGATACGACGTGGAAGGATCTTACCTTGCTCGTTGATGAATTTTAATAAGAACTCAGGATCTTTATAGTCGATATAACGGATACCTGTTCTTTTAAAACGACAGTATTTTTTTCTGTTCTGGCCAATTTTTGGCGCATTCAGGAATTTGATTGATTTGTCAGCAGCCATAATATTAACCCTCTGTTTTTTCGAATTTACCAGCTAATTTGTCTTTTCTTTGTTGAGCATATTTTACTGCATACTTATCAAGTCTTACAGTAAGGAAACGCATGATGTTCTCATCACGTTTGAACTCAATTTCCAAACGACGAATCGCTTGTGGATCAATTTTAAATTCTACCAATGTGTAAAATCCCGTAGTTTTCTTTTGGATTGGATAAGCCAGCTGCTTGATACCCCAATCTTCTTTACTTACTACTTCGCCACCGTTTTTCTCAATGAAGTCTGTGTACTTCTTTACGGTTCTTGTGTACTCATCTGTATTGAGTACGGGCGTTGTAATAAAAACCGCTTCGTAATGGTTCATAATAAATTAATTAATTAGGCTGCAAAGGTAATGTTTTGAATTGAATATTACAAACTCAATTCCAGGATAATTGCAGCAGATTTTATTTCTGCAATTGAATAATATTCCGGATAAATTTAACCTATCGGTATGGATTTATACTACATTATGTGAATAAATAGTTTTTTTATAACTGGAATTCTATATTTTTTTAATGTGAAGTTGCTCTAATTGTTTCCAGTTTTTATATTTGTCCTAATGTTGTAAAGGAATTGCTGGCATTATATCACTTAAGAGTTGATTTATACAGAATAATTTGGGGAAATGTTTTGTGTAATGCATACTTGGTTTGGGGGTATTTTTTCTTTGATTCATTTGTAATAACTCTTTCATATGAGGAATGGAGTGCATGAAAGATATGATAAGTACAAAGTATTAACTTTCTATGTAAATATCTGAAATACAAAACTTTGCAACGGTCAATTTAAATGGTATGACTATTGTGCCATTTGGTATTTTAAGAGGGTAAAAATATGTTAGACGCAGAAAAAATGAAAAAAATGTTGCTGGATCCCAACTATACGTTGAGTGAAATAGCAGAAGAATTTAAGTACGATAGCTTGCAAGCGTTATCATCTGATTTTAAAAAGGCAACGGGAATGACGCCTTCTAAATACAGACGAATGAACGAGCCGGAAAGAGAAATCGGCTCCAACGCGAAAGCTAAGTAAGTTCACCAGGCAATATTTTGTTAAATAGGACCACGTGTCTTATATGCTAAAGAATTATTCTTAATTTATAGCATATGAGTAGGAGGTCCTTTTTTATTTTTTGTATAAAATATGTTTAATATTCTTTTATTGTTTGGGATTTCATGAAGGTAAATTTAATTTTGGAGATGAATTCATGAACAGAAAATCAATCGTTTTGGTGTATGCTTAATGATAATGAGTAGCTTGTTCTGAATGATCCTATGAAAAAGATACTGAACCCTGCTAAAAAATCCGGTGTAAAGAAAAAATCCGGTTCTCATGGAGGATGGATCCGGGTCTTTATTATATTCGGATTAATTACAGTAACCGGATTGGGTTATAATTACAGAAATGAAATTCTGCGGGTTATTTATGAAAGCCGGTATTGGCCGGCAGAAGAAGTTGCCAGGGATATAACTCGTCATGATGTAAGAAATTATGAGATCTTATCTGCCCATATAGATAAGGTATTCGGGATAGATGTTTCTCACTATCAGGAAAAGGTAGATTGGAAGCAGGTCAGTCAGATATATGATGACTTTCCTGTCAGTTTTGTGATTTTGCGGGCTACGATGGGCTGGAATGGTAAGGATGTTACATTCTCATCTAATTGGCCGGCTTTGAGAAATCGCCGGATGGTAAGAGGAGCATATCACTATTATCGTCCGGATGAGCCATCTGTAGAGCAGGCAGAAAATTTTATACAGTCTGTAACGCTGATACCGGGTGATTTGCCTCCCATTCTGGATATTGAGACCTTGCCTAGGGTGCAAAGTATGGACAGGCTGCAAATCGGACTGCAAAACTGGCTGGATATAGTGGAGCAGCATTATGGTGTAAAACCGATTATCTATTCCGGTCAGCATTATTATGAAAAGTATTTAGAGAAGCAGTTCAAAGGGTACATTGTATGGGTTGCGAATTATAATCACCGGGTACGGGAACCTGAAAAACACTGGAATATCTGGCAATTTACAGAAAAGGGGTATGCCAGAGGAATTAAAGGAGATGTGGACGTCAATATTTTTAACGGTGATCTGGAAGATTTTAACCGGTTGAGGATAAAGGCTGTCAGACAGTAGGAAATAAAAAGAAAACCCCGGCAATTTGCCGGGGTTACTATCTCTAAAAGATTTTTTAGTAAGTCACAACTGGTTCCAGCTGTTTGGCCTGTTCGATGAAATCTGTCACCTGATTCAGGGATGGAACTACACGGGTGAGCTTTTTCTCTGCATTGACTTCCGTCAGCTTGGCGTGGAGGTTTTCTGCATTTCTGTTTCTCAATTCTTTGATAGTATCCACTCCGGATGCTTTTAATAATTCAGCAAACTGAGTAGCCACACCTTTAATCCTGAATAGGTCAGCCATATTCACCCAATCCAAAATTTTCTCTTCGCTGATACCTGATTCTTCTGCGATTTTTTTCCTTCCGGCTCTGGTAGCACCTGCTTTCAAAAGACCTTCAACTGTTTTGATAGATGCATTGCCTAATTTTGCACCGGATACCTGGCCGATGCCTTCAATTTCTTCGATGTTCATAATGGATTACAATTTTGTGTTTGGTTTGCTAAAATGGTGCCAATATTTTGACCAATAAAAGATACAAAATGTCCATGATAAGTTATGCTGTTCCTAAAGAAAAAAGCTCCGGAGTTCCGGAGCTTTCTCTGTTGTCGCACTAGGTCTCGAACCTAGACTCTTCTGAACCAAAATCAGACGTGTTGCCAATTACACCATGCGACAGCGTTGCGGGTGCAAATATATGCTGTTTTTGTTTTTTTGCAATACTTTCACTGAAAAAAAACAATATTTTTTAAGAAAAATACTGCGGCATAAGAGTTTTGAGAGCTGATGGAGTAAAGATGATAAAGTATAGGATGAAATTGTTAAGTATAGTGTATACATTGCTGGTTCAGAGTGTAAATTTATTTTTTACTGTAAACTGTAAATATGAAAGCGTACAAACCGGAAAACTATAATTCATTGTCACCTTATCTGATAGTGGATGATGCTGAAAGATTGATCAGGATGCTGAAAGAAGTATTCTTTGCGAAAGAGCTGAGAATGTATAAAGCCGCTGATGGCCGTATTTTTCATGGTGAGCTGATGATAGATGATACTGTTATCATGATAAGTAACAGTACAGAAAACTATCCTGCACATAAGATGATGTTGCATGTGTATGTGCCTGGTGTCGATATTACCTTTAAGCGGGCACTGGATGCCGGATGTATTTCAATAGAAGCTCCTGTGGTAAAGGATGGCGATACGGATAAGAGAGGTTCTTTTTATGATTTTGCAGGTAATTTCTGGTCAGTCAGTACACAGATGGAAGAATGATGAAAGTGAATATAAATTGAAAACGATTCCTTATGAAAATCTTTTTGACAATACTTTCTGTTTGCATGTTGAGTGGACTTATAGCATCAGAGAATGATTCAGAAGTGGATAATGGCAATCCAAAGTATGATCCGCAGCTTGCTGAAAAGCTGGGTGCTGATGATTATGGAATGAAAAGTTATTTTCTGGTGATTCTTAAAACAGGTGATAATACAACTAATGATAGCGAAATTATCGGTAAAAGCTTCAGAGGCCACATGGATAACATCAACAGATTGGTGAAAGAAGGCAAAATGATTGTTGCCGGTCCGTTAGGGAAAAATGATAAACAATACAGAGGAATATTTATTCTGGGTAATGTAAAAACTATGGAGGAAGCGCAGGAACTGCTTCGGACAGATCCTGCTATTCAAAACGGTCTGCTTGATGTGGAAATATACCCCTGGTATGGTTCAGCCGCATTGCCTGAATATTTACCGTTTGCAGATAAAATCTGGAAATCCAGACCCTGAATTGTCAGAAAGTAATTTGGGTTTATTTCCTTGTCATTGAAATTGGTTAACTAAAAACAGTTAATTTATTTTTTAATTTGTTCAGTTTGCATTATATTATGCACTTATTTAATAGTGCGGTATAAGTAGAGGCTATGGATTTTCTGAAAAGAATCTGGAATTTTGAAATCAATCAGGGAGATAAGTTCTGGGCAAGTACAAAATGGATTTTTCCTTTTGTATGGATAGTAGGAATTGGGTTTGCATTTCATACTGTAATGATCATCGGAGTATTGCCGGGTGCAGATAATCTGACGATTCATAATTTTTCTGAATTGTTTGAAAAATATTTCAAGCTCAGACAGAATGATGCTTTGTGGGTTCGTCCTTATCTGCCTTATGTCTGGCTGGTAGTAGCAGCCGTTGCTATCATCTCCAGAGCTGCAATCATCATATCGAGTTATTATTTGTCTAAAAAGCGGTTGGGGGAAGATAAATTCAATCAGCTGTTCAGCACATATCTGATGACATTTTTTATTGGAACAGCTACATTGTTGCTTTTTACATGCATTTCTGTTGTCAGTTATCTGTCAGGCTCAGGTGCTGACTGGATGAAAAATCTGATTCATACCGGAATGGAAGGTTTCAGAAGCTTGCTGGAAATGATGATTCCATTTTCTATCGGAATAAAATCATACTGGCTGGCAATTATCCTGTCGATTTTTATTGCTTCACTTCCGGGATATATAGTCCATTATCTTTCACACCGTTCGCGTTTTCTGTGGCTGACGGCACACAAAGCGCATCATTGTCCGGAATTTTTATTCCCCATAGCTGCTCCTGCCAATAATATTCCCTTTTTGGAAACACTTCTGGCGATTCCCGGGCTGATATTTTTTACAGTCATTTCAGGAATGATTTACACGGAACCGCTCATTTTTGAGCTGGCGATCTGGTTTACATTAAGATTGTGGCTGGAATCGTTTAATCACTCGTATATCCACTACGATTTTGCTAAACACCCGGTGATAAAAAAGATCAGTATGATGTTTGGGGATATTGGCGTGTATCATCTGGTACACCACTCTGCTTATGAAAGAGATCAGAATGTAAATTTCGGAGCGTCACCTTTTATGTTTTGGGACAGAGTTTTCGGCACATTTCGTGAACCTTACAATGAAGCCCCTCCAATAGGTCTGACAGATCAGCCTCCCATCAGCCTGAGTCCTATGAAGATTGTTTTCAGCGGTTTTGCGCAACTAGCTTATGAGTGGAAAATGAATAAAGACTGGCGCGTAAGGTTTAAAATCATCTTTGGAGATGTTTACTACAAACCTCCTGTGACAAAAGATTTTCTTTTACAATTAAATGGATGACAGAAATACCGGGAAATATGACAGAATTCTGGGAGGAAGCATTTAAAGACAAGCAGGAAATGTGGGGCTCAGAACCGGCAAAATCTGCTGTATTGACAAAGGATTTTTTCGTAGAAAAAGGCGTGAAAAATATGCTGATCCCGGGCATTGGCTATGGACGGAATGCTCAGATTTTTAGAGATAACGGAATCTCTGTGACGGGGATTGAGATATCTCAAACAGCCATTGGTTTAGCGAAAAAGCATTATGGGACTGATATGAAAATTTATCACGGTTCAGTCACTGACATGCCTTTCGATGACAAAAAGTATGACGGTATATTTTGCTACGGTCTGATTCATTTACTGGATAGAGATGAAAGAGCAAAGCTCATCCGGGACTGTTTTCACCAGCTGGCTGGAAACGGATATATGGTGTTTACGGCTATCACCAAAGATGCTCAGACTTATGGACAGGGAGTGCGTATTGGAAAAGACCGTTTTGAGATGTTTGGTGGTGTAAAAATGTTCTTCTACGACATGGAAACGATAGAGGAGGAGTTTGGGCAGGCAGAACTTTTTGAAGTAATAGAAGTGACTGAAAGCTATCCTTTTTATCTGATTAAGTGTAAGAAGAATAGTAAAAGCTGAGTATAGTTGCAGGAACTAATACACGGCACTCACATTTAACTTTTAAGGAATGTCCGACAAAAGAGAACGCCACGAATTCACTAATCAATGGAAAAACGTTCCTGTTTCTTTCTTGGGTAGACATTCTAATGATAGTAGAAAAAACTTTGTCTTGCTAAAAAGGCAATTCGTGTATTAGTGGCAATTTAATATGAATGCCAAACTGATACGAATAAAAATGACCATTACTATTCATGGATTGCGCCACAAATAATAATGGTCTTAAGTTACACTTTCTTAAGTCAGATGAGATTTATGCAAGAAATGCCTTTATAGTTTCTGAATAATATGTCGTAGGACGTCCAATCAATGTAGATAAAGTTTTTCCGTCATCAAAAAGGTCACCTTTTGATGCACCGATATCACTGTTGGATAAAACTGAGGCAAATCCTTCAGGTAGTCCAACACCTACTAAAGCAGCTGTAAAATCTGCTTCAGATAGATTGATATAAGGAACATTTTTACCAGACTGGCTAGTTATTTCTGCTGCAAATTCAGTCAATGTATAAGCTTCGTCTCCTGCGAGTTCGTACACTTTGTTGGCATGACCTTCAGTTGTCAATACCACTGCGGCTGCTTCGGCAAAATCTTCACGGCTGGCAGAGGATATTTTGCCTTCTCCGGCACTACCGATAAAACCGCCTGCCTGAATAGAACCGGGAATAGATTGTGCATAGTTTTCAGTGTACCATCCATTGCGCAGAATAGTATATGTGATTCCGGATTCTCTCAAATCTTTTTCTGTAGCGAGGTGCTCTGCAACTAAAATCAATGAAGAAGAATCCGCCTTTAAAAGACTGGTGTAGACAATCCATTTGACACCCGCAACTTTTGCTGCATCGATGACATTTTTGTGCTGGATAGCACGTTGACCGATTTCATTTCCGGAGATTAAAAATAGTGTGTCTATTCCTGTCAATGATGCCGCCAGAGTTTCAGGTTGAGTATAATCAAAAGCTCTCGCTTCAATGCCTAAGTCAGCTGCTTTTTCTGGTGTGCGAACCAATGCTACCAGATTTTCAGCAGAAGTTCTCTCTTTTAATTTAGCTACTGTGATACGACCTAATTGTCCTGTAGCTCCTGTAATTGCAATTTTCATTTGTTTTGAAATTTATGATTGTTTATAATGATTGTTTCCTTGTTTGCTTTAAACTGTAATAATATTTATTACATTTTAGGTCAAAAAAATTTAGATGAACTCACCGAAGAATTCAGATAATGTCTTTTTACTCAGGTAAGAAATTACTTGCTGGTCGACCTCAGAAAAAAGTATCTCAAGTTTGTCATTGATTTGGTTGCCAATGGGACAGGCAGGGTTGGGGTGTTGATTTTTTCTGCCCAATACTTCCGAGCTTTTTACAGCGAGATAAATCTCTGACAGCAAGATTTTATCACTGTCTTTTCCCAATTGCACGCCACCATCTTTTCCTTTCTTGCTAATGACCAGACCGGCATCATTCAAAATGCTCAGCTCTTTACGAACGATGACAGGATTTACCGTGATGCTCCCGGCAATATACTCCGAACTCAACCACTCATCAGGCTGAGCTGCCAGAAGTGTGAGGATGTGTATAGCCGTAGAAAATCTTGTATTGTTCATTTCAGAAACAAATGTAACAGGATTTTTTAATTGTAACAATATTTATTACAATTTAATTCTGGTTTTTACATTTTTTAAGAATAAGGAAGTTGAGTTGATTTATCCTTTATGCCTTGCAAAAAACTTGTGATTTTGTCATCCTGAAAGGATCTGAATGTAGAGTGTGTTGATGAATTAGAGCTCGTATTGAAAATGGACTTCCGGAAAAATCTTAAACCTGTTTAAGTGTTTTCATCTTTATATTGCTCAACTTTATAAAGTATTCGTTGATTCACCTTTTAAAAGAATAAAGGCATGTCGGAAATTTTAATCACCGGAGGAACCGGAAATTTAGGTAAAATTCTTGCTCAACTATTGACAGAAAAACAGATTTCTTACGTCATTGGTAGCCGAAGTAATAAGCCGGGAGCTGATAATATTGTTGTGATGGATTTACTTGAAAACAAAGGTATAAAAGAAGCTGTACAAGGCTGAAAAATCATTTTCCATCTGGCTACAGACCTGAAGAAAGATACAGAAGCTACACAGAATCTTTTGAATGCAATCGGAAGAAATACGGATGTTCATCTCATTTATATGTCCATAACAGGAATTGATAAAGTACCTTTTCCATATTACCAACAAAAACTGGCTTCTGAAAATGCAGTGAAAGGATCAGGTATTCCTTACACGATTTTAAGAGCTACCCAGTTCCATGAATTTATCGACCAGATTTTTTCTGCCTTCTTAAAGTTTCCGTTGGGAATACTTCCGAAAAAAGTCGTGTCGCAGCCCATACAGATAGAAATTGTTGCGGATGAGCTGTATCAGTTGTCATTGGAAAAACCCGCTAATAAAACCTACGAAATAGGAGGATTGGAATCTTTTTCCTTTGGGCAGATGGCGAAAGAGTGGCAAAAGCAAACCGGTAAAAAACGATGGATACTCAATCTTCCATTGTGGGGAGCACTCGGCAAATCTTTTCGCAATGGCAGCCTGACTACACCTAACATAAAAACGGAAAGTATCAGCTGGAGCAATTGGTTGCGGAGAAAATACATAACTCCAAAGTAAAATTTTAAAGAGGAATAGAAACAAATTGTCTTACTGACTTTATCAGAACAAGGATTATATGATGACGGTGAAAGTTTCAGTCTATTTCAATCTTTTTAAGCTGTTATTGGCTAGCAGTGACTTCATCTGAGTGATAGCCACTTTATTCAACTCAATCAGCCGTTCGCTTTGCGATAATTTCTTCTGTATAAAAATTGCATTTATACTCTCCAAATTACTCATTACAACTAACTGTTCTATTGTGGCTTCATCCCTGATATTTCCTTTAGCATTGGGGGTTTGCTCTCTCCATTCTTTAGCTGTTTTACCGAATAGGGCTACATTCAGCAAATCAGCTTCATTAGCGTAGATATAACCTGCCTGTTGCGGTGTAATTTCCTTAGGTATAAGGTTCTCTTTGACAGCATCAGTGTGTATCCGGTAATTAATTTTAGAAATCGTTCTTTGTATATTCCATTCTAATTGCTGGTGATTGTTTTCTTCTTCTTTGAGCCGTTGGAATTCTTTGATGAGATACAATTTGAAACTTGGAGAAATCCACGATGCAAATTCAAAAGCTATATCTTTGTGAGCAAAAGTTCCTCCTCCATATCTTCCTGTTTTTGATACGATACCTATTGCCTTGGTTTTTTCAATCCACTGCTTTGAAGACAAAACAAATCCGTTACTGCCTGATGCATTTTTAATGTTACTGAATTCAGTAACATTAAAATCGGAATTATGAATTTGCTCCCACAATCCCATGAATTCAACTGTAAATCTAGTACTTAACCAATGTGAAATAACTAAACCTGTAATCTCCTCATTCTTGTGGCGAGCAATATCAGTTAGTGATATATAATCATCCAACCTGTCAGATGCAATTGATATTTCTCTTCCTTCGACTGTAATTTTCCTGTTCTTCATCACGATAAAATTTTCCTGCTTTCATATTAAGATGCAGCAACCGTGATAATTCCATAAAATGACAGAAAGGTTTGTGCTATTTCTTCTTCAAAAGGCTTAGCAATAAACCGGTTGCCACAACGACATCCACTATATTACATAACTCTCTGCCTAAGGCTATTTTGAAAAATGGTTGAAAGGCACTGTTATAATTTGAGTGTATTTGTTGTTGCTTACTGAAAAGTAATGCTACTCTTTAATTATCTGAATGAATTTTTCTTTTCCTGTCCGATATCTGTTTAGAGTTTCGTCTTTTCCGTAGTTTTTAGATTTTTTGTTCCACCAGGCACTTCCAGGATGCGGAATGTTTTCAATCTTTATTTTTTCAAATAATAGATTGTCTTTATCATTATGTCTGCTGTGCATAAATGTATGATAAGATAAACGGCTGGCAAAGATGATTTTTTCCGGTGAAATGATTTGTATCAGGCTCTTTATAGTCTGATACGCTACATCTTTGTCTTTCGGAGTCAATTCGTTGATGATGCTCGCTGTCTGTGTGGATGCAGGTCGTTGAAAATAATTGTAAAAGGCAAAATGAGGAAAAACGTGCTGTTCGTCCTGTATTTGGGGCAGGTGTTTTCTGACCTCTTTGATGATGTTGTAATATAAAAGAAGTGGTTTTCTGAACCCAAACTCTTTTGTGTTTTCGGCAATGTTGACTACAATGCGAGTATTGATATAATCCGTCCAATAATTGCCTTTGAATTTAAAATCTTTGGACGAAGTTGAATACCAGTCATTGAAATGGGCTTCTGTATAACATTCTGTGTCAGCATAATGGCTTTCGGCTATTATGAGTGTTTTTATACTGCTTTCGTTCCATTTGCTTCCTATGAACGGTAACATTTCAGGATAGTTGTGCAAATGTGGAATTTGCTGTTGTAGGGCAGTGTCAAACTTGGTAGTGTATTGGGTTTCCATGCTTGTTTAGCTTCTCTTATGCCAAGACTTGCCTTCGTTGGTTGAGTAGTAAAGTCCTTTGGATGTAGTTGCCAAAATTTCTTTTCCGTTGTCAGCTAAGTCTTTAAAATCTCCGTAAGAACTACCTAAAAAACGAGTGTGCCAAGACTGTCCGTTATTGGTAGAATACTCTATTTTGTTTGTTTGCTTCGGGCTTATTCGGATAATTTCCTTTCCCCTGTTAATCAATTTTCCCATAATATATAATGAATGTTAGTATAATTGTGTCGTTATGATTTTTCTGTATTGGTATTACTGCTTTGTATATCTACCAGAACCTCTGGTTAAATTAAATGTGCCCAATGGAGTAACAGCGGTGCCGGAAGTAACATTGATAGTTATAGATAGATTGTTATTACAGAGAGAACCTGTTATCTGCCCTGCGAAATTATTGACTGTAATATTGCCGAGTATTCTGTTGATACCACTAAAACTGCCTGTGAAAATCCGTCCGTTTCTCGTACAAACAATCTCTCCTAATAATTCAGAATTTACAGTGATGTAATTATCATTATTAGCAGGGTTTGTAATCAGCAGAGTGTCTCGAATATCTAAACCAAAAGACAAACTTCCATAATAAGTTCCAACGAAATCATTTTCTACACTTATGTTGCATGACGCTATAGATATGTAATGGGTCTTGCTTTTTCCTCTGCCCCTTGAGTTGCTTGCCGTCAGTGTTATTGGATATACCCCGGTTGGTGTGGCATCTGAAATAAATAAACTACCGGAAAGATAGCAAGTGCTATCAGGATGATATGTTTGTGGCATATTTGTAAAGTAAATGTAATCATTTGTGCCTGTGGCTGTAATCGTAAGTTCTTCCGGCTCCCCACCCAAATTCTCGACAAAACAATCTAAACCAATACCACCTCCTCTTGCTTCTGTGTACAACGTATCATTACGAAAAGAAAGATTGCCATCAGAACCAATATGACCTTTGCTGAAAAAATCTCCCACTCTGAAAATCATTGCTACGTTTTCGGCAAAAAGTGCGTATGGCGTACTTAGAAATTGCGTAGTTCCTATGGTTAGGTAGTTAGTGCCGCCGTTGACGTCTATGTCTATTTTTGCAAAATGTGGCTGTGCGTACCATTGTATGTTGGGGAAATTTCCGCTCTGCACACTGCCTCTGCCTATTTCTACATTGAAAATTCCATTGGCAGAAGTGTTAGTTGTATGAGTTTCTGTATATACATTTGTGCCTACGGCATTTCCTGTCAGAATACTGATGCGAACGCCGATACTTTTATTGGCAATGGGCGTGCCGCTGCTGTTGGTCGCTACTGCCTGATAATTGATAGCTTGCGGTGTTTGTGCCATTGCCGTGCCAAGCACTATAAAACATAAAATGCTAAGGATTTTTTTCATACTATTGGATGATTTGGATTTTGTAAGTGTTAAATTGTTGTTTGTCTGCATCCGTCACAGACAGAAGATATACACCGTTTGAAAGCTGAGTTAAATTGATTTGTTCCGATTTTAAGTCTATATAATTTCTGTGAAAGACCTCTTGTCCCTGCAAATTGAAAACCTGTATTTGCAGGTTGGTATTCGTTGCCTTATTTTCGATATTTAGCATACCTGCGCTTGGATTGGGATACACCAATAAGTCGTTTCGGTTCAGTGAATTGTTTTTTATTTCTGTTACCATGTTGAAAATCAATGTATTTTGAAATCCACTGGACAAAACAATATCTCCGTTGATTTCTTTGGATACCAAGGGCTCTCCGATAGTGTATGATAAACTGATATTGCCACTTGTAATGACTTTACCAGATGAAGAAAAAGCCTGCTGCGCATTAGCAAAATGACCCAGTGCGGAAAACAAAAACAGAAAGTATATTTTTTTCATAGTTCAAACGAATGGGTCAAATATAGTATAAAAAGGATTATAGGCATATATGCCTAATATAAGTTTTTTTATTCGTTTAAATTTTGTCTTGGTGATACACATTAAAGACAGGGAATTGATGCTTAAATTTGGTGCTACATTGAGGAGTATCCGAAAGTCTAAAAATCTATCTCAGCAAGCATTGGCTAATGATGCAGAAATAGAATTAAGTCAGGTATATCGCATAGAAAAAGGAAAGGTAAATCCTACTCTCAGTACTATCAGCAATCTCGCAAAAGCATTAGAAATAGATATAAAAGATTTATTTGAGTTTTCTAAAGGAGCTTAAAAAATAGAATACAGAATATTCCTGAGCTATGTATACTCGTTAGGATTCAAAGCTACAAGTTTGTTATAGTATTGCGTCAGCACAGCCCGGATAGAGGCGGGTAGCCCGCAGTGAATTCCGAATCCTTTCGGAAGGAGCGAGGATTATGAGCCGAAAGCCGGATAAGCTGCCAAAATAGTATAGAGTTTCTGATTAGACTGCGGCTTCGACTTCGCTCAGCCACCGTTATATCAGCAAAATCGTCATTCGTACTTCTAAAATCGTACTTATGATTACTTCAACTCTTCCTTCAAAAACTTGCCGGTAATAGATTTTTTTGATTTGGCGACCTCTTCGGGAGTACCTTCCGCTACGACAGTACCGCCGTTGCGCCCGCCCTCAGGGCCGATGTCCACGATATAATCTGCGACCTTGATGACATCGAGATTGTGCTCGATGATGACCATAGTATTGCCACGGTTGACGAGCTTCTGGATGACTTCCAAAAGGATGCGGATATCTTCGAAATGCAGACCAGTAGTCGGTTCATCGAGGATGTAAAAGGTATTTCCTGTGTCTTTTTTGGCGAGCTCCTCAGCGAGCTTGACCCTTTGCGCTTCACCGCCGGAAAGAGTAGTCGCCTGCTGGCCGAGCTTGATGTATCCGAGACCGACATCTACGAGCGTGTTGAGCCTGCGGCTGATTTGCGGGATAGCTTCGAAAAACTCCGCCGCTTCGGCAATCGTCATTTCCAGTACCTGATAGATGGTTTTGCCTTTGTATTTGATTTCCAGCGTCTCACGATTGTAGCGTTTGCCCATGCATTTGGTGCATTCGACATAGACATCCGGAAGAAAATTCATCTCTATCAGTTTCATACCGCCGCCCTGACATTCCTCACAGCGTCCGCCTTTGACATTGAAAGAAAAACGTCCCTGCTTGTAACCACGGATTTGAGATTCAGGTACCTGTGCAAACAATGCACGGATATTGTCGAATACGCCTGTATAAGTAGCCGGATTGGAACGTGGTGTACGTCCGATAGGCGACTGGTCGATTTCAATCACTTTGTCGACGTGTTCCAGTCCTTCGATGGATTTGTAGGGAAGCGGATTGTGCGGCGAACGATAGATGTGCTGATTGAGAATCGGGTACAAAGTATCGTTGATGAGCGTGGATTTACCACTGCCGGATACTCCCGAGATACAGGTCAGTGTGCCCAAAGGAATACTGAGATTGACATTTTTTAGATTGTTACCCGTAGCACCTTTGAGGTGAATATAGTGACCGTTGCCTTTTCTTCTTTCTTTGGGGATGTCAATATTTTTGACACCTTTGAGATAATCAGAAGTAATCGTGCCGCTGTTGACAAAAGTTTCAGGAGTGCCTTCGCCTACGATTTCGCCACCGTGAGCACCTGCGCCGGGACCTAAATCGAGAATATAATCTGCGGCAAGCATAATGTCTTTGTCGTGCTCTACCACGAGAATGGTATTGCCGATATCTGTCAGATTTCTTAAAGATTTTATCAACCTGTTGTTGTCTCTCTGGTGCAGACCGATGCTGGGTTCATCCAGAATATAGGTAATGCCCATGAGCTGTGAACCTATCTGAGTAGCGAGACGGATACGCTGACTTTCACCGCCGGAAAGTGTACCTGTAGCGCGATTCAGCGAAAGATATCCCAAGCCGACTTCCAGCAAGAATTGTGTGCGTTCTTTCAGCTCTTTCAGAATATCTCTGGCTATGACTGCCTGGTTGTCTTTGAAATAATTGTCCAGACTTTCTACCCAGTCGTAAAAATCAGTCAAATCTTTCTGAGAAACTTCCCCGATGTGCTGGTTGTCTATTTTGAATGAAAGAGATTCTCTTTTCAGGCGGAATCCGTGACAGGAAGAGCAGGTATAATCGCTGATATAGTTGGCTGCCCAGTTTTTGAGCGCTTCCGACATTTCATCGTGATAGCTTCTTTCTATCTGAGTGGCGATGCCTTCATATCTGACAGCGTATTTGGTATCGCTTTTTTCTACCAGTTCAACTTCAGTATCAGTCTCCGTTCCATGGAGCAATACTTTCAGGCTTTCTTCCGAAAGCTCTTTGATGGGCTTTTTGATATCGTCACCATTTTGCTGAATCAGCTCTTTGACGACCTTGTAGGTATTGTTGTTTTTGTAAGGTCCCAACGCTACTATACCGCCTTGTTCGATAGATAATTCATTGTCAGGAATAATCTTTTTCAGGTCGGCTTTTTTCTCGGTACCCAATCCTTTACAGGCAGGGCAGGAGCCGTAAGGCGTGTTGAATGAGAAAGAATTTGGCGATGGTTCTTCGTAGGAGATTCCTGTAGTAGGGCAGATGAGGGACTTGCTGAAGGTTTCGACCTTTTTCGTTTCATGATCTTCTATGAAAATCAAATCATTGCCCAGATTCAAAGCTGTCTGTACGGATGAACGCAGTCGCTGAATATCTTTATCCTGTATCTTCAATCTGTCCACCACCAGCTCGATGTCGTGGATTTTGTACCTGTCCAGCTGAAGTTTGGGTGTAATATCTATAATCTCACCATCCACACGGACTTTCAGGTAACCTCTTTTGGTCAGATCCTGGAAAAGCTCTCTGTAGTGGCCTTTTCTACCTCTGATGAGCGGTGCCAGTACCACGACTGCCTTGCCTTCGTATTGTTGCAAAAGGTGGTCGATGATTTGCTCTTCGGTAAATCTGACCATTCGCTCGCCAGTGTTGTAGGAGTATGCTTCTCCCAGTCTGGCATATAGCAGACGCAGGAAATCATACAGCTCAGTAGTCGTTCCTACAGTAGAGCGCGGGTTTCTATTGGTCGTTTTCTGTTCGATAGAGATGACAGGGCTCAGGCCGGTAATTTGTTCCACATCAGGCCTTTCTATGCTGCCGATGAATTGTCTGGCGTAGTTGGAAAGACTTTCCATATACCTCCTCTGACCTTCTGCAAAGATGGTATCAAATGCAAGAGATGATTTGCCGCTGCCGCTCAGGCCTGTAATGACAGTCATCTTATTGCGGGGGATCCGGAGGGAGATATTTTTGAGATTGTGGACTCTCGCTCCTGAAATTTCTAAAAACTCGACTTCTCCATCCTGTAAATCAGGCAGCTGGTAACCGGAATTCATCACCGAAAAAATATTTATTTGTTAGAAAGCAATTGCTGAATAGAATAGTCCTGGATTTTCTGTTTCAAATCCCTGATAATATCCTCTGCTTTTTGCTGAATGGGTGCCTGAATGCTGGTTTTGGTTTCTTCTATCTGCATGGCGATGCGTGTCTGGAGGTCTTTTTTGAATGCATCCATCTGGTGCATGAAATCCATTGTGATGCGTTTGCCTTCATCTTCAGTGTATTGCTGATTCTGGATCAAATCTTCCATGAGTTCCTGAAACTTATCTTTACTCAGCTTGATAGTGCCGACTACAGTATAAAGTATTTGTTGGTGTAAAGAGTTCATCCCTGCTTATTCAAGTCTCTAAAATTATCAAATTTCAAACGATTCTCCGAATGAAAAACCTATAATGATAATGTTAAAAGATGTCATAAACAACGAAATGAATGGTTAAAAAGCAAAGGATAGCTCCTTTCGATTGAACAATTTCTGAGAATGTGGATTACTTTTATAGAGATATACCAAGTAATATAATTCAAGTAAAATGAATGATAATCTATTTTAGATTTTGAAAAATCACAAAAGTATGTCAAAATTTTAGAGTAAATATGTAGGATATAAGAGCTGTTTTCTACAACTATAATAGATAAATTATTGAAATAGCAAAACCTGATTTTATGAATAAATGTGGAAAACTTTCAAAGGTAAAAATGCACTCAAATCGTCATATCTGATCTGTTGAATGCATAAAATCCATCCTATATGAGTATTTTAGCGAGTTATGTCAGAGTCTTTGATTATTACCCCTAAATTCAAAAACTGGTTGTTTCTGCAGCCGGATGATTCTGTCGTTCAAAATTTACAGGAAGAACTTAAAATCCACCCGTCTATTTGCAGGTTGCTGGCGTTGCGTGGCATAAAGAATAAGGAAGAAGCTATCCGTTTTTTTTATCCTTCGATGGAGCATCTTCATGATCCGTTTCTGATGAAAGACATGGATAAAGCCGTGTCGAGAATCCATGCGGCGATTCAGTCCGGAGAGAAGATTCTGATTTACGGAGATTATGATGTGGACGGGATCACTGCTGTAGCTTTGCTATATACTTTTTTTAGCAGCTTTTACAGTAATATCGGATATTATGTGCCTGACAGAAATAAAGAGGGCTGCGGAATATCCTTTGATGGTATCGATCATGCTGAGCAAGAGAAGTATTCGTTGCTGATAGCGTTGGATTGCGGAGTAAAAGACCATAGTAAGATATCTTATGCGAAAGAAAAAGGAATAGATGTCATCATCTGCGACCACCATTTGCCGGAAGATAAATTGCCGGAGGCTGTAGCTGTTTTGAATCCCAAAAGACCGGACTGCAATTATCCGTTCAAAGAGCTGAGTGGTTGCGGCGTTGGCTTTAAGCTATTGCAGGCTTATACACAGAAATATGAGCTGGAAAGAGAAATATTGCATCAGCTGCTGGATTTTGTAGCAGTGAGCATTGCTGCGGATACAGTATCTCTCACCGGCGAAAACAGGATTCTGGCATACTATGGAATGAAGCTGATCAATGACAAAACCAGAGTCGGCTTTAAAGCGATTCTGGATATTGTAAAGGCTAAAAAGAAGCTGGAGCTGATGGATCTGGTATTTACTATCAGTCCCAGAATCAATGCTGCCGGGCGAATATTGCACGCATCTTATGCTGTGGAATTACTGATAGAAACGGATGCTAAAAAAGCCAGAGAAAAAGCGCAGCTTATTCACGATAATAATTCTGATCGCCAGGTTCTGGATAAAGATATTACCTCATCAGCATTGGACATTATTTATGACGATGACGATTTCGAAGACAAAAGAGCAATTGTTATTTATCAGCCGCACTGGCACCAGGGAGTAATTGCGATTGTTGCTTCCCGCATGGTAGATCAGTTTCATAAGCCCACCATTATTCTTACCGAGTCTAATGGATTGGTTGTGGGTTCCGGAAGATCGGTCCCCGGATTTGATCTGCACGATGCAATCAATGCCTGTAGTCAGTATGTCATACAATTTGGAGGGCATAAGTATGCTGCCGGATTCAGTATGGAAAAGGAGCATGTAGAGGATTTTATGGAAGCTTTTGAGCAGATAGTTCAGGAACGAATTCAGGAAGATCAGCTCGAGCCTAAAATAGAGGTAGATGATATTATTGAGCTGGACGATATCAATGAAAAATTCTTTGATCTGATAGAAAAAATGGCACCTTTCGGTAGTGGAAATCACAAGCCTGTTTTTGTTACCAGAGATGTAAAAGATACCGGGAACAATGGTTTTGTAGGTAAATCTCATTTGAAACTGCATGTTTCCAAACCCGGACAAATGCCGAAGTCTGGAATAGGCTTTAATATGTGGGATTATATTCCTTATCTGAGAAGTAAAGGGACCTTTGATATTTGTTATCAGATGTATGTCAATGAGTGGAATGGCCAGAGAAATATTGAGATTAGATTAAAAGATTTGAAATAAGGTGATTTTAAGATCTGAAAAACTCATCAAGACATACAGTTCCCGTACTGTCGTTAATCAGGTTTCTATAGAAGTAAACCAGGGAGAAATTGTTGGTCTTTTGGGACCGAATGGCGCAGGGAAAACGACATCGTTTTATATGATCACCGGACTGCTCACACCGGATAAGGGTAAAATATATCTTGATCAGAAGGATATATCCAAAATGCCTATGTACAAAAGAGCGCAGCTGGGTATTGGTTATCTTCCACAGGAAAACTCGGTATTCAGAAGCCTGAGTGTAGAAGATAATATCAGAGCGATTCTGGAATTTACATCTTTGAACAAGATGCAAAGAATGGATAAGCTGGAACAATTGCTGGAAGAATTCAGCCTGAAGCATGTTCGTAAAAATCTGGGCAAAGTTCTTTCAGGAGGAGAGCGCAGGAGAACGGAAATCGCGCGTGCATTGGCATCTGACCCTAAGTTTATTCTGCTGGATGAACCTTTTGCGGGAATTGACCCGATTGCTGTGGAAGATATTCAATCTATCGTCGCAGATCTTAAAAACAGAAATATTGGTATCCTGATTACCGATCACAATGTACAGGAGACTTTGTCGATTACTGACAGAGCCTATCTTTTATTTGAAGGAAAAATACTGATGCACGGTACAGCCGAAGAGCTTGCATCAGATGCAACCGTTCGAAAAGTATATCTGGGAGAAAGCTTTGAGCTGAGAAGAAGAGTTCCCAGATCCATCAATGAGTGATATTATACTTATCATGCAGAAAATTATTTCGGATAATCATTTATAGATTAAGTTTGAGATTATTGCTCGTTTTCTTCATTAGATTATTCCTTTTTTAAAATTGCCACATATCCACGCCACAGTGCAGAAGATATAACACTGCTTTTGGATTTTTTGTCAGGATTCTTTTCAAAATAGGCTTCTAATGGATTGCTGTGCAAGTCATAAGTAGTTCCGTTGTAGATAATTTTGTCAGGCTGCTGTGCTGTAGCAAAAGTATCTACTGCTAAAAATAATACCAATACAAATGTGAAAAATGTTTTCATATTCTTGATTGTTTACTGTCTGATAAATTACTGCCAAATTGCCGAAGATGGAAATTTTTAATGCAAAAGTTCAATCGAAGAACGAAAGTTGAACATTCAAAAATATCCAATCAAAACCGTCCACATAGTATATGTGGTGATATTCTAGTTAGTTGCCTAAATCCATAAAGAATTTTTCTTTTTTTATTTTCTCTTTCATTTTGACTACAGTTTCTATTCTTCCAAATTCTGAGTATGTACTTGGAATTTGAATAGTATGTCCAAATAAATTCATTTCGAACCAACTGTACTTTTTGTCATTGACGACTTTTTCCTGTTGATGAATGCTATTAATTGCATTGTTTACTTCTGCGAGTATTTGCTCAGGTGTATATTTTAAAAATAAAAGTGTTTTTAGAGATTGAATTATTTCGCTATGACCTACTTCAATTGTGAAAATTTCATTTGATAATTCTTTGATTGCCGCGTTGGTGTCGACTTTTAAAAGATAGATTTCTTTATATCGCAAAGCCATTGCAATTTTTATCATATTATTCCCATTGCCACTAAATGTATTGTATATGTATTTTTTGTCAGCTAGTTGAAGATACTCGAGTGACTTGTCATATTGTTTTTCCTTTTTAAATATTTCAAACAAGTCAAGACATGCCAGGTGTTGGAGATGAGTGTATGGTTCAGGGAAAACTATTCGCATACATTTGAAATTGCTACTGTCATAATTAGTGACACATTCAAGAGCTTTGTATTCATCATTTACCTCTCCGATCGGTTTTCCGTTTATTAAAGTTGTCAACTCCATTTTTGATTTTTCAAAATCGAGTTTTAAAAAATACAGATGTCCGATTTGTTGGTTTACTTCCTCTATCAAAGCATGTTTTGGGAACTTTTCTCTGAATTCAAGAAGGTTTTTAATAGAAGTATTATAATCATTATTACAATATGAAATGGAAGCATTTTTCAAAAGATCACATTGTGGAAGTTGTCCAGATACTTTTAAGGTAAGCGTCAGTAATAGTATGGTCAATAGTTTCGCTTTCATGGTACGTAAGGATTAGGGTAGTGCAGAAGATGGGAATTTTTAAAGCAAAAGTTCAATTGAAGAACGAGAAGTTCTTCTGCTTGTTGCGTCTATCCAAGAAGTCTTCTAAATACATAACTATAGAGATCAGAAAAATGCTAAAAATTGATGGTTTTTAGAAAAATGGGAGTTGAGAAACGGTTACACGTTTTGCCGGTAGTTTTCTTCTTATTCTTCTATAGTAGAAACGAAATGTAATAATACCCATCAAGATATATATTCCTCCCATTATTCGACAAAACAATGTAGATTGAGAAATTGTTCTATTAACTTTTAATATTTTGTAATTTTTATTAAAGTCGTTGATTTTTTTTTCAATTTTTGAATCATCATTTTTTAAAGTAATTGTATTTTCTTTTTTTGAATATAAAACAGCATTCATTGTATCTTTTTTATTCAGAATGTCAAATTGTATTTCTTTTTTCGAATAAATTAAAGCTGTGTTTTCGGGTAATTCTGGATTGAAAAAAGTGTAAAATCCTGTAAGAAATATAAATATTGATAGATATAACATTATATTTAGTAATATTGAATTTCTTTTTTCTATAGTATTTATTTCCGTTAATTTATCTATTTGATTTATGTCAGTTATTCTAAAATCAAATTCTATTGAGTTGTAAAAATCATCACTTATTTCATCAATTTCAATATTATTTGGAACTTCAATCAAAGATTCAATTTCTATTTTTTCTCCAGTTTTTAATAAATCCCAAGTTAATTCTATAGTTGTATCATTCAGCTTATTTAATGTTATTGAGGAACCTTCTGGTTTTTCGTAAACATTTGTTTCTAACCATTTATATTTTTTTTTAGTTTTTAATTGAAGAGGTTTATAAATCCTCGATTTATCTATATCGGTTTTGCCATTATTTATTAAAATACCTTTAAATAGAATCAAATAGTTTTCAACTGTTTGATTTTTATATTTAACATCAATTTTTAATCTATTTATATCTTGTTTAAACAAGCTATAACATTCTTTTTTTTCTAAACCTAATGATACTTTTTTATTGGTTTTTTTTGCAATCCACATACTATAAAAACCGAAGATGAGTGTGAAAATTAAACCAATAATTCCTAATATATTTCCAAGCATGTATTTATTTAAATTTAGTTTTTTTGTTAAAATTACCACCTACGTTTCGGGTATTGCCGAAGGCGGGGAATTTTAGCACCCAAGCTCAATAGAAATACCACAGTTTAAATATAGAAAAAATGTTCAATAGAATTACTTCAGTCCCGCTTTTGGCAATAGCACAACAAGGTATTGCCCTTTGTTTTTACTTTCAATATTTACATCATTAATAATTACAATTTCCCAATTTGCAGGAAAGTGTAAATTATTCCATTCTTCTTTAATTTCCTTTTTAGTCTTGGAAACATCCTTAGAAAGACATAAAACAGCAATACAATGCTTATTGTTTGAATTTCCTGAATACCTTTTTGCATCAATGATTAACTCGTCAAGTTTAATTCCTATTTCATCATTTTTTCTAATTAGTTTATATTCTATTGCAGTCTTTAATTCTCTGATAATCACATCAGGTTTATAGTGTTTAAATTGATGTACAAAATATCCTTCCGAAAATGGGATGACACCATTGTAATAGAAATTTGCAACCTCCCTTACAATCCTATTTATATTGTCTTCGTTATTAACTGGTGTATTTGTAATTTTAAGTATTTCATTGGTAAATTCAAGAAATTCAATAATTTTTTTACTACTCTTGTTTTTTTCTCTGTCCCAAAAGAAATCAAATGGAGCTAAATATTTTTTCCATTCAATAAGTAAATAGAGTTCTTCATCTGTATCTCCATATTTAAGTAAAGTAGATGAAATTTGGGTTGACCTTTTTTCATCACTAATGATTGGAAAAAACGTTTGTTTAAATTCTAATAGATAATTATTTATATTTAATGTTTCAAAATAAACGCATAAAATATTATACATTCTATGTAAATATTCTTGTGTCCAGTATTCAGAAAAGTCTTTCTGTTCACGGTCAATTTTATCTAACATTCCATATGATATGTCAAATAAATAAGAGAAAACATCTCTTAAATACATATAGTATAAATTAAACTATGTTTCTAAATATTTAATCCTTTCTTCCATTTAGAGTTTGGTTTTAGGGTATCGCACAACGTTTGTGTTTGCGCCATATGGTGTTCATCTACCATATCGATGTGGTCAAGTGGTCTGATAATAGCCGCTTTTTTAACATCTGAGATATGGGTGTAAATCTCTTTGGTTTTGATAGACTCATGTCCCAATACATTTTGGATGTATCGAATATCTGTTCCCCTTTCCAAAAGATGGGTAGCGAAGCTGTATCTGAGTGTATGTACTGTTGCATAAGGATCTAAACTACTTTTTCAATTGCCTTTCTGAATATGTTTTGAATACTTCTGGCATCATATTGTCCTCCAAATTCCCCTTCAAATAACCCATATTGCGGCTGATACATCTGTATGTGTTTTTTAAAATATAACAAACATTTTTCTGACAACAATGTGTATCGGTCTTTTTATATCTATAAGTTTTTTCCTTTAATGATTTTAAAATTTAAAGAATAATTACTTCAACATTTAGCAAGCAGCTCCGCTGCAGCCGGGATAGAACAAAGAATCGCCTGAATTACCACGTGGTTTTAACCCGTGGTGATGAAGGAAGTCGAAGTGATAGCCGGAATAGCTGCCTCAAAACAAAAAGGCTACCCATACGGATAGCCTCTATTTTTTAGCTTCAAAAGTTTATTTAACCTGAGGTGCTGCGCTTAAAATATCTGCGTTAGAACCTGCTTCGTATTTTTTGAAGTTCTGGATGAATTTATGACCTAGTTCGTTAGCAGTTTTGTCATACTCTTCTGCTACTGCCCATGTGTTTCTCGGGTTAAGGATTTCAGATGGGACACCTGCACAAGCTGTAGGAATTTCAAAGCCGAATACCGGAATTTTTTCAAAAGTTTCCTTCTCTAATTCTCCACTCAATGCAGCCGTAATCAATGCACGGGTATATTTTAAGCTCATACGTTTTCCGACTCCGTATACACCGCCAGTCATACCTGTATTGATCAACCAGACGTTAGAGCCGCTTTCATCTAATTTCTGACCTAATTTCTCAGCATATTTTGCAGGGTGTAATGGCAGGAACGCTGCTCCGAAACAAGCAGAGAATGTAGTTTGTGGTTCAGTAACACCTGCTTCTGTACCGGCTACTTTGGAAGTATAGCCGCTGATGAACAGATACATTGCCTGAGATCTTGTCAGTTTAGAGATAGGAGGCATTACACCAAAAGCGTCATAGCAAAGGAAGAAGATGTTTTTTGGAGTAGTACCTACAGACGGGACTGCAATATTATCGATATGGAATAAAGGATAAGATACACGGGTATTTTCAGTGATGCTTACATCCTCATAGTTTACCGTGTTTGTACCTTCGTAGAAACCAATGTTTTCTAAGATAGCTCCGTGTTTGATTGCGCGGAAGATATCTGGTTCTTTTTCTTCTGTCAGGTCAATACATTTTGCATAGCAACCGCCTTCAAAGTTAAAGACACCTTCAGGGCTCCAGCCGTGCTCATCGTCCCCGATCAGCTTTCTGTTTGGATCTGCAGATAAAGTAGTTTTTCCTGTGCCTGAAAGACCAAAGAACAGCGCAGTATCTCCGTCCTTGCCGATGTTTGCAGAACAGTGCATGGAAAGTACATTTCTCAGGTGAGGAAGTACAAAATTCAATACAGTGAAAATTCCTTTTTTGATTTCTCCGGTATAACCGCTACCACCTACTAAAATCACTTTTTTAGTAAAATTGATGATGGAGAAGTTATGTTGACGCGTGCCATCTACTGCAGGATCTGCATGGAAAGACGGAGCACAAAGGATCAACCAGTCATTTTCAAAAGTAGAAAGTTCTTCCGGAGTCGGTCTCAGGAACATATTGTCGGCAAACAAGTTTGCCCATGGAGTTTCAGTTATAACTCTTACATTGAGCTGATAGGTAGGATCAGCACAAGCAGCCACATCTCTTACATACACTTCAGGTTGAGCGTCTAAGTGTTTTACAACTTTTGCCTGTAATGCATCAAACTGCTCAGGGGAATAAGGTTGATTGATATTATTCCAGTCTACTGAATCTGCTGTTAACTCGTCCTTAACTGTAAACTTGTCTTTAGGAGAACGTCCGGTGAACTCACCTGTCTGGATGCATAAAGCACCGGTATCGTTTAAAACACCTTGTCCTGATTCTACTGTTTTACTGACCAACTCATCTCTCGTGAGGTTCCATAAAGCAGTTGTATTGCTAAATCCAAGATTGGCGAGTGTAGCTTTGGGATTTTTATCACCCTGCTCTTTCATAAATCGTTGTATTATCTGATTTTAAAAAACGTGGTGCAAAAATAGCCAAAAATTAAATCAAATCTTATTAGAATTGAGAATTGTGCATAAAAATGACAAAATGTGCTTATTTCAGTTGGAATCGCTTGCCTGGAAGTGCTTTTATGACTCCTTTGAACTCCATAGAGAGTAAAATAGAAGACAGCTGATTCATCGGTATATCTGTAGCATAGTATATTGTATCTATTGACACTGAATCATTTGTATCCATAAAGCCGACTATTTTGATTTCTTCTTCTTCAAGATGCTGATATTTCGATTTCCGATCGTAAAATGTATCAATAGTTAGCTGCTGCTTGATTTTCCAGCCTAAAATTTCAGAAAGATCATCAGGATGTGTGAGAAGCTGTGCTTTCAGGGATTTTATCAGCTTGTGAGGCCCCTGTGCAGTAGCATCGCTCCATCTTCCCGGAACAGTTAAAACTTCTCTGCCATAAGAATTGGCAATTTCAGCAGTAATCATTGAACCGCCTTTTTCACCAGATTCGATCAGGATAGTCGCATCACTCATGCCGGCTACGATCCTGTTGCGCATAGGGAAATTCGTCCTGTCAAAATCTGAGTTTCTGGAAAATTCTGAAAGCAATGCACCATTGTTCAGCAACTTCTGAGCGAGTGACTTATGTTGCCTCGGATATAATTGGTTCAGTGGATGCCCCAATACGCCAATGGTAGGGATACCAAGCTCGACACATTTTTTGTGAGCAATGCCGTCTATTCCTACCGCAAGCCCGCTGACGATAGTGACATTCATAGGCGCTATAGCTTCTATAATTTTCTCTGTTACGGATTGGCCGTAATCAGTAGAATTTCTTGTCCCGACTATACTGATGATCTTATCAGGATTCAGATCTGCATTTCCTTTACTGAATAAAAGAAGCGGGGCATCATGACACTCTGTAAGTCTTTCAGGATACTTTTCGTCCGAAAAAGGTATGATGTCTATAGATTCTTTTTCACACCATTCTATCTCTTTCTCTATCTGATCAAAAGACGAAAAAGAAACTATTTCCTTTGTTAGCTTTTCAGATATTTTCGGGATTTTCAGAAGCTTCCCTGCAGAAAGTTTAAAGATCTCCTGTGCTGAACCGACTTCATTGATCAGAAGCTTTGCCAAAATATCTCCGACACCCTTGACTTCTTTCAGTGCAAGCAGATATTTCAGATCTTCATGTGTCATTTTAGAAATCCTTATACCTGTTGAATAAGTTAGATCTTAAGCCGATGCCAATGAATGCGTTGCTTTGATTCTGTAGCTCAGAAGATAATTTTCTATAGTTCAGAATCAGCTCTGCTGAAAGATTTGTTCTTGGGTTGACTCTGTACCCGGCTCTGACTTCTGTGTTGAAGATATTTGTTTTAACACCCTGGAGAAAACTGTTGTTGAATGCAAAATCCAGATTTGGTGCAATGTCAAAATCAGAGCGGTAGATATTGCTTCCTTTATGCTCGTCTCCGGCATCTCTCCCTTGTTTAGCATACTGGATTTTGGCAGAACCATAGAATTTATTTTTCTCGTATCTCAAAATAGCAAGGAATTCAAGGAAGTTGGCACCCAAAGGATGTGCGAGCGGCATATTCATATGCGTGTAGTTCTGAGAAGGTACTTTATGTGCAAAAACATAAGGTCTGACTGCATTCATCTCTAATTGTAAATCCAGCATAGGAATTTTAAACAAGTCAAATGTTTTTAAACCTGCCTGAATTGCAAATTTATTTCTGTAAAATCCTTTACCTAACCTTGCGAACTTAATATCTAAGTCATCCAGCAAGAATTGAGTATAAATGTTTGCATGCCTGGAAAGCTTGAATTTCATATTGATACCTAACGTGATGTTGTCAGGCGATCCTACCGCAAATTCGACTGGCCTGAAGAAAACGACAGGGTTCAGATAGTTGACTTCCAGCCCTCTTGTTCCTGAACTGTCACCGTGTTCCCATACCACACTTTCAAAGAAGCTGAATTCAAACCATTTGGCAATGTCTACGCTCACCATGTGCAAAACACTATATTTTGTACTGAAGTCAAAATCATTCAACGCGGTAGCAGTAGAGCCGTCTTTCAGAACATTGAAAAGGAAACTGTATTTGATTCTCCAGAAATTGGCATTCATGGCAAAATAAGGATAGGAAGGAGCATAATCACTCAAAAACATGCTTCTGTAGCCATCACCCCAGAAGTGTTTGCCGTAACCTGCCTGAAGATTGAAAAATTTAGCAGGTTTGTAGCTGATGTATCCGGTGAAATCGTTGGTGCGCATTGAAGTTCCGTCCCAGCTGACTCTGCTGAAGCCCGGCATGACACCTTTGGAAGCCGCCAGATCTCTGATATATTCGGATGTGTTTTCTGATAATCCTCTGTAAGAAAAGCCTATAGATACTTTTTTGCCTAAATGGGCATTCATCTGAGCGCCGTACTGGCTGCCTATGTAAGCTTCTTTTGCACTGACATCATATCCTGCAGAAAAATCGACAATAGGATTGATCCCCAGATAGAATTTATCTTTTTGAAATTGTAAAAGATCACCTCTCTTTAGCCCGAAAGTAAATCCATCTTTACCTTTCCGGAGGACGACTCTTCCTATACTGTCAACTTTTGGGCGGAAATTTTCATTATAATCAGCGATGCCCATGTTAGCCCACGCACTGTCGGGAATGGCTTCCAGTACTTCACTTTCCAGGTACGGCTTGATGGAAGTATGAAATTTTACATTCGGGTCACTCAGATATCTTTCCAGTCTGTTCAGATACTCGTGTTCTAATGGTATTTGGGACTGCTGTGCAGTAGCAGAAAAAGCTGCTGTGCTAAAGAGTATGGCGAGTAGTTTCCTCATGAAATCTTGATCTGTTTATATTTCAGGCGTTACAAAGAAACCTGAATATTTTATATTTTCTTCACTAAAATAGTAAGATTCCAAAGAAACCTTTACCGTTGCACATAGATTGTTGAAATTATGCTATTAATATTTTTTGAAAGATGTGATAGTGAGCAAGAAATGCAATTACGATTTTGATGACACAATTGAGAACTAAGTGAGTTACACGGTGGTTGAGGAGCTCATTGAGTCCATCAAAATGTGACTCGAAACCACTCGTAATGAGCAAGAATGCAACAGGCAAATGCTGACGCAGTGGCGGCTGAGATTATTTTTAACCATGACAGGGAAATACAGAAACAATTTTATATAGTGGAATGCAGAATTTTTAATAATCATTTTAAGTTAACTCAATTTCTGCCTTAGATAATTGATGGTACTTTGGGAAATGGAATGGTTTAAGATATCAAACAAGACAAAAGCAAAGCTGCTCAATTTTTACCCGCCTTATATTGGTGCTAATATCAGGATTACAGATTGTAATGACAGCCTGACGTGGATCAAGGTCAGTATGAAGCTGAATTCGTTGAATAAAAATGTCATGGGAGTTCACTTCGGAGGCTCATTGTATGCAATGTGTGATCCTTTTTATATGTGGATACTGATGGATAATCTTGGGAAAGATTTTATCGTATGGGACAAAGCTGCTACTATCCGATTCAGAAAACCGGGCACCGGAACTGTATCTGCAAAATTTGAAATTTCTCCCGATGAAATAGAATCTATCAGAGCTGAGGTAATGGAAAAAGAAAAGAATGATTATTTTTTCTCAACGGTAATAACCAATGAACAAGGCGTGGTAGTCGCTGAAGTAGATAAAGTTGTGTACGTCAGGTATAAGAAAAAATAAAATTGCAAACGTATTTTTGAAATCTGTATAATCTGTCTGCTTATTCTGTTTCGTATAATTGACTGGCTATCAATATATCTATACTCCCAAAGGTCAATATAAACAAGAACTTTTGAAGAGTTGCAGCCAAAAAGTTAAACTAAACGGCATCCGGGTGAAAAAATATAACTTTCTATTGTAATTTAGTGTGTAGTATGTTAGCATCCAGTTTCATATCTAAGCTCAATTTATTTGAGCAGCTTCCTGATGATGTCGTTAAGGATATTTTGGCCCGTCTCAGAAAAGAGAATTTTCATAAAAGGTCATTTCTGTTGAAACCTGGTCAGGTCTGTGAATACTTTTATTTTGTAGACAAGGGATTGGCAAGAACGTATTATATTAATGAAGGGAAGGAGTATACGACTGATATCTTTATTGATGGGGAATTTCTGGGAGAATTTTCCAGCTTTTTTTCAAGAACTCCTTCACATCAATACATCGAAATGCTGGAAGATAGCACGCTGTTTTTTATGCATTATGATGATTTGCAGGCTCTGTACAGCAAATATCCGATCATGGAGCGTATAGGTCGGCTGATAGCGGAATACCATTACAAATCATTATCTGCCCATACTTATCTTTTGAAATTCAATACAACAGCTGAGCGTTATGAGCATCTTTTTGAAAGAAAGATAGAAATCATCCGCCGTGCACCATTAGGTGTAATAGCATCTTATCTCGGTATGAGTATCGAGAACCTCAGTCGTATCCGAAGAAAAGTAGAATAAATTATTGTATTTCAGTAATATAAAGTATTTTCCGGAACTAATAGTTGATTCTTAAATGGAAGCAATGATGCTGATATTCAATTATAATTGAAAGGCTTGGTCTAAAGATTTTTGTACAGATTTTGTTTCGAATCATCTCCTGAATTATAGCTGCAGATATTCCTGAAAGCAGACATAATTTAATTAACTGAACAGGAAAGTTGTTCTTTGAATATTTAAAAGGAAATAGAGTTTATTAGTGTCATATCAGGGAATATCGGAATTATTGCTATTTTCGGCTAATTATTTTTTAGTACTATGAGTCGTGTTTTTTCAATTGTCAGCATTCTGCTTTTATTAACCATGGTTGCCTGCAAAAAGGATAATAAAACCACTGAAATAGAAGAGGAGATTATTAATGACCAGCTAGGTCTGTTTATTTCAGATGAGTATGGAAGACAGTTGATCCTGCACGGATTGAATACTGCATCCAATGCAAAAGGCGCGCCTGATAGAATGCCATGGATAGGTGAGCATGATGTGGAAAGAGAAGCTACTCAATTTGGGTTTAATTTTGTGCGATATCTGATTTTCTGGGATTTTATTGAGCCGGAAAAAGGTGTATTTAATTCCCAATATCTGGATGAAGTACAAAGGAGAGTCGAATGGTACACTTCCAGAGGAATGTATGTGATGCTGGACATGCATCAGGATATTTATTCTATCGAATTTGGTGGTGACGGGGCTCCTGCATGGGCAATAGAATCCGATGGGGCTTCATGGGAAGTAGATATGGAAGGCCCATGGTGGCTGAAAAATATTTCTCCGGCTGTCATTAATTCATGGAAGAATTTCTGGGGATATACCAGGCACAAGCACCTGCAGGACCATTATATCCAGTCATGGAAATTTGTGGCAGAGAGATTTAAAAGTAATCCGAGAGTGATTGGTTACGACCTGATGAACGAACCGTGGGCCGGCGATTTGATAAAAGCATTTGTCACGGGTGCATTTGAAAGAAATCAGCTGACGGCATTTTATAACAGGCTCATTCCTGAATTAAGAAAGGTAGAAACCCAAAAATACTTGTTCTTTGAACCTGCACCCGCACCGGTAACATTTGGTATGCCGTCCCATCTGCAAAAAATTAACGACGCTATTCCCGGTAATAAATTAGTCTATGCTCCACATTGCTATCCGTTGAGCACACATGAAGGCGGCCCGTACAATGCAGCAGATAAGAAGAATGTGAAGGATTGGCTTCGTGAAAGAAAAAAAGAAGTGAAAAAACACGGAGGTGTGCCGTTGCTGTGCGGCGAATTCGGACTTTCTCCGGGTAGTGAAGGTTATGATATTTATCTGAAAGAAATCAACCAGATTTTTGATGAAAATTTATGGCATTGGGCATATTGGAGCAATGACAATGGTGGCTGGTCTCCGATTCACCATGATGGTACTGAAACCAATATTCTGCAATATCTTGTAAGAGCTTATCCAAAAGCTACTGCTGGAAGAATCCGTTCTTTCTCATATAATCCTGATGAGAAAGTATTTATGATGGACTTTGTCAGTAATCCTTCACTTGGTCAGCCGACTGAGATTTTTGTTCCGAAAAGACACTTTGTGAACGGATTTGATATTCAGATAGAGACATCAGCACCTAATACATACGAATACGATGAAACCAGGCAAGTGATTTCATTGAAAGTAGATAAAAAAGCAGAAGTGAAAGTTACAATATCTGCGAAATAATATCTGAAGGATCCGTTTTAATATTCTTGCGTTCCTCTTTCAGCTTTTCAGTATTGGAACGCATTGATTTGATAGCAGAAGCAACATTATTCATGATTTTCAGGATAAGTTGCTTCTCTTCTTTTGTAAGGCTGTTAGTGATCTCTTTCTCGACTTCCAGTACCGTCTGAATAGCTACAGTACGAAGTTCCAGCCCTAACTGAGTCAGATATACAAGCACTTTTCTCTGATCAGCAGTATCATTCTCTCTGTAAATAGCGCCTTTATCTTCCAGTGAATTCAATAATCTGGACAAGCTGTTGGGTTCCATCCCTATTCTGGGAGCAATTTTAGTAACAGGAGTACCTGTATCATCTATTGCCAGCAGCACAAATGCCATTGCCATTGTGCTTTCATATTCTTTCGCTAAATCGTTAAATAATTTTGATACTGATAACCAATTTGCTCTTAAGTGATATAGTAAAATCCGGGGTGCCAGCTGTTCAAATAATTCCATAAGGCAAAGAAAGAAGAAAAATGAAGATTAATTCACATTGCATGATATTTTTATTGTAATAAATCGAAAAAATTGTTTTTAATTGACGACTGACGATAATTTATAATGAGTTAATAAGGAAAATGAGCAATTCATTGAGAGGAATGATATATTTGGATGCTAAAAATAAAATAGAGTCATGAGCGATTATTTACAAAACCCATATCTCAAGCAGGTTTTATCTACATTAAATATTCCTGTTCCAAGTCCTGAAATCCTTACAAGAAACCAGGCACCTATCAGTTACGATGAATTGAAAGATAAAGTGACTGTAATAGGTACAATAGATGAAAAGGGTGAGTGGTACAAAGCATTGAATGAAACTTTGGTTTCAAAAGTGAGACTGGAGTATTATTCAGAATCTTTGAATGTTTTGATTTTAGATGCTACAGGAGCCGAAAGCATTGATGATCTAGAGAAAATCTATTCTTTTGCTAATGCTAATATCAAAAAGGTAAAAAGAAACGGAAGGATCCTGGTATTATCTACCGCTTCTAAATCTGCATCTGCCGAAGCAGCTGTAGCTTCCAAAGGTTTGGTAGGTTTCGTAAAATCACTGGCAAAAGAAGCAGGAGGTAAAGGAATCATTGTAAACGGATTGAGATTGCCTGCGATATCTGAATTGACTGAAAATAGCGCGGTAGAGCAAATCTGGCCATTGATTCACTTCTTTATTTCTGACAGAGGTGTATTTATTACAGGACAGACATTGGATGCAAGTTCCGGTATCAAAGCTGTGGATTATACATTGACCGGCAATCTGACCGGTAAATGGGCATTGGTAACAGGTGCGGCCCGCGGTATCGGTGCTGACACTGCAAGAGCTATTGCTCAGGAAGGTGCTAAAGTGATCGTATTAGACGTAGCTCAGGCAGCGGATGCATTGAAAGAAGTAGCAGCAGAAATTGGTGGTATTGCATTACCTGTAGATATCACATCTCCTGATGCAGAGGCTGAAGTGAGAGTTATTCTGGACGAGCATAATGCTCAGTTGGATATTCTGGTAAACAATGCCGGTATTATCCGTGATAAGACTTTAGCGAAAATGACTCCTGCTCAATGGAATGCAGTATTGAATGTGAACCTGAAATCTGTTATCCGTTTTACAGATGCGCTGTTGGAAAAAGGTTTGGCTGACAATGCATCTATCATTGGTTTATCATCTATCGCAGGTATTGCGGGCAACATGGGACAAACCAACTATGCTACATCTAAAGCCGGTTTGATAGTATATGCTCAGCAAGTTGCAGAGAAATATGCGGACAGAGGAATTACTTCTAATTGTCTGGCTCCGGGATATATAGAAACTCCGATGACCGCTGATCTTCCATTCTTTGTGAAAGAAGGAGGACGAAGATTGAGCGCATTGAAACAAGGCGGTTTGCCTATCGATATTGCTCAGGCTGCTACATTCTTTGCAGGACCTGGTGGCAAATTTGTTACTGGCCAGGTGTTGAGAGTATGTGGAGGTAGCTTCCTCGGAGCATAATCTTTTGAAAAAGAATATACATTGAAAAGAGGTGCAGGAATTCTGTACCTCTTTTTTATTTCCCCTATATGATTTTCCTGACAATCTGATTATCGGGTGAGTATATATCATAACACATGATAAATTTCTCCTGACAGAGTTACTGTTTATGTAAAAAATCTGTCTTGTTAATAGTATTTTAACCTTATGTATCTCAAAAACACACCTTAATTTGAATAAAGTTTAAATAATTCATTACGGAATGTTAATTTTGGATTCAGAATAAGTGAATCATATATGTCATTAAAAGCTATCTCATTAAGTGTATTGTCAGCATGCTTCGTGTCTGCAATATCAGCTCAGGAAGCAGCTGTAACAAATGTAACTGAAGAAGAAGTTATGGTGGAGGAGGTTGCAGATACTGCAACTTTGGCAATCTCTGATAACGCATTAGGTAAAGTAAGACCGGAAGGCAAAGGTTGGTACCTGGAAGTTGCCGCTGGTTGGGGTATGCCTTTTTTACCTACTAACAGGAGGTCTCCTTTGGCTGAAATCGGTGATAAAGATTGGTATCAAAGAGGACAGCGAGAGCTTAGTGTGAAACCTTTATTCGGTACAAATGGTGGTGGATGGGCTGCCAATATCACTATCGGACACATGTTCAATAAAAACATCGGTATTGACGGTACTATTACGATTGCTCAACATCCTGAACAATTAGATGCAAGAATTGATATCGTAGGGTATACTGCTTCTCAGAAAACTTCTACAAATGCTGCTTATTTTGCCCCGCATCTTGTGATGAGATCCAGCAAAGGCAAATTCGGTGTAACCGGTAAAGCGGGTTTATTTATTCCGTTTTATGGTAAAACAGTTTCTAATGCAGATATCAGAGATAAATCCGGCAGAATGATGCAAACCTTGATGGGTTTACCTATCCAACCTTTGGGTGGAGGCTTATTAGATTTGACATTCCAGGCAAAAACAGTGACTTCTTACAATCCTACAGTTGGGGTGAGTACATCTATTGCTTTGGATTACTTACTGAATGACAGAGTGAGAATATTTGCTCAGGCAAGAGTGGGAGCTTATACCATCTCTTTGAAAGAAACCAAGTTTGAAGACCTGTATATGAATACTAAATTGTTGGGTATAGAAATTCAGGAGCTTGGTCAATTAAAAACCCAGATCAGATCAATAGATGAAGCACCGGAATATTTCAGAAAAATCATCTACAGAAAAGAAATTACTACAGAATCCAATACTGCACGTTACGGAGGTAAAATAGACTTAAATAAACCAATGGAAGAAGTTGGTCAAAAATATAATGCCTCTTCTTTATATTTCAATATTGGCGTGACATATACTTTTGACAGATTTGCAAAACGCAGCGCGAAAAAAGACAAAAAGAATAACGTTGCTCCGGCGAAAAAATAAATTTATTTGTGATGAAAAGCAACGGGCTGTCAATTTTGACAGCCCGTTGCTTTTATAAGAATGTTTTACTCCTGGAAAAGTATTGACAGTAATTCCTCTTTTCTTTGTGGCGAAACCTCTATTTCCGCACCATCAGACATTTCTATCATACCTCCGTTGCCCCGTTTATATTTGGTGACATAGCTGAGATTAATGATAGCAGATCTGTTGACCCGGATAAAATATGGTTCGTTTAGAATTTGTTCATATTCCTTCAAAGTTCTGGAGATGACAATTTTTTTATTTTCTACCAGGTGAAAAGTACAGTAATTGCTCATAGCCTCTAGCCGGATGATATTGGTTTTTTCTACGAGATGGATGCCGTCAGAAGTCGGCAAAGGAAGTTTTTTATGTGTCCAGGTAGATGCTCCTATAGGTTTAGGTATGACATTATTTTTCTTTCTCAATAATCTTTCCTTGAGTCGGTGCATGGCAGAAGTCAGATCTTCTTCTGTTACTGGTTTGAGCAGATAATCTACTGCGCTCAATCTTAATGCTTCTAATGTATAGGTATCATACGCAGTGGTGAAAATGACTTCAAAATCAAAATCCTGCAGCTTTTCCAGAAATTGAAATCCATTCATTCCGGGCATTTCTATATCCAGAAACAATACATCAATTTTATGATTTCGGATCTGTTCAACAGCAATTTTAGGATCATTGAAAATAACCTGCAAATCTACTTCACTGTCATGCTCTAATAATTTCTGACTGAGGAGTTTACTGCCGCGGGGCTCATCATCTAAAATTGCAGCTCTGATCATATCAATTTACGATTACCTGATAAAGTACGATTTTTTTGATTTCAATGATTGGTGTTTTCAGTAGAATTTATTCTGCCAGATTCTTTGATCCACTTGTTTGTATAGTATAGGTAAGGTTGTATCTTCCTGATTCATAGTTGTCAATTTTCAGCTTGAGATACTTTTTGTTGTTGGTAAGGATGATATATGTCTGTTCTTTCGGAGTGGTCTGCAGTGTCGATAAGTCATAATTATACCAGTTACTAAAAGAAGATTTTCTTCCGGTGTCATCATCCTTTTCTCCTTCTCCGTCTTTTAAGTAACCACTTGCAGGAGCAGTTGTCACTTCGTCATATAATTTGTTCAGCGCCTGGGCAGTCACATTCCCGCCTCCACTGGTTCCGCTATTGATAAATATTTCAGAACGTTTGAAAGCAATATCCCAGTTGTTATCATTAATCATAGTGCCTGCTATTTCTGAGCCATTTTCCAGACTATAATATCGTTGTACAGGAGCGGCTAAGTTGCCTGTACCATTTACATAAATGGAGTTTTCAATAATTTTATCAGGTAGTGAAATTTCTTCTTTAGGAGTTTCTTCATCTTTGCTACAAGCTGCAAAATGTGATTAATGAACAACAAAACAAGATACCGAGAAATAATGTATTCGCTTTCATAATTTTTTATTTCAATGTAATCTGTTTCTAAAAATGTATTTAGAGAAATGAGTGAATCGGGTACTTTTGTGAGTGGATAGCAAGGTTGGGAGAGTGAAGATTTTTGCAGCAATTTTATTCAGATAATAGTTGATATATTATGATTTTTTCTATTAATATTACCTTATCTTGATGCTGAAAAATTAAGATTTCAGAGGGCTTATGGGCATTTTTACTCGTTTTATTATCGTTGTCATTTCATGTACATTATTTCTGTCAACAATTCATGCACAGGACCAAAATCAAAAATATCTGGATTCCTCGCTGGCAGCTTTGGGGGAAATCAAGATCGATACCGTCAAAGTAAAAGCATATCACAATATTGCTTTTGAGTATTTGACAAAGGATATTGCAAAAGCCGAAAAATATGTAGAGCTCGGTTATCAGCTGGCTAAAAAAATCAAGTGGAAAAAAGGAGAGTCCGATTTGATGAAGCTGAAAGGAAATATTCTGAATACAAAAGGGGCTTCGGAGGAGGCGATAGAAATATACGAAAAGGCTTTACTCTTATTGAATCCTGAAGAGGAACGTCTTAAAGTGGTCAAAATTTATAACGATATCGCTGTTGCCCGAGAGTCATTGTCTGATTATGTAAATGCCAGCGCTACTTATTTCAAAGTATTGAAAATGGCGGAAGAGTTGAAAGATACTTATACAGTTGCTATTACGACATCGAATATCGGCAGTATCTTTTTCAAGCAGAATGATTATGAAAAAGCGTTGAATTATGATTTTAAAGCCTTAAAGCTGTTTGAAAAGCTGAATGACCAAAACCACATTTCCAGATTGAAAACCAATATCGGCAATGTCTACCTGGGTCAAGGCGATATCAAAAAGGCAGAGCAGTATTATCTGGACGCTATAAAAGGTTATCAGTTGATAGATAACTATCTGGGAATTGCTACTTTATATTCGAAAATAGCAGTGCTGTATCAGCCTGATTATGATATAATAATTGATTACCAGTTAAAATCCCAGGCAATCTGGGACAGCTTAAACCCCAAAGATTATTACTCTGTGATAAATCTCAGCAATCTGAGCGTTTCTTATTTATTGAAAAAAAGACATTATGATGAACAAGGCTTACCATTGAGCAATGCTATGAAAAAAATATTACTGGATTCTTCGGAGTATTTTTTATTAAAAGCAAAAGCTATCAATGACGAGCGCAGGAATGTAGAAAATGAGACAACGATATTGAATGTCTTATCAGAGCTGTATGAAGAGAAAGGCGACTATCAGAAGGCACTTCATTATTTGAAATCCTTCACGAACCTGAATGATTCCTTGTATTCCCAGAGTGTAAAAAATCAGATAGCCGGACTGGAAAAAGAACGTGCAGTAGAATTGAAAGACAAGGAAATTTTAGTAAAAGAACTAAAACTAAAGCAGTTGTGGATATATGGATTTGTGACTGTAGTACTGCTTTTATTGGTGATAGGGTTTTTAATATATCGTTCCCGAATCAGGAGTCTGAATGTGAAGAATGAAATTCAGAAGAAAGATTTTCTGCGTCAACAGGAAGCCTTGCAATTGGAGCAAAAAATCAGCGAATCAGAATTAAAGGTGATTCGCACCCAGATGAATCCTCATTTTATTTTCAATGTACTGAATTCAATAGAGTCTTATATCCTGGACAAGGAACCTCGCGCTGCCAGTAAGCTCATTCAGAAATTTGCAGTATTGAGCAGGCTGATACTGGAAAATTCTACTCAGAGCCTTGTCATAGCTGAAAAGGACTGGAAAGCTTTGCAGCTATATGTGGAGTTGGAATCTATCCGTTTTGACCATGCATTTTCATATAGTTTTCAGGTCGTTCCGCCTTTGAATCTGTCTGAAATATTATTGCCGCCGATGTTGGTACAACCATTGGTGGAAAATGCCATTCATCATGGTCTGCGCATGAGCAGCGAAAAAGGAAATTTGTTGATCCGCATAGAAGCTGTTTCCGGCGAAGTGATCATTACAGTAGAAGACAATGGGGTAGGACTTCATGCTTCTAAAAATGAACAAACATCTTTGGCTTATAAAGAAAAATCGTTTGGGATTTTGGGAATTCAGAACCGTCTGTCTCTCTTCAATCAAATGAACACGAAGCAGTCCTCATTGATATTGGAAGAGATAAAAGATAACATCGGAGGAACAAGAGCTATTTTGCGGCTTCCATTGACACTTTTGAGCAAAAAAGAGTAGAATTATAGTTAAACAATGATGAATGAAGCGAACACTCTGATTGCCACAAGCAAAATATCCGTGCGATTCTGCACCATAGGTTTTGCAGACGGGTACTATCTTTGTGAAAAAAGCCGGATTTCTTCAACTGTTTGACGACGATTAGGAGGAGTTTTGAAGAAATGGCTTTTAAACAAATAGATGGTCGTCGAAAAACCCGGTGCGATTCTTTTGGTCCTTTTCTTTTAAAGAAACAGGACAGAAGACTATTAATTTGCTTATTGGGCAATGATCTATTTGAAGAAACGATGTTTTCAACGTTAGTAAGCTTCTGACAACTCATATTAACTCATTTATATCGTCGATTTCTATTTTGAAAAAAATTAAATAATTGCTGTTGTTTTAGTTGGAAATTATAAATAAGTCCAATGTAATTGCTTCGCTCATTACAGGAGCATGCAGCCGCATCATCAACCCGTAAGTCGCTCGGTTGGTAGTAATTTTAGTCCTATGAAAGAGCTGCTGTCAATTATTTCTACCGTTTTATTTTTTAGTATTCAGGCTAATTCACAAAATATTGGAATCAATTATAACGGAGCTAATCCTGACAATTCAGCCATACTGGATGTCAGCTCTCCTGACAAAGGATTGCTGATACCAAGAGTCGCACTGGTGGCTACTAATAATGCTTCGCCCGTCGCTTCACCTGCTACAGCTCTTCTGGTGTACAATACTGCTACAGTAAATGATGTGACTCCGGGATATTACTACAATGCAGGCACTCCGGTTGCACCACTTTGGGTAAGATTACTGATAAAACAGGATACCGGAGAAAATTGGTCACTCAATGGCAATTCAGGAACAATTGATGGTACTCATTTCATAGGAACGACGGATGACATTCCTTTGAATTTCAGAGTCAATAATCAGCCTGCCGGGAGGGTGGATAGCTCAAGCCGAATCACATCATTCGGATTTCAAGCTCTGGAGAACAATATTTCCCGTGACAATACAGCTATAGGATTCAGAGCATTAAATGCCAATGTATCAGGAGAATACAATACTGCTATGGGAGTTGCTGCGCTTTTATCAAATATTTCCGGTCTGAGAAATACAGCCATTGGCTATACAAGTCTTTATTGCAATACTACAGGGCACAATAACACGGCTACCGGAATGAGAGCATTAACAGCAAATGTTACAGGAAATGATAATACCGCTACAGGAGCTCTTACATTATCCTATAATACCATAGGAGAGCGGAATACAGCCACAGGTTATGAATCACTTTCTACTAATATTAGTGGGAGCAGGAATACGGCTGCCGGTTACAGAGCGCTTTATTCTAATACCACCGGGAATGAAAATACAGCTACCGGAGCGAATTCGCTTTCCAGTAATTCTACAGGTGAACGTAATACAGCAAATGGCTATATGGTTCTTTATAATAATACTACCGGGGGAAGAAATACAGCTTCAGGCTATGCGTCTCTTTATCACAATACTATTGGGGTGCAAAATGCTGCGACTGGCTATCAGGCACTTGGAAATAATACAGAGGGTAATGCTAATACTGCGATGGGTAACAATGTTCTTTTTAGTAATACTACCGGAAGTGACAACACTGCTATAGGTAGTGGCGCTCTTTATTCCAATACCACAGCGAGCGGAAATACAGCTATAGGCAATGATGCACTTGCCTTTAATACTACAGGAAGTGAAAATCTGGGAATAGGAGCTAAAGCACTTTATCGCAATTCGACAGGGATTCGGAATACTGCTAGTGGCTACGAAAGTCTTCATTCAAACACCACCGGAGAGTTGAATACAGCTGTTGGTTTTTCAACGCTTTATTCTAATACTACCGGTAGTGAAAATGTAGCCTCTGGTGCCGGAGCACTTTATAGCAATACTATCGGTGTCAGAAATACGGCTACCGGATACAGGGCGTTATATACAAATACTACCAGCAGTCACAATACAGCAGTCGGATTTCAGACACTTACCTTAAATAGAGGTAATGGCAATACAGCCGTGGGCAATAATGCGCTCAGTGCCAATACTACAGGAAATGATAATGTTGCCATTGGTAGTGGTGCGCTTATGTTGAATACCACGGCAACCGGTAACACAGCTGTGGGCAATGATGCGCTTTATCAGAATACTTCAGGAATAAACAATACTGCCATCGGTCAAAAAACACTCATGAATAATACCACAGGTGAATCGAATACAGCTACTGGTAGTTATTCTATGACATTTACCACAGGTACAGGAAATACCGGAAATGGTTATCTGGCACTTTATCTAAATGTTTCAGGGAGCTACAATACTGCTATGGGTATGCGCGCACTCAATATAAACAGAGCAGGAAGAAATAATTCTGCATTTGGGTGTGAAGCACTCTATAATAATTATGTAGGAATCAATAACACTGCTGTGGGTTATCGGGCAGCATACACGCTTCCTGACAATGTAAATAATACCACAGTGATTGGTTCTAATGCAGGATTCAGCACTACAGTAAGTAATCATGTTAATATCGGGAATACCAATGTTGTCTGGATAGGTGGCCAGGTCAACTGGGGTACTTATTCTGACAAAAGAATGAAAACAGACATTCAACAAAATGTTCCGGGACTGGAATTTATTGCAAAACTCAATCCGGTGACCTATCGTCTGGATATTCGTCAGCAGGACAAAATCGGGAATGCCAACAGCTTGAACAGACAAATTCTTGAAGAGCAGGATGAAGTCGACTATCCTGAAAAATACGATATAGAAAAAATTATCTTCAGTGGTTTTCTTGCTCAGGAAGTAGAGCAGGCAGCGCAGGAGGTAGGTTATGATTTCAGTGGAGTAGAAGCTCCCGGAGAAAAAGGAGGTTTATACAGTATCCGATATGCCGAGTTTGTTGTTCCGCTCGTAAAAGCCGTACAGGAGCTCAAAGCAGAGAATGATGAACTGAAATCTAATTACGAAAAACTATTACAGCGACTGGAAAGAATAGAAAACAGATAAGGGTAAGGAGCTGAAAGTTATACAGGATAGCGCTTGGGGATACAGGTAAATAGAACTTCCAAAGTTAAAAAATCTCTACAGCACTCACGGAAAACAACAGTTTAAACTCTTTGGTTGCTCTATAGGTTTTTAAAAAGCTGATAAATAATATACCAATCGGTATATTATTTGCGAAAACTTTGTACATTTACACCATGTCCGGCAAAGCAGAGCGTACCAAACAATTCATCGTAGAAAAAACATCACCTGTTTTCAATCAGAAAGGGTATGCAGGCACCTCTATACAGGATCTGATGCAGGCGACTGGATTGTCCAAAGGAAGCATTTACGGCAATTTTGACAACAAGGACGAAGTCGCCATTGCAGCATTTGAGCACAACTTCGGAAAAGTAGTGGATCATCTCAAATCACAGATATCCGTTCGCAACAATGCTGTTGATAAGCTGCTGGTATATCCTGATACCTACAAACGCTTTTTTCAGATACCATTTTTGCAATATGGATGCCCGTTGCTGAACACTTCCACAGAAGCAGATGATACCCATCCCATACTCAGAGAGAAAGCGCAGAAAGCACATTTCTACTGGAAAAGATCTTTGATGCATATCGTAGAAGAAGGAAAAAATGACGGAACTATCCGGACAGACGTTTCCACTGAAGAATTTACCAATATCATGGTCGCATTGATCGAAGGCGGTATCATGCAGGCTAAGCTCACCGGAAAATCAGAAGACATTTATATCACCATGAAATACCTTGAAAAAATCATACTCGAACTGAAATCATAATTTTTTTACCCAAAAATATACCGATTGGTATATTTTAAAATAAAACCACAAAAATGAAAGAAGTATATATCGTAGCAGCAAAAAGAACGCCCATCGGCGGTTTTTTGGGTGCGTTGTCTCACATATCTGCTACCAGATTAGGTGCGATCGCTATTCAGAGTGCTTTGCAATCCCGGCAGATTCAACCCGAATGGATTCAATCCGTGTACATGGGCAACGTTCTTTCTGCCAATCTCGGACAGGCGCCAGCCAGGCAGGCTTCGAAATTTGCAGGACTACCCGATACCGTAGAAAGTACGACCATCAATAAAGTCTGCTCTTCCGGTATGAAAGCGACCACGATAGGAGCACAGCAGATTCAGCTTGGACTGGAAGATATGGTCGTGACAGGCGGCATGGAAAACATGAGCCAGGTGCCGCACTACAAAAATCTTCGCTGCATCACCAAGCTGGGACATGAAGAGCTCACAGACGGATTGCTAAAAGATGGTTTGACAGATGTCTATCACCAGTATCACATGGGTCTTGCAGCCGAATTATGCGTTGATACTTACCATTTTTCCAGAGAACAGCAGGATGCTTATGCCTTACAATCTTATCAGAGAGCGAAAGAAGCGACCGCATCCGGGAAATTTGAGCAGGAAATCGCACCCGTTCCTCTTTCTTCAAAAGAGGATGGTGAGCAGCTGACCCGGGATGAAGATATCTTCAAGCTGAAAGAAGAAAAAGTGCCCTCGCTGCCTCCTGCGTTCAAACAGGGTGGAACAGTGACCGCTGCCAATGCCAGCAATTTAAACGACGGCGCAGCAGCTTTGGTACTGGCTTCAAAAGAAGCAGTAGAAAAATACCGGCTTAAGCCTCTGGCAAAAATCATAGCGTATGCAGATGCAGCGCAGGCGCCTGAGTGGTTCACTACTTCTCCGTCAGTTGCCATTCAAAAACTGTTGTCCTCCGTACAGATGACGATAGAAGATATCGACTACTTTGAAATCAATGAAGCCTATGCGGCAGTTGCGCTGGCCAATCAGCAGATACTGAATATCCCTTCCGGAAAGCTGAATATCTACGGCGGAGCAGTTGCGGTAGGACATCCGCTAGGAGCTTCCGGGGCACGCATCATTTGCACCTTATTATCCGTACTGAGAAATGAAAAAGGCAGAAACGGAATTGCCGCTATCTGCAACGGCGGGGGTGGAGCGACAGCCATTTTAATCGAAAACTTACAATAATTTTTCCATGACTGCTATAGAAAAACAACCATCCAGCCGGCACAAGATCAGGTTTGTAGACTGCGACCCGTTCAACCATCTGAACAATGCCAAATACATCGACTACATCATAGAAGCCCGCGAAGACCAGATGCTGAAATGCTACGATCTGGATATTTACGCACTGGCGAAAAACACCGGAACATCCTGGGTGGTAGCACAGAATCAGATCGCCTATCTGTCACCTGCCCGGTTGATGGAGACCGTCATTATCGATACACAGCTGATTGCATTTGACGAGAAAACCATTCTGCTCGAAGGCACGATGTGGAATGCCGATAAAAGCAAGCTGAAAGCAGTCATGTGGTCAAAGCAGGTACATTTCAATCTCCGTACCCAGCGAAGTCAGCACCATAGCGATGAAAATCTGCAGTTTTTTGAAAATATACATTCACCTCTATCTGAGCCCATGAATTTTGAGCAGAGAGTTTATACGAATTGTAATTTCAAAACTAAATAGTTTTTGAAATTTTACAATCGTTAATGCCGATGTAGCAGTCAAATAGACCAATGAGACAAAGTTGATATTGGTCTATATTGAATGCACAATCGGTACTAGAGCTTCAGATAAAGTTTTTTGTTAGTTGCCGGACACCGGATGCTTAGTAAGGCTTCGGTGTTTTTTTTTTATACGAATTGTAATTTTAAAATAGCCCGATATTTTAAAATTTTACAATCGTTAATCGGTATAAGATGAATATTTGGACAGCTATTCCGGCTTTCGGTTCCTACCCTCCGTTACACTTCGGATACCACCTCTATCCGGGCTGCGGAAATACAATAGGATGATTTGATTGTTAGAAACTATCAGATTAATTTCTAAGAATAGAATTTGGGATTATTTAACAATGCTTGATAACAATCTCTTGAAGTTATTTGAGATAATCTGTTCAACCTCGCTTAAAGGCATATTCCATATAAGAGAAAAATATTTGTAAACCTCAATAACATCCTGAGATTTTATAGGTCTCTTGTTTATTTCAATAAAAGGCCCATCTGTCTCAGTTAATAATTTATTTTTGGGAACTCTTTCAATAATATTCTTTCCTGTTTCTGATTTTACCATTGCAGGATTAATAGAGAAAAAGTATCCTGCTTTAGCAATAGAGTCAATCAAATTTAAGCCTCCTGAATACCAATGAAAAATTGCAGATTGTATATTGTTTTCTATTAAGAGGCCTAAAACTTCTTTCTCTGCTTTTCGGGAATGAATACTCAATATTTTTTTTTGTCCTGAAATAATCTTAAGTATTTTAGAAAAGGTATCTATCTGAATATCTTTTGTAGATATACCTTCTTTGGAAAAGTCCAAACCAACTTCTCCGATATACGATGTTTTACTAACGTTCTTTAGGAATAAATCAAACTCCTTTTTATGCGAATCAGCCATTAAGGGATGCATTCCTAAAGCCAATCTTATTTTTTTCAATGATTGAAAATGAATATATCCCATTTCAAAATGGCTTGGTAGATTGGTCATTGCTAATACAGTCATATCAGCGTTTACACAGTCTTGCAAAACCTTTTTAGGATTTGGATATAAATCTATATGGCAATGTGTATCAATAATCATCTTATCCCTAACTCAGATTTTACAAATCTGCTTCCTTTGTCTCTAAATAATTTTAGAACTTCTGTTTTACTTCTTAATACCATTTCGGCATAATCCGTAAGACTATCAATGTCAATATTACCATTCACTAATAAATCTCTTTTCATTCTTTCCAATGGGATATTTCTTTTCAAGTAACTGAATAATGCGGGTAAATCATTATTTCCTAAAGATGATATTTTTGTAATAAAATTTCCATACTGGTTTTCATTGTCCAAACCTGCTTTATTTAACGCCGCTCGCCTATATATACAAGGCATACATCTTCCACAATTATGCTTCTCGTCAGGGTTGTCAAAATGAAATTGCCTTCTTCCTCTTTTTCCGCAGGAAACAGAATCTTGATAAATATTCCTCAGAAATGGTTGATTTGTACATTCAACAAACATTTCTCCTTTAGTTTTAAATGTATAAGGATTATGTATTCTTGTTGACAACCCTAAATCTGCAAGTATTTCTTGAGTGTTTTTTAAAACATAAGGATGAGTTGTTCGTGTACTCAAAGAACTTACTCTTGACGGTGTAAGGGGGTAATTGATTGAAATTGTACCATTCTCAGGTATTATTAATTCATTAATTGGAGATAGATAGCAACCTAAGCCAATGAAAAATAGAGAGCGACTACGGTAATTGTTTTCTATAGTTACTCTATTTCCATCAGTATCTTTTCTTGATAGTGCTAATTTTGATTGTACCCAATATATTTTATTGGGATATTGAATCGTTAAACGCCTTAATAATGTTCTTTGGTCTCCATTCGGACCTGGTGATTTTGAATCAAAATGAGAAACTAAAAGTATTCTTTCATTATGACTAAGTTTTTCCAATTCATCAATAACTCCAATTAAAGAATCTAAACCACCTGAAAATAAACTTACGGATGCGATAGTGTCTTTTTCATAACGTGGAATTTTCCTTCTATTAGTACGTGGTTGAAACAAATCAACATCTTCTATTTCTCGGAAAGAAATTTGCCAATTATCTCCTGTTAGAAAATCTAAAATCTGTTTTAATTTTTCTTCTTTACCACTCCAAACAGCTAAATTATTCACAGGAAACTCTACTTCTATATCTCTTGTCCAACCATCATTTGAATAAATAGCCCGACTAAGTAAATTATCTACGCCATAAACTATTGCAGATACAAGAAAGAAATCAAATTTTACAGAAGTAAAATCAGTCGTGAAATCAAAAACTCTTTCGTAACCTAAGAAAGATAATGGAACTTTTCTATCCACTCCGTTGTCTATATAACAAAGCTGCAAATCTGAGAACTTGCCATAATCAGCGTCCTCAATAACTACGTTAACTCTCATAACTATTCAAATACGGTTAATACATCTTGTTGAATATTTTTCACAAGCCTATCAGCTTCATCAGAACCCCAATCAATGTTTTGCAATGGATTTCTTTTGTGCATATCACCAACCCTTTCAACTATGAAATTTTTTATTTGACTGAAAAGATTATTACAATCACTTTCGTTCTTGTTTTTTATTAAATTTTCATAGAACCACTTTGATAAAAGTTCATTAATGTAATACCCAAAATATTTATTATTACATCTTCCAAAGTATTGGTTGTAAATGTTTCTTGTAATAAAGTTTGCACTTCATCAATGGATTCAGCTTGTCCCATTAGTTCCTCCAATAGTAATCTTGTAGCTTCTTTCGCAGCGTTATCATCAATAGATGTTGCACTACCGGAACAATATTCAATCAAATGATTAATTACATCACCAACTGTTTTATTATCAATATCAGAAAGTCCTGTAGACTCAAGAGTTTCTCTAATATTGTTACCAGAACTAATAAACTTTGAAAAGACTCCTCCAATTTTCTTAGCGGTTCTAATACTGCTTCGTCCTCCTGCTTTTGAACCACCACGTCCTCCTGTTGATGCTCCGCCCAATGCAGAAACAAAATGCCCCATAATGTTTTGTAGCTTCTGAGTTGGAAGAACAGAAGAATCACAATTTGACGTAAGCGAAGAACTAAGCGTACCCCAATTCGGAACCATTGAGTGTTTCACATCAGAAAATGATTTAGATGTTCCCATTTCTATTTTTTTAAATTAAATGCTTTACTTGCTTTTGACTTTCCATCTTTGAAATAATCAGTTAAAAATTCTCCTATCTCAGGTTCTGATTTAAAATCAGATAATCTCGTTGCAACTGCTGGTTCAATATCCGATACACTAATTATTTTAAGAGTTTCCATATAATGATAAACTGTATTTTCTATTTTATCTTCTGTCATTGCATTGAAAATGTCATACAACCGCTTTTGCTGAGGATTCCTCTTCAAATTTGAAGATAGAAGATTGAAAAACGCATCTTTTTCAATATCGCTAAATGGCTGAAACTTTTGAGTAAGTAAAGATTTGGTAACTGTTGCCGTCATATTATTGGGTAATAACTCATTAAACAATGCCCTTACTACTGGTGGAATCATACTTGTTGCAGTGATAGAATTTTCTAACTTATCACGGGCAATCCAATAATAATCCCGTAAATCAACTCCTGATAACAATGGTTCTATTTGAAACCATTTTATTATTTTGGGTTTACTCCATTCTTTGAAATCAGTATCTTTTATTTCCAATAGAACATCCTCAATGCCTTTATCCTTACATATAGATTCTATTTCTGTTATTTCTTTTGACATTCCGTCTTGGGAAATTTGCCACTCAAATAATTTTTTGAACAGCTTAGGTTCTGAATATTCAAGTATCATCATTTTTGCAAGAACAGCATCATTAAAACTTTGTAACGAGGCAACTTCGGCAAGTCTTTTTCTAATTGTATAAGTATTTAGAAACCGTTTAATCTGTCGGGGATTTCCATACAAACTATTTGTAATTAACGGTACTAATGCAGGAATCGTAATTACATTATCTTTAACTTTTCCAAATTCCTCTGCTTCTAAAATCTTTTCAAAATTTGATAATCCAAATGCAGAATATTTATTCGTTAATCTATACTTCTGAAATTCATCAAGCACATTTTCAAATCTGGTATCGCCAACCTCTTTTTTACAGATAAGCATTGATATATAAGTTTCAACTTCTGATTCCGAAAGTCTTGGCAAAGAATAAGGAAGCTGAATTAATTTTTCTAAGTAATCAATAACAATCCGGTTGTTATCTTCTTCGATTTCTTTATTGTTTTTGTATTTATGCTCAATAGCATATTTTACTATTCGAGGGTCTGCTCCAATGATAAATGCTGTTTTTGGCACATTTAGAAAAAGTTTAATTGCTTCAAGATTCTCAATAATTCTTTCAGGACTACACCTATCTAAATCATCAATAATGACAACTAATCTTTTAAATTTTGTAGCTTCTAAGAGGTCAGCAAAATCTTTTCTAAATTCCGCTACTGCATTAGTAGAGTTTTTATCCTCTTCTTTACTTTCTTTTACAAATGCTTTAAATATTTCTTGACCTTCTTCCGATTTTAGCTTTTCTATTATTTTTTCCGGATTATCTCCCCATTCGGTCAGCTTTTGAACTGCAAAAGGAAGTAAGCTAAGACCTCCTGTGAAGTATGCAGATACAGCGGGTAAGGCAACATTCTTCATAACCATACCTGCACCACGCATCCAATCAATAGCTTTCCAAAGCTTCTTTGCTTTTTCTTTTATAGAATCCTTTATTTCTGCTGAAACCTTTTTGTTACCCTCCAATTCTTTAAGAATTGAATTTAGCAATGCGGCTTTAGCATCATCATATCCTTCAAAAGTCCATCCATTGAAATATATACAAAGAGAATCCTTATCATCCTCTTTGTCAAATTCTTCTTTTACTATTTGCAGGATACTGGATTTTCCACTTCCCCAATCACCAAAAACGCCTATTGTAATCGGCAAAACCGATTCATCTTTGATAATATTGATTAATAAATCTGCGTGTACTTTAAATCCCAATAGGTCTTCTGATGTTTCATTATCTGCCCACATATTTATGAATATATTATAAATATAGTATTTTTGGTTTATTGATTAAAATGGATATGACTATAAACTTGATATTCGTTATTATTGCTTTTATATCATTTTAGGAAGCCAAGAATACTTTATTCAGTTTTTTGAATAGACTCATTAATAATAAAGCTTTTAAAATTATTTATTTATAAATAATTATATATAATTTAATAATCGCTGTCGCTCATTTGTATTATCACAAGCCCATCACATTTCTTTCAATACTGCAGCAAATTGAGAGAGTATATAATTCGTAAAAGCGATCTGGGTTTGAAGAGGATTTTTACCGGTGATAGAAGTGTAGTCTGTCCGGATGATTTTGCCCCGGAAAGCAAACGAATAATAGATGTGAGGAATAGTAATGTTTAAAGGCGGATAAGGTGCTGCATATCCCGTTACACTGACACCCCAATCGCTTGCAAACAGAGAGATTGCTCCCAGTGCCATTTGTCCGGCAACTGTTGGAGAGACGCAGTTGCATTGTAAAGCATGAATCGGATTGACGGAGAGATGCCGTGTTTTCTGACCGAGATTGTAAGCAGTGATTCCTCCCTGAAAAAACAACATGGCATCCTCCGCCTGAGAGAATGCCGCCTGCAGATGTCCTGAAGTGACACTCTCAGCCACTGCAACAGTTTGTGAGGACTGCAGCAGATGTTCTTTGATGATATCGATTTGTTCAGAAAAATACATGATCAGTAAAATAATGATAAAATTCTCATTCTGTCAATCACATTCAGGAGACGTCCGGAGAAAGAATCTTTTGAGTTGCAAGAGGCTCAGGACATTATTAGCTGAATGCCCCCTATAGACAAATTGCAGATAATGCTATAAATTAAATTCATAGGTCGTCGTCTTCGGGTCAATAGGTATGAATGACAGGAGAGATGATTGTATAGTTATAAAGCCCAAAAATTTGGTGATGGATTTTGTTAAAATGATGTCAGAAGGAGCAGAGCTGGACTTTGCTATTGAAATAGTCGGCAGGACCGTCTTTATGTTCCTGCTCATATTGTTTATCCTGCGTCTGTCGGGCAGGCGGGGAGTGAGGCAACTTACTTTATTTGAAGTAGCTATTATATTAGGACTCGGCTCTGCGGCAGGAGACCCGATGTTTCAGGAGGATATACCCATACTGTATGGGATTATTGTTCTTTCGTCCGTGATTATCTTATACAAATTCATCACTTTTCTTTCTTCCAGGTTTTTGCTGTTCAATCGCTTAATGGAAGGCAAAGAAATGATTGTTGTTCAGGAAGGAAAGTTCAGTCTGGAAGGAAATAAGAAAATGGATTTTTCCCAGCGGGAGTTTTTTGCAGAACTGCGCAACAAGGGAATAGAACATCTGGGACAGGTGCGCATGGGAGTGCTGGAAATAGACGGAAGCTTAAGCGTACTGTTTTATGATAAGGAACATATTCGTTACGGATTGCCGCTTTTCCCGTTAGACTATGTAAAAGTCAATACCGGTGATTTCACAGGACCTTTCGCGTGTATGTATTGCGGGCTGGTCGTCGAAAATGTAAATACAGATGCTCCTCAGTGTCCGTACTGTGGAAAAGAAGAATGGACAAAAGCGATTAATACTCCTTTAGTGAGTTGAGGGGGCGATAGGTTTGCACTCAGGCTTCGCTCAGTAGCCACAGTATCGGTTGAGAACAATTTAAGTTGTAGAAAATCCGGTGTATAGTTGCTACGGTGGTTTGAGCGTAGTCGAAATCATCAGAGTCTTTTGTCTTACTTTTTCTAAAAGGATAGCTGGTTTTCATTGACATCTATCTGGTGATACTTTCTACGAATTGACAATTTGCAGTGTACTACAACTGTCTGCACTTCGGCTTCACTCAGTGACCTTGAAATAATTTAAGTCATAGAAAATCCGGTATATAATTGCCAGGTGGTTGAGCGTAGTCGAAACCATTGGATCATTCCTTTTTCTAAGCTTCTACCGGACTCATCAGGATACTATCTCACCGCCATTGGGGTGTAAGACCTGTCCCGTCATATAGCTGTTTTCTTCCAATACCAGGAACAGGTAAGAAGGAGCCACCTCGACAGGCTGGCCGGGGCGACCCAGCTTCGTATCTTTCCCGAATTCAGATACATGCTTTGCATCAAATGAGCCGTCAATCAATGGTGTAATGATAGGTCCCGGAGCTACAGCGTTTACCCGTATCTGCTTTTTGGCCAGCTGCATGGCCATTGATCTCGTAAATCCTATGATCGCAGCTTTGGTAGCTGCATAATCCACCAGGTGCTCACTGCCTCTGAATGCCGTGACAGATGAGGTATTGATAATACAGCTGCCTTTTTTCATATGAGGGAGAGCTGCCTGCGTTAAGTAAAACATGCCGAAAACGTTGACCGAAAATGTTTGAAGCAGCTGCTTTTCAGAGATGTTACAAATATCATCCTGCGGATACTGTACGCTGGCATTATTCACCAGGATATCAATACGGCCAAACTCTTTTATTGTGCTGCTGACTATCTTTTTGCAAAAATCAGCAGAACGAATATCTCCTTTCAGCGCGATACCTGCAGAGCCACAGCTTTGTACCTGTTCCAGCGTATATTGAGCATCTTCATCTTCATTATAGTAAACGATAACGCTTTTAATGCCGTACTGTGCATACAGAATTGCTACAGCCTGACCGATACCGCTGTCTCCTCCTGTGATGATGGCTACCTTGTTCTTTAGTTTTGAGCCCGGGAGATGCTTATCTTTAGGGTGTGTAACAGGTTGATTGTCCATTTCCTGAGTAAGTGCGGGCTGTTCTTCCAGTTTGCTATTTTGAGAATAATTTTTCATCAGCTTAATTTTTATGATTTTCCGGAATATGCAAGAGACCACCCGTTGTTGTTCTTCCAGGTAATAATTAAACTTTTGCTCTCAGAAATCAGATTTCCGAAAGCAAAAGCTTAACAAGAAGCAATGTGTGATTAAATAATATCAGACATCACGAAATCAGATCCTTGCTCTAAAAAGAACGTAAGTATGCGTTTCAGGTTACCGGACTTATGATGGATATTATAGTTGATGATGAGATGCCGGTGCTAACCGATATTTGCATGTTCTGATTTCTGACTGCCAGATTTCCTCCGGAATATGTAGTTGTGGATACACCCGGAAGGAGCATTAACCGTAGATTCTGCGACATATAAAATTCTGATACGAGGCAATCGCCTGAGAAAGATGCTTAGCTTCCCACTTAATTATCTGTTTCATACTCTTTCCTGTCAATATCACGGGACTCTTCGGATTTATCCTCATGACGTGGCCCGTTATACAGATCTTCATTGCCTGTTTGTTCTTTGGGATCATTAGGTACTTCTTGCTCATGTTGCTTATCCTTTGGCTGCTCCTCTGCTGGTATAGGATTAATAGGGTAATCCGGATCTATTGGTTTTTTGTTTTCTGGATTTGACATACAGTTAAATTTTTGTAGTGAATAATAAACAATAAAGCAGATTCAATTCTCAGGCCAGAGAAGAGATGTTAAATAATAAATTTGTAAATGTTTTATATTGTGTTATTTATGATTTAATCTTATTTATGTTTCAGTTGAAATTTATTTAAAGTGTGTATAATTGTTCATTTTTTGGGTAAAAAAATCCCCTTTTGTTCTATATATGTGAAAAATCCCTGAATTTTTGTTAAATTATAAAAGTATAGAGATAGATATTTTTATTAGCTATTTATAATCAGTCTATATTGTGAGAGATTAGTCTAAATATGCTATAATCCTGCTTTTTTTTAAATGTTAATAATTGACTTATACAGTCCGGAGTTCCCTTAAAGCTTAACTTTCAATCTTATTTTTACGTTAACTTACTACACTAATGATATGTAAGTATGGATATTTTATTACTGAGTGGTGACGCACTGCTAAGCAAAATTTTTGTTTCCAGGGCAAAAATGATGTCAATGAAAGTAGAGATAAGTGAGGAAATTACTTCGGGATTAGAAAATATTCGAAAAGGTTTATACAAGGCAGTAGTTGCCACTATCTCTATGCATTCAGAATTCTGTCCTCAGAAAATGATTAAAAAAGTGCAGGAAATGAATCCTTATCTTCCTGTTTTTTTTCTGTTGGATCAGCAGGATTTTTCTCAGGTGATTAAATTAACCAAGCTGGGTGCGGAATATTGTTTTTCCAAGCCATTTGTCATCGAAAATGTTCTGGAAAATATAGAACGGACCCTAAATAATTTACCTGCCCCTCCTTTAGTGAAGAAGGATGTAGTGCTGGAAAATAGTTCCGGGTACTTAAATACTAACAGCATCGCAGCTCACGTATTATCTCATCAGATAGACCTGGTGGCAGATACAAATTTTAAAGTAATTATCTATGGGGAAACCGGTACCGGTAAAGAATCTGTGGCGCGAAGATTAAGCAGCGGTATATATAAGGACAAGCCTTTTATTGCAGTCGATTGCGGATGCTTAAGTAAGGAGCTGGCAGCCAGTGAATTGTTTGGCCATAAAAAAGGCAGCTTCAGCGGAGCTTATGAGGACAAGACCGGAGCATTTGAAGCAGCCAATAACGGTACCATTTTTTTAGATGAAATCGGGAATCTGGATTATTCGGTGCAGATATTACTTTTGCGCGCTATACAGGAAATGAAAATAAAAAAAATCGGCTGCAATAAAGAAATTGATATAAATGTAAGAATTATAGTAGCTTCCAATGAACGTTTAACCGACGCGATACAGGCAGGTAAGTTCAGAGAAGATCTATTTTATCGATTAAATGAATTTGAAATCAGTATTCCTTCCTTGCGGGAACGTGTGGATGATCTGGAAAGTTTTATAGATTTCTTTATTGAAGGAGCCAATCATGATCTGAATAAGCGAATTACAGGCGTAGAACCGGCATTGCTTGCAAAAATGCAGCATTACGACTGGCCCGGAAATATCAGAGAGCTCAAGAATGTAATAAGGCGGGGGTGCCTGATCGCAGATACCATCATCACCGAAGATTGTATGTCATCCGAATTTATAGCCAAGCTTTCAGATTATAAGTTTAAAGCTGAATATGCAAAAGAGCTGGCTCCGGAATTATTGCTGAAAGATGACCTGAAGTATAAAAGCATCCAGGCCGAATATGAAGAGATCGTGAAAATTCTTAAAGAGGAAAATTATAATAAATCCCGGACAGCCCAACGATTAAATATCAATAGAAAAACGCTCTACAATAAAATCAAAATTTTCAGAGATATTGCCATCAATAACAACTTAAAAAACTAAGTAATTAATTTTCTCACCTTTATAGCAGTTTATCTTATGTAATCGCCTGTAAGGTTTCAATTTCATAGTGCAATTTGTCATCCTGCTCTTTACCGGAGAGTAAGGATTTAAACAGGAAAAGAATATAGCTTAAAGCAAGCTATACATAAAATACAGAGAGCGTCTTTACAACATTGTTGTAAAGACGCTCTCTGTATTTTTCAGATAAAGTATGTAAAATACTTTGATGGTTTCGACTAAGCTTAATTACCAGATAAAACGATACCTGTTTTTCGGTGATCTACATTTTTGTCAATAGCTAAAGCCCATTTCATTTTAAATGGAATAGCTTCAGGCATCCTTCACTGGATATTACAATAAAAAACAACCCGGGAATGTGTGGTCATCTCAATTCAAACAGAGTTGGGTAAGTGGGAAAAATAAGCAACATGTTGAGCAAATAGTTTTACAATTTTTATAAAAAAATATGTTGTAATTTATTGATAATCATATTGTTGATTGTTTGGCATGCAAAATGGCTTATTGTCCTATATTATTAAACCATAAATTTTTTACTTATGAAAAGAGGCACATCCCGTTCCGGTAACAGGAACAGTTCCAGCAACAATCAGTCTTCTTCAAGAAGCAGCCATTCAGGTTATAGCAATCGCTCTCACAATGACCATGATAATGATGATGAAGATTATGAAGATTATGAATCTGCATATGAAGAAGGTTATCAGCATGGGTATGAAGATGCCATGAATGAAGAAGATTATGATGATGACTATGAAGATGATGATTTTGATGATGATGACGATTATGATGATTATGACGAGGATGAAGATGATGATTTTGATGATGATGGCGAGGATGATGATGAAGATGACGACGACGATGATGATGATCGTGACAGCGATGGACGCGGTCGCTCAGGAAGAGGGGGAAGCGGGCGTTCCGGTTCCGGTCGCAGCAGTTCAGGAAGAAGCACATCAGGCAATCGTTCCAGCAGCTCAAATGTAGGACGTTCCGGTAGTTCCCGAAGCAGTTCCGGCTCAGGAAGCAGTTCAGGAAGAGGACGTTCCGGTAGTTCCCGAAGCAGTTCCGGCTCAGGAAGCAGTTCAGGAAGAGGGCGCTCCGGTAGCTCTGGTAGCCGTTCCGGTTCAGGCAGCACAGGAAGAGGTGGATCCGGTACCGGCAGTCGCTCAAACTCCGGAGGAAGTCGTTCCGGAAGCAGCAGCAGTTCAGGAAGAAGCTCATCAAGCAATCGTTCAGGTTCACAAAGCTCAACATCAGGCAGCAGAGGAAGCAGCAGATCCGGGGGTAGATCAAGCAGTCAATCTTCGGGCAATTCATCAGGTTCAGGTGCATCCAAGAGAGGATTTGCATCTATGTCTAAGGCTCAAAGAACGAAAATAGCACGCATGGGTGGTGAAGCATCCGGCAAATCCAGATCAAGAGGTGGCTTTGGCAGTAGAAACCGATAAGCGGTTTTTAAGGTTCATAACCAACCGAATGGGCCGTCTCTGAGGCAAAGTACCTGAAATTCGATGTTCTGAAGGTGCCGATCCTTGAAGACGGCCCCATTAATAAATATCATAAATAATATACCTGTATGGAAAATGCAAATTCAATGTCCAACCTTACACAATCTGTTTTGGAAAATAAAAACAAGCCTTTGTTTGAGTTTTTTACAGATGGATTGAAAGATATCTATTGGGCAGAAAAAGCAATAGAAGCATTGCTGAAAAAAAACAAATCTCTGGCGCATACCGAAGAGTTGAAAGAAGCATTGGAAGATCATGAGCTTCAGACTCAAAAGCATGCTTTACGCCTGGAGAAAATTTTTAACCGGATGAAAATGAAGGCTGAAGCCAAAAAGTGTGAAGCTGTTGCCGGAATTATAAAAGAGGCGGAAGAGGTGATTGGCAAGACGCCTGAAAAGTCTATGACAAGAGATGCTGTGATCATTATTGCTGCGCAGAAAATCGAGCATTATGAAATTGCAACCTATGGCGGTTTGCTGCAAATTGCTTTAACGTTCAACATGGATGCTATTGCGGACCTGCTGGAGAAAACGCTGGAGGAAGAAGAAGAAACAGATCTGTTGCTTTCTGATATCGCCGAGTCTTTTATCAACCTGGAAGCATCTCAGGAAGATGAGGACAATGAAAGTAATAAAGATGATGAAGATGAAGCTCAAAAAGAGAGCGACAAAAAGAAAGCGGCCGGTTCAAAATCATTGTCCTCCGAAAAAGTAAAAGGATAGAATAGAAAGAAGCCAATCATCTGTAAAACAGGGATAGGAGGTGGGTGAATAGGCTCACCTCTTTTTTATATTATTGGTCTATAGATTGGAGTATCTTATGCTATGCCCTCACAATCTTCGTTCAAGATTGGTACAAGCACCAACTTAGAACTTATTGAGTTTTTCAGAGTATAAGATGTAGAGCAATATGGCATAAAATAAGAAAGCCACTCTTTTGGAGTGGCTTTGTGATCCCGCTGGTCCCGAAATCTTTCGGGAGTACCCAGGACCTTCACGATTACAAATCGGGATGCTCTACCAGCTGAGCTACGAAATGAGTGATTCGATATATTTTCTGGATTTCTTCTTTTTGATTTCTCGTTCCCGTTTTTTAGCATCTTCCAGCGTTTCAAATTCTTCCTTGTAAACTAGATTCCACGGTAGTCCGAGAGATGTAAATTTGGAATGTCCGATGCTATGCTCATATAATCTTCGCTCAAGATTGGTACAAGCTCCAACATAGAACTTATTGAGTTTTTCAGAGTATAAGATGTAGCAATATGGCATAAATAAGAAAGCCACCCTTTTGGAGTGGCTTTGTGATCCCGCTGGGATTCGAACCCAGGACCCATACATTAAAAGTGTCTTGCTCTACCAGCTGAGCTACGAAATCCTTTTTGTTAATTTTATAGATGCTAACATCATCTTGAAATCGCTTTTCGAACCTATGACCCTCCCGATTTTCAATCGGGATGCTCTACCAGCTGAGCTACGAAATCTTTCCTGATAATTTTTAGAGATGTTTATCACATCTTTTACTTTGTTTCCTGTTCGGATTGCTGTTGTGCCCACGACTGGACTCGAACCAGCACATCCGTAGGAAACCACCCCCTCAAGATGGCGTGTCTACCAATTTCACCACGTGGGCAGTAGTTTCTTAAAGAACTTTTATCCTTCCGGATTTTTGTGATCCCGCTGGGATTCGAACCCAGGACCCATACATTAAAAGTGTATTGCTCTACCAGCTGAGCTACGGAATCTTGTGCTTTTTCAAAGCGTGTGCAAATATATGAACTTATGACTTAAATGCAATAGTTCCCGGGAAATTATTCGACTTTTTTCAAGGTTTTTTTCTTTTCAGATAATGAATGAAATCCTGGTTATAATTCATCAAAAAAGTAATTAGCAGAAAACTAAAGGTCTATGTATATCTGTTTTTAATTCAGAATAACACCGTCTGCCACAAATTCATACTGATCTTTTTCAGTATTATGGCTTCCGTTCCCGATCAGGGTCACCTTTTTACCATCTATTTTCTTAGCTGTAGTAAAAGCATCGTCCTTATACGAAACAAAGAGTTTTTTGCCGGCTTCGTTTTCTAATGTCATCCAGCATCCTCTGTGTGAGCAGGATTTTTCAATGATACCGCTTACCTGAGTTTTTGCAGTATCGTTATTGTCGATTGCTGTAATCAGCTGATCGGTGGTGACAGGTGCATTTACATCAAATTTTTCTCCGTAAAAGATTTTTACACCTTCACTGTTGCTGCTGCATGCTGTCATAATAGCTGCAGCAACCAGACTTAATATCCAGGTTCTCATCATGTTCTAGTCTCTTATTTTTATAGTTTCTACCGGTCGTTTGTCTTTAAAGACATAAATTTTTATCAATGTGCCGGTAGTGTCAAAAATTTTAATTTCTCCGTCCTCAATGTCATTCAGATAATTACCTTCAGCTGAAATGTTCCCATTGGTATGGTATTCCTTGAAGCTACCTTCTTTTAATCCATTTGTATATGTGCCTTCTGCTTCTGTTTGCCCATCCGGGTAATATTGCTTAAAAGGCCCGTTTTCAACTCCATTGCTCATAAAAACGGATTCCTTCAATCTCCCGGCCGGCTCTTTATAGTAGGTTTTTAATTCACCATCGAATTGTCCGTCTTTAAATGTTCCAAACTGTCTGGGCGCTCCATCTTCATAAAATGACTGATATGGGCCGTTGTATTGATTCTGAATATAATTTTCGACAATGCTGATCTGGCCATTGGGATAGTATAAAACTCTTTGTCCCTCGATATTTCCATCAGAATACTGTATTCTTTCCAGAGTATCTCCTTTGGGAGATATTCTTACATAAAGCCCGTCTTTTTTATTTGTGTCAGCTTTTAAAACAGAGTATAATTCAGTATCACCGTTTTGAGATTTTTTTTCAATCTTTTTTGTTTTCTCCTGTTTACAATTAAGCAACAGGAAAATGCTGAGGCCAATAACAGGTATGAGGATGCGAGGTTTTCTCATGGTTTGTCTTTAGAAAAACAACGTTAAAATAGCTGATAACTTTTATGATTACAAATAAAAAATGCCCAAGACAGTGCCTGGGCATTTAAGTTTATTGTTTTGGATGATTAATCGTTGGGAATTGCTCCTTCCGCATGATGTTCAATTTCTGAAGGTCGTATTCCTATTAAATCTTCAAGGTCGGATTTGAACAGAATTTCTTTTTTGAGCAAAGCCTGAGCGATGATTTCCAGCTGCTCTCTTTTTTCGTTCAGCAATACCTTGGTTCTTTCATAAGCAACTTGTACTATATTTCTCACTTCTTCATCAATCTCCCGTGCAGTAGCTTCTGAATATGGCTTGGTAAATGCATTTTCATTGGCAGGATCGTAGAATGAAAGATTTCCGATTTTTTCATTCATACCGTATACCGTCACCATCCCATAAGCCATGTTTGTGATGCGCTGTAAGTCGTTTTGTGCTCCGGTAGAGATCTTATTAAAGACAATATCTTCTGCAACTCTGCCTCCAAGCGTCATACACATCATATCGTACAGCTGCTCTGTACGGTACAGGTATTGCTCTTTCGGCAGATATTGGGCGTATCCTAAAGCAGCTTCTCCTCTAGGGATGATCGTCACTTTCAGCAATGGATCAGCATGTTCCAGATACCAGCCGCAGATAGCGTGTCCGGCTTCGTGGTATGCGATGATTTCTTTTTCCTGAGGAGAGATGATTTTATTTTTCTTCTCCAGACCGCCGATCACTCTGTCGATAGCGTTATTGAAGTCATCTATCTGCACCAAAGATTTATTTTTTCTCGCAGCAATTAAAGCTGCCTCATTACATACGTTAGCAATATCAGCTCCTGCAAATCCCGGTGTAAGAGAAGCCAGCTTTTCAGGCCTTACTTCCGGGTCAAGCTTTAATTTTTTCAGGTGAACTTTAAAGATTTGCTCTCTTCCTTTCTGATCAGGCTTGTCGATAGAGATCTGCCTGTCGAATCTTCCCGGTCTCAGCAATGCAGGGTCGAGTACATCCGGTCTGTTGGTAGCTGCAAGTATAATGATGCCTGTGTCACCACCGAAACCGTCCATTTCTACTAGCATCTGGTTGAGCGTGTTTTCACGTTCGTCATTGCTTTGGAGCATGTTTTTACCTCTGGCACGACCGATAGCATCTATCTCGTCAATAAATATGATACAAGGTGCTTTTTCACGTGCCTGCTTGAATAAATCTCTTACTCTTGATGCACCAACCCCTACGAACATTTCTACGAAGTCAGAACCTGATAATGAGAAGAATGGTACCTTTGCTTCACCTGCTACAGCTTTTGCAAGTAAGGTTTTACCTGTCCCCGGAGAACCTACGAGTAACATCCCTTTAGGAATACTACCTCCCAGATTTGTATATTTTTGAGGATTTTTGAGGAAATCTACGACTTCTTTTACTTCTTCTTTGGCTTCATCCAAACCAGCAACATCATCAAAAGTAATGCTCACCTGAGTAGAATCTTTATCGTAAAGCGATGCTTTGGATTTACCGATATTAAAGATTTGTCCGCCCGGACCGCCCATGTTATTACCTACCCGGCGCATCATGAACATCCATAATGCCACCAACAGCAGTATAGGCAAGACCCATGAAAGGATAATACCCAGCATGTTTTCTCTTTTGACATATTCTACATTAATGCTTTTGTCAGCTGGCAGCGTTTCCAGTTTTTTATCTACCTGTTCCTGAAAATAATCTTTGGAAGGAATCGTAAATGTGTAATGAGGGCCGGAATTATTCATGCCCATTTTAGATTTTCCTACCTTTTCATATTTCTTGTTTTCAAGCGCTTTTTCTGTTAAATAGACTTCTACATTGTCTTCATTGACAACTACAACTCTTTTAATATCACCGCTGGGTAATAGCTCGTTTAAAAATTTACTGGTTGAGATTTTATTGGTGCTGTTGTTCATTGAGAACATCTGCGATCCAAGAATCAGGACAATCACAATGGCGTAAATCCAATAAAAATTGAATTTACTCTTCTTTGGAGATTTGTTGTTTTTATCAGGTAGTCCTTCCATTTATACTTAAAGATTCGTTATTAAAGATTTTCATATATTTTGATAGTTGCATCGTTCCATAGATCTTCCAGCTGGTAATGTTCTCTGGCTTCGGTTTGAAAAACATGTACTACAATGTCTCCCGTATCTGCCAATGCCCATTGTCCGTTACTTCTACCTTCTATATGTACGTTATTTAATCCAACAATATTTATTAATTCATGTTCAACATTATCTACAATTGCTCTGACTTGTGTTGTAGAATCTGCATGACAAATTATGAAATAATCTGCAACTGCCTCAGGAATGTTGGTAAGATTTAAGCTAATAATATCCTTTCCCTTTTTATCCTGAATGAAACCTACTATCAGCTCAGCAATTGCATCTGTATTGAGTGGTTTTATGATTGATTTTATTACAGTCAAATTTTTCGTTTAAAGTTGCTAAATATATAATTTCACAAAAAGCAAAATAAAATTGGATTCTACCTCATTTAACACATTATTTACGGGAAAGTTCCTTATAAATCTAAGTGAAATTGATTCTACAAACAATTTTATGAAAAACTGGATGTCAAATAATGCGCCAATAGAAGGAACTGTCATATTGGCTGAAAGCCAAACAGCCGGTAGGGGACAAGCCGGTACTTCTTGGCAGAGCAAGCCCGGAGATAATATCACAATGTCACTTTTGTATCAGCCTAAGTTTATTCCGGCACGTGATCAGTTTGTTTTAAGCGCGATGGTTGCTTTGTCTGTTTTTGAGCTGATCAGTGAATTTTTACCTCAGAGCCGGATAGAGGTGAAGTGGCCCAACGATATCATGGCGGACAGGCAGAAAATCTGTGGTATTCTGATCGAAAACAGCATTCAGGGGAGCAGTCTGCAGAATAGTATTATTGGTATCGGTCTGAATGTTTTACAGGAAGATTTTGGAGAATTGTCTACAGCCACGTCTATGTATCTGAAAGGTTTTACAGGAAAAAAGGAGCAGATCTTAACAAGAATGCTTGAATTGCTGGAAAAAAACTACTTGTTGCTGAAAGCGGGAAAAGGCAATCAGCTTTTAGAAGAATATCATCAGGTACTATTGGGAAAAGATGAAATATTAAAATTTTCTGACCATCAGACCGAGTTTTATGGCGTGATTCAGGGAGTAGAGGACGATGGACGTCTGGCGATTTCTTCAGGAGACGGAGTACGGCATTTTTATCATAAAGAAGTCGTATTTCTGATCTAGTGTTATTATTTTGGTTGGATTTCAATGATTCTTGTATCTCTTTTGTATTGGGTCAGAGAGGTATTGATTTTTGAATTAACGCTCATCAACGGCCAGCCGCTGTTATGTATCTGATTGACCAGAGTGGTGATTTGCTGTAAATGAGACAAATCATAGTTGTCAATTTCCTGTTGGGATTCCGGCGGGAATACTTTTCTGAGATATTGCTTGGCTGCCTGATCAATTACCTGTGGCTCTATAGCTTGTACACTCACAAGCGTATAAGTGTCTTTCCCCAATTCATTGATATAGGAAATGAACTTCGCATCAGTAAGGGATGCATCAAAATTATTGGGAATTTTCACATCCAGCGCTATTGTGTCCTGGCTGGAATATTTTATTCCGTAAAAATTGTGGATCTGTAAAATATCCTGAATCGTATTACGGGTAAATGCTTCTTTTGTACCCAATATATTCTGAATGGTAGTTTCAAAGAACTGCTGCTCGTCAGGTGTCAGCTTGCTTTTGACTTCCTTGGTATATTGTTCCAGCTTTTCCTTGATAGCAGGATAATTGAGTACATCTCTGTATTCTCCCAGCTCATTCGTGCTGTAAACGATGGTCAGGTTATTATTGAATTCAGATAACGCTTTTAAAACAGGAATGGGCGTTTGAAAATGATACTGATTGATTTTCCATTCCAGCGTATAACTTTTATCATCAGCATCCAGAACTGTCAGAGCTGCTAAATAATGGATGGTCTCATTGGATAAAGTATCGCTTCCTTTCATTTTTAAGGTATTATAAGTGACTTTGTAATTTTGGACGTCACCTTTTTGACCATAAAATATTGCCTGAACAGATTGACCTGTACTGTCGATCTGTGCCTGAGCTAATGAAAGAAAGAAGACTGTAGTGAGTATTGTAATAAAATGTTTCATGATTTTGTGCGTGTATGAGTGTTTTTGAGGAAAGCGAATATATAGCTAATATGTAAGAATGTCGATGAATTAACTAACTTCGTTTGGAATCAAATCGTCTTCGTAATGCCAACGAATACAGTAGAAAATTATCTGAAAGCAATTTATCATCTTTCCAATGAATCCAATGCTAAGGTGCAAACCAATCATCTGGCCAATCATCTGGATGTAAAATCTTCTACTGTTACTGATATGATCAAAAAGCTGGAAGCGTCAGGATGGGTAACTTATGAGCCTTATCGCGGAGTGAGCCTCACTGAATCGGGCAGAAAGGAAGCTGTGAATGTGATCCGTAAGCACAGGCTGTGGGAAGTTTTTCTGGTAGAGAAGCTTAAATTCAGCTGGAGTGATGTACATCCGGTAGCCGAGCAGCTGGAACATGTAAATTCGCCTGAGCTGATTGACCAGCTGGATGCTTTTCTGGGATATCCTAAATGGGACCCGCACGGTGATCCTATTCCGGATAAAAACGGAGTCATCATCCAAAGAGATTATGTAAAGCTTTCTGAAGCCGGCAAAGGCAAAGAAGTGGTAATGCTGGGAGTTTCGGAGGATAATAAAAGCTTATTGGAATATCTTGAATTTTTACATTTGAAATTAGGTGTAAAAATAAAAGTGCTGGATGTAATGGAATTCGATGGTACGATGACCATTCAGATTGATGACCAGAAAGTACAGATTTCACCTAAAGCTGCCGGTAAAGTTTTGGTGGCACATCAATAGGCTTTTGTCTCAAAGTCGATTGGCTTAACTTCTCAATAGCTGGTACTCAATATTCAATACCTGTTGCTAATTCCTCCCGGATAATATTGAGTTCTGTCGCAGCTTGAAAAATAGTTTCTTTGAATACATCCAGAGAAATCTGATGTCCGTTTGAGGGATGTTCGATAATGTGAACCTGGTCAATAATATTCTGCTGGTGCAGCCATCGTCTGGTAGACAGAGGATCTACAGTAGTATCCTGCATGCCGAGAAAAATCACCTGCTTATGATTTGTGATCTCAATTTTTTCAGAAACAAGTCCCGGATCTATTCTTCTGAATGCTAATGCAGGATTGAAAAGTAAAGCAGGGATCTGAAGATATTGACTGAGCCAGAAAGCAGAATATCCGCCTAATGAGCTTCCGATGAGCCAGTCGGCTTTGAATTCCGTGGCCAGCTGCTTTAATCTGCTGAATGTACCTGTCGCCTCTTTGTAATGGATCTGAGGAGCTATGACGGCGCATCCCAGATCAGCAATTGCAGAGGTCTTTGATGCTATCGGGCTACTTTCAAATCCATGAATGTAGAGTACACATGGTTTACCTTGGTACATACCTTTTACTTGATTCCTTTGTAATAATTAAAAATGTCTTCCAGCGATTTCCTGGGTTGAAAATTAAATGTTTTAGCAAAAAGGCTTCCGTCGAGAATGACCGGATATTTATAGTAATTCAATAAAAACGGAGGTAAAGTGTCCCATTTTAGAAATTTGCTGATGGATTCAGTCAGGCCGGCAGGGACTGATGGTATCTGAATCATCTGGCAGTCTGATTTTTTTACAGCATCCTGGAAACCGATGTAATCAGCCGGAGCTACATTGTACAATCCCGGCACATTTTTCTCAAATGCAGTACAGATCGCATCTCTCATATCATCAATATGGATGAATTGCATCAGCGGCGAAAATCCCCATAGCACGGGAGCTGCTTTGGATGCGAGCAATTTGGAAAAAGTATTTCTTACACCTGGTCCGGCAATATTGCAAGGTCTTAAAATGGTAATGTTCAGCTCAGGATGTTTGTACAAATAGATATTTGCAAGATTATCCAGCTCTACTGTGTCTACCATATCCATGGTCAGGTCAGCGGCTTTTATCGGAGTTTTTTCATCCAGTAAGGATGGATTATAAGGACTTGCTCCGTATACGAAATAAGTAGAGAGTACTAAAACGCGTGGAACTTTGTATTTTTTACAAAGATCAAACATTTTCTGAGTACCTACCACATTGGCATTGTATCTGGTAAATCTGTTGGATTCACTGGCAGTAATTCTTCCTAAATGAATGATCCCGTCGATTTCATGCTCTCTGAAGATATCTTCAAAGATTCTTTTGTTGAAATCCACCTTGTAGCTTTCTACAGGAATCCCTAAATCGACTTTAGTACGAAAGTCAACAGCGATCACTTTATAATCTCTTTTGAGGCGATCAATTACTTTTTTGGCTAGGGCACCGGCAGCACCTGTTACCATTATCTGTTTTTTCTTAGGTTCCATTAGTGTTAAAATAGAGATTTACGTTTGGATAAACCAGTATCTATGAGTTTTTTAATCTCACTCTTGACAATATTTACCCTTGCTTTGACTTCATATTCATTTTGTATATCATTTTCAAACATCAAAGGCTTGCCAAAATGGATATATACTTTGGTGGGTAGAATGGCGGGGATGACGAGTGGTGCATAAGGAATGCCTAATGCTTTTGCCAGAGGTTTGATATCAGCAAATGAAATAACGGATTCCTCACATCCGACTATGCCTACCGGAATAATAGGTGTTTCGTGCTTCATGGCTAAGTGCATAAATCCGTTACCGAATCTTTGCAGCTTATATCTATCTTTGAAGAGCTTTCCGGAGCCTCTGACACCTTCCGGGAAAACTATAATGGCTTCATCCTTTTCAAGTAGTTTTTCACAATTGTATGGGTCTCCTATGATAGAGCCGATGCTTCCGAGCCAGTTCCCTACGAACGGCAGGGTAGGGAAAAATCTTTCTACCATCGCTTTGGGTACTCTTGGTCCTTCAGGATTAGTGAGCATGGCATAGCCGGTAAGAATTCCATCCAGAGGAAGCTGTCCGCTATGATTGGGAATGACTAAAACCCGTCCTTCTTTGGGAATGTTTTCAAGACCAAATGCTTCTACTCTGAAATACTTTTCGTACAACAGCTTGGCAAAGCCGATCGTATTTCTGACCCCGTTGATATTAAATCCCCACGGATCATAGCCGGATGAGCCAATATTGTTAGGAAAAAGGCTGATGTATTTTTCTAATTCTTCAGTTTCCAGTAAGCTTTGGATGAAATTGGTTTTCTTTTTAGTCATAGATCATGGTGTAGAATAAAATTAACTAAAAAAATAATGAATAAAGCGCAACTGTCAGACAGATAACAACAAATTAATTTTTGTATTTTTAAATATTCATGTTGTATTGCGTTTTCGATAAGAAAAGATTTGTATGTTGCTTTTTTATAATGAATCTGGTACTCGCATCCTGTAGCAGAAATCACGATTTTATCCGTCAGGATGTATCAATAGTTAACCAAGCTGAGCCTGGCGACACTCTGAAATGCAATGGTTTCAGTGAATTGTGCGATAAAAGACTGGATGAGATTGCAATACTGATGACTCATAATTCATTTAACAGCAAAGCATATAAACTGAAATTTCCCAATCAATCCTATTCCATATACCGGCAGCTGACAGATGGGGTGAGGGGATTGATGCTGGATGTTTATCCGACTAAAAAAGGACTGATGCTGTATCATGGTTATTCATTTCTGGGTAAGCGACCATTAGCCTCCGTTTTAAAAGAGATCCGGAAATTCCTGAAAGAACAGCCTCATGAAGTGATTGTCATTATTTTTGAAGATTACTGCTCTCATCAGGAAATTATTGCCGATTTCAGGTCTGCTGGTCTGGAAGAAATGATTTATAATCATCAGGGCGCCTGGCCGGTATTGGCAGAAATGATAGAGCAAAATAAGAGAATTGTATTATTTACAGAGGAAAGTAGTGAAGAGAAAACGCCCGGTTTACATAATGCATGGCAATATATCTTTGATACCAGATACACTTTTTCCAATATAGCCTCTATGAATTGTGCAGCAAACAGAGGCTGCCAGGGTGATCAGACTTTTTACTTATTTAATCACTGGATCACCAATAAGCTTGGGTTGGGGCAAAAATCAAAAGCAGCAGAAGTAAATAGTCGTAAAGTATTGTCAGACAGGTTATTGCAAAGCTATCAGGAGCATCACAGGAATATTAATTTTTTAGGAGTAGATTTTTATCATATCGGAGATGCATTACAGATTGTAGATAGTATAAATGGGGTTTTAAGGTGAAATTTGCGCGGTTTCAGGTCATTCTAAAGTACTTAATAAGTTAATTTTTTTGAGGTTAGCCCAAAAAAATGTTTCTTTATAGGATGAGATACTTTGTGTCAGTATTGTTTATTTTGGGAATACTTCAAACATATGCTCAGACTTCTCCTGTTGCGCATAGATTATCAGTGTCCCCCTATTATTTAAGTTCCTGGTCTCCTAATTCTACTCCTGGTACTTATCCACCAAGTATGACTTTTCAACAATTTGTTTCAGGTGAAGATCCGGATATGCAATCTGAGCCGATAGGAGACTGGCTATGTGCTTATAATATTGATAGCCGTTCCCGGTTTGTCGGATTGGGAAGTTCTTGTATCGGTATGATAAATTCCGGAAATGAGCAGGATGATACGGTCCGGTGTGGCAATGGAAAGGCACTGGGAGGGAGAGTTGGAGCTGTGGTATTAGCTATAAATACTTTAGAAATGACTGATATTGAATTGTCGTGGAAAATCAGAATGATTGAAAGTGGCAATGGATATCCTGAGCCAAGAGTATATAAGATCATGGTTCAGTACAGAGTAGGGAATAATGGAGAGTGGTCTGACTTCCCGGCAAGCGCTGTGTATTCATCTATTGGTAAAAATAATGGCGATGTACAGGAATTTACGGTTGTTCTTCCTGAAAGTCTGGAAAATCAGGAATATGTACAGCTGAGATGGAAATACTATCAGGAAAGTTCCAATGATGGTGGAACAAGACCATTTTTAGCATTGGATGATGTAAAGGTGCTGGGAGCAAATATACGAACTGGCTACAGACCATTTCTGTTCTTCAGTGAAACCAGTTTAGACGTTTTTGGGTGTATACTGGATGATTTTTCTGAACCTGATTCAATTGTATTTTCAGGAATTGCATTGAAGGAGGATTTAATAATTACTGCTCCAAAGGATTTTTATATTTCTTTATCGAAAGAAGCTGAGTTTGAAACTGAGCTGGTTGTACCTACAGTAAATGGATATATTCCTGAAACAAAATTGTATATTAAGAAAAAATGTACGCAGCTTGAAACAGAATATTTAAATTTAATATTTCAGGCAGGTACATACAACAGAACATTTCCTTTGAGAGGAGAAGGATATTATAATATGTATATCAATGAAATTGTATCTTCTAATTTTATTTCGTATTTCGATCCGGTATCATCAGACTATCCTGACTGGATAGAGATTTATAATCCTAATGAAGAAGAAGTAATATTGGAGGGGTATTATTTATCTGATAATAAAAATTATTTGAATAAACACCGGATAATCACACAATCTGAAAGTAAGGTAGCAGGAAAAGGGTTTAAATTGTTTTTCGCCAGTGGAGTTACTACACGTCGATTCAGTCATTTGAATTTTTCACTTTCAAGCGCGGGAGAATCAATTTATCTGGTTGGTAAAAACGGTAAAACCATTATTGATAGTCTTACATTTGGTCAGATAGATACGGATGTTTCTTATGGTAGGGTAACTGATGGTGGGGAGGCATGGACAATTTTTCCTAAATCTACTCCAGGGGCAACCAATACTTTGTCAGTAGGCGTCTCCGGTAAGGCTTCGTCTCCGGTATTTTCTCATAAAGGAGGGTATTACGATTCTACTTTTGTATTATCACTGCAGGCGAATAATCCGGATGCTAAAATTTACTACACACTGGATGGGTCTGATCCAACACCAGATAATGTAGGAGGCTTTGTTTATGAGTATAAACAAAACTATAGTAGGGAAGTAGGATTAATTTTTCACGGTGATTCTTATTATAGGCCATATCGCTCCTACTTTTATTTTGAGCCTATAGACTTGATGGTATATCGTTCTAAATATTTTTGGCTAACGGATGTAAATTCAACTGTTAGTTTGATGCCCTATTCGCCCAGATATAAGAGAGAGCATGCAGTTATTGTTAGGGCAGTTGCAATTGAACAAGGTAAATCTCCCAGTAATATTGTCTCCAATACTTATTTCTTTACTAACGATGATACTATAAAAGATAAGCTTCCTGTCATTTCAATTGTGTTGAATGAAGATAAATTGGTAGGGTTTGATGATGGGATTGGTGTACCGGGAATTGATTATGAAAATTGGCGTAATAATGATTTTATTGCTAATACAACTAAAGAGTCGCCGGCAAATTACAGGAGAAGTGGTCGGATGTCTGAAATACCTGCAAATATAGAAGTTTTTGATAATAAAAAACAGATTATTAATCAGTCGGTTGGGTTAAGAAATCATGGGGCTTCATCCAGAGCATTCAGACATAGAAGCTTTAGACTATATGCGAGGAATTATTATGGAAAAGATAGAATAACATATCCTTTTTTTAAAAATTTAGCTTATGAAGATTTTTCACGATTCATCCTTAGAAATTCAGGAGTTGATTATGAAAAGACCTTTTTTAAAGATGCCTTTATTCAACAAATAATGGCTTTTTCAAATATGGATTACCAGGAGTATAATCCATATGTTATATATGTAAATGGAGAGTATTGGGGAATGTTGAATGCCAGAGAGAGAATCGATAAATACTATTTAGGAAGAAAGTATGGACTGGATGAGGATAATATTGATTTTTTGCAAAACAATAGAATTGTAATCGAAGGAACATCTGCAAATTATACGTTATTACTAAATTTTTTATCAGAAAATGACATGAGCTCGGATGAAGCTTATAATGAAGTAAATAAGAGAATAGATGTTGAAAACTATATTGATTTTCAGTCTTTGAAGATTTATACTGCTGAATATGATTGGCCTAACAATAACGTCAGATACTGGAGATACAAAACAGATCAATACGATCCCAAAGCCCCATATGGATTAGATGGAAGATGGAGATGGGTGAATTTTGATAACGACTATGGTTTCAGATTAGATAGATTAAACTTAAACACTTTTGAATGGGCTCTGTCTTTTTATGACCCTAGATTTGATCCTGAAGGTCAGGAAGAGTGGTGGGCCACTTTTTTATTCAGAACATTGATGAAAAATGATGATTTTAAACTTAAATTGATTACCAGATTTTCGGATTTGTTAAATACAGCTTTTAAGTCCTCAAGAGTTCTGGCAAAAATAGATTGGCACAAAAATCTTATTGAGCATGATATGCAAAATCATGTTGTTAGATGGGATGCTCCTGGGTCAATGCAGAACTGGAATGCTAATGTTGATGAATTAAAAACATTTGCTACAGAGCGTCCTGCTTTATGCTATAATCACATGAGAGAATCTTTTGGTCTTACTGATTTGTATACTGTGACGATTGATGTGGATGATATGGCCAGAGGTCATGTTAAGTTAAATACGATGGAGTTCACTAAGCAAACTCCGGGAGTGGATACTACTCAAGTGTATCCGTGGCAGGGGCAATATTTTAAAGACCTGCCGGTATCATTTATACCAATACCGCACGAAGGCTATAAATTTTCTCATTGGGAATTGACGGACAGCAATTCTTATATTGATACGTTGGTTTTTGATTTAAAGAAAGATGTAAAAGCCAAAGCTTTTTTTATTGTTGATGATAATTATGTGTATAATCCCGAACCAGCTATAATTACAGATTGTCCTTATGAATTTAATGAATGGGCGAGGAAACAAAGAGTAGGAGATAAGCCTGCCAATATGGCTTTTTATTACACAAAATTCCCTGATTCAAAAGCTAATGGCCCGCTGGAGGGAAGATTGGACAGTATTCGTTACGATTACAGCACAAGAACCAGAATCAATGGATTAGGCGCTAATGGAATTTCTTTAATTAATACAGCGGATGCAAATGAAAACTATTACCAGACCAGATTAGGAGCTGTGGCTGTAGCTTTCAAAACAGAAAATGTGCCTGCTGCAGAAGTTTCATTCACATTGGGAACTGTAACTCCTCAGTCAAAGAAATATAGTATCAGATTACAATACAGGCTCAGCGATAAAGGAGATGCATTTGATTTTTATGATAAAAACGGAAACCTTGTAGAATATCATGGTGACTATGAAGCTGATCATGAACAAAGGTTTAATAAGATTGAACTCCCGGGAGAATTGTTAAATCAAAAGTATGTTCAGCTGATCTGGAGATATTATTATAATGGACAACAAGTAGATGCAGGATCTAATACCAGAGATGAGCTGAGAATTGATGATATTAAGATCAGGCAGAAAGATATTGTAGATGTCCTATCAAATGAAGCGTATGTAAGCTCTCTGGTGGGAAATCCTAATAGCCAGTCTTTCCAATGGTACAGATGTGAAGGAGATTCTCTTGTGCTGCTGGAAAATGAAACCAGGCAGCTATTAAGGATAACAGCTCCGGGTACCTATGCGGTGGCAGTAAATTATGGTGAATGTACCCACACTTCCGCTTGTGAGTATTTCTTCGTAAAAGAACGTAAAGAATTTGCACCGAGTATTTTCAGTAAAATTCATCCTAATCCGTCTAATGGTATTTTTGATCTTGTATTTGATGAGACATTGAAAGATGTCAGAATATCTATGGCGGATGCAACCGGGAAAGTTGTAAATGTGAAAAATGTTTCCGAAGCAAAAGCAATTAATTATCAGGTGAAAAACCTGGCTGCCGGTGTCTATATTCTGGATATTACCACGAAAGACGGCAGACAGGCTACTCAAAAAGTGATGATTCAGTGATAGAGGTTATTTTGTAGATTTGCTGCATGTATATTCCTGCAAGTTTGAAAAATGGTGATACGATCGGTTTAATATGTACTGCCAGAAAGATAGATCGAAGTCTGATAGAGCCAGCCATTCAGCTATTTGAGCAGCAAGGATTCAGAGTGAAAATAGGAGAGTCTGTGGGGGCTGAACATCATCAGTATGCGGGTCCGGATGAGCTGAGAAGGAGAGATCTGCAGAAAATGCTGGATGATCCGGAAGTGAAAGCTGTTATCTCCTGCAGAGGCGGATATGGCACGGTCCGGATAATTGATGATATACATTATGGCAATTTTCTGGAAAAACCGAAATGGATCATAGGTTATTCGGATATTACGGCTATTCATAGTCATCTGAACCATGTCATGGGTATCGGCACATTGCATGCTACAATGCCGGTAAACTTTACTACTAATACAAATGAGGCAGTTCAATCCCTGTTGGATGTCCTGGCTGGAAAACGCTTGAACTATGAGGTAAGCCCGCATCCGCTGAACAGAACCGGTATTGCAAGCGGTGAATTGGCAGGAGGGAATTTATCTATTCTTTATAGCTTGTTAGGGACAAAAACGCTCTTACATACTGCGGGAAAAATTCTTTTTCTCGAAGATCTGGATGAATATCTGTATCATATCGACAGAATGATGATGGCACTCAAACGAGGCGGTAAATTACAGAATCTGGCCGGATTGATAATTGGAGGGATGACTGACATGAAAGACAATGCTGTCCCTTACGGAAAAACAGCCGAAGAAATTATACTGGAGCATGTACAGGAGTATAATTATCCGGTGTGTTTCGGATTTCCCGCAGGACACATAGATGACAACAGAGCTATAAAGCTGGGAGCAGTTGCACAGTTAGATGTTACAGAAAGTACTGTAAGATTTACACAATAACAGGATTATTTCCTTTGTCAAACCAAACAGGTGTCTGATCATCAGATTCATAGTTGTAGTTGACAGTGATTTCTGTATGTGCCGGAATCTCTTTTATTGAAATAAACCGGATAATTTGTTCTTCGTAATAGGTTTCATAGCGTGCATTAGGCTGATAACTGTGGTTATACAGACTGCCATATCCTAATGCTATAGCTGTGCTTTTATGATCATCTTCCCATAGAAAATAATAGTTATACAGATACGATTCATCTATCAGTTTCCTGTCCTGAGGCGGACAGACGATCACCGGACAGATCTCTATCAGCGTATCTGCGGGAATATCTTCTGTGCAAAATACTCCGCGCCCTTTATTTTCTGTGTTTTTTATGTAGAGTTCCATGATCAGTAATAAATATCAGCAGCAGTTTTTGTAAGTGAGCAGAAGTCTATAAATGTTTTGAGCTTCTTATCAATTTGTAATCCGGAAAATTGTCAACGTCATTCTGTTGTATCACAAGATAAAGTATAGATTTAACTTCCCTATAAATAACTCTTAATTACAGTCAAAGATCTATTTATGGACGTGAAATAAAATACAGTATTATACCAGCTGAAAGCAAGCTGACTTATCCTAGTCGATAATTGTAAACTTTCTCATCAAAGAAGATTTTGCACTGAAAATCCCTAATCCGTTTTCTATATTGGAATATACCAGATTTGGCTCTCCATAATTATCAGTTCTTCTTTTACTGTATGTAAAACGATACAAATATCCGTCATTCGTCAGCTCTTCTAATCTCATACACAATTTTACAGAGGAGAGCATTTCTACAGGCAAAGAATCCATATTTGAAAACTTCAGCTGATAATTTAATTCTGAAAGATTATTTTTATTTATCCAATATCCCCTGTAATCCCAGAATCCGCTTTTGTCATCTACATAACCTACGGGAAATCTCGATACTATCGTTACCGGTTCTCCTGATTCGTCAATAATCTGGTGTCTGGTCTCTATATAATTATCTACTGCAAAGCTTCTTTCGGTTTTGCCATTGGGAGTAAATATCACTCTTACAGAAAGAATATCTGATGGTACTAATGCTCTCAGGTCTTTACTGAATTCAATAGCTTCAACTTTTATTTCGTCAACAGTTGTTTGAGTGGCAGATATCCGTGGAAGGTCCTTGTATTGAGCTGTTATTTTATATGTTTTTCCCGGCTGTGGACTTTCTTCTGAAACATAAACTCCATGCTCGGTATCATTCGCTTTAAAAGTTAGTACATCGAACAGAATATCATCTTCGAAAATCTGCACAACTGCATCTGATGGTGTAAAGTAATCACCGCCTTGGTTGGGCATTTTGGGAATTGCTACCAGCACTTTAATGTTTTCATCGGGATCCAGTTCACAGTTCAGTGTCAGCAGATCGTCATGGGTGCTGAAATCAATATCGTAATCCTGAATACATGCGCATGTACCCAGCAATGTTATTATCATCCATATTTTAGAAACCAATCGCATAGCTGAAAGAAGGCAGTAAAGGTAATAATGTTAATGATTGATATCTGGTACGAGCTGTTTCCTGATTACCGGAAGTCCTGGTCATTACAGCAAAAACATTTTTATGATTATAGATATTGTAGACGCTTACATTAATCGTCTGATTCCACTTCCCTTTTTTCCATTTGTAGTTCATACCCAGGTCCAGGTGATGGAAAGCCCTTAATCTTCTGTTGTTTCTTTCCTCAAAATATTGTATCTGCTGGCTGGAATTGTTCAGATATGGCGAAGTTTCATCTTTTTTGTCATAATAGTTGATCAATCCCAGTGAAGGATAAATTAAATCTGACATTGTGTACGGTCTACCTGTACCATATACCCATGTTGCTACTATTTCCCACTTCTCATTAAAGGTATAATTGACCATCAGAGAAACGTCATGTCTCCTGTCAAAAGCATAAGGATACCATCTTCCCCTGTTGAGAGTATCAAATTTTCTTTCTGATTTTGAAAGATTATAATTAGCAGAAAAATATAGTCCCCTGAACTTTTTTGCCAGGTAAAGCTCCAGTCCGTATGCCCTGCCGATTCCTCCGCTGACCACATCATTCTCCCAGCTGTTCTTCTCTGAATAGGTTCCTCTGTTGACAAATTCAACCTGGTTCTGTGCAATCCGGTGATATGCATCTACGCTCCATGTCCAGTTTTTGATATTTTGTCTTACAGAGATAGCATTCTGAAATCCACGCTGAACAGGTACTGCTTTGGTAGCAGGTACCCAGAAATCACTCATCACATCTCCTATAGAACCGGTGATCATGTGTACATTCTGCTCATTGATATTACTGGCCAGCTGGATTACAGTGGATTTTGGCAATTTGAATTCCAGAGACAATCTCGGCAATACAGAACCGCGTTGGTAGCCTTTGATATTGTAATAATTAAATCTCAAACCCGTAGAAACATCCAGCCATTTTGTTTTCAATGAATAATCCAGAAAAGCTGCATAATCCTGAGCGAAAAATCTGTTGAGATTATAGCTTTCCTCTTCCTGAAGCTCATCATTGATGATTAGTTTGTATATAGATTTATCCGGAACAAAATTGCGCATCCCGATATTGATGCCTCCTCTCAGTACATGTACATCTTTGATCCAGTCTACATACGCCTGATAACCCATCTCATGCACAGATGCCAGATGTGTCAATGAGGTTCTTTGATCAATAGACTGATCAGTACTTGACTTAAACTCTCTGATTCTTATATTTTCCTGTCTTAAGATAAACTGTGTGGAATATAGCTTCTGCTGGAAGTAAAGATTTTTGTTCAGCTCAAGATTGTGATGTAAGGATGTAAGTATATTCTTCCAGGAAAGCTTATTATCTGCATATCTGTTATAAGTATAAGATTGCTCTTCTTCATTTTTACCTTCGCGGTTCTCATCTTCCTGCGACATGATATATCTGTCATCCGTAAAAAAGAAATTCCACTTCAGCGTATTTTTCTGATTGATCTTATAGTTCAAGCTCGTATTGATATCATAAAAGTAATAGCTGATGTATCCTCTTTCATTATCTACCTTATACTGCGATTTTGAAACCGGCTTGATAAAAACGCCTGCATGACAACCCCGCATGGCGATCTGGGTGCTCAGCTTGTTTTTAATAATCGGAGTCTCAAAAAGCACTTTAGTATTCAGTACGCCTACCTGAAATCCCAGGTGAGTTTCGTCATAGGAAGGAGATTTTGTAGATACAGTAATCGCAGAAGTTAATCTGTTGGACAATAAAGAAGGAATATAATTCTTATACAAATCAGCAGCGTTGATCACATCGCTGTTAAAGACGGACAGAATCCCGAATAAATGACTCAGGTTAAATAGGGGAACACCGTCCATCGCCACTAAATTCTGATCTGAGCTTCCTCCTCTTACAAAGATCGCCGTACTGCCTTCGCTTCCGGATTGTACACCAGGCAATAATTGTATCGCTCTGACCAGTTCCCTTTCTCCGAAGAAAGTTGGAATTTTATCCAGTAATTCCTTGCTGATTCCGACAACACCATTATTTTTAGCCTGCTGATTACCTACGACTTCCACCTCTGCAAGCTGGTTGAAATTTTCCTGTAAATAGAAAACAGTACTACTATCGTTAGTGATAGATATTTGAAAGGTATCCGTCTGATACCCGAGATAACTGACCAGCATCTGGTAAACTCCGGGTTCCAGTCTGAAATCTACTTTCCCGTCAATATTTGTCGCAGCTCCCTGTGTTCCGGAGAGCTCTACAACACTGGCTCCGATAAGCGCTTCTTTACTTGCAGCATCTTTAATAGTAAGCTGTAAAAGGTTTGCTCCGAATGCAGTCACCATACTGCAAAACAGCATTCCAAGACAGAAAAAAGACCGGTAAAACATAAGGACGTGTAAAATATTAAGATAATTTTATTTATTCTTCGTCCCGGATCAGAATTTGCCAATAAAACATAAAGAAATCACATCTTATACTAAAGATGGTTTTGAGGAAAAATCTATTTCTCACTTTATACTAAATAATTATCCTCCAACACTATGAATGAGAGGTTCAGGTATCTGTCTAAACGAAGAATTAATTGAGTTCCCAGTCCTTTGGCTGAAAAAATGTCAAAGCTTCAGCTTCTTCCGACCCTTTCTCCGGGATCAGATTGTATTTCCATTCTGCATGAGGTGGCAATGACATCAGTATCGATTCAATTCTGCCATTGGATTTCAGACCAAAGTGGGTGCCTCTGTCATACACCAGGTTAAATTCCGTATAATAACCTCTTCTGATATACTGCCATTGTTTATGGGCTTCGGTATAGGATTTTTCTCTGTTTCTATTGACAATTTCAGTGTAAACAGGCACAAATGCATTGCCCACATCCTGAACAAATGCAAAAATATCTTCCAGAGATTTCTGTTCATTACCCCGCAGATGGTCAAAAAAGATTCCTCCGACTCCTCTCATCTGCTGACGGTGCACGATCGTAAAATATTCATCGCACCATTTTTTGAATTTCGGATAAAAAGTCAAATCATGCTGATCGCAGACATTTTTCAGATACTGATGAAAGTACTTCACATCTGCTTCATTCGGATATGCCGGAGATAAGTCGATTCCGCCGCCAAACCAGGCATCTGTTACTTCTCCATCTTCTTTGTCACGCATTTCAAAATATCTCACATTCATGTGAATGATCGGTACTAGCGGATGTTGAGGATGTATTACAATAGATACACCGGTTGCATGAAAAAAATCTGCTTTTTTTGTCTCTGATTTTAAAACCGAGGGCAGTTTACCATGGACATGAGAAAAATTTACCCCGCCTTTCTCAAACACATTTCCATTCAGTATGATCCGGGTATCTCCACCACCACCTTCCTGTCGCTGCCACAAGTCAGACTGAAACGATGATTTTCCATCTACTTTGGAAAGCTCGTCCGTAATATTGTTCTGAAGATTTTTAAACCAGGAAGAGATAGTTTCAATATTCATCATAGTTCACAAATGTAAGCATCCTTATCCATCGCAATCCTTTTCAGATTTTTTTTGACAAACTCGTGTGAATTGCCGGTGAGATTCATCCTCAGAATTTATCTCCGAAAATCTTTTCACAGAAAAAGGTTAACAGGTTCCGTATTTCAAATCCATATCATTACATTTGAATAAACAAAAATTCAATGCAAGCATTTGTTTTTGACGTGATCATCATGGGGGCCGGACTTTCCGGCATCGGAACTGCTTATCATTTACAGAAAAACTGTAAAAACAAATCTTATGTCATTCTGGAAAACAGAGCTTCCATGGGCGGTACCTGGGATTTGTTTAAATATCCGGGCATACGTTCAGATTCAGATATGTACACATTGGGTTATAACTTCAAGCCGTGGACAAATTCGCAGGTAATTGCCGATGGTCCGCATATTCTGAATTATATCAAGGAAACTGCTGCTGAAAATGATATTGAAAAAAATATCCGGTTCAATACCAAAATTAAAAGTGCCAACTGGGATAGCAGTACCAGCATTTGGACGATCATCTGCACCAATAACAATACTAAAAAAGAAGTCAGCTACTCTGCAAAATATGTGATTTCCTGCATGGGATATTACAATTATGACAGAGGATATAAACCGGAATTTGCAGGTGAAAAAGATTTCAAGGGAACCATTATTCATCCACAATTCTGGCCTGAAGATCTTGATTATTCCGGAAAGGAAGTGGTCATTATCGGCAGCGGAGCTACTGCAGTGACATTGGTTCCGGCGATGACAGACAAAGCAAAGCATGTCACGATGTTGCAACGTTCACCTACCTATGTAGCAAGTGTTCCCAACAGAAGCATGTTGCCGACCAGTCTTACTAAAAACCTGCCTGTTAAAATCCAATATGATCTGAACAGGGCAGCGCATATCGGTTTTGGAGTTGCCCAATATAATCTTTGCAAATCACAGCCGGATTTGATGCGTAATTTCTTTAAAAAGCATGCCCAAAAGCAGCTGCCAAAGGATTTTGATGTAGATAAGCATTTCACACCAAAATATAATCCCTGGGATGAAAGAGTTTGTGCAGTTCCAAATGGTGATTTATTCAAAGCACTTAAAAAAGGTTCTGCCAGTATTGTTACTGACCACATAGAAAAGTTTACAGAAGACGGCATTCTTTTAAAATCAGGACAAAAATTAAAAGCTGATATCATTGTTACTGCGACAGGTCTGGAAGTACAGATGCTGGGCGGGATCAAGACATTTATCGATGGAAAAGAATATCACTCGGGAGATGGAATGATATACAAAGGAATGATGATCAAAGACATTCCGAATTTTGCATTTATACTGGGCTATACAAATGCTTCCTGGACCTTAAAAGCTGATTTAGTAGCCGAATATTTCTGTAAGCTGATCAATGAAACCGAAAAGAAAAAGAAAAAAATATTCGTTCCTACATCCGATAAGCTGCTTGCGAAAGAACCTGTAATAGATTTTTCTTCCGGTTATATACAAAGAGCCATTCAGTCAGGAAAGCTTCCGCATCAGGGAAAATCTTATCCTTGGAAATTAAAGCAAAACTACCTGGTAGATGCTGTACTTTTTAAAACTCAGAAAGTAGAAGACGGTTATCTGAAATTTTATTAAAAGGGTAGGAGTAAGAATCAAGATAATTACATGAAGCAGGGAAAGAAGAAAGGTTTCTGGGTTATAGTGTAATAGTGGCTTCATCTCTCTTTTATTAGGATCAGGGCATTCGCACTTAATTTTTTAGCAGATATCTGACGGACAATCTTCCAAAGAGATAGCCAGGAATTCACTAATAAATGGATAAAGTACTGCTTTTTGCAGGCAGTTTGGTTGTACATATGATGGGTAAAGATGTAATGATATGCCTGAAAATACAATTCGCGTATTAGTGGCATACAATGAACATCACTTCGTATTCAAATGCGAGCGCCGTGCATCAGGACAAAAGGTTTTGTAAGAAAAGAAATGTTTCGTTTTCTTTGTAGATCATACCCGTTAGTATCTTTTATGAAGAAAGCAGAAGCAACACGACTGAATATTTTACAGAAAGCGTTTGAGCTGATTTATTCGAAAGGATATCAAACGACAAGCATTGATGATATTATTGCAACTACTCAGGTTACCAAAGGCGCTTTTTATTATCATTTCAAAAATAAAGATAAAATGGGCATGGCGATCATTAACGAGCTGATGAAACCTGCGCTTACTGATAGCTTTATCAAGCCACTACAGAATGAGGCCAATCCTTTGGATGCTATCTACAACCTCATGTATCATCTTTTAATGGAAAATGATTTTCTCAAAGTTGAATATGGATGTCCGGCTGCCAATTTTACACAAGAGATGACTCCGTGGAATAAAGATTTCAGCAATGCTCTGCATGAAATTACCCAACAATGGAGCGAATTAATGATATCGGTCATTGAGAAAGGGCAGAAAGACGGAATTGTGCGGTCAGATGTAAATGCTGAACAAGTGACGATTTTTGTCATGTCAGGATATTGGGGTATCCGGAATTTCGGGAAGCTGGAAAACAGTAAAAAGATTTATCTGCCTTATTTAAAAGAGCTGAAAAACTATCTCTATTCATTAAAATAATTTTTTTACACAAAACATACTAATTGGTATGTTTTTAAATAGATTTGTAACAACAAACAAAGATCAATGTATCAGATACTCATGCTTTGCCACAATTATATGCGATGGTTGGTATTAGCAAGTCTTCTTTTCGCCATTTACCGTGCAGGTAAAGGATATTTTTTAAAATCTGAATTCTCCGGCACTGATAACGCTGTTCGACATTGGACGGCAACAATCGCCCATATTCAATTAATGATAGGAATGATGCTGTATTTTCAAAGCCCTGTTGTCAGGTACTTTTTAGCAAACTTCAAAACTTCAACAGATGCCTTTGATCCGGAATTTTTCGGATGGATACATAGCTCGCTGATGTTGTTTTCCATTATCCTTATTACGATAGGTTCAGCCGTTTCAAAAAGAAAGCAAACAGACCGGGATAAATTCAAAACCATGCTGATCTGGTTTTCAATATCTCTCATCATCATCTTCCTGGCTATTCCATGGCCATGTTCTCCATTTGCTAACAGACCTTATTTCAGATAATATGATATCATTATTCAAAACAAGAATCGGCAGACTCCGAATCATCGGCTTTTTAGAAGGCTTATCATTGCTGGCTTTAGTATTTATTGCAGTACCGGTAAAGTACATGCTCGGGAATCCTTCATTCACCCAGCTGCTGGGACCTGTTCACGGAGCTATTTTTCTAATGTTCCTGCTGAATGCATTCAGCGTTGCTATTGAACAAAAATGGAAATTTAAAACGACGGGAAAAGTTTTTGCTGCCTGCTTTATCCCGTTCGGGACATTCTATATTGATCATACTATTTTAAAAAATATATAAAACGAATAAAAGCCTATTCTTTATTAAGCATTTTCCGAACCAATATTACTGCTTTTACTTGCTGTTAAATCCGGTAGTTAAAGCCTTTTTCTCCGGTTCAGTTAATGCTCTTTTATTGATTTCTTCCCAGAGTTTTATAGCATTCTTTACTGAGCTGATTCCAAGCGATCTGACTTTTTTGCCCCATAAGTAGATCGCAAAATCTTTTTTGCTATATGCTACACCATCATAGACTAACAAAGATTGTTGTTCATTTTCAAGAACCCGGTTGAAATCCAGCTTGCCGCCAATTGTTTCTCTTTTAATATATGCTACAGGATCTTTTATCTCTTCTTCCGGAGCAGTAAGTTGCTTTGCAATTTCTAAAATCTCTTCTTTCAGCTGGTCATAAGGTTGAATTCTGTAAGCGATTCCGTTGAACAGAATACCTTTACCGTCATTAGGTAAATCAATAATTTTAGCAGCAGGATCTACCTTAAGACGAATCAGCTCATCTGCCCGCTTTTCACTAATTTCACCCCAAACATCGCATGGTGCCTGTATGCTTTTACCGTTATTGGGATTAATGATATTATAAAAAAGTGTGGTCTTTGAATCTTCATTTTTTTGTATCAGCATAATCATTGCCAACACATTTTGACCCTTATGAATGATAAAATAATTGGAAGGCAGATCTCGTGCGAATGTCAGATAATCGCTAAGAGTTGGATGATCGCTCACGTAAACTGATGATCCTTTGTCAGAGATATTATTATCTATGGTGTAGTAGCTTGAGGTCAATTCAAAGCCATCAAATTTTTCTTCACTGATGAGTTGGCTGTTAAAAACAGGATTGCCGTGCCGGTCTGTTTGCCCGGATACATTCGTCAGTGTAAATACTGTCAGCAGGAGTAAGGTGATTGTTTTCATGGTGATATTTTAAAACATTTAATTCATTTGTCTTCCGGCATAAAATCAGGATTATACACTATCTCCCAGAGGTGACCGTCAGGATCCTGGAAATAACCTGCATAACCGCCCCAAAAAGTGTCTGCAGCAGGCTTAACAATTTTTGCGCCCGCCTTTTCTGCAAGCTCCATTACCGCATTGACTTCTTCTTTACTTACAACATTATGCCCAATGGTCAATTCTAACGCAGAAGAATTCCGGAGAGAAATACCTGTATCATTTGCTATGCTTTTTCTTGGCCAGAGTGCCAGCTTCATTCCGTTTTGCAGGTCAAAAAATGCGACAGCACCATATTCAAATTCCTTTCCGGTAATACCTTCTGTATATAACCCAAGCCCGTCCCGATAAAACTCAACCGACTTTTTCAGGTCTGCCACTCCTAATGTTAAAACTGAAATTCTTGGTTTCATATCTTTTATCAGATCATATCGTATCGTAGATACAGCCATTCGCTTTTGCGTGTACCTTATATATGACAAGCTTCTTTAAATATAGCAGATTTATATATTGAATTGAGAGTTACACCTCATATTAGCCGAAAGAACATACAATTTTATTATTTTTTAGTTATTCTAAAATTACTGTTAGCTGTTAAAATGTATGTTCGAGCCGGGCAATCGAAACACAATAGTGAATTTTTAAATGGAATTCACTGAGATGCCTATATTTGTATCAATGAATTTTTCAGGAAATACAGCAAAGATGGCAAAGCCCTGGTTTTATTAACCCGGTGAATTTTATAGGATTCCCGGTTTTGGGAGGACAATCTCAGCATTGTACTTCCTGTTTTGTTGTATCACTTTTACTAATAAATTTTATGGAAAAAAATAAATGGCTGCAGACTTATCTGTTGATATGGACCGGTCAGTTTGTATCAATGCTTACGAGCTATGCTGTACAGTTTGCAATTATCATCTGGCTGAGCCTGGAATATAAATCAGCAGAAGTGCTGGCATATGCAGGAATAGCAGGTATGCTTCCGCAAGCTGTTATCGGACCTTTTGCAGGTGTGTTTATTGACAGATGGAATCGAAAAAAAGTGATGATTTTTTCAGATGTTTTTCTGGCTTTGTGTGCTTTAGCGATGGTCTTTTTATTGCAGAATGAAACGATTAATCTTTATTGGATTTATCTGATGCTGGGATTGCGTTCTGTAGGAAATGCTTTTCATTCACCATCTTTACAGGCTGTTGCCCCACTTATCGTTCCTGAAAAAGAGCTGCTCAGGGTCTCTGGTATTAATCAGATGCTGCAGTCTGTGAGCAGCATTGCCGGACCTGCGGTAGGAACACTGGCCATCACTTATCTGTCTATTTCCAGAGTATTGTATCTCGATGTCATCGGTGCTGTAGTGGCAATTATATCGTTGTTGTTTGTAACAATTCCATCTATAAATACGGAGGCGAAATCTTCTGTAAAAGCGGTCATTACTGAGCTAACAGACGGATTCAATGCGATCATGAAAAACCGGGGATTGAGCTTTCTGTTTTTTTATGCAATGGCAGCCACATTTTTCATCATGCCTGTTGCTGTGATGTTTCCTTTGCTGACCATAGAGTATTATCAGGGTGGTAAATGGGAAATGAGCATCATCGAAATTGTCTGGGGAATCGGAATGCTGGTAGGAGGAACGTTTCTAGGTCTTTTCAGGATAACTACTTCCAAAGTTGTTTTAATCAACATGATGCACCTGGTACTGGGTTTTTCTTTTGTACTTTGCGGCTGGATGCCATCAGAATGGTTCATCGGATATGTGATTGCAACAACATTAGGCGGGATAGCTTTGTCGGTATTTTCAGCAAGTTTTACCGCTGTTTTACAGATAGAGATAAAGCCTGAAATGCTGGGACGCGTGTTTTCTCTTTATTTCAGTCTTGCCGTTTTGCCGAGTGTGATAGGCTTACTGTTTACCGGCCTGATAGCGGAAAAAATTGGAGTAACTAACGCGTTTCTGATTTGTGGAGGTCTGGTGATGTTAGTCGGGATAGCTTCATTTCTGACTCCTTCGTTAATGCGTTTGTCCGCCGGGAAACAGGAATAGCAGTAAAAGGAAATTGATTCGCTCTATACTTTCTGTGAAAAGTGTTCAATATGCTCAGTGATTTCAGCTACGTTCAACTATCGAAGCATTTTTGCACCGTGTTTTTGGTGTAAAATATTATCGTCAAACTGTCCGATGAACGGTCCCCACATGCTGTCTATATGTATTTTAGTTGGTATGGTATTGTTTGGTAAAGGGAACATTTAGTATTAAGGTCTATGTAGAAGTATTTCTATTGCCACCTTACTCAAACGATGTTGGAGATGGCTTTTTCCCATCGTTTGAATCTATTTAAAACTTTTTCTGTCACATTAGGATTTGCTCTGAAATAATTTGTCATATGTTCACTAACCAGCTGTTTGACTTCCTTTTTTAATTTAGGCATTCCTAACTTTCGTTTTATACTTCCTTCAAAAACAAAGTCCTCGCCTCTGACTGCTGCAATAACTACGAGCTGCTCTTTTGTAAGTTTTTGATTTATTATAATATCAACATTTTCTTCTTTTGCAATTTTTCTTATCGATAAAATTAACCCTTCTAAAATACCATCATTAAAAGAACCTCCTAAATACAACTCAATATTTCCTGCGTAAGTTTTAATAAAACCTTTTTCAAGCCAAATATTTGAATACGAAATACCAATCTTATAAGAATACTTTTCCGTCCTGATGTCTATATCAACTCGTAAAGAGGCAGTTCCATATGGTTGCCGGGAAATAAAATAGTCAAGTTGTTTGAAGACACCTGTCGGGTAGTGGAAAACATTTCGTTGAAGCTCGTCAGTTGTCTTGTCTATACTAATGATTTTTAAATTCGGATTTAAAAAAGCGAACTGGCGCAAGAAGCTATTCACTTGCTCATAGTCCAATTCAAAATCTTTAAAGATTTCCTTGTTTGTTGTATACTCAATTATGATATTTTTTTCGTTTCCTTGTGAAGTCTTAGTTGTTATTTCAAAATCGCCATTTTGTCCATATAAAACTATAGAGATTGGTGGTTCATTCACAGCTATTAAAACGTCAGCACTTAATGCTATAAAAACACCCACGCCTAAGCTTGATATTCGATCATCAGTCGTTTGGAGCTCATTAAGACGTGAAAGGAATTTTTGATTATCTATATTGAGAACCTTGATGGTAAGCTTATTTTCTTGATGAAAAACGACTTCGAAAGTTGAATCTCCTAAATAATCATTCAAAATTTCTTCAAACAAATACTCTAACATTTGTATGAATCCTGTGAAACGCAAATCTCCAATAAACATTCCCGGGCGCTTCCTTATGAAGTCTTTCCATTTATGTATAGAAGTCTCTTGATTTTGCATGGATTAGGTCAATGTTTTTGGTTTATTTCAGATCACGCAATATCTTCTAAAAAGAAGAGCTTTGCTGTTTCCATTCTAATGTTTCTTGAAATAGTTTTTTATCCCATTCAATAAGTTTTTCCTGTAGTTCTTGTTTCGGATTTAATAAGTCCTCAACTGTTACCTGATTTAGTTTGATTTAAAAACTCACATTGCTCAAAATATAAATTTCCTATTTTGTTCCAATCGCCAATTCGTAGCCCAACTCCTAAGTATAGATAGTCCTTTATTGGTATTTCACAAATCTTAATGGTGTTTTTTGCTCTTTGGACCATATTCTTTGTTGTAAACAATGCGTGATAAAAACCACGATGGTAGCGATATTTGCCGCCAATGTCAAGATAAAGAATGTTGGCGTTCAGAATTTGTTTTTCAGTAGGCTTTTCAGTAAAAATAAGGTCTGTGAAAACAATAGTGTACTCTGAATAGTTGGGACATTCATTAGTATCAACCACCAATCCCATCAAATAATTCTCTCCATCAATTTTTAGAGCGATAATATCTCCCTTTTTATAAATCAGAGGCCTTTCAATTATTTTTTTTCTTACTAATGGTTTTGATCTTGGTGTTTGAATATTTTGAATGAAGTCAGATATTGCTTTAACTCTTTTCGTAAGAAGTTTTTTGTCGTCAGCCCAAAGTGTTTGCCATTTAAGACTAGTAGCGTTATTTAATTTCTTAAATGTATAATTCTCAAGGTCGCCGTACATCCATTGCCCATACGCTATTCCAGTCCATATTTCTGCATAGTATTCCGGGGTGTCTTGTGGTTTGTATTCTTTTTCAAGTTTAAGCCTGATTTCTTTTGAAGAAAGACCTGTGTTATAAAGTTCTTTAAATTCTGCCCAAATATCAGCAGTTATATCGTTCTGAAGTATTCCTGTTCCCCAAGCTCCCATAGTATCATGTCTGTTTAAAATGTTACATAATTGTTTGAGTATTGCCGCAGTGGCGGATAATTGGACAAAAGTATTACCTTATCATCTTGCCAAAAGGTTTATGAGGAAATATTAATTTTTCAAGGTAGATTTTTTAGTATTTTCAATTGCTTCAAAAAATCTTTCTGTTCATTGTGTTGTTCTAAAATTAGCTATAACGTTCGGGTATTCCAAAGGTGGAAATTTTTAGCATAAAAATTCAATCGAATTACAAATGTTGAACCTTGTACTAATGCTCAATCGAAGCACTTCAGCCCCGCTTTGGGCAATACAATGTTGACAGCTTTTTTTGCTGTGTCCAGACTGTTAAAAATCAATCTTATAACTTAGGTTCGGGATAAAAACTGCTTCACGTTTTGGGTCCACCGTTTGGGTCTGGTAATTGTATTGAAATCCCAGATACTCTTTAAACTGAGTCAGGTTAATGATTTTGAGTGCAAATTCGTGCGCCGTTTTCTTTTTGTTGAGCTTGTAGCTTGCAGTAAAATGGCTTGTAAATGCAGGTTTATATTGTTGTGAAAAGGCCTGTGTTTCGTCAAAAATAACACTTTGGCTGACAACGGAAGCTGCTGTGTTTATGGGTGAATAATGGTCGCCACCCTGAAAGCTCAATCGTGCGTTCAGGCTCAGAATTTGATTTTTGTTTTTGCCCAATAGCCACTCTTTGCCTATAAGAAAGTTTAAAGCAAAGTTACGGTTGTAGCGAGTATCCCGCCACACTTTATCACCACCCTGATATTCAGAATTGAACAAAGAAGCCGTTGCCATATAGTAAAAACCTTTGGACAGATATTTCTCAAAAGTAATGTCTAGTCCGTAATTTCTTCCCTTGCCTGTGTTTTGAAGCTGCTCGCTCAAAAACCAATTGTTTTGTTGGTTGATTAAGGAAAAAGAATTTCCCGCCATCACAGGCACATCAAACAGCTGCTGAAAATAAGCCTCTACTTTAAAATGTGTAAATTCCGATGTGCTGATGCCGTAACCCAACACCAGATGATGCGCCCTTGTAAAACCTAATTTTTTGTTGACGTATTGACTTTGATTGTCTTTGATGAAATAATAATTCAATCGTTCTAAACGACTGTGCAAACCATAAGCGAGGCTCAATGTTTGTTCAGGTGCGAATCTGTATTTGATACCTGCTCTCGGCTCAAGCGACCAGACGTTGTTATAGGCAAACCATTGTCCGTTTATTCCTATATTCAACGTTATTTTATCGTTGACATTCACCATAGAATTGCTGTAAGCTGCAACCAATGTGCTGTTGCCGCTTTCATTCACCAATGTCTGTAATGGTGTTCCAGTCGTTATCGCATTCTTTAGCAGCAAATTATAATTCATATTGGTCATGACGAAGCCCGATTTATTGGTATGCCTTGCACCGAATTTTGTATTGAGAGATGAAGTCAAAACAAAGTTGTAAGACTTATTATCCACGACCTTTTGAGGAGACAGATGAAAGCTGCTGTCAGCTATTTCATTGTGTAAATCAATTCCGTTCGCTGTTACCGCAAAAGTGGACTTTAGGTATTGCCTGTCATTCAGTAAAATTTTGTGGGTTATTCCAGCCGTTCCCATATATTGTTTTACGTCTTCATTTTCTCTGTCCTCATTGTATTTCCATTCATTGATATTTGCTTTTGTTTTCGCTCCTGAACGGTCCATCAATCCCATTCCCCAGACTGAAAATGTGCCTGCTTTTAAAGTCGGGAAATTTAGTTTGAAAGAAAGATCCTGATATCTCACAGCTCCTGCATTTTCGGGCAAAATGGGTGCAAGCAAAGCCAAAGTAGAATAGCGGTAATTGAAAATATAGGAAGCTTTGCTTTTCTTTGAAAACGGCCCTTCCGAAGCTGCGTCAATGCCTATGATACCTAACTGAAAAGTATGTTCGTGTTTTTTGTTGTTGCCGTTTCGCATGAAAATGTCAAAAACACCCGATAAAGCATTGTTGTATTCGGCAGGCATTGCCCCCGAAAAGAAATCGGAATTTGCCAGAAGCTGCGTGCTTAATGCGGTAAGCCCGCCACCGCCAAAAGCGGCTACATCTGCAAAGTGGTTAGGATTGGAAATTTCAACACCTTCCAGCTTCCACTGTAATGACTGCGGACTGTTTCCTCTTACCACAATCGCATTGTTACCCACATTGCTTGACACGCCGGCAAAAGCGGAAACCAATCGGGCAGGATCGTCAAAACCGCCTGCATAGCGTTTGGCTTCTTCCACACTCAACATTCTGGCACTTACCGTAGCCATTGAATTGAGCGGTTGTTCCTTATTTACCTTTGCTTTAATAACGATTTCATCCAGAGTACCGGTGATTTCTTTCATGGTTACATTCAGAAAGACTTCTTTTGCCGATGTTACCTGAATTTCCCTCAACATAGCGGGAGAATAACCCAGATAGGATACGACAATATCATATCTTCCGATGGGAACATTCGTTAGTGTAAAATTTCCCAGGCTGTCAGTTGTTGTTCCGATGGTGGTGTTCTGCAAAACAACGGTGGCATAAGCCAGGGGCACATTGGAGGCTTCGTCTATCACATTCCCGTGAATGGTTTGTGTGGGTTGTTGCGCAAATAATGGAGCCGATAAAAGCAATAAGATAAATGTCGAGATGGTTCGCAGCATAACTTTAAGATTAAAAACACCGCCAAAGTATTTGTAATCTTAATCATGGACAATACTGATTTATCACTACACGACAGCTAAACCATACGGCATTCGCTAGCTAACGGTCGAAAGACAATCATCTGAAATTTAGCCACGAATTCACTAAATTGAAGGATAAGTGCTCCTGTTCTTTTCTTCAGCAAGCAGTATCATGATAAAGAATGATAGTAAAAGCTTCTTTTTTCTGTTGAAAAATTCAATTCGTGCATTAGTGGCGAACAATCTACTTTTAAATGCGAGCGCCGAGGCTCACGGGATTCGCATTTAACTTTTTAGCTAACGGTCGAAAGACAATCATCTAAAAAATAGCCACGAATTCACTAAATCAAAGGATAAGTACTCCTGTTCTTTTCCTCAGCAGTATCATGATAAAGAATGATAGTAAAGCTTCTTTTTTCTGTTGAAAAATTCAATTCGTGCATTAGTGACAAACAATCTATTTTTAAATGCAAGCGCTGCGGCTAAACCAATCCCAGCTTTGAGGCCAGCTTTACAGCTTCCATAGAATTGTTCACACCCAGCTTTTCCAGAAAACGCTGGCGGTAAGTATTCACAGTGTGTAAGCTAATGGAAAGCTTATCGGAAATCTCTTTGCTTAGAAAACCTTCTTTAACCAATTTCAGCACTTCTATTTCTCTTTGAGTGAGATTGATTGTAAAATCTTCTTTTGGCTCAATAAAAGGGATGATTTTTCCCGTTTTGAAATTCAGCATTTCACTTTTTAGACTTTCGTCCATATTTTTTTGGTTGGGTGAAATATCCAGAATGCTCAATGCCAGCCAAAGATTGTCCTTGCTGTCCAGTTCCAGAACCTGTTGCTGTTCTACCACCCGGATATAATTGCCTGTTGCGTTTAAAATGCGGTACTCGCTGACCAGCTTATGATTTAGTTTTTCTTCTGCCGAAAAGTTGAAAAATATTTTAAAAACCGACAAGCTGTTTTGCATCAGCATCACAAAGTCTTCGGGGTGGATTTTAGTGTCCAGAAAATGTTGTCCGCCACTTTCCACTTCCTGTTGGCTGTAACCAAACATTGCACCTAAATTAGACGAATGAAAGACATTTTCTTTCTTGTAAGCGTCAAAAATACTGATAACAGAATTACAGGTATCTGCTAGTTGCTGCAGGTTGGGTTTGTGGCGTTCCAGTACAGCATAATCCAAGACGTCAGCCGAAAATGTTTGTTGTTCAAACAGTCTGAAATAAATTTCGTTGATGTTGATTGGTTCTTGTTGTATCATCTGTTACTGCTGTGTTTGTGTAGTTATTGCTGCCAGCGTTTTTCGGTTTTGTGCGAGTGTAATTTTGAAAGCCGTCTGCTCAAATTTAGTACAAAAGCTGAGAATTACAGATGCTAATTTGTTTCTTCAGCCCAACTTGTGGAAAGCCTGCGTTAGTGGCAGATTTTCTTTTGTTGGTCATATGAAATCAAATCGCTTTTTACTTTTACCGATCAGATGGTGTAATGTCGTCGGGAAAAGCCGTGATAACAAATCTATCCAGAACATTTTTGTCCCAATAATCACTCTATATTTGCCTTTTCGTATCTGCCTGATTATTAGCCGGGCAGCTTTGTCAACCGGCATCCCGTTTTTCTTTAAGAACAGAGCCTCCTTTTCTCGTTTTACATTATCAATATGTTTGCTATTTTTCACAAGAGATGTGTCCATCGGAGGTGGAATCACCAAACAAATCTTCACATTAGTAGTAGCAAGTTCCGTTTTTAAAGCATTGGAAAATCCCATTACTGCACTTTTTGAAGAACAATAAGTTGTTTTACCGGGAAAACCCATCAAGGCAAAGTCGCTGATTATATTTACAAGCCGGCTGTCATTCTGATGCTTAAGGTCAGGCAGAAAATGTTTGGTACAATAAACCGTACCCCAGAAGTTGATATCAAAAAGATGCTTGTAATCGGATAAGTTCACCTGTTCAAATAGCTGACTGATTGAGATTCCCGCATTATTCACTAAAATGTCGATTCGATGATGATGATCTAATATGTCTTTTCTTATTGCGATAATGCTTTTTTCGTCAGAAATATCTGTTTGATGTATTGTTATTTTTTGTCCGCTGATTTCAAGCTCATTTTGTAATGTTTGAAGCCCGTCAAAGTCAATATCAATGAGAGACAGATGGCAACCTTGTCTATAAAATTCTTTTGCAAGTGCCCTGCCAAGTCCATTTCCTGAGCCTGTAATTACTGCTACCTTATTTTTCAAGCCGGTCATTTATTTATATGCTGGTTGATGTATAAACTTGCTACTTACGGATAGCCTATTGTCAATTAAGATGTTAGCGGTTCTCGTATTTCAGCTCGTTTTTATCAATGGTCTATTGAAGTAACTATTTTCCATTTCTCATTGTTCAATATCAAAACATAAGACTCACGCCAACTTGTTACAATTGTTCCGTCTGCCTTCATCATATTCCAATCCATTGTCGCCAATGCTGATTTTTGTCCGATTGCTGAAAATTCAAAGTTGCTGTATGTGCAATAAGCAACATCTTGCTTTTTGTAGTCAGCCAGAATGGCGGAAAAGTATTGTTCAATATCTTTTTGTTCCTTGTAAAGCGAAACAGATTTATCGGAACTAATTGACGTATATGGTACAAAATATCTGTTTGCAATAACTTCACCATCAAAACTTTTAAAGTCTTGTGCAAACTTGTCGAAAAACTGTATCAAATTTTCTTTCATTATTTTCTGGTTTAAATTATAACAACAGTAAATGAACGCTCATACCAAGATAAAAAATTGAAAAGAAAATCCTGTCAATTTCCGCTATGTGAAATGAGTTGAAAGGTTTAAAGTGTTTATCAAGTCAATGTAACAACTCACGTTAATTCCCAATATCGCCAATATCAAAATACTACCGGTCACAAGTCATACCTCAGTCCCAGTGGATGAGTATTATTATGAAGATGTTTGATAGTGCTTGTATTTATAACTGCGTGAAAAATCTGAATGTCGGAAGTGCACAAAATTGTACACTACAAACAATCAGTAGCCATTTAAAGATAAACACAGGAATCAGATTGAAAAAGTGTGAGTTGTCAAATATTGTTAAGGGTGGGTGACGAACTATATGGATATGCAGTTTTAAATGGAAATTGTTAAACAACTTTTTGTGGGTTGCTTAAAAATGCTTCATCTAGGTAACATGATGCAAGTTAACTTTACATAGCTTCTGATTCAACAAAAGTGTGTGTGCCAAGGCAACACCTAGGAGCATTTGAACTTGGCGTTATTCCACAATGCCTACAATAAACAAATTTGTCTGATTCAACAAAAGTGTGTGTGCCAAGGCAACACCTAGGAGCATTTGAACTTGGCGTTATTCCACAATGACTACAATAGATAATATTTTTAGAAAGTAGATTTAGATTGTTGTCCGAATTACTTACTTGGTTATTTAGTTGAATAATTGGTAATTCACTAATAGTTTCATTTGAAGTTGAAGTATAGTCATTTTCCTCATAATCAATCTCAATATTTGTTTTTTTACTATAAACTTGATGAAAATCATGTTCATAACTATATCTTGTTAGTATTTTTATTGAGGTTTCAACGTTTGAATCAAATTCACAATAACCTTTAATCGCCCATTCGACATCTTCTATTTCTTCAACTTCATCTATTTCTTCCCAATAATCATCTAAATCAAGTGTGCTAATTTGAAATTTGGAAGGATAAGAATAAGTTTTTCTTACTTTAAATGTTTGTTTCAATAACCCCTTGTATTTAACAGAACATATTAAAAAAACCTCGGCATTGTTTTCAAATAAATCTATTGTCATTTTTATTTAATTTATATTAATTAAACATTAATATACTTGAGTTGTATTCTGAAATGAAAGTATTGTTTTGGATAATAAGACGCAAGCGTTTTCTGTGATAATAGATAAAAAAATCTTTAAATAGAATACATGGAGGTGGATAAAATCAAAAAACAACTAGGTTTTGCAGTGAGGCGTTATGTAAAACTTGTCCATGTAATTTCAGCCTATAATTAGTAATTACTAGTGCAATAAAAATTTCTAAAACAATCTAAAATATTATCATAGTGTAACAGTCGTATGTTTTTGCTCCTTAACAATCTTCTTTTCTCTTCATAGGTGTTATCGTTAAAATCATTTCTCCTCCCAGCAACGACAACATAATTTAATCTTGTTTTATTTAGAGAACGAAACTCCTTAGGAAGTTCGATTTGTGGATTTTTGTATTTGTCAAATATTAAATTCAGCGTGTTGAAATTACCTTCTAGCCATTTATCCCAGTCTTCAACCTGTTTGATTCCTTTTCTGATTGTATTTCCAAAACTGCCATCAATGTTAGTGATGGTTCCAGAAGGGTTTTCAAGTTCAATAAAAATAAAGTGATACCCATGAGAGTTTTTGCCAACCAGTAAATAGTCTGCTTTATATGTAGAAGGAAATTCAAATTCTTTGAAAAGATAAGCATCATGATGTCCAAACTCAAAACCACTATGAAAAATTGAAGCAATTATGTTATAATGTTTATTTTGATTTATATGATTCAATATTTGTCTTTCAGTGGGATTAGAATTTAATAATTCTTCAAATTGCAATTCTATTTTTTTTAGTTCCTCCTTATTTTCCAATTGTTTTATAAACAAATAATTATTGGGAAATAAGGAATCAAAAAAGTAAGTAGCATCAGGTAATAAATCGTGATAATTCATTAATACGTCAGGAGAATACTCTCCCATTAAACCTTTGTTTAATTCAAAATAGTTATTAGCTTCAGCATAACGTTTTTTTTCATCTGCTGATAAAATTCTATAATCTCGCTCGTAAAGCATTATTGGCTTATAATTAATTGGGTTAGATGGTCTATTAAAAAACCTTTAGGTACAAAATACAATTTTTGATAATGTAATTACTGTGATATTGTATTGAATATTGACATTATCATTATTTGTTAAGATTCTTCCAGTATGACATATTCAATTGCGTAGCTGTCTACAATCTTTTATCTCATGTCTTGGTTCTTGCTTCTCTCATCCAATTCCTTATATTTGCATATTCGTTAATAAACAGAACTGATGAATTAAAACAAGAAAAGATAAACATATAACATAGCGTTTCGCTTATAATTCCTGTACCTGAAAGGTCGAAAATTTCAAATTACATGGGGAAGCAAGAGTTGAAACGTCTGCGGTTTGGCGCAGGCGTTCCTTTTTGTTTTGTGTAATAGGAATTCGACCTCCTCAGGTACAAGCAATAGGAATTAGCCTGCGTTCGCATTTAAAACCGTAGTATTATGAAAAAAACATTTTCAATTCTCGCAGTCATCTTCATGACGCTCTCAATGGTAGCCTGTAAAAAAGACCAGGGCACCGACAACAAGAAACCGGAAGAGGTACTTCCTTACACCACCGGAAAAGATGCTGAAGGAAACTTTATCCAGATTCCTTCCATGTCCAACAAAAAGGTGTATTACACCACCAATGAACCGGATTATGATTTGGACAAGCTGTTGCTCAAAGTGCAGGAGTTTTATCAGGTGATGAGTCAATCCTACTATCTGACAGGCACATATATTGACGGTAAACCCTTTGGTTTCTATGATACGCTAAGATTTAGTGAACAGTACATATCTTCCAGCAACTTTTTCAGAAAATCCAGTTTTGAATATAGAATGGTGGTAGAAGTTGAGCTGGATAAGCTCAGGGATATTTCATATTATCAATTCAAGTTTGTCAATTCTGAAAGAATTACAGCGACTGTACCTGCAGGAGTTTGGGGTGTTATTGAAGAAAAAAGTTTCACTTTCGAACCTTATAGTGAAAATCTGGAATTCCAGATAAAACTAAGAGAAGACAGATGGGATGAAAGCAATCTGAATGTTAGGGGTGGAGATATCTGGACGAATATTTATTATTATTTCTTTAGAAAAACAGATATCATCAGTATTTTAGATAAAAAAGGTTTTTATACAGGTAATGCCAGATTTAGCCATGGAATTCAGGGAATGAAAGACACAATAGAAGTAAAACATGTAGACCATCAGACTATTACTCTATTCAGTTCGCTTTTTAATACGACCATATACGGAGATATACAGAATGATTCTGTTATTTCATTCAGAGAATTTCCTGTAGGGCAAATCCCTTTAGGTAATAATTTGTTTGGTTCACTACTGGTAAACGATAATATAAAAGGAGGAACGGGAAAAATCTTGTCTTATCTTGATTACAATACTAAGACTTATGTTCCATATCTGAGTTATGAATTCTCATTTCAATCTCGTTTTTCCCACAGTTCTTTTACTGATATATATGATATCAAAGTAGATGGAAAATTCAATAAGATGAGATAATAAAAAAACAGCATTTTTAACGAAATAGCAGTCTCATTGGAGGCTGCTATTTTTTGTTTTCTTAAAGTTTGCCAGAAATGAAAGAATTATACCAAGATACGTCAGCCCATGTATTTTAAATCTGCGGTTGACTGCTGCCCTAATGTTTGTCCGAAGTAATGTCTTTTGAATTTTGTTTGTAATTGTCAGTCTTCACATCTTCCTCTATCAATGCATTAATTATATTTTTTGACATTTCTATAGAATTTTTTTTAATATCCTTTTTTTCTTCAGGAGAAAATTCGTCGTGTGGTTTTTCGTCAAACTTTCCTCTCCCCAGTCCTCCGTGAATATGTGATAAAACCCCAAAGACTGTATTGTTGAAAATCTGTCTTGAAGTTGCATCGCCTTTAGTAAAGAAATTTTGCTTTAGGTTGTCAATTCTACTCTTAATTGCAGGAGTATTAAAGTCAATTGGCTTGTAGTTGTGTCCAAAGTCATTTCTAATTTTTCTAATCAAATCAAGGTCGTTCATTATTTCCTTACTGATTAGTCCAACTCCATAACAGATTTTAATTTTAGATGAAAAAGTTCCAAGTGGGCCGTTGAACTCAAATAGTAGGTCAATAAAAGAAGCTGTCCCAATGAATTTGTCTTTTAGAAGTCGTTCAATTTCGTTTTCCAAAAATGATGCGGCCATCAATGCGCACCCTCTATCAGTTTCTTTACTAAGTGTTTGGCGAAACTGATAAACCAACTTGAAATTTGCTTCAAACTCAGGTGGAACGTTGAAAGGTATGTCAGCCATTATGAATGATGTTTTGTTATAATTGTTTTCAATCTGTTCAGTATTTTTGATATGTTATTTCAATTGATGAAGCTCCGTGTTAGAATTTCTATAATCTATCTAGTCAATTTCAAACATCTGCCCCTTTCTAAGTTTTACATTTTTTGTTCTTAAATGATTAACATTTTCCTCAATGAATGTGTCCTGAAACAAATTCTCATGCCAAAGATTATGAATCATACAATATTCTGTAAAAAATTGATGCTTATCGTTCTCCCAATCGTTGCCGTATTCACTAAGCCAATTGTAGAATAAAAGTATTTGTTCATGATTTGAAAGTTGAGCTCTTAATATTCTCAAATACTTCATTCTTTCTTCGTAGTCTGTAATTATTTCGCTATTAGCAACTGATTTAACCGTCAGATAGAGATGACGAAAGTAGTGTCCAAGTCTTGAAGCATGTCCTGAAAATGGTTTGTAATTAAAATAAAGTTTTGCGTATGGAAGAAACTCTTTTCTATGTTGATTAGTTTTTATTTTACTCGTGTCTGGTTCTTCATGTTGTTTTCTTGCTTTTTGAAATAATCCTATCATTACTTTGTCTTGCGGATAAGATTTTTGAAATTCATCTAGTCCTGAGAAAAACAGTTTATAGCATTTTTGAAATAGTTCTTTATTTAATTTATTGCCTTTGCTGTAGATTGATAGAATAAACTCAAATTCAGTTTGCATTGTAACAAACACCTTCCTTCCTTCCTTCCGTTACCTTTTCAAATTTTTTCAATGTTTTGCCTTCTTCAAAGTCATAACCATTAATTTTCATTTCATTAATATTCTCTCTATGAAGTTTCAGCATTTCATAAAATTGAGATTCAAACGGCTGTCTTCTTGTCTGCTTATTTTGATTGTCAATTTGTATTTGAAGTTGTTTGTTGCTTTCTTCTTGGCCTTTAATAAACAACTCTCGTTGTTGCAGATTTGCTTTGTATTGGATATAAAATGCAAGCCCGGTAACAATAACACCTGCAAGAGCTATGAACGGATTCATAAGTCCACCAATTGTGTCGCCAATTTGTCCAGTTGCTCTAAAGTTAAAATCATTATTTATAGAAATTCTTGTAAAAAGAAAAGGAGAAGCGAATGAAATTAATACGAGTATTAATGCCATTGCCAAAAGTACTTTTACTTTCCAGTCAAGATTGGTAATGCTGGATAAGCTATCATTTAGATTTTTCAATTGTGGATTTTGATTCAATTCTGAGTCTTTTTGTTTGTAAAAAAGATACAAACATGTCAGGCAAAGCCCGAGTAAAGCAATTGAATTTAATATTATATATGCTGTCATTGTGTGGTCGTTTTATTGATGATAGATAACGGTTTTGGTATTGAGGAAGACGATAGGAGCACTAAAGTCTAATTAAAGAAGTACACTTTTATTAAACATGTCACTCGCCATTTTGTCAAACTGCTGTTATATATTCTAGTCGTAGATTTCCAGTTCAATGTCACAGAGTCAGTGTGTATGGCTTAGGAGAAAAAGTCATCTTCTTCTTTTTCAGACTCTTTGTCATTCGCTTGAGGTTCTACTTCGGCAACTGTTGGAGTTACAATATTTTCTTCAGTCGTTTTAATTCCTTGCCAGTCATTTGCAACTTTTGTCCAGTCAATCTCTCGTTTTTCTTTTCCAATCCATACGTCCCAAAAGTTCGGGTCATTTGATTGTGGTCTATGTGTTTTGTCTAAGAACCTCATTTCAACTAAAACAGGAATAGGGAATGCCCAACCAACTAAAATTGCTTTTCTTGACGGCAGAATAGGAAGTTCTTTTAGCAGTCCGCTAAGACTGTCAGGAACTAATTTTTTTACTAAATCTTGGTCTCTATCATTAACTATTCTGTGTAGTAAAAATGTGTTGCATTGTGATAATACTGTTTGAGAAAGTTCTGACGGTCTTTGTGAGGATAAAACCATACTTAATCCGAATTTTCTACCTTCTCTCGCTATTCTCTCAAATGTTTCTAAACAAATGTTGCTTGTGTTATTATTGAACTCACGCAAAAATGTATGTGCTTCTTCTAAAACAATTGTTGTTGGTAATTCTTGTTTGTAAATTTTTCTATATCGCTGAATTGCTTCAAATGTCAATCGTGAAAGTACAGCAACAACAACGTGAATAATGTCAGAAGGAATAAGAGATAAGTCAATTAGAGTAACTTGACCGTCCTCTGCTTCATTAGAGCCAATGTATTTTTCTAACCAATCTACAAGAGTAATGTCTTCTTTGGGTTGAACAACTCCGTTTAACCTTTCATCAGAAAATAAAAATCTCATTCTCAATGAAAGCATTTGCACAAACTGCAAGATGTTTCCACCTTGATTTTGTGCAAGCTGTTCTAGATATGGAATTAAATCATTTAGTTCAAATTTGATAGGGGTATCTGGATTTATTTGACTAATCTCGGTTTCATTTGATTGAATGTTTGAAAGAACAGTATCAATGCCATTTATCATTGATGTAATATCCTGATGTGAAAAGGAATTAAATCCACTTCGCCCATTAGAATTCCATTCTCTACTTGTCATTGTCTGCTTGAAAGCAGTATTTAACTTGTTATATGCATTAGATAATCGTTGGTCGGTTGTTGAAATTAATGGCAAGTGAAAATCTAAATCTGAAGAAATATTTTGAAGAATACCAATCATTCCCATAAATGGGGCAAAAGTTGCAGTTGTTGGTAAATTACTTAAAAACGTTTGTAATGTAATTTTACTTGAATTCAAGAAACTGTAAATTTTAATAATATCAGAGTTCCCTAATTGTCTGCCTCTTTTCAAATCTACAAGTGATTGAAGCAATAATGGTCTTTGAGCACCTGGTGCTGCTTGTGAAAAACTTATCCATTCTTGTGAGTTCCACATCCAAGCAGGAATCTTTAACTGCTCAAATTCTGATTCTGTTTCGTCAAGTTTAACAGTGAATTTCCTTACTTTTTTTGAACCTAAATCATTGAAAGCATCAAAATATTCTCCGTTTGGGTCAAGAATAATAAATCTTGAATTTAATTGAGCGTTGGTTTTAACTTTGTCTGCTTCTGTTAATGACCACCTGATAAGTCCTGCAACTGAACAAGATTTACCACTTCCTGTATTACCAAGAATTGCTAGATGTCTACCAAATAATTTGTCGGGATTTACTTTTATAGAAGCATTACTTGCTATCGGTGCTTTTCCTATCTCAACTCTTCCTTCGGGGTTCTCTACGATTGCAGAAAGCTGTTTATCAGTTGGAAGAATTACGTTGTCCCCAACAGAAGGGTAGTTGTAAACTCCTCTTTCAATTTCATAATTACCGTTCTTTTTCTTTTTTAAAACACCCAATGGTGTGATAAGCATTTTTCTTAACGGAAAAGGCAAATCAATTAAGTCAAAGTCTTTAAATCCTTTTCTTACGGGATAATTTGAGTGTTGAACTCCAATCCAGTTAATGACTCCGACAATAGCACCAGTTTCATTTGGAATTAAAACATAGCCGTTGATTTTCGGAAAATGAGTTGGAACTCCCGTGTTTATTGCAACATTTTGTGGTGCATCGACTTCCAACAGAACTTTTATTTCAATCGGTGAAACAGATTCAATAGTTCCAATTGTAAGATTTCTTATTTCGTCAAAATCGTAAAAATTACTCATTGCTACCAAAATTATTTACTTGTTGAGCTACACCTCTTTTTTCAAGAGTTCTTACTAATCTTTCCTGAATTCTATCAATAGCGGCTTTGGGTAAATAATTATCAACCAAATTTTGTAAACTGCCAATATGATTTCCGATTATCAATGTAACTTGGGCAGGATTCATTCTTTCATAAAAATTCATTATTCGTCCAGAAGCCGTGTCAAAAGACATAATTACCAAATGTGTTGAAGGTAATGTTAACATATCTTCAATTACACGATTGATATGGGTGTCCCCAAAACCATAGCCGTATGTTACCACAACAGAATTAGGTCTGCAAACTCCATTTGAAAAATCACGAAACAACTCCGAATAAGGAAAATATGCTGTATCAATTCCTTTTGAAGAGTTTGGATAAATTACTGAAAAGTCTTTTGGTGAAGTTGGAATTAGTGTTATTGTTTCATCAGCACCAAATTCAAGTGGCAATTTTGTAATTGAATTTACATCAAACTTCCAGTCAATTGAGCCGTGCAATTTTGTGTATTTGATTACACCTTCAACATATCTTGGTTCGCCACGAATACCAGGCGGATTGTAATGGTAATCTAGTTCTAATTTAGTCGTTCTGAAAATTGGCTTGATTTTTCCTACAAATCTGTCAATAGTTAATATACCTGCGTTGTCTAAAGCAAGTTCAATAAATCTATCATAGTTTGTTGTAAAAATATTTGTTCTTTCCCTTGTTGCTGTTCTGCTCGAAAAACTAATTAGAAAAGATTTTAGAACATTTAATGCGTCTTGATATTTTGCACTCTTGCTAAATTCATTTTCTGTTTTTATGATGTTTCGAATGAATTTGTCCAATTGGGCATTTATTTCTTTTTCGAGGTTTTCAGCATCTGCACTTCCTTGAATTTTTAAACCTTGTAATAACTCAATTGCACTCCTAAAATCATCCTCAATATTTGCATTTCCCCTCCCAAATTCTGCTGCAGTTTTATCTGCCCATTCTTTAATTTTCTCTTTGTAGGTTTCAAATTCAATTCTGTCCATTCCTTGTGCTTTAACGTCAGCCAGATATGTCAGTCCAATTGGAAGTCCTGCTCCAATAAGTAATGAAAGGTGTTCACTTTGAAAAATTGCAGTTAACCAAGGTTCAATTCTTTTTCTAAGTTCATCTATTTTAGCTTCGTCAACAGTTTCATTGCCGAAACAGTCAATGTCGTTATTGATTTTTAAGATATTGTTGCTGTTCCAATCTATCATATTTCTATTATTTGTGGGTGGATAAATTTAGCTCTTTGGGTTTTGCGAAGCGTTGGTTTGAGTGTAGACCAAAACCAAATGTGCGGTTGCTTTTTTGTCTTGAATTTATTTTTGTTCATATTGTCTGCTCGCCTAATATTGGTACATTCTTCCCATAGAGTGATACATAAGTCGCAAATATACGCAACTATCTATATTATTTTTTATTACTTAATGTTGGTTTTGATATCTTGAAAGTCAATTGAATTTCATGTTTTAATCCAATAGAGGGATTTGTATTTAGTATATCGATTTCATTTTGTTGTTCTAAAAATATTTATTTATCATATCCAACAAAGTATAGAATACTTGGACTACTGACACGAATGAGGTAGATTGAGAGTCTAGACTTTCGGTATTGCGTATGCAGCAATCCGGAAAGAGGTATATCTCGCAGTGAAACGGAGACACGGATTAGCAGCTATGTTTAGATATTTTAATTATAACGGCAATTAACGCCGTCTTTTTAAAAATCTGCAAACTAATTTCTCGTGCGTATGCTGCAGCCCGGATAGAGTGGAATATCACCCGCCGCATTTCGGCTTCGTGTGACACTTCTAATCTGCTGAATAATCTGGCTTCGACTTCGCTCAGCCACCGTGGCGGGAAGATGGAACGATAGCCGGAAAGCTGCCCAAAATAAAAACGCCACCTTTTGAAAGATGGCGCTATTTTTAGTTTAAGGTTTGAATTGTTTAATGTTTAACGTTTTTGAAAGCGATGCGTATGCAGAACTTTAAACCTTAAACTTTAAACGTCCAATCCGTCTCACTTCGATAGCTTCGAGTTTCCTCAGCTACCTCCTCAGTGAGCGGCTGGCAAACTATATTATCATACAAGCTGCTACAGTCTCATTGGTGCCTTCATCTACCAGGATAACGCTGCCCGTGATTCTGTTTTTGGAGTAGCTGTCGTAGAACAATGGTAAGGTCGTTCTGATAGAGATACGTCCGATATCGTTCAAGCCGATGTTTTTGTCTTCCTCGTTGCGGTGAAGTGTGTTGATGTTGATTTTGTATTTCACATCTTTCACGATACATCTGCAATCTTTGGTGGTGTGCTTGACGATGTATTTGCCGTTGGGTCTTAAAGGAGCTTCGTTCATCCAGCAAACCATCAGGTCGATGTCCTGGCCTACGTTCGGTACGTTGTTTTCTCTGACAATCATATCGCCACGGCTGATATCTATCTCATCTTCCAGTGTGATAGTAACAGACATAGGAGCAAAGGCTTCTTCAACCTCGCCGTCAAATGTATCAATAGATTTGATAGTAGATGTGAATCCGGAAGGAAGTGCAAGCACTTTATCTCCCTTTTTATAGACACCCCCTGCGATGCGTCCAGCGAAACCTCTGTAATCATGGAACTCATCTTTTTGCGGACGAATTACGCTCTGTACAGGGAATCTGCAGTCGATATGATTATGGTCGCTGCCGATATGAATCGTTTCCAACAAATACAAAAGGGTAGGGCCGTCATACCATGGCATGTTTTCAGAACGGGAAACAACGTTGTCGCCTTTCAATGCAGAAATCGGAATAAAGTTGACATCTTTTACATTCAGCTTGGAAGCGAATGCTTTGTACTCGTTTCTGATGCGTTCGTAAGTAGCTTGGTCCCAGTCCACTAGATCCATCTTGTTGATACATACCACGATGTGCGGAATCTGCAGCAATGAAGCGATGAAAGAATGCCTGTGTGTCTGCTCGATGATACCTTTTCTTGCATCTACGAGGATGATAGCCAGGTTAGCCGTAGAAGCTCCTGTCACCATGTTTCTGGTGTACTGGATGTGTCCCGGAGTATCAGCGATGATGAATTTTCTCTTAGGTGTAGAGAAATATCTGTAAGCCACGTCAATCGTGATGCCCTGCTCTCTTTCAGACCTTAGTCCGTCAGTAAGAAGTGCCAGGTTGACTTGTTCTTCACCTTTCTGGATAGAAGCTTTTTCGATAGCTTCCATCTGATCCTGAAAGATAGATTTGCTGTCATACAACAATCTGCCTATCAAAGTACTTTTACCATCATCCACGCTGCCTGCAGTCGTGAAACGAAGTAATTCCATATTCAAATAACCGTTGCGGTCAAAATTTTCTTCTGTATTCATTTGGTTTGTTTGAAGTTTAAGGTTCAAAGTTTAAGGTTTGCTAACGCACGGTGGCTGAGCGAAGTCGAAGTCATGTGCGAAAGCGTTGGTTTGCGGTCGCTGAGCGAAGCCGAAGCGTGAACTGTTAACCGTGAACTAATTAGAAATACCCTTGTTTTTTGCGGTCTTCCATCGCTGCTTCCGAACGTTTGTCATCAGCTCTCGTACCTCTTTCTGTAGTACGGCTGGAAGCGACTTCCTGAATAATATCTTCCAGTGTAGAAGCTACAGATTCTACTGCTCCTGTACAGGTCATATCACCTACGGTACGGAAACGTACGATTCTTTCTTCTACTTCTTCATGCGGTTTTCTCATGATGAAATCACACTCTGCCAACCACTGACCATCTCTCTGGAAGACATTTCTTTTGTGAGAGAAATACAGACTCGGCAATTCAATTTGTTCCTGGAAGATGTATTGCCATACGTCCATCTCTGTCCAGTTGGAGATAGGGAATACACGGAAGTGCTCGCCGATATTTTTTCTGCCGTTGAACAGGTTCCACAATTCAGGTCTTTGGTTTTTCGGGTCCCACTGACCAAACTCATCTCTGTGAGAGAAGAATCTTTCTTTGGCACGTGCTTTTTCCTCGTCTCTACGGGCTCCACCGATAGCAGCATCAAATTTGTTGCTTTCGATAGCCTCCAGCAAAGGCACTGTCTGAAGCGCATTTCTGCTGGCGTTGTAGCCTTTTTCTTCTCTGACCAGACCTTTGTCTATCGCTTCCTGTACAGAAGCTACGACCAGTCTGAGGTTGTATTTTTTGACTAAAGCGTCACGATATTCTATCGCTTCCGGGAAGTTGTGACCTGTGTCCACATGCAGTAATGTGAAAGGTACATTTGCCGGAAAAAATGCTTTGCGTGCCAGGTGCAGACATACGATTGAGTCTTTACCTCCGGAGAAAAGCAATACCGGATTTTCAAACTGAGCAGCTACCTCTCTTAAGATGAAGATAGATTCTGACTCTAATTCTTTCAGGTGTGTTAAATTGTAATCCATGATGATGAATCAAATATTAATATTCAGTTTAAGTTTTTATTCGTTTTTCACGCAGAGACGCAAAGGCACAAAGATGTTTTATTTGCAATGCTTGGCGGCTTAGCGACTTTGCGCGCAATCTTCGGATATTCTTAGATTTTGATACGTTGAATAAGTTGTTGAAAAATCTGTTCTACGGAATCCTCTACAGACATTTCTGCCGTTTTGATTTCGATTTCTGCATTGTTGGGAGCTTCAAAAGGTGCATCCAGACCAGTGAAGTTTTTGATTTCTCCGGCCAAAGCTTTTTTGTACAGACCTTTGACATCTCTCTGAGCACATACTTCAAAAGGAGCGTTGATATACACTTCGATAAAATCTTCCGCACCGATGATATCTTTTGCCAGCTGGCGGACATCTTTGGTCGGGCTCACAAAGCTGTTGATAGTAATGACTCCAGCCTGCAGGAACAGCTTGGAAACTTCTGATACACGACGGATATTTTCCAGACGGTCTTCCTCCGAAAATCCCAGATTGGCGTTGATGCCCGAGCGGACATTGTCGCCATCCAGCACGTAAGAAAGATAACCTGCTTCGTGTAGCTTTTTCTCCAGACCTTTGGCAATCGTACTCTTACCCGAACCGGACAATCCTGTCATCCAGAGTACACAGCTTCTCTGATTCAGCATCGCCTCTTTGTCCGAACGCTGTAAAAGCTGGTCGAAAATCGGGTGAATATTGGTAGCTTTCTTTTCCATAAAACACCGCAAAAGTATAAAAATTTGCAATAACTACCTAATTATGAATACTATATAGATTTAGTAGAGAATAAGGCGAGCGGTAAATGATTAATTATTAGTTGATTACAAAATACTCAAATAATAATTGTTGATAAAATCATTGAAAATGGTGATAGGGGGCTGAGTATTTGTTTAGGACGGCCCCGTCTCACTTCGAGAGCCTCAGTGGACGAGTCGGGCTTTCGCTGCATTTTCCCGTCGCGGTCATTGAGCGGAGACGAAATGCGACGGAATGCCCCACATAGCTATCGGGGCCGCTCTATCCCTGCCGTAGCAGAGCTGCTGGCTAATGGGTAAGAGTGGCTGATTTATACTCTGTATGAGCGATGAAGTTCATCAGAACAAAGCCATAAAAGCAATTATTTCAAAATGCTTGCTCTTAGGTAAAGTAATCCTGAAAAGTTCAGGTGCGGAAGTTGTAGTTCAAGGCTGATTTATTATCAAATCTTCTTTCTAAGATGTATCTTCGCGCTCAGATTTCTAAATCGTAAATCGGTGGTCTCCGGTCTGTTGACTGTGGTCTGAAAACAAAATAAAATGGCACAAAAAGTATTATTCATCGACCGTGACGGTACGATTATCCGCGAACCGGAAGATATGCAGATAGACAGCTATGAGAAATTATCTTTCTTGCCGGGAGTCTTGACCTGGTTGGGTAAGATCGCTCAGGAACTGGATTATGAGCTGGCATTGGTGACCAATCAGGATGGCTTGGGAATGCCGCATTTCACAGAAGAAAATTTCCGGGGACCACAAAATAAGATGATGGAAATACTGGAAGGTGAAGGAATAAAATTTACCGGTATTCATATTGACAGAACTTATGCCAAAGACGGTGCACCCACCCGCAAACCGGGGACAGGTATGTTGACGGACTATTTTTCTGATAAATATGATTTAGCGAATAGTTTCGTCATCGGTGATAGATATACAGACATACAGCTGGCTAAAAATCTTGGTGGAAAAGGAATTCTGATCGGGAGAAGCATAGATACAGCAGATGATGATTTGCTGGATCAGAATGCTCTGACAGATACTCTGGCTCTGAAAACAACCAGCTGGAAAGAAATCTATGAGTTTCTGAATCATCCGCCACGTATAGGAAAAGTGAAAAGAACTACCAAAGAAACTGATATTGATATCGTAGTGAATCTGGACGGAACAGGCAAAGCAGATATGAATACGGGCTTAGGTTTCTTTGATCATATGCTGGATCAGCTGGCTAAACATTCCGGCTGTGATATCTCTGTAAAGGTAAAAGGTGATTTACATATCGACGAGCACCATACGATAGAAGATACAGCTATCGCACTTGGAGAGGCATTCAAAGTCGCTTTAGGAGATAAAAAAGGAATTGAAAGATATGGCTTCTTATTACCGATGGATGACGCATTGGCTCAGGTAGCGATAGATTTTTCCGGTCGTCCATGGATAGTGTGGGATGCAGCGTTCAAAAGAGAAAAAGTAGGGGATATGCCTACAGAAATGTTCTTCCATTTCTTTAAATCTTTTTCAGATGCATCTGCCTGTAATCTGAATATTAAAATAGAAGGTGATAACGAGCACCATAAGATAGAGGCGATATTCAAAGCGCTGGCAAAATCTATCAAAATGGCTGTCAAACGTACCGGGAAAGATTTACCAAGTACGAAAGGTCTTTTGTAGGATTAGCAATTAAGCGGAAATTCCGTATATAATACTATGTAAAGCAATGCAGAGGTCATTCTGTGTTGCTTTTTTGTTTCACTCGTTTTCCTTTAGAAAATATAAGCTCCTTCCGGTGCTCCTTTTTCGTCAAAGATCACATGAATGTGTTCTGTTAAAGTAGTAGCGAGGTCAATTCCTACAATATCTGCTTTGACAGGGAATTTTTTGTGCGTTCTGTCTATCAGAACTGCCACGTGCAAAGATGCAGGATGTAAAGGATAGATCGTCTGCAGAGCATGGAATAACGTTGAGCCTGAATTGCCCACGTCATCAATTAAAATGATGTGCTTGTTGTTCAGACTATCAGAATTATCTATAATAACAGGCGTTTCAGAATAAGGCGCTTCCTTATTGACGTAAATGGCTGCGAGCTCGATTCTGATATTTTGAATGGATTGTATTTTCATGGCAAGTAGTCCTGCCAGCTTAAAGCCCCCGTCCCGGATCCCTAACAAAACAATTTCAGACGCCTGATGGTGCAGCTCTAAAATCTGGTACGCCATCCTGTTGATTTTTTGCTCGATATTCTGGCTGCTAAGTATTTTTTGTGCGTCTTTTGGTAGTGAAATAGCCATTTTTGGGTCTGATTTGGGTTAAAAGGTTTAGAATAAATCTAAATAGGTTGCATTTAACTATTACTTCATTCAAATTTTTAAAAATAACCTGCCATCTGATTATTTTCGTGCATCCAAATATACTTTTAAATATGCAATTTGTTCAAATCGCACTATTCATTTTGCTCTCCGGAGTATCATTTTCACTCTTCTTTAAACAAGCTAAAGTGATTTATGATAACATCATGTTGGGACGAAAAGAGAAAGTTCATGATGACCCGGCATGGGGTATCCAGCAAATGGTCCTGATTGCTTTCGGTCAAAAGAAAATGTTTAAAATTACATCTGCTGCATTGTTGCACCTTGTGATTTATGTTTCTTTCTGTATCACGCAAATCGAGCTGCTTGAAGTTTTTATTGATGGATTGTTCGGAACACACAGAGCTGTCTATCACTTCTTTGAAACTTACAGATTGGTTTTCTTCCAGCAGCTGTACTATTTAGCTATTAATATGATCGAAATATTGTCATTGCTGACATTCTTCGTGACAATCGCTTTCTTATGGAGAAGAAATATGCTGAAGCTCCCAAGATTCAATATGCCTGAATTAGCGGGATGGCCTAAGAAAGATGCGAATTTAATTCTGATTTTCGAGCTGACGCTGATCACTTTCATCTTTTCCATGAATATTGCGGACAGAGCTTTACAGCTTCAGGGTACTAATGCTCATTATCCTGCAATGAATGGCGGTGGATTCCTTATCTCAGGCTTTATAGCTCAATACGTACAAAATCTTCCGGAAACATTTCTTATTATCTGGGAAAGATTTGGTTGGTGGGGACACATTATCATGGTATTTGTATTCATGAACTACCTGCCTAAATCCAAGCACCTGCACATTATGCTGGCTTTTCCTAATACTTATTTCAGCAGAAAAGAGCCTAAAGGAGAGATTCAGAATATGCCGCAAATCATGAACGAGGTGAAATCTATGTTCGATGATTCATTCGTAGCTCCTGAAGTAGAAGGAGAAGTGAAATTTGGTGCAAAAGATGCAAATGACCTTTCGTGGAAAAGCTTATTGGATGCTTATTCCTGTACAGAGTGTGGCAGATGTACCAAAGAATGCCCTGCTAATCAGACCGGAAAGAAATTATCTCCGCGTAAAATCATGATGGATACACGTGACCGTATCGAGGAAATCGGTAAGGGTATCCGTGAGCATGGCCCTGAATTTACAGACAACAAATCTTTATTGGGGGATTACATCACTAAAGAAGAATTGTTGGCATGTACTACCTGTAATGCGTGCGTAGAAGAATGTCCTGTGAATATCAGCCCGTTGAACATTATCATCGAGCTTCGCAGAAACCTGATCATGGATCAGGCTGATTCTCCGGCTGAGTGGAACAATATCTTTACCAATCTGGAAAACAATCAGGCTCCCTGGCAGTTCTCTCCGGAAGACAGGCTCAACTGGGTAGAGGATATCAAATAATCGGGAAAGCAATCTTAAATAAATCACAGATTCAAATTAACAGACAATGATCGAATATAAAGTACCCGTGATGGCAGAAGCAGTGGCAGAAGGAAGAGTTCCTGAAGTCGTATTCTGGGTAGGTTGTGCAGGTAGTTTTGACCAGAGAGCACAACGTGTGACCATTGCATTCATTAAAATTTTAAATACACTTGGAATTGATTTCGCTGTATTAGGTACTGAAGAGGCTTGTACAGGAGATCCGGCACGCAGAGCGGGCAACGAATTCGTATTCCAGATGCTGGCTCAGCAAAATATAGCAGTATTGAACGGTTATGAAGTGAAAAAGATCGTTACGACTTGTCCTCACTGCTTCAATACTATCAAAAATGAATATCCTGCTTTAGGTGGTAACTATGAAGTAGTGCATCACTCTCAATATCTGCAGCAATTGATCAATGCAGGTAAGCTGACAGTAGAAGGCGGAACTTTCAAAGGCAAAAAAATCACCTATCACGATTCATGCTACTTAGGCAGGGCTAATGAGGTTTATGCAGCTCCGAGAAGCGTTATTGAAGCTTTGGACGGAGATCTGGTAGAGATGAAAAAATGCAAAACCAATGGTCTTTGCTGTGGAGCAGGTGGCTCCCAGATGTTCAAAGAAGATGAGCCGGGAAATATGCGTATCAATACCAAACGTACTGAGCAGGCGCTTGAAGTTGAACCGGATTTTATCGCTGTAGCATGTCCGTTCTGTAATACGATGCTGACAGATGGTGTAAAAGGTGAGGATAAGCAGGACTCCATCAAAGTTTTGGATTTAGCTGAACTAATTGCTACTGCCAAGGGTTTATAATTAAATTTGTTTAAAGTTCAAATTTTAGGGTTTAAAGTTGGCTTGTGTCATTAACTTAAGATAAATAAGCCTTTAGATCCAATACATACAAAATCAGGCCTTTAGTGGTTTAGAGTCACCTCTGCCGGTTTTATGTGTGAGCAAAACTTTGAACAATTTAAACGTTAAACCTTAAACTAAAGAAATGTTCGTACCATTCAGTGAAATACCATCCAATGCCAGAGTCTGGATTTATTCATGTTCTGAATCACTTACAGATGCTCAGTCTGTTGAGATACAAAAAGATATACAGCTTTTTGTAGAAGAATGGCTTTCTCATAAAAGGGAAGTCAAAGGAAGTGGTGCTTTGTTGGGATGCAGAGTTATATGCCTGGCTGCGGATGAAGCAGATGTAGATGTCAGCGGGTGCTCCATTGATAGCTCTGTAAGATTTATTAAAACATTGGAAGAAAAATACGGCATCCATTGTTTTGACAGAAGTCTGATGGTTTATCAGGGAGATACAGAAAACTATCAGGTAATAGATTTCAGAAAAATATCTTCTGCTGTAGAAGCAGGAGAATTGAACGAAAACACGCCGGTTTTTAATTTACAGGCATCGACAGCAGGTCAGCTCAATCAACCCTGGATTCCGTTGAAAGAATCTGCTTACGGGCGATTTTTACCGGTTGCTAAATAATCTGAAAGATTTTGTTCTAAAATAAAATGCCCCGTTTTGGGGTATTTTTTATTATGGAAGTACTTCTGCCATCGCTTTCCACATCCAGAATCCGGCAACAAGCTCCATGAGCCACGCAATTCCTAAATGTATAAAAATACCTGCAATGATGGATTGTGACCTGTAGCTGAGTACCCCTAATATTAATCCGCCAAAAAATGAGCTGATACATTCTCCGGCAGGTTTTCCGAAGTGAATGAAACAATAAAATACAGCCGCCGGTAATACAGCTCTGCTGCCGGCATACTTGACGAATGCAAGAATCAGGAAGCCTCTGAAAAAGAATTCAATATGGAAAAATTCCTGTCCGTAACAGAATTCATAAATAGCTACATATAAGCCTGTAGGCATAGAATCTGTACAATAATCTATTACTCTCCGGGCAGTAGGATAATAATTCTGAAAATCTTCTGTAAATGATGCTGCCACAATTAAGGGGACCATTGCTAAAAGCATCAGGGCATATATTTTGAAATGTGTACCTTTTATTTTAAAACCATATAATCTTTGATCTTTCCGGTCTCTGAACCACCAGAATATGATTACCAGCAGGAACATCAGATTTGCCTGAAACATCTGGTCTGCACAAATTTTTACAATCTGACGAATATTGTAATCCCCGATATTATCCTGGATCCATGATCTGTATTGGTAGAAATAACAATACGCGCAGAAAATCCCGATGGCAACAAGCATTCTTCCCCAAAGTCCGGGCTGTTTAAGCATTTTCCTTCCTGCTTTATCATATGCATATGATAAGTAAATAGGAATAAAGCCTGCAGAGTACAGGATAAAATAGAGATAATAGTGTTTGAAAGACTGATAGTGACTGTCAATTACAGTATTCTCAATATCATATTTGTAGTTGAGATGGATGCAGATTGCCAGAAAAATACATACAAATAAAAGATGCAAAAGATTCTGTTCTTCCCAGTAATCTTTAAAGTATTGCCAGATTGCTCTCATACCTTATTTCAATGATGTATTAGTTTCCAGATGTATTTTGAAATTTTTAACCAGGGGCTGAAACAAGAAATCGATCTGTTTTTGCAATAGAAATTTAGGCATGAACTTAAAAGGTCCCAACTCTATTTCTACATCCAGCCTGGATTTTATTTTTTTTACTATCCGGAATTTCATCTACAATAATCGTTACATGCGGATAAAACGGTGCCATCAGGCATTTGGAAACCATCTTCTGATTTTCTATCCATTGAATGATTTCATAATTGATATTGACCGGGATTCCTATAATGACTTCTTTTTCCTGATATCTGGTGCCTGTCCAGCTTTCTTTTTTATCTGTGATGTAACAAGCTTCCATAAAAGGAATCCACGTGGGACGATTTTCGAAATCTAAGATTAAATCCCATGCTTCCTGATGTGTGGCATTGATTTCCTGTTCGTATGAGATGATCATGGCCTCAAAAATAATGGTTTATGAATGATTTTTATCACGAACATTCGCCTCTTTCCCGTAAAAAGATGATGGGGACAATTGGGTTTTAAATTCTAATATGTAACTTGGAACCAGTTCGTTTTAATTTTTTCAATATTATGAAAGCAATATATTTAGTCAGAAACGGAAAAGCAGATCAGGCGTTTGAATGGAGAGATATTCCGGAGTCCGCACCTTTAGAGGATGAAGTGGCAATAGAAACCGAAGCTGCCGGGATAAATTTTGCTGATGTATCAGCCAGACTGGGACAGTACAGGGATTGCCCGCCTTTACCAACTGTAATTGGATATGAAGTAGTAGGAAGAGTGCGCCAGGTTGGCAGTGCAGTGACCAATATCAAAGTGGGTCAGCGTGTAGTAGCTTTTACGAGATTCGGAGGATATAGCCAGTGGGTTTGTCAGAAGGCTTTAGCTGTAGCAGCCATTTCTGAAACAATGCCGGTAGGAGAGGCTTTGGCCTTGGCTACACAGTATTGCACCGCTTATTATGCAAGCCATGTAGTGACGAATATTCTGCCGGGAGATAAAGTGCTGATCCAGGCTGCAGCCGGCGGAGTAGGGACGGCTTTGATACAGCTCTGCAAATTAAAAGGAGCATATATTTATGGAACTGCCGGTTCAGCATCCAAGCTGGAATATCTGAGAGAGCAGGGCGTAGATGTGCCGATTAATTATAATGAAGTAGATTTTAGTGAGGTCATCAAGGAGCCAATAGATGTGGCATTTGATTCTGTGGGTGCAGACGTTTTCAGAAAAAGTTACAACTTATTGAACAGGGGAGGGCGAATGGTCGCTTATGGAGCTGCATCTTTTGCTGATACGGACAATTTATTCTCTAAAGCAAAAAAAGCCTTAGGGTTTGGAATTTATCACCCAGCCCAGTTTATGATGGAATCCCGTACGATTGCAGGTGTCAATATGCTGAGAATTGCCGATTATCGTCAGGATATTTTACAATATTGTATGCAGGAAGTTGTCAGATTATACGATGAAGGTAAAATACATCCTCATGTTGGTGCTATCTACGATGCAAAAGATATTGCCAAAGCTCACGAGGATATGGAAAAAAGAAAAACTATCGGAAAGATTGGAATTGTATTCTAAGACAGTATCAAGAATAAATAGTCAATAGACGGAATTTTTACCGTGATAAATTGTTATTGATCAATGAGAAATGATTACTTACAGTCATTAACAATTACATATCTAATGCGCATCCATAGGCAGCCTGATCTCTCTGCCGAATTTGTGGAGGAAGATCAAAGGAATTGCCGCCAGCATCAATATGCCTACTGCATAAAATGCATCCATATAAGATAGCAGATAACTTTGGCGGGTAACAAGGCCGTCCATAGATTTAGCTACCATATTTTGTGCTGTAATGCTGTCAAATCCCTGTGACATAAACCCACGCCACATGAGCTGGAATCTTTCCAGAAAAGCCGGATTATATTCACTGACATTTTCTATCAGATGATTGCGATGGAACGCTACTCTGTGGTTGATCATCGTAGTGATAATGGCAATTCCAAATGAACCACCTAATTGACGCATCATGTTATTGATGCCCGCACCCTGAGCGATATCTTTACCCTCTAATCCGGACAATGCCATGCTGGTCAAAGGTACAAAGCAAAGGCTCATCGCTATACCGCGGATGATGAGTGGTACGAAGAAGTCCTGCTCGCCTGTCTCCAAAGAAGATTGTGATAACATATGTGTAAACACAAAGAAGAGGATAAATCCGACTGTTGCTAAAATCTGTGGCGGAAATTTATTTTTCAAAAGTAAACCTACAATCGGCATCATAATGACAGTTGCGATACCCCCGGGGAATAAAAGCTCACCGGTTTTGAGAGAGGTGAATCCTAACAAATTCTGAGCAAAAATAGGATAGATAAAAACCGATGCGTACAATCCTACACCCAAAACGAAAGAAGTGACCAGTCCGATGGCTAAATCCCTGTTTTTCAAGACTCTTAAATCTACAATAGGGTTATCTATGCTGAGCTCTCTCCAGATAAAGCCTACGATCCCCAGAGAAGATGTCAGCATCAGCGTCAGGATAAAATTACTTTCGAGCCAGTTTTCTTCTTCTCCTTTTTCCAGCAGCATCTGCAGGCTGCCGATTCCTATGGTGAGTAAAAGAATGCCCCACCAGTCGATACTTTTTTCTTTTTCACCGGGCGAGCTTTTGATGAAATAGTAGGCCATAGATAAAGCAATAATGCCCAAAGGAATATTGACATAGAAAATCCATGACCAGTTGAGATGATAAGTAATATATCCACCGATAGTAGGCCCGATGGTAGGTCCTACAACTACGCCCAGACCAAAAAGAGCGGTCGCCATGCCGATTTGTTCTTTAGGCCAGGTTTCTACCAGTATTGTTTGAGATGTGGACAATAATCCGCCTCCCGCAAGTCCCTGAATGATTCTGAAAAATACCAGCATCCCTATTGAATCTGCATTGCCACAGAAGAAAGACGATATGGTAAATACAAGAATGGAAGCCATGAAATAGTTCTTTCTGCCAAACCGCATGCTCAGCCATGCTGACATCGGAAGAATGATCACATTGGCTACTGCATATCCGGTAATCACCCAACCTACTTCGCTCAGAGTAGCGCCCAGATTTCCCATGATCTGAGGCAGAGAAACATTTACAATCGTCGTATCAATCAACTCCAGAAGAGTTGCCATAATCACCGTAATGGTGATCATCCATCTTTTAAAAGGACTGGCTTCCATGAAAGATTGATACTAAATGAAGGATGAATTAATCTTTGATATTGACAACAACCTTTGCGCTCAACCCCGGTTTCAGCTTGTTTTGCAGAGAGTCCGGTATTTCTATTGATATTTTTACAGGAACTCTTTGTACTACTTTGGTAAAGTTTCCCGTAGCATTGTCCGGTGGCAGCAAAGAGAATTTAGCACCTGTGGCCGGAGAGAAAGAATGAACTTTTCCTTTGATTTTTATTTCAGGAAATGCATCCAGGATGACCTCCGCTTCCTGCCCCGGTTTCATATTTTCTATTTGTGTCTCTTTGAAATTGGCAGTGATGTATAAAGTAGAATCGCTGATGATGGAAAACAGAGCTTGTCCAGGCTGGATAAACTGACCTTTCTGTACATTTTTTCTGGAAATGATACCACTGATAGGAGCTGTCAGAATAGTATGTGAAAGATTCAATTGTAATAATTCTATATCCAGCTCTCTCAATGAAACAGTTGAATTTGCAGCATTTACCTGGCTGGAGCTGGTATGGATCTGTTCTTTATTGACCAATAGCTGATCTTCTGCTGCAGCTACCTGTTTTCTCAGTACTTCATATTGATTTTGAGCAACTTCATACTGGATTTGAGCACCATCTCTTTCCGCTTTTACTCTGTCAAAAATTTGTTGGGTAGTAGCACCTTCTGATAAAAGATTGGAAAATCTTTTGAGCTCTTTTTCTGTAGCATCCAGCTTGATTTTTGCACCGTCAATTTGTGCTTTGGCAGATAAGAGATTCTGTTTGATAGCATTGTAGTTGGTATTAGACGCTCTGGCTCCGGCTTCTGTGATACCGAGGCTGGATCTGGAAACATCTACATTTTTTTGAGTAGAGCTGAGTCCTGCCTGTGCCTGCTTCAGACGTATCTGCATTTCCCTGTCATCCAGCTTGAGAATGATTTCTCCCTGACGTATAGGAGTATTTTCTTCTATCAGAATCTGGTCTACAAAGCCGGGAATTCTCGAGACAACAGGCACAATATCACCATTGATCTGAGCATTATCAGTGTCTACGTGAGTTTTGCTGTAAGTATATTTTTTGATTCCGTAAAAAGCACCGCCTGCTATAATGAGTAAAATGATGCCGATGAAAATGTATTTTTTACCGGAAGATGGCTGATCTGTCTGAAGATTTGCTTCCATTTTTTGAATTGAATGGGGCAAAGTTATGGAATTCAGAATGAATCCAATTTTAACGATTTGTTGTGTCGGTTGAAGAATTTAAAAGACCTCAATTATAAATGGAGTGATTCCGTTAGTGTGAAAAAAGAAAATCATCACTCTGCCGCAACAAAGTGATGATTTGTATCAATTATCAAAGAAATTAGCTTTTACTGAAAATCCATTTGCCGATATCTTTAAAGCTGACTTTCTGACCCTGGATCAAAATGCCCACTCTGTATATTCTGGCAGCTAACCATAGCATGGCTATTGAACCCAAAACAAGCAGGATCATAGAAATAATCTGTTCAGTCCAGCTGACATCGAAAGGTATTCTTGCCAGCATGACGACAGGTGAAAACCATGGTATCATAGAACTCCAGACTGCTACGCTGGCACCAGGCTGCTGTACTGCTACATTCATGATGATGATGGCGATAATAATAGGCATTGCTATTGGCATGGTATAGCTGTTGGCATCTGTGTCGTCTGTGACAGCTGCTCCTACAGCGGCAAACTGAGCTCCGTAAAATAAGAACCCAAATATGAAATAGAAGAAAAAGCTCAGTGTGATTCTGCTGAGATCCATTGCTTTGATAGTATCCATTACTTCTAAAATGGCTGCTTCATTGCCGGACGCTGTACCTGCAGCCTGTAGTTCTGCATATTGCCTTAATTCATCTGCAAACATCACGCCTATGAATATGTACGCTCCGATAATGGAGATAAACCAGAGTATTGTCTGGGTAAATGCTACTAACCCTATTCCTAAAACCTTGCCTACCATCAGCTGAAAAGGTTGTATGCTGCTCAGCATGACTTCTACTATTCTCGTGGTTTTTTCCTCAGCTACACCCTTCATGACCATTGCTCCATAAATGAAGATGAACATATACATCATAAATCCCATCGCATAGCCAAAACCATAAGAGACTTCGGTAATACCACCTTTCTCTTTTTCTTTGATGATAGATTCAAAAGAAACTTTCTCTTCTAATTTTTTGAGCAGCTGACTGTCATATCCTTCTCTTTTCAGTACTTCTGATTTGACGACTTCTGATAAGGCAGAAGAAATCAGGCTCTCTGTTTGCGGCCCCAGCTGGTTGGAACCATAATATTTGATTCCTTTGGGCTGGTCAAGATCAATTTCAGGAATATAAAGCACGCCACTGTAAGTGTTTGACTTGACGTCTTCTCTCAGCTGATCCAGCGTTGCCTCTTTCTGATATTTAAAGAGCAAAGTTTCTCCCTGATCCAGACCTCTGAATTTATCTTCAAACAATCCGCTTTCATCTTTTACCGCAATTTCAAGTTTCTCATTACCGTATAAGGCAATAAATATAGATGCTGCCATCAGAATGATGATCGTCAGGGGCACCAGAACCGTAGAGATGATAAAAGACTTGGTCCTTACTCTTGATGTGTATTCTCTTTGTATAATGAGCCAGATCTTACCCATGGTTGGAATCTTTTACTTTTTGAATAAAAATGTCGTTAACAGTAGGCAATATTTCATGAAAACCTACAATAGGAGTTTGTGTAGCAATGATGTCAGCAAGAAATTCATTGGTAGAATGTTGCTGCAGATAGATTTCATAGCTGTGATCATCTATAGCTTTTACCGGATATTTTAAATCCAGCTGAGATGGCCATATAGAGCCGTCAGCAAGTGTTACCTGGTAAAGATTCTTTTTGTATTGTCTTCGGATCTCTTTGACATTACCATGTAAGATGATTTCACCATTGTTGATGAGTGCAATATCCTCACACATCTCCTCTACAGATTCCATTCTGTGGGTAGAAAAAATAATGGTGGTGCCTTTGTCTCTCATTGCCATCATTTCATCCTTGATAAGATTAGCATTGATAGGATCCAGTCCTGAGTATGGCTCGTCCAGAATGAGTAATTCAGGGTCGTGCAAAATGGTAGCAATGAATTGTACTTTTTGCTGCATTCCTTTGGAGAGGTCCTCTATTTTTTTGTTTCTCCAGTCCTCAATATTGAAGTGGTTAAACCACTTGTCTACTTTTTGTCTGGCTTCGGAAGCTGATAATCCTTTTAACCTGGCGAGATAAATCAGATGTTCTCCGATTTTCATTTTCTTATACAATCCCCGTTCTTCAGGCATATATCCGATATTCCGGATGTGCCGGGATTGCAGTGGCTCACCCATAAAGAAAATTTCTCCGCTGTCAGGACGGTATATCTGTGTAAGATTTCTGATGAGGGTAGTCTTTCCCGCACCATTAGGACCTAATAAGCCAAAGATAGAGCCTTTGGGGATATTGAGGTCGATTCCTTTCAGCGCCTGATGGTTTTCAAAGCTCTTTTTGACTCCTTTGATTTGTATAATATCTTTCATCGTAAATGAATCAGAATGTTTTAATAGTTCTGTTGCAATGAAGGGTTAGTATGCAAGATTGTCTGTTTGTTACAGACCTTTTGAAAATTTTTCTTGCAGGAAGATACAGGTTTGATTATACCGGATTCTATTTCAAAATAATGAACTAAGTTAATCAATTCAGACATTGAGAAAGTACAATTATTGGAGAACCTTTATTTCCCGGACTTACCTTTTAAACATGATATCTGTCCAGCCAGTTGAGTGCATAATTCCACAGTTCGGAATTGTTTCTGCTGAAAAATTTCATGTGCCCGATTTCTTTGAATCCTTCTTTTTTAGGGTCCAGAATCAATCTCTCAACAGATATTTTCTTAAAAACACGGATCATATCATCTACGTTTTCATTGACTGCAATGTCATCATCTGTAGCATTGACCCACATTGTCGGAATTTCGAGAGAATCATATTGGTGCTCATGAACATATTTTCCTAATGCCATTTGGATATAGCCTGAACCTCTGCACCATTCACTCCATTGTGCAGCCACCTTTTTGGGCAACGGTTCTCCCATATTCAGTAACGGAGCATTTGTATAACCAAGCAACAGATTGTTGACAGGTATAAATGCATACATAAAGAAGTGTGCATTGAGCCAGAACGGCATTTTCATATTCCGCAGACTTCCGGATGAGCAGGCATAATTGAACATAGAAGTCAGTTCGTGAGCATTTTCCATCAGACCTACTAGCTGACCACCTGCACTATGACCTATGAGATGATATTTTTTGCCCGGAAATTCCTGCTTCAGCCTTTCAAAGGCTGCTGTCTGATCAATCTTTCCCCATGATACCAGAGAAGACGGACAAAGCTTGATAGAGCCTTTCAGAGATTCACCTATACCCTGATTGTCATAAGTGATGACTCCATAACCGTGCTCTGCTAACCAAACCGAAAAATGATGGTAGAACTGTCTTTTAATTCCTGTTGCAGGTCCAATGAGTACGGCACCTTTGATAAATGATGTTTTATAAAGAGTTCCTGCCAATACTGTCTGGTCTGCACAACGGATATTTATTTGTTCTACTGTCAACATACGATCTGATATTCTCCCCCTCAAATTTTGAATGTGGCAAATTAAAGAATTTAATATCAACCCAAAGTGAAATTTTTATTAGAATACCTATAACGATAAGATTTCCTGTTGCTTTTAAGTGTAATTTTGCCGCCTGATGTCTCAAACAGGAACTTCTATACAGCAGGCTGCCCATCTTTTGCAAAATGGAGGTCTTGTAGGTATTCCAACGGAAACAGTCTATGGATTAGCTGCGAATGGGTTGGATAAGGAAGCTGTTTTAAAAATTTTTGCAGCAAAAAAGCGTCCGTCTTTTGATCCGCTGATATTACACTCTACTCAGGAGAAAATTTTCAACTGGGCATCTGAAGTACCGGCAGAAGCCAAGATACTGGCAGAAGCTTTCTGGCCAGGGCCTCTGACATTGGTACTATCAAAAGCTTATACAGTGCCTTTTGAGGTGACTTCAGGGTTAAATACTGTTGGATTGAGAGTGCCAAAACATCCATTAACACTGGAATTACTGAAGTTACTGGAATTTCCGTTGGCTGCTCCCAGTGCTAATCCTTTTGGCTATATCAGTCCTACCACAGCTCAGCACGTTGTCAATCAATTAGGTGAAGCTGTAGATTATGTGCTGGATGGTGGAGCTTGTCAGGTAGGTATTGAAAGTACTATCGTTGGTTTTGAGGATGGCAAACCGGTTATTTATCGTTTGGGAGGATTGACCCTGGAAGCTATCGAAGAGGTAATAGGTCCGGTGAAGGTTCAGATCAATCAGGCTTCTAATCCCAAAGCGCCCGGAATGATTCTGGTACATTATGCTCCTAAAACGCCTTTGGTTCTGGTAGAAGATTTTTCTGAAGTGGCAGACGATGAACTGACTGCTTATATGCTTTTTGGAGAAAGCCTGGATATTGCCGGTGAAAGACAGTTTTATCTGAGTGAGTCGGGTGATTTTTTTGAAGCTGCAGCACGTTTGTATGCGCTTATGCGCCAGCTGGATGCGATGAATTTTTCCAGAATAGTGGCAAAAAGACTACCGGAGCAAAGCCTGGGACTCGCTATTAACGACAGGCTTTACAGAGCTTCTGTAAAATCGTAGCGATAACACACAAATTCTTTTGTCTTCTATCCTGATTTCCGCTCTTGATTCTTTCTTAATCTATCATCGGAATCTGGCTCGGGAAGTCTGACTTGTCTTCCAGCTTGATATTTACATTGAGAAAAAGGAATTTTTTGGCGCCTGCTTTTTCCAGATTGTAGTTATACTGATGGATGATTCCCGTCTGAAAACCTATGATCTCATTCAACTGATAACCGATCCCCGCATAAGCTCTGTTTCTCATGAAATGAGGCATTTTTGTAGTGGCGAAAATTTCATTGAATAAGCTGAAAAAGAAAGTATTAGATTCTATTTTTTCATTATTAACAGGAATAGCTAATTGTATTCTGTACCTGAATCTGTTGTTGAATTCTCTGTTTTGCCATCTTTCTTCTACTCTGAATCTGTGTTCAAATTTCAATCGGGAAAGATATTGATTGATGGTGAATTGCTGCCAGAGCCTCGCTTCTCTGATCGTAGGGCCATCGCTAAAATGATTTTCATCATGAGTCGCATAATGGCCTATTCCCAGTAATGCCTGAAAGTTCTTATTGATATTGTAATAAACACCGCCCTTTTGTTCGTAGTAAAAGATTTTATGAAAAGGCTTGTTGAGCCTTGCCTGAAATTCTGCCATGATTCCCCATTTTGGAGCAAAGGAATACTGGATATTCAAGGTATTCCATGTCCCCAGCCTCTTATCATTTACTTTTTCCTGAGAAAATAACTGATTAGTATTCAATATGATAACAATAATCAGCGTGATGATTGAAGTAAGAAGCTTTTTCACGGGAAAATAGATGTGTTTAAATCTTTGGTTTCAGAAATGTCAGACAAAGATATGCTCTTCAAATGTCTTTTAATAGATGCATTTTTTATGACGAATGGTTTTCCGGAGTTAGGTGAAAGGTCTATCTTTTCAAATTTCAGCTCAAAGAAAAGCTCAGGCTTTACTGCGGCCATATTTCCGAATTTCTGGACAGTGTTTCTGGCAATGAATGTATTGAGCAGCTGAACATAATTTTGACATTGATGAGCAGTGAGCTTAAGAATGGATTTCAGCTTATCTTTCTCAAAAACAGAGAAGGTATAATCCGTATAAAATGCTTGTCTTTTTCCTGTACCCAGAGTTGCATGTGTGAGTACTGCTGTCAAGGACAGAAGAGGGTGCTGAAAATTTTTGACAGGTTCAGATAATAAGTGAGCTTTAGAGAAGGCCCATCCCGTTTTGACCTCATTCAGGCCCGAAGGAGTCCCTTTTCTGATAATCCCGGGAAAATTATTTGTTTGAAAAATCTCGTCAATTATTTGTGATCTTTCTGTGTAAGTCTGAGCTGCAGGGGCACATCCATTGTACAGAAGAATGTCTATAATTTCAATCTTTTTCACCTTTTGCAGTGGAAATACATCTTCAAAAACGCTGTTTTCTATTTCCTGTATTTCATTTTCTGCATGGATGAAAATCAGAAAAGAAGATTGATTTGGTAATGATTTTAAATTTTCTATAAATACTTGTTCATCAATTAACTGCAGATGATAGTTCCTGTATTGGATGAATAAGTTGTCATTGCATTTTGTCAGAAAAGCATTGACTGTATTTTCACTGGAATAAATAAAATCATCGTTTCTGATATCTCTGAACGAAATAACATTTTTGCTGTATGGCTGTAATTTTACTACTTCACTATATTGATGGCTTTTACCTTGCAGAACGTCTGAAATGCCGGCTTTTGTCGGATTCCAATCTTTAGAAAGAGCTGCTTTGACACGTTCTTCCGAATCTCCAAAATGGAGAGCTACTGATCTGTAAACAATTTTAGGAAAGATAAAATCAGAAATTTTTCCCGTGATCATCAGGTTGAAAAGCAGTATTTCCTGAGCATCCATAGAATTCCACTGCTGAAGAATAAAATCTTTAACTTTTTCTTCGGATTGATTTTTGACTGCCAGTATTTTCTGCAAAATATGGGTGAATGAAACTTCTTCTGTGGTGATGTTTTGCATCAACAGAGCAATGATCTCAGATTTACTATCCGTAATTTCCAGGCAGTTATTTATGATTTCACTGCTATAGATATTTTTTTCTATAAATAACTGATATAGATCTATTTCGTTTAATAATGTATAGTTTTGGTTGAATAATATTAAATGAAGCAGATTGCTTATCCGCACTTCATCTGTCTCTTTCAGATATTGGTTGAACAGCGCAATCTTCCTGAAAATCTGCGGTTGTGCCTGTATGTGTTCTATAATTCTCAGAAAAGATTTCATACTAGGCTATTTCTAAAACTTTTGCAGGATATCCTCTTCTGTTCAGATGTTGGGCAAACTGGTCTACATAACCATGTGTCGTATAAATATTTTCTGCTCCGGATAATGTTACGATCTCATTGAGCCCATCCCAGTCTGCATGGTCCGAGAGTACAAATGTTCTGTGATGCTTTCCTTTGATTCTTCTTTCCTGCAAAGTCATCCAGCCGCTGACTGAAGCTACTTCAAATGGTGAAAATCTGTTTAGCCAGCTGCCTTCACAGATCGGGGGCGGAGCTATCACCAATGCACCGTTCAGTAATTTTCTATCCGTGCTTTTGTTCGCAGAATGAGTAGGCGGAAGATAAATTCCCTGCGAACGGATGATCTGATGTATGTTCTGTACAGAAGCATGGCAAATGACAGGGCCTATAGATGTGTCTAATCCGTGGATCAGTCTTTGTGCCTTTCCGAGAGCGTATGCAGAGATCACGCTGGTGACTCCGTTTTTCTTATTATTTGCCCACCACTGATTTATCTCGCGATACACACTTTCCTGCTTTTTCCACTTGAAGATAGGTAGTCCGAATGTAGTTTCCATGATGAGGTGGTGGGATCTGACCGGCTCGAATGTTTCAGCAAGACCATCATCTTCAATTTTGAAATCACCGGTATACAACCACACTTCGCCCCGGTATTCGACTCTGATTTGTGCGGAGCCAATAATATGGCCTGCCGGATGGAAAGAGAAATTAACACCATTTATGTTGATGGTCTCTCCGTACTTAACTCCCTGAAAAACAGATTCGGTATTATATAATCTGAACTTTATTACCGGAAGAGCTGATTCGGTACAGAGATAAAATTTACATCCATGTCTGATATGATCTCCATGCCCGTGTGAGAGGATTGCTCTGTGAACTTTTGAATGCGGATCAAGATATACGTCTGCAATCTGACAGTAAATGCCTTTAGGTGTCATTTGCAGCAGGTTCATCGTTTTGAGGGTTTTTTAACGAAGTTATAGATTTAGGGTGCTTTTGACGGATTATTTTATGAATAAATTGTGTTTTATTGAAAATAAATAAATAATTTCTTGTCTTTCCCAAAACAAATTCACATTTTGTATAGCTATTTGTCCCAGAAATGGTACAATGAAGTAACTGTCCAAAATTTAGAGCCTGTTATCCCCAATAACAGGCTCTGTTTATATTAAATGGTTTTAGATATATTTAAAGGTTTTAAATCTAATGAGCTTATGAAAAAAATAATAACAATTGTAGTTGTAATAGTTTTGGTTGCAACGATCGGGGTTTTCAGCTTTTACTATTTCGGATACTATGAGAAAGGTTCTATGTCCGGTAAAGTGATGAGAATAGCAGAAAAAGGTGTAATATTTAAGACTTACGAAGGCAAGATCAACCTGGAGACTTTTGGTGCTCTGAAAGGAGCTCATCCGATTCAGGAAGTATTTGATTTTTCAGTAGAAAGGAAAAATAAAGAGGTGATTCAGCTCTTAAATGATGTCTCTCTTACAGGTGAAAGGGTGAATCTTAATTATGTAAAACGTTATGCAAAGTTTTTCTGGAGAGGGGAGACGCTTTACTTTGTAGAAGAAGTAGAACGATCCAATATCCCTGAAACACCGAAAGAATAATGTCAATTTGTTAGGAAGTACTTACTTCTTTACTTTTTAGATTGTATATCTTAGCAATCACTTTTGAAATTCTATGAGTGCAACGAAGAGATATACGGTCACAGCAGCCTTGCCATATGCTAACGGTCCTTTGCATATTGGTCATCTGGCGGGAGCATATATCAGCTCGGATATTTTTGTCAGATACCTGAGACTGAGAGGGAAGGATGTTGTCTATGTATGTGGTAGCGATGAACATGGTGCTGCGATTACCATCAGAGCTAAAAAAGAGGGCATCACGCCCAGAGAAATAGTGGATAAGTATCACGCTATTATCAGAGATAGCTTTAAGAATTTTGGAATTTCCTTTGATATTTACCACAGGACATCTGAGCCGATTCACTACGAAACCTCACAGAATTTTTTCAGGATACTGAATGATAAAAACGCTTTTGAAGTCAAAGAAAGCGCGCAATACTATGATGTAGAAGCTCATCAGTTTCTGGCTGACAGGTATATTATCGGTACCTGTCCTAAATGCGGCAATGAGAATGCATATGGTGATCAATGTGAAAAATGTGGATCTTCTTTGAGTCCAACAGAATTGATTCATCCTAAATCCACTATCAGCGGACAGACTCCGGAGCTGAGAACAACAAAGCATTGGTACCTGAAGCTGGATGAGTATCAGGAAGTTATTCAGAACTGGCTGAAGACTAAGAAAGATACCTGGAAATCACATGTGTATGGCCAGTGCATGAGCTGGATTGATGCCGGCTTACAGCCGAGAGCGATGACCAGAGATCTGGACTGGGGAATTCCTGTTCCACAGGAAATAGAAGGTTCTGAAGGAAAGGTATTATATGTATGGCTGGATGCGCCGATCGGCTATGTTTCTGCGACACGGCAGCTTTTCAAGGAAATCAGCGAGCAAACCTTTCATTTTGCTGATCCCAAATCTGAGCATCTTCTGGAAAAAGATGCTGATGCATGGAGATCATACTGGCAGGATGAAGATTCCACTTTGATACATTTTATAGGAAAAGATAACATCGTATTCCATTGTATCACGTTTCCGGCAATCCTGAAAGCTACAGAGCAATTTATTCTTCCGGATAATGTACCCGCGAATGAGTTTATGAACCTGCAGGGAGATAAAATTTCTACTTCCCGCAACTGGGCTGTCTGGCTGCACGAATATCTTCAGGACCTACCGGGAAAAGAAGATGAATTGAGATATACGCTTACTGCCAATATGCCGGAAAACAAGGACAGTGAATTTACATGGCAGGATTATCAGGCAAGAGTGAACAATGAGCTTGTTGCCAATCTTGGAAATTTTGTCAACAGGGTAGTAGTGCTTATTCATAAATACTATAATGGAATAGTTCCTGTTGCAGACAATGCTGCTTTCAATGAATATGATCAGCAGGTTTTAGCTGCCATCAGATCTACAGCTGATAAAATGGCGCATGCTATTGAAAATTATAGGTTCAGAGATGCGCTGGCTGCATTAAATGAATTGTCATCAGTGGGAAATAAATACCTGGCTGATCTGGAGCCATGGAAGCTGGTCAGAACAGATCCTTCGGCTACAGAAAAGGTATTGTACATAGCAGCACAAATATGTGGCGGTTTGACAATACTGGCTCAACCCTTACTTCCTTTTACAGTTGAAAAGCTGGCAAGGATATTCAGAATACAAAAAGGTATCTGGATTGAATATGATGATGTTTTAGTTCTCCCGGGTACTATTTTGGGGGCAGCTGAATTATTATTTGAAAAAATTGATGATGCTGTTGTACAGCAGCAGATAGAGAAGCTGGAAAACTCTAAAAAACAAAATCAGCAGCCAGATAATAAAACCGGTGTGGAATACGTTAACGTCAAGAATGAAATATCTTACGATGATTTTTCTAAGTTGGATATTCGTACAGGTAGAATTGTAGAAGCTGAGAAAGTACCCAAAGCAGATAAGTTATTAAAATTGACTGTTGACCTGGGTTTTGAACAAAGAACAATTGTTTCGGGCATTGCTGAGTTTTTTAAGCCGGAATTGATCATCGGTCAGAATGTTTCTGTTTTAGTCAATTTAGCTCCCAGAAAGCTCAGAGGAATAGAGTCTAACGGAATGATTTTAATGGCTGAAGACGCAGAAGGTAATCTGAGCTTTGTGCAGTCTGATATTTTACCGGGTATGATCATCCGCTAAATTGGATAAGTAGATTGTAGTTTTTCTTGAAGGTAGTTTAATTAAGGTAGGTTGGAAGTACTTTTACTTGTTTGTTATAGCTTATTGTTTTTGTTGTTTGTATATAAGTCCGGCTTATTTGCAACACCTTCGGTTTCGCGTGGAATATGGGTATTACTGGCCACTGTGAAAATAATAGTAGCATTGACGTATGGATGGCTGCATCATGAAATTCCTACTTTTTATGATTCAGGCTTTTATTTTAATGAAGGTAATATCGTCTATAGCGCATTGTCTGAAAATCCAATGTATTATCTGCAATTGCTTTTGGGGCGCAATAATTATTTTCCTGAACCGGAACATCTTTGCAGCTACATAGATCAGATGGGGTTGTGGTATGATCATACAGGGTATACAATTGTGCGGGTCAATGCGTTTTTCAGACTTTTTTCTTTCGGCTATATTTCTGTGCATTTCCTGTTTTTCTCCTTCATTTCATATATAGGAGCATTTTATCTGTATAAGTTTTTTTCAAGTGTTACACAGTTATCAGAATATCTGATCCTATTTTTGATATTTCTGATACCGGGCATTGTTTTCTGGACATCAGGCTTGCACAAAGACGCATTGGTCTTCTTTAATATTGGAATTTTACTTTACAATGTCTATCAGCTCACAATGAGATTTTCTAAGCTGAGGGCTTTTATTGTATTTATAGCTTTCGTATTTATGATCAATGTGAGGATGTATATGTTTTTGGTACTGATGCCGGCATTATTTGCATTTTTCTGGAATGAAAAAAGTAAGATAAAGTCTGTCTATCCATATCTGATCACTTATGGCATGATCCTGCTTTCACTTGTTTTATTCGATTTTGTTGCACCTGAAAAATATCGTCTGGTGAACCTGATCACTGAATTTCAAAGTTCTTTTATCAATTCAGACGGGAATACCAGTTTTCAGATAGATGTTGTAGATCATAGCTGGTACAGGATATTCTTATATTTTCCGAATCTTTTCATTAACGGATTTATTCATCCTATATACAGTCAATGTATTACGGACTGGTGCAGACTGGCTGCTATCGAAACGATCCTGTTGTGTGTAGTGATTGTTTTTAGTTTATTCAAGATCAAATGGAGATATTTATTGGATAACTCTATTGCCTTATTCTGCTTAAGTATAGGATTTACACTGATCTCTATTATTGGTATTGTTGTGAATAATGCCGGAGCTATAGTGAGATACAGGTCTATTGCTGTGTTATTTATTTTGATTGGTTTGATATTGTCTTCTCTGAAAATCTCAAAAAATCATTAAAATAATTTATAGTTTTGCAATGTTCTGCGAAAAAAAGTAGAAATTTAACCGAAATTAAATAATATTAATATTTTCTGTTATGTCAAAGACCAGATTTAATGCCCTAGCAGCATTTTCTTCAAGGCCTAAGGTTCAGGTTGAACTGCCTTCGGCTAAGATTTCTGATTTTTTTGCCGAGTCAGTTTTCAATGACAAAGCAATGAAGGCTACTCTTTCTAAAGAAGCATATAAAAAACTGACTTCTTATATGAGAGAGGGCAAAAAAGTAGACAGAGACCTTGCTGACCTGATAGCTTCTGCTATGAAAACATGGGCTATGGATAAAGGTGCAACGCACTACACTCACTGGTTTCAGCCTTTGACTGGTACTACAGCAGAAAAACACGACTCATTCTTCATGCCAATAGATGGAAGTGGTATTGAAGAATTTACAGCTGATGCTTTGATTCAGCAAGAGACAGACGGCTCATCTTTTCCTTCCGGTGGTATCCGTGCTACTTTTGAAGCGAGAGGTTATACTGCATGGGATCTGACATCTCCGGCATTTATCATGACTGTAGGAAATGGCAAAACATTGTGTATTCCTACCATCTTCTTCTCATATACAGGAGATACTCTGGATTTCAAATCTCCTTTGATGAAATCTCTGCAGGCGATCAATCAGGCTGCAACTGAGGTATGTCAGTATTTTGACAGAAACGTTAGCCAGGTCAATACAACTTTAGGCTGGGAGCAGGAATATTTCCTGATTGACTCCGCAATGTATTATGCAAGACCGGACTTGGTGATGACCGGCCGTACTTTATTAGGTAAAAGATCTGCAAAAGGTCAGCAATTAGAAGATCATTATTTTGGAGCTATTCCTGAGAGGGTATATGCATTCATGAGAGATATGGAGATCGAGTGTCTGAAGCTGGGTATTCCAATCCGCACGCGTCACAATGAGGTGGCTCCGTCTCAATACGAGTGTGCTCCGATGTTTGAGGAAGCGAATCTTGCAGTTGACCATAATCAATTGTTGACTGACGTAATGGACAGAGTTTCTTCCCGTCATAAAATGAAAGTATTGCTGCACGAAAAACCATTTGCCGGAGTGAATGGCAGCGGTAAGCACAACAACTGGTCATTGAGTACTGATACAGGAGTAAACCTTCTTTCTCCGGGTAAAACACCTCGTACAAATCTTCAGTTCCTTACTTTCTTCATCAATACAATTGCTGCAGTTAACAGACACGAGTCTTTATTGAGAGCAAGTGTGGCTACTCATGGTAATGACCACCGTCTGGGTGCTAATGAAGCTCCTCCTGCAATTATATCTGTATATACCGGTTCTTATCTGAAAGAGGTATTGGATATGATTGAGAAAAGAGTGGATGAGGACACTTTTGACGAACAGGACAACCTCAGCTTGAGATTAGATATCCACAATAAAATTCCTGAGATCATGTGGGATAATACGGACAGAAACCGTACTTCTCCGTTTGCATTTACAGGTAATAAATTTGAATTCAGAGCGGTAGGATCGTCTGCTAACTGTTCTATGCCGATGACTGTGTTGAGTGCTATCGTGGCGCAACAGTTGAGAAAATTCAAGGTTGAAGTAGATGCTTTGGTCAAACAAGGTGACTATAAAGATGTAGCTATCCTTAAAGTATTGAGAAGAACACTTACGGAGTCCAGAAGAATCTTATTCGAAGGAGATAACTATTCTGATGAATGGAGAGAAGAAGCAGCTAAGAGAGGTTTGAGCAACAACAGAACTACTCCTGATGCTTTGGATGCATTTGTGAATGAAGATGTATTTAATCTTTATGAGGAGCTGAACATCATGAACCGCAGAGAGTGTGAGGCCCGCTACGAAATTATGTTGCATGACTACACTAATCACCTTCAGATTGAATCCAGAATTTTAGGAGAAATAGTAGTCAATCAAATCATTCCTGCATGTATAGAGTATCAAAATAAATTGATCGAAAGCATTGATGGACTAAAAGATTTGAAGTTAGATGCAAGTCTGTACGAACCTCAATTGAATATCCTGAAAAAAGTAGCAGGTGGTGTTGCTAAATTGGTTCAATTGGAAGAAAAAATGAAAGAGCATCGTGTGAAAGGTAATGATCTTGATTCTCCAAGAGAGCAAGCCGGCTTATATTGTGATAAGATCAAACCTTTAATGGAAGAGATCAGAGAAGTAGCTGATGAGCTTGAAACAGTGGTAGATGATAACTTATGGCCATTGGCTAAATACCGTGAAATGCTTTTCAGTAAATAATACCAATTCTGGTTTTAAAATAGTTCAAACTATTTTAAAACTTTAGAATGGTTAATGCCGATATAATAGCTGTTTAGTCCAATGATGCAAAGCTAAAATTGGACTATTACAGATATATAATCGGTATAACCAACGTCCTGAAAAATCATAAAAAAAGGAGGCTCATTGAAGCCTCCTTTCTTATTTTATTGAGCCAGAAACGGATACTTGTAGTCGGTCGGAGTAAGAAAGTTTTCTTTGACGTTTCTCGGTGAGACCCATCTCAGGAGATTCAGGTAAGATCCTGCCTTGTCATTGGTTCCTGATTTTCTGGCGCCTCCGAAAGGTTGTTGACCCACCACGGCTCCTGTTGGCTTATCGTTGATGTAGAAGTTTCCCGCTGCGTTTCTGAGATATTTGTGTGCAGTTTCTATTGCTGAAAGATCTTGTGCGAGTACAGCTCCTGTCAATGCATATGGAGAAGTCTCATTGACAAGTTCCAGTGTATCCTCAAAATCAATATCATCGAAAACATATACAGTCAATACCGGCCCGAATATTTCTTCTTCCATTGTCAGCGATTTAGGATCTGCTGTTAATATGATGGTAGGATCGATAAAATATCCGGTTGTTTTGTCGTAAGTACCTCCGGCAATGATCTGATTTGTCGCAAGATTTCTTGCTTTTTCAATATAATCCACAATTTTATCAAAGGATCTCTCATCAATAACCGCATTGACAAAGTTGCCGAAATCTTCAGGAGAGCCCACTTTGATTTCTTTCAGATCTTCCCGGACTTTCGACCAGACTCTTTCCCATATAGAAGCTGAGATATATGCCCTGGAGGCGGCAGAACATTTCTGTCCCTGGAACTCAAATGCTCCTCTGACCAAAGCGGTAGCTACAGCGTCAGGATCGGCAGACTGGTGTGCTACTACGAAATCTTTCCCGCCGGTTTCTCCTACGATTCTGGGATAGGTTTTATACCTGTCAATATTTTGTCCGATTGTTTTCCAGAAATAGTTAAAGGTCCTGGTAGAACCGGTAAAGTGCAAACCTGCAAAATCAGGATGCTTTAATACTATTTCAGATAATTCAGGTCCGTCACAGAAAACCATATTGATCACTCCCGCAGGTAAACCAGCTTCTGTCAATATTTCCATAATTACTGCTGCAGAATAAATCTGAGTGCCGGATGGCTTCCACACTACCGTATTTCCCATTAATGCAGGTGCGGCAGGCAGATTTCCTGAGATAGCTGTAAAGTTGAACGGTGTTACCGCCAGTACGAATCCTTCCAGAGGTCTGTAGTCCAGCGTATTCTTTTGTCCGTTGGTCGATAATGGCTGCTGGGCATAAATATGGTACATGTAGTACACATTGAACCGGAAAAAATCTATCAGCTCACAGGCCGCATCAATTTCAGCCTGATACGCATTTTTGGATTGTGCCAGCATAGTAGCAGCATTGATTTTAGCTCTGTATTTGGTAGAGATAAGATCTGCAGCTTTCAAGAAGATATTTGCTCTTGTATAAGCACTGGTATTTGCCCAGGTTTCTGCGGCATCCAGCGCAGAGCTGATAGCAAATTCGATATCCTCCTCCGTTGCGTAGTGATACTGTCCTATTTTATGTTGATGATCGTAGGGAGGAGTAATGTCAACAGTCTCATCTGTAAATACTTCACGTCCGTTAATGATCATCGGTATATCCCTGATTTTACTTTTCAGCTCCCTGACTGCCTTTTGCAAAGCTGCTCTTTCAGGACTTCCGGGAGCATAGTTTAGAATCGGCTCATTAATCGGTAAGGATACGTTCGGACTTGAGTTCATGATAATATCTTTTATAGTTACTGACTCTATAATATACAAAAAATGCAGAGTAAAAGTTTGAATGAAAGCACCTTTAGTGAAAGATCACGATTACAATATAAAAGAAGGAAAAAACTGTTGGTTGTGTGTTTAATCACTTTTGAAAGCTGATTATTCTAACCATTTTTGATTAAATCCGTATTTGCGGTCAGGTTTCTTTACTTTTATGGTCTCTGATTGACGGCAGATTTTGTTAGCTGTTATTTTTATTCTTTAAGTCAGTATTTTCAATTTTATATAATACACAGGTCTTTAGGCGAATATCGTTCATCAGTAAAGGATGTTCAAATTCATATTGTTTTTCCATGCCTGTTTTTTTCATAACATGCTCCGATTTTATATTGATCTTCGGTGCAATTGAATACACTTTTTCAATCCTTAAATCATTCAAGGCATAGTCAAGGCATCTTTTAGCTCCTTCAGTTGCAAATCCTTTATACCACTCGCTGCTTTTTATTCTCCAGCCGATATCAATACAAGGTGTAAAATCCGCTTGGTATGTTTGTTCGGAAAGCCCGATAAAACCTATGAAATTCATTGTTTTCGAGCTTGTCAACTGCGAAGTAGCAAAAACGATTCTTTAAAAACTGGCTTTTCATTCGTTCAATAAATTCAATTGTCTGTTCTTTTGTTGCAACCGACGGAAAAAATTCCATAACTTCTTTATCAGCATTTATTTGAGCCATTTGATCGATATCTGCTGGTTCCCAATTTCTAAACCCGAGTCGTTCAGAGGTGAATATATACTTCTTCTCGTCTTTCATTTTCTATATTGATCAGGCTAAAATAATATCTAATGTTTCTATGTTTAGCTATTCGGTGGAAAATTGAAAACAAAAGCTATGATTTGGACGGCATATACTCAATACTGTTGAGCCATGCACATTTTAAGTCTGTAAAATTACTGCTTGTCAAAAGAATCAACCGAGATGTTTTGTTGGTATAATTACTGCATATTGCCTTAAATTCAACAGTATGAAAGCGAAAATGATATGGGCTAACTTTAGTGTAAAAGATGTAAAGTGCACTAATAAATTCTATACAGAGCTGGGCTTTACCCCTAATAATACCGGCAACTATCCCCAATTGGCCAGCTTTCTTTTTGGTGATGGTAATTTTGTCATCCACTTTTTTGAGCAAGGCTCTCAAATAGATGAATATTTACCGCCTTCATCAAAAAGTAACAATAGTGAAGTTATGTTCACTCTTTCTGCAGAAACAAAAGCAGAAGTAAAAGAGTGGATGGATAAAGTAATGGCTGCCGGAGGTAATGTTTTTCACGAAGCGGGCAGAGATGGTACCAATCATTATGGCTTTGTCTTTGCTGACCCGGATGGTCATAAATTTAATGTGCTCCTGATGGAGAAAGGGATGTGATACCGTATATCTCTGAATTAAAAGAAGCAGTGGGAGGTATAGTCAATAGTATGATGAGGTTATCTCAACTTTTTATTTCCCGCAAATTCCGCTGATGACCGCTGATTTTTCTTCATCCTCTGCGTAAATCTGCGCAATCTGCGGGAGCTTATTTTGTTTCCTGCTGATTTTTAATAGTATCCTAAGAGCTTTGGTTTCTTTTTCCCAAAAGTCAAGATAGTTTCGATTTGAAAAGTGTTTCGAGGATTATTTCTTCAGATTGGTTTCATAGATATTGATCCATTCTTTTACACTTATTTTTTTCATCAGCTCGCCAATGAGAGCGAAGGGAATATCATCCGGTTTCTTAAAACGGATACAACTTTTTCCCATGTCCGGTTTTTGCTTACTGTGTTTTGGGAATTCACTCACGAACCATTCCAATAATTCAGGTTGGGTATAGATACCCATATGGTAAAAATTAATAGAATTCTTCTGGGATGCAATTCCCGCGAATGGGAGCGGCTCACTGGGTTTACAATGATAACCGGCCGGATAAATGGTATGAGGAACAATATAACCCAAACCACCATAGCTGATGCCGGACTCAAAACCTTTGGGCAGATTTTCTACGATCACTTCATGTAGCTTATTAAAAGCTGCTGACCTGTCTTCGGGGAGATTTTTCAGGATTTCTTCTACTGTATTTCCGCTTGCTTTCATATCTTATGATTTATTGTCCTGCCCAATGAGACTTTCCTTGTTTTACTATAATTATTGTCTCAGAATCTTTTCCATCTTTTTGCCTTTTGCCAGCTCGTCAATCAACTTGTCCAGGTAACGGGCTTTTTGGGTTAATGGATTTTCGATTTCTTCTATCCGGTAGCCGCAAATTAGACCTGTAATAAGATGCGCATTGGGATGTAAGCTTGCTCTCTCAAAGAAAGTTTCAAAAGTTACCTTCTCATCAATGAGCTCCTGCAGTTTTTTTTCGTCAAATTCGGTCAGCCATTCTATTACCTGGTGCAATTCTGCTATGGTTCTGCCTTTGCTTTCCACTTTTGTTACATAGTGCGGATAAACCGATGCAAATGTCATTTTTGCAATTCGTTCGTTGTGCTTTTCTGTTTCTTTCATGATTTTATTTTTAAAGTTGCTGCAATAGAAAAGGCTCCGGCCAAAATACTGATGATTTCCCACAGTTGAGCTCGATTTATCAAACAGTTATTTTCATTTTAGTATCTGGATATTTAATACTTTTTTGAGTTTTTGCATAGTAATATTAGAAGAAAACTTATAAGCCAAAGATGTTATAATGAACCGAATAAACAAAAAAGCCATAAATAGGGGAATGAGTAATCCCAGTGACCTTAATTGTCCTGTTTTAAATACAGTCAGTGTAACAGCTATAATCGGTAAAAAATATAAAACAGCAATTAATATTTTGAACGCATTATTAATTTCTGTTTTTATTACTCCGGTTGTTTCATTAAAATCACCTTTAAAAACAGTAAATGCTCCTATGCCAAGTTCAGACCCAATAATTTTGAAACTATTTTTTCCTACTCTGCCAATGAACATCTTATCAGTTATTTGTGATGTTAAGTCACTAGATTCTTTTGTATTGGCTTTTAGAGTCTCAAGGCTATTCCGACTATCGGTAGTAAAGGTTACCCGGTAGTTATTTGTTGGAAATATTTTCATAGAATTATTTATAACTGTCCGAGAAGAATTTTCCAGATAATTCGAAAATCTTAAAAATTATTGGATAACAAGTAGCTTTGAGCTTTTGTGTATCTTTCAACTACTCCTATTTAATTACTGATAATAATTCGGGTATTGTTACAGTTGAGATTTTTTAGCACAAAAATCTAATTGAAGCTGTTTTTACTCTCACTTTGGAAAACAATGTTAGTTATTCGACTTTATTTAAAGTCTAAATTAGTGCTTTTTTCTTTGCTTTGTCTTAGTAGTTCCATTTTAGAACTGGGATACAGTTGTAAGAATGTTGATTAATTGCTATGTGTAAAGCGAAACATCTTTTTCATTTGAACCTGCGCAGATTCAACCCGTTTTTCGGTACGTTCATTTGAAGCACAAAACTTCAATTTTGAACGTTAGTCCGTACCTGTGTTATCTTCCGTTTTGTTTTTCAAACAGAATATCTTCCATTGTTATTTTTCCTTCTTTGAAAAGTCTTGATTTGTACTCAATTTCCAATTTATCTAATAGTCTTGCCATGTTAAATCCTGTTGCATAAAAATATTTTGTCTTTTCGGTTAGATAAAGCCACTTATCTTTTTCGATATTGTAGTTGCGGAATTTTTCATAGGATTTAAAAGAAGTATCAGATCTTGTAAGCTTATCATCCGGCTCCCTTGTTGAAAAAAGATGATAAAGAGAATATTCAACATACCTGGCGGTTCCTTCCATCGTTTCGTAACATTTCTCATATTTTGAAATATCTGACTTTAACTCATTGAGAACCTTCTTTCTTCTGTCGTTTCGCAACGAAAAGAAATCCCCGATGATTTTTTGCATGTTTAGACTATCATTTTCATGGATAGCTTTCAAAAGCAATTGATTTTCTTTGTCAATTGACTCTTTAAACCAGGCGTTGCTTTTATAAATTGAGTGCAGACTGTCTTCCTGAATATGAGCAATTTCCTTTTCATAAAAATCTAAAAATGGTTGATGCTTATATTGAAATCCGTGAAAGTATTCATGCATGACCATTGTAGCCCATTGTTCTGTCGATAGCACTACCGGTATTACTTTATAAACTTCTTCATAGCTGCTGCAATTCATGAATGGCGAGTGATAATTGTAATCTTCTGATGTGTCGCCCAATGTAATGCTTGTTTCCATATGAAACGGCAGATTATCGACTCTGTCTTTTGTCTTGTAAATCCTGATTTGCCCGTTTTGAAATACTAATTCTGACCTGAAAGTATGTAAGAATTTTTCTGTTGGGTTAGCAATGTATGAACTTGAATCAGTAAAGTAAATTAACGGTAAGTCATACTCCTTGTTATTAAAAGTCTTCCAGGTTTTTTCGTCAACGGCTTTTTTCAGATGATACACAAATTCTATCCTGTCAAATACTATTTGTTCTTTTCCATCATCTTTATCCTTGCAGGAAAGAACCAGAGCGGTCAATAGTATGAATAGTATTTTGTTCATCATGTGCTATTTTTTAAAATGGTAGGTAATGATACGCAGTTCCTGGCAGGCAGGGGTTTTTAGGACAAAAGCTCAATCGGAGGGCAGAAGTTGAATTTTCGACTAAATTTCTACAAAGATCATCAGTTTGATAACACAAAGCCCTTGGTCTTCTGTTCTTTGTGTTTTGCAATTAAATTTGTCCTTTATAATTCGGATCAAATTCCACCATCCATTCAATACCATACTTATCTCTAAACATACCAAAATATGAACCCCAAGGGCTGTCAGAAATAGGCATTTCAATTTGTCCACCTGCCGAAAGTCCATTGAATAATTTGTCAGCTTCTTCTTTGCTTTCTGCACTGATTGAAATTTTACTTCTGTTTTCATTTTCGTTTGTTCGTCCCAATATTTCAGGTACATCATTGGCCATTAAAGTATTTTTACCAATTGGTAAAGCAATGTGCATTATTTTATTTGCTTCATTTTCTGATACTTGAAATTCATTACTAGCTGTATCTTTGAAACGGATAATTTTAGTGAACTCTCCGCCAAATATTGATTTGTAAAAGGTAAACGCTTCTTCGGCATTCCCGTTGAAGTTAATATGAGGATTGATCTGAGCCATAATTTTTATTATTTAAAGTTGTTTTTATCTTATTCCATCAGGTAGTGTATATGCTACAATGACACCATACCCGTGTCCAATATTTTTCAATAAATACCCAATCGTCAATTACAATATAAATCCAATACCCAATCGTAAATAAAATTGCCAGGTATTTGAAAATCTTTCCTGCTGTTTTAAATCCTTCTTTCATTTTGTAGTCCGATAGTCCTTTGTTTTATTTTCGGCTTGAGTACTTTTATTTTAAGTGGTGGTCATTTAATATTGTGATTAACGTTTTCAAGTGTTGCGGCTGTCAGGAACCAATACATAAATTATCAATTATTTTCGAGTGTTTTTATAGGATAATTTCTGTTTTATATTAGCCTATCTGACGCAACGGTAGACTTTTATTTGTCATTGATTTTGTTTCTTTTTTCCTTCTTCCTCTGCATTGTCTAGTTCTGGATTCGCCATAATTCTTGCCATAAACCAAATGGTACCTTTGTTTTATCGCCTCAATGATGCCAACAATTAGTCCAACTATCGCTATTGCTTCCAATAAATAGTTTGGTGGTAGTTGCGTCTGAAAAATAAATTACAGCGCCAATGACAAGCCCAATCAAAAGAGGAGAAGCAACAATTTGCAGCCAACCGATTGATTCGGTAATTAATTCGAATATTCGAAAAATTCCTTTGTCAGATTTCTTTATGTCTTTTTTCTTTCTTGTCATTGCTCGTTGAAATCCTAAAGTTGTTACTACTACTAGCATTTATATTTGTGCAATATTGTGCTAATATCTCATTTCTATGTAGTCAAATGAGCTGATATAGCAACAACCTTTTATAACATCAGTGGTATGTGTTTATTTAAATATACCAAGTATTTTTCAGACAATAAAATATATCACTCCTTTTTCATTTATGGATTTCTCAATATTGGTAATGATAAAAAGATGAGTGCGGATTAGAAAACTTCACCCCAGCCAATAGTTCCGCTGTATGAGGGATAGAGCGGAGGATTTCGCTCGCAGTGAAAATCCAACCATCTTGGTTACTGAGGTTACCCGACGCCATCGAAGTATAGTGGGCGAGTCCAATAAAAAAGGCCGTCCTTGCGGACAGCCTTTGTATGATATGGTTACAATTCTGATTAGAATTTGTAAGCCTGGTCTTCAGAGATTTTTGCAGCGATAGCTCTGCGTGCGTTTTTAGTATTGAAAGTATCCAACTTAGTGTATCTTTTCAAGCCCATCAACATCATTCTCAATTCATCACCTTCTGCGAAAGATTGAAGTGCGTGTTTACCATTGATGTTCACTCTTTCTATGGCATCGCTTACGAAAGTTTTTGCAATAGTGATTTCCAATTCAGCAGCAGCTTCACTTACTGTAGCGATTTTCTTCTGAACTCTCAATACTGTAGATTCTACTGCATACAGGTCAATGATCATGTCTGCAATGTTCATCAGGATTTCCTGCTCATGTTTCAGCTTGTTCATTAATTTTTGTACTGCAGCACCAGCTACCAATAAGATCGCTTTTTTGATGTTGCGAACTGCTTTCAATTCGTTGGTCAAAACGCCTTCGTCTTCGCCTGCGCTGAAATCAGGAACTGACATCAATTCTTTCTGAACGCCCATAGCAGCAGACATCACGTCGATTTTACCTGCCATAGCTCTTTTCAATAATTGATCTACTGTCAATAATCTGTTGATTTCGTTCGTGCCTTCAAAGATTCTGTTGATACGTGCATCTCTGTACGCACCAGCTACCTGAGTTTCTTCTGAGAAGCCCATTCCACCGTGAATCTGAACTGCTTCATCTACACAATAGTCTAATACTTCTGAACCGTGAACTTTTAAGAATGCACACTCGATAGCGTACTCATCAGCAGCGCCTAAGATAGCAGAAGAGAAGTCTTTGCCTTCAGCCAATAGTTTTTTCTCGTAGTTGTCGATTTTATCAGAAGCTCTGTAGCATGCAGATTCCAATGCGTAGATCTGGATAGCCATTTCAGCCAGCTTGTACTGGATAGCACCAAAGTTAGCGATAGGAGTTTTGAACTGCTGACGCTCGTTAGCATATACTGCAGCTTGTCTTAAAACGTCTTTAGATGCACCCAAAGATCCTGCAGCCAGCTTGTAACGGCCAATGTTCAGGATATTGAATGCGATCAGGTGGCCTTTGCCCGGCTCACCCAATAAGTTTTCTACAGGAACTTTTACATTTTCAAGGAATACTTGTCTGGTAGAAGATCCTTTGATACCCATTTTTTTCTCTTCAGCACCCAAAGAAAGACCTTCCATTGTTCTTTCTACGATGAAGCCTGTGAATTTTTCACCATCGATTTTAGCGAATACGATATAAATATCTGCAAAACCTGCATTGGTGATCCACATTTTCTGACCGTTCAATACATAGTATTTTCCGTCTTCAGAAAGATCTGCACGGGTTTTTGCGCCCAACGCATCAGAACCTGATCCCGGCTCAGTCAGACAGTAAGCAGCTTTTAATTCACCTGAAGCTAATTTTGGGAGATATTTAGATTTTTGCTCCTGATTACCGAAGTAAACGATCGGCAATGAACCGATACCTACGTGTGCTCCCCATGATAAGGTGAATGAACGGGCTCTTGCCATCGTTTCTACGATGATAGAGTTTGTATTGAAATCTTTGCCCATTCCTCCGAATTCTTCCGGAACTGCAAGACCTAAAAGACCTAATTCTCCGGCTTGTTCTAATAATGTAGTGGTTACACCTTCTTCCTGATGCTCGATTTGCTCACGTTTAGGCATCACTTCATTGTCTAAGAAGTCATTAGTCGCCTGAAGAATCATCTGTTGTTCTTCATCCAGATCAGCAGGAGTAAATACATCAAGATAGTTACTTTCCTTTACAAGGAATTCACCACCTCTTAAAAGGTTTTTGATTTCAGCAGCTACGCTCATTTGTTATGATTTTAAAGATTTTTTAAAATTTGGTGTATAAAAATAATCTATTTGTAAAAAATAACCAAACGACCGGTCAAATAAACTCCACGAATGTGGAAAAAGTAATTTTATCCTTTAAGGAGCTTGAATAACTTCATGCGGCTGTCCACTTGCAATATTTCATAAATGCTTTTGATATGATATTTTACTGTATTTTCAGAGATGTGCAGTTCTGCAGCTATCTGTTTGTTGGTTTTGCCGGATTTGAGATGTTCTATGATTTCCAATTGTCTCGGTGTAAGATCATAGGAGTCGATTGAAATTTTGTTGCCTGTTTCATTTTTTTCCTGTGCTAAAAGCGCCAGTTCCTGGTAGATCCTGTCGTATTCTTTTTCGAGCAGGAGATGCTCTTTTTTCTTGCTTTGTAGTAGCTTGTATGAGATGAATGCCAGTGCTATCAGTATTAAAATAATGACAATGAGAAAATTTCTGACAGTTTTTTGTTTTCTGAGCTGGTAATCTTTTTCTTTTAGCTCACTATTTTTTTCATAGATTTTCAGCTGAGTGATATGGTTTTCCCTGTCGTATTCCTTTTTCAGGGAGTCCAGGATCTTATCATATAAAAAAGCATCTTTGTATTGCCCGTTATGCTCAAATGATTTTATCAGCATTTCATACATGTACATTTCGTATTTGAGGATTTTTCTCTCTTTGGCTAATGCCAATCCCTTTTGAAAGGACTCATCTCTTTTATCAAATTGCTTTGTTTCATTGTACAATTCAACCAATTTGCCATACACCATAGGGAGGTTTCTTGGCTGATGTTGATTCATCAGATCAATAGATTGCAGTAAAAGTTCTTCTGCTTTTGGATATTCCTTTTTCAGATAAAATACATAGCCTTCCTGCATGACGATAAAAGATTGGGCTGGTCCGGAAATATGCCGGAAGTTATCTTCTCTTAATTCCTGCATCAGCTTTTCTGCCTGACTGTAATCATGGATGTCAAAATAGATAAATGCTTTTTCCGATTTGACAGTAGCTTCTACCTCCTGCGATTTATCGCTGGCTATACCATGCTGATGTGCTGTATTTAAGCTTTTCAGCGCATCTTCATAATTAAATAATCTTTTGTACGTATAAGATTTCAGCAGGTATGCCTGATAGATTTCATATTGATTATCTGTATGGTCAATATAGCTGTCAATCTTTTGAAGAGATGTCAGATATTGATATGTATCATTTAAGTGCAGAACTTCTTTTTCCAAAGTTGTAATATCAGGAGTCTGGCTAAACAGGCTATGACTGGTTATGGAAATGAAGAAGGCGGTAAAGAGAAGTTTTAGAAAAAGATGCATTTATACCGGAAAAATATAGCAAAAATAAAAATGAATATAATATGGGAAAGCATGGAGTAGAAAATTGCACTACTTTTCTTTTGGCTTCTAAACTACCCAAAAACTACTCTGTCCGAATTTTAATCAAAGTGCAGGTTTAACGTTCTTTGTGACCGTTTCCGACGGATGTTTTCGATTGAATCTAAATGATATAAAGTTGTTTGTGTGCTGGTGTTATGTGTGATTTGTAATATGTAGCGGGGATATTGTTTTTAAACTAATCAAATAAAACAAAATTATTTAAACCCGAAAATCTCTTTTGAGGCATACATTCTGCATAACGCCGGCTTTATTCTCTATGCTATTTATGCTTCTGATTGGCAGTAATATTTTCCATCGTCCACTCAATTTTTTTCCTGAAGGGAAATTTTCTTACCTGGCAGTCTGTTATTTCACAGATATTGCAGGAGCTCGGTATGCAAGGGTCCACGTGGATAAATGTTTCTACAGGATTGGTGACAGATTTCTGAAGGCAATCTTCAAATGCTTTCATTCCGTCATGGGACTGCTGCAGGGTAAAATACCAGGGCATGGTCATGTGACAATCGATATGGATGACTTCACCGTATTTGATGACCCGGAAGTTGTGTACATCTATCCATTCCGGTTGTCTGTGCTGATTGATATGTTCAATTACCTGTTTATTGAGCTCAAAGTCGGCTTCATCCATGATTCCTGCCAGTGATCTTTTTACTATATGATAGCCGCTGTACATGATAAATATGCCCATAATGATGGCGACGACGTTATCCATCCAGATATATCCGGTCAAAAAGATAAAGAGCAAGCCGAGCAGAATGCCAACGGTTGAATATGCATCAGATTTCAGATGCTCCCCACTGGCTTCCAATGCAAGTGAATGATTTGATTTTCCTTTTTGCACAGCAAAAACACCCATCAGATAATTGAGCGCTCCTGAAATAGCTATCAGAATGATACCTATTCCCAGCTCCTGAATTTCCTGCGGAAATATGAGCGCATACACAGCCTTATACCCAATCATGATGCCGGCTATGATGATCATGGCTCCTTCAATAGTGGAAGAGATAAATTCTATTTTTCCGTGTCCGTAAGGATGGTCGGAATCTCTTGGTTTTGCTGAAAGGTATAAGCTGTAAAGTCCAAATCCGCCGGCAATAATATTGACAATACTTTCCAGCGCATCGGATAAAATGGCGTTGGAATTGGTCAGATAATATGCTGTGAATTTAGTAGCCATGAGAAGGATGCCCAGAAGCAGAACCAACCATTGGGTGTTGATCTTTTCATTCTCATGAAATCTGAATTGCATACTAATAATTTCGTTCAGTGATATAATTCACCAGGTCTATCAGACCTTCTTTGGCTTCTGAATCTTCGATTTCTTTGATGATATCAAAAGCTTTTTGCTTGTAAGCATTCATTGTATCGATCGTGTACTGAATGCCGCCTTTCTGATGAACCATTTGTATCAGCTGCTGAACCCTGACCTTGTCTTCATTGTGATTTTTGACAGTATTAATGATCCATTTTTTCTCGCTTTTGCTGACGTTATTAAGCGTATAAATGAGCGGGAGCGTCATTTTTCTTTCTTTTATATCGATGCCTCTTGGCTTGCCGATATCAGCTTCTCCGTAATCAAAAAGATCGTCTTTGATCTGAAATGCGATACCGATATATTCTCCGATTTGCCGGAGCTTTTCTATTAAAGCTTCGTCGTTTGTTGCTGATGCAGCGCCTGTAGCGCAGGCAGATGCTATTAAGGAAGCTGTTTTATTGGTAATGATCTGAAAATATACATCTTCGGTGATATCCAGCTTTCTGGCTTTTTCCATTTGAAGCAATTCGCCTTCGCTCATAGCTTTGACTGCACCGGAGACAATCTGCAGCAGTCTGTATTGACCGTTTTCAAGAGATAATAACAGGCCTTTAGATAGTAAATAATCTCCAACCAGCACTGCGATTTTATTTTTCCAGAGGGCATTGATAGAAAAAAAGCCTCTTCTTTCGTTGGCGTCATCGACTACGTCATCATGTACCAGAGTGGCAGTATGTAACAACTCTATCAATGAAGCTCCCGTATAAGTAGCTTCGGTGACACCGCCGCACATTTTGGCTGCGAGAAAGATAAACATCGGTCTGACTTGCTTGCCTTTTCTCTGATAGATATAATAGGTGACTTTGTCCAGCAGCGCAACATCACTACGCATGGCTTCACGAAACTTTTTCTCAAAAATTCGCAGTTCCTCATCTATCGGGGCTTTTAAATCGGCAACTTTCATGTTGTCTTTGCTATCAGTGCAATTGTAAAGGTAGGGATTCTGTATCCAAACCTGTCGGGAATTGTGTTATTATAATGTTGGAAGCCGGTGCTGTTAGTTGACAGATAATTTAAAGCCTACTCCGTGGACATTCTGGATTTCGATGTTCTCGTCATCTTTCAGATATTTCCTGAGCTTGGTGATATATACGTCCATGCTTCTGCCGGCAAAGTAGCTGTCATCATTCCAGATTGAACGAAGTATTTCTTCTCTTTTGATAGGCTGATTGGCATAACGTGCCAGATATTCCAGGAGCGCAGCTTCTTTTTTGGTTAAAGTATAGGTGTTTCCTTTGTCGTCTACCAGCTTCAGTTCTGGAGCGATCAGCTTGAATTTGCCTATGGAGTATTCTTTGCTGAGCGGCGGAGCGATAGATTCCTGTACGCTTTTTCTTTTCAGCACAGCTTCCACGCGCATGTATAATTCTTCAAAATCAAAAGGTTTGGTGATATAATCATCAGCACCTGCCTTGAATCCTCTGATTTTGTCTTCCAGCATTTCCCTTGCTGTCATAAATATAATGGGCGTATGAATACCTCTTGCACGTATATCTTCTGCCAGCGTGAATCCGTCTTTTTTAGGCATCATGACATCAAAAAGCAGTAAATCGAAAGATTCTTTTTTGAGAACATCATCTGCTAATTGCCCGTTTTCGCAATGAGTGACCTGAAAACCTCTGTCTTCCAGATTGTCTTTAATGATAAATCCCAGATTCGGATCGTCTTCTACTAATAATAATCGCTTTGCCATAAAAATCTATTTTAAAATTGGTAGAGTTATAAAAAATGTAGTGCCTTGCCCCAGCTTGCTTTTCAGACTGATATCGCCTTTGTGCATTTTGATCATATTTTTTACGTAAAACAGACCTATACCAAAACCTTTCACATCATGCCTGTTGCCGCTGCTCACCCGATAAAACTTCTCAAAAATCTGACCAGTATTTTCAGACGCAATGCCTTTCCCATTGTCCTGAATGGAAATTTCCAAATAATGTCCTTTGTTTCTGGTACTGATCAAGATTTCCGGTGTTTTGTCGCAATACTTTAGCGCATTGTCCAGTAAATTATGTAAAATATTAGTGATATGCACTCTATCGCCTTCAATCGTTGCATTTTCTGCTTCGAGCCTGGTATCAATATGCCCGCTTCTCTCGTGTGCCCTCACTGCAAAGTTTTCGACATTTTTTGCAATGATCTCATGTACATTCAGTGGTTCCAGCTTTAGCTGGATTTTTTTAGCATCAGTCAAAGCTACCTGCAATACTGTTTCGACCTGACTTTTCAGGCGTTTGTTTTCTTCAAAAATGATCCTGGCGTAATGATTGATTTTTTGCGGATACTGGGAAATGTTCTCACGCATCAACACATCTGCAGCCAGACCAATAGTAGCGATCGGAGTCTTAAATTCATGCGTCATATTGTTGACAAAATCATTCTTGATTTCGCCTACCTGCTTTTGCTTTAGAATTGTAATGATAGAGTAGGTGAAGAAAAATAAAACGATGATCAAAACCACAGAAAATACTGCAAGAATTGTCCAGTCGTCCGCGAAGTATGATTTTTTCCGGGGAAATAGAATGCCGAGATAATAATTTTCTTCTTTTGGAACTTTGATATTCAATCGTTCAATATTTTGAATATCGAGCGTGCTGATGAGTTTTCCGAAGATCAGAGTATCTGTTTCACAATCGAATAAAGCATATTCAAAGGGTTCCAGCAAGCTCTGATTCCTGAATTCTGTTACCAGGTACTCTTCCAGATTCCTAGTTTTGACCGGTGACGAATAATCAATTGTGTAGTAATTGTTACTGATTCTGTTCAGTGCTTCCAGCTCTACATTTTTTCCGGTATTGCTGATGAGCTTATTGGAAACGGAATTCAGCGCTACGTGTACTCTGTGGTTGAACTGATCATCCTGAAGGTCCAATGATTTCTTCACCCAATACAACTGGGTCGCAATAATGCCTGCAACGGACATTACTGCCAGAAAAATCAATGTCCTCAGTGCGGCTCGGTTCATGTACTAGCGGTATTGCGTATAAGAATACAATATATCACAAAAAATGTTTCAAATACGCAGCTAAAAGAAATTGAGGTTGCATACTGCAGTCCCTCAAAGGGTTGAAATTATTCGTTTGATGTTTTATTTAAGAATGCCGGGATTTATTATCTGATCTGTCCGGACAGGTACAACCGGATATGACCAACAGATAATATAAAATCAGATTGGCTGCAAGATAATTCATTTCCTGCTCATTGGTTTTGGCACAGTTCAGGCTGATAATGCTTTGCACAATAAGTAAGATGACTGAGCATAATATGATAATTATTGAACCGAAAAAAACTGTATTTAGTAATATTTCATAGAATCTCAGATAAAAAAGATATTTCTGCAGAAAGTAATGTTGTGCTGCAAAATCTCATATTCTTGATATTCATGCTTACATCTTTTCCAGCGCTTGTTTCGCGCCGCGATATATAAACGATGCCAGAAGAAAAACTATGAAAAATAATACATTGAGCAATACAAAATACTGGATATGCGGTAAGTCATCTATTGATGTTCCGGAAATATAAGTAGGGATTCTTTTGCTCAAGGTGAAAAAGACGGAAAAGCTTAATAATAGCACCGGATAATATAGTTTAGGGTCATTGTCTGTGAAAACTCCCAGGAAAACTGCTGTTGTAGAATAGAAAAACAGAATAGTCTGAAATACCACCCATGTCGCAGCCGGTTCAAATTTGAACAGATATGTACAGCCAATTGCCAGTAAATTGAGGACAATGAAAAATACAATCTGGAAAGCAGGATTGAATTTACCCGTATAAAGCAGTTCTATATTTTTGACCATGGTACGAAATTACTACTTTTAGGCCAAACTTCTTTTGATGGATAAGAGATTAGTAGCTTTTGAGAGATTGCTCAATATTATGGATGATCTGAGAGAAAAATGTCCGTGGGATAAGAAACAAACCATTCAGACTCTGAGAAAGCTGACGATTGAAGAAACCTACGAGTTATCAGAAGCCATCATTGATGAAGATTATAAAGGCATCAAAGAAGAGTTGGGAGACGTCATGCTGCACCTGGTTTTTTACAGTAAAATAGCATCAGAAACGAACGATTTTGATATCACTGATGTATTGAATACCGTTTGTGATAAATTGATTCACAGACATCCTCATATTTACGGAGATGTACAGATTGCCGATGAAGAGGAAGTGAAGCAAAACTGGGAGAAGCTGAAGCTCAAAGAAGGCAAAAAATCTATTCTGGAGGGTGTACCGGCCGGACTGCCTTCTATGGTAAAAGCGCAGCGTGTACAGGATAAAGTAAAGCAAGTGGGTTTTGACTGGGAAGAAGCCAGCCAGGTAGTCGGTAAAATTCACGAGGAGCTGGAAGAATTACAGGAAGCTGTGTCTTTAAAAGATGAGGTGCAGATTGAAAATGAAATGGGAGACGTATTATTTGCTGTTATCAATTATGCCAGACTGTTAAATCTCGATGCTGAAAAAGCTCTGGAAATGACCAATAAGAAGTTTATGAAGAGATTCCAATGGATGGAACGATATGCCGCTTCACAAGGAGTGCAAATTACCGATATGCACATTTCCCAGCTGGAAGAGTGGTGGCAAATGGCAAAAAAGGACGAATAAGTTTTGACTGAAATTTCACTCATGATGATATTTGAATAAATAAGTTGTCATGCTGGAAGCATCTTAAATTAACGTCTTGAATAGAGATTCTTTCAGGATGACATTATACTAATGATTATACCCATCTGCGTTTATCAGCGAAATCCGCGGGAAATATTCCTGACTTATCATTTCAGATTCATCCACACGCAGGCAGCCAGTGCAGCAGTTTCCACTCTGAGGCGTGCATCACCCAGACTTACAGGCTGATATCCATTCTGAATTGCTGATGATATTTCCTGCTCTGTAAAATCACCTTCGGGGCCTATCAGGACAATGGATTTTTGTCCTTTCTGATAAACTTCTGATAATGGGTTTTTGCTTTGCTCATCTTCGCAATGGCCAATGTACTTAACCTGATCTATCGGGAATTGAAGAAATTGTTCGAAGGAAAGAGGTTCATGCAGTACGGGTTTCCATAGTCTTTCACTTTGCTTCATGGCAGAAACAAGGATTTTGTCCAATCTGTCCATGCGAGCCTGTTTGCGTTCTGTACGGTGAGTGATGACCGGATAAAAATCTTTCAGACCAATTTCAGTTGCTTTTTCCAGCAGCCACTCTATCCTGTCAATGTTTTTAGTCAGCGCCACAGCAAGACTACAAACTGCCGGGTCAGGAGCTTCACTGACAGATTGTTCTGTCAGCTTTATCTGAAATTGTTTTTTGCTGATGATCTGAACTTCTGCTGTCCAGAGATTGCCTTTGCCGTCTGTAATCTCAACAATCTCACCATCCCTTGTCCGCATTACCTGCAGGCAATGGTGGCTTTCTTCTTCACTGAGGATGGCTTCGTTTCCGATAATTTCTGTAGCAAAAAATCTTTTCATATCCAATCGGTTTTAAATTTACACACTTATGGAGATTATAGAAGCAAATCCGGAACATTTCCCGTTGATAGAAGATCTGATTCATCAGGTATGGGAGCCGACATACAGGCATATAGTCTCTCAGCAGCAGATCATAAAGATGGAAAAGCTGATGCACGGAAAGGATGCTTATGAACAGCAATGTGCAGATGGTCACCGGTTCTTTATGGCACTTGAAGATGAGGTGCTTCTTGGATTTGTCAGCTTTTATGTAGTCAATGGTGGTGTCAAAATTCCAAAACTTTATATAGACGTGAATGCCAGGAAGCAAGGAGTAGGAAAAGCATTGCTGCAGCTTGTAGAATCATTTGCCAAAGATCAGCAGCTGGGATTTATTGAATTGAATGTTAACCGCCATAACAAAGCCTTATACTTTTATCGCAGATATGGTTTTTATATCAAAGAGTCCGTTGACATTCCCTGGTATGAATACTGGCTGAATGATTATGTGATGTGCCTGGAGCTTTGAGAACAGAATTTATACACAAATAATCACGACATTCTCATTTAACTTTTCAGCGAATCTTTGGCAGACAATCATCCAAAGAAATAGCCACAAATACTAATTAAAGGATAAATATTCCTGTTCTTTTCTTGAACAAGCAGTATCCTGATAAATTAATGATAGCAAAAGCTTCTTTCTCCTAAAAATTAATTCGTGTATTAGTTGGCAAACAATCTACTTTCAAATTTGAAAGCCGTGACAAACAATATTCAATCAAGGTTGTTTGCTAAATTAGTTTTATGGAAATACTGGATGTACTGATAGTTGGGGGAGGGCCTATAGGATTGACATGTGCGCTGGAAGCTGAAAAGCATCATCTTTCGTATCTGATCGTAGAAAAAGGCACTATTGCCAATTCCCTCTATCATTATCCATTGTACATGAAATTTTTCTCAACATCGGAGAAGCTGGAAATTGATGGAGTCCCATTTATTACTGCAGCGGGAAAACCGGGCAGACAGGAAGCTTTAGAATATTATCAGGGAATCACCCGGCAGAAAAATCTGAATATTCATTTGTATGAGAAAGTGCTGAAAATCACTCAGCAGTCCGACATTTTTGACGTTGAAACTTCTAAATCTGCTTACCAGGCAAAGAATGTTATTATCGCCACAGGATTTTATGATATTCCCAATTTAATGAATGTTCCGGGTGAGCATTTACCTAAAGTCAGACATTATTATACAGAGCCGTATCCTTATGCCAGACAGAAAGTAGTGGTAGTCGGAGCAAGCAATTCAGCAGTAGATGCAGCTTTGGAAACATACAGAAAAGGGGCGGAGGTGACGATGATCATCAAAGGTTCAAAAATCTCTGATAGTGTGAAATACTGGGTGAAACCTGATATTGAAAACAGGATAAAGGAAGGAAGTATCCAGGCTCATTTTAATGCTGAAATATTGGAAATAAAAGAAGATAAAGTTGTTTTTAAAACTCAGACAGGAGAAGCTCAGGAGGTAGAGAATGATTTTGTGTTGGCAATGACCGGCTATCTTCCCGATTTTGATTTTTTGAAAGATTCAGGTATTGACTTACAGGGAGATTTGCAAAAACCTGTTTATAACGCTGAAACAATGGAAAGCAATATCAAAAATCTTTATCTGGCAGGTGTCGTCTGTGGAGGTAAAGATACACATCTCTGGTTCATCGAAAATTCCAGGATACATGCGGAGCAGATTGTGAAAAATATAACAAAGAATATCTTGTCTGATATCTAAAATATGTGCTTACTGAGTTGATTGATTCTCTATTTCTCTTTATTGCGAAGATCTGGTAGGATAGAAGAAACTCATAGGATACTGTTTAAAGTGCTTCCAGATAGATGCAGCTATGGATTTTAGTTCCAGAAATGAGATGTTTCTAGAACGTAATGCCAGAGATAAAGACAGTGAAAAGCTGACGATAAAGTTGACAAATCCGATCACTCCTATACCGAAAATACCCCAGACTATGATGGATGCAGGTAAGTCAAAATGACCTCCATACAATCCCAAGGCTAAATTACCACTCGCAAAAGTAATGTGGCGGATATCCAGATTTAATCCCAGAAAGATGCCGATAGAAGAAGTGCTTCCCATGAATACTCCGAACCAGAAATTGGAAAGGATGCCGGCTCCCTTTTTTTCGTATGCTTTAGCGAGCTTATAAGTTCTGTTTTTGCCCAGCAGGCGTTTGAGTGCGGGATGTTCCTGAATTCTGTAATAGATATGGTTGAATTTGTCTCTGTTGGCTATGCTGCCCGCTATAATTCCGGAGATAAACAGGAAAAAACCTGCGATGGCAGCATGAAAGATCGCCGGAGAGTGAACAGGGCTTAGATCTGTGAGCAGGAAGTAAAATTTTTGTTCAGCGATATTGTAATGAAAGATTTTATCAATTCCCCAAATCAATAACATTGCCACCGGAAACGCTATCATGACATTGCCTGCAAAAGCAATGAACTGAGAACGGAATACTCTGGCAAAAAGTCTGGCAAAAGTGGTGTATTTATCTTCTGCTGAGATATTTTTATTGTGCTTGCCATTTTCAAGAGCGCTTGCAAGTGCTGAAGCTGTCATCGCCGGTTGTTTGGTGGCGAGTGTGAAGCCACATAAATAAATAGCAATGAAACCCAGTGAATAATTCATACTATAATAGAATGCATGTCCGAATCCACTGGCTTCTACTTTGCCCAGTAAGATTTTAAAAACACACAGGAATGCAACTATCAGTCCGCCGCCACTGGCCGTCCAGAACATTCTGTAATACTCCTTTCTGCTGCTGGTAATATAATGTTCGCCGGTTTTGGCAGTATGCTGGGTGATCTCGTAAGAAATAGATTGCGTACTGTCTCTGATCAATTTAGAGATATTTGTCCTTCCGCAATTGTATTGAATGAGCTGCCAGCTCAGTAAAATAGTTTTTTCTCCGGCACGATCTTCAGACTCCAGTATAAGGAAATCAAGCATGACTTTCAATCGCTCGAGCTGTTGTCTGATGCGAAGTAAGGATTGATTGGCTTTGAGAGAAATGCCGAATTTGTGCGAATTGTTAAAAGCTGTTTCAATATAGTTTTCACATTGTTTTAGCAGTATCAGCAGCTGTTTGTAGTGTAGATTATCCGGAGTAATATATTTTTTGTCAGAATTTGAAATTTGCTCACTCAATTCAATAAACTCCCTTTGTAAGGCAATAAACGGGCTATCCAGATTCTGGTATTCAGGAACCATTCGATTGACTTCAGTTTCCATCACTTTACCTGAGATCCTGTGCAGCAATACTTCTGATCCGTACAAAATTTCCGCGATCTCAAAGTGCTTTTTACTGCTTTGATAAATGTTCCCCAAACCAATGATTTTCATGAGCTCTTCAATCTGATATATAGGAACTTTTTTGAGCCATTGAGGATCAGAGCTTCTGTCAAATACCTGATTCAGAATAAACTGCAGTGTGTTTTTCTGTGGCTGGATGGGTAAAATCTTTCCTACGAGCCGTTTTTTGATCTCATACGAAAAATCAGAATCTTTAATGATGCCCACATCTGTGATAATCGTATCAAACTCTTTTTTATAGAGTGTTTTTCTCAGGTAGGAAGAGAAATAATTTCTGTAACCTTCATTAGATAACAGTACTTCAAGAAGGGGCGAAATGTCTATTCTGTTGAATAATTGGAAGTCTTTTTTCGGTCTGAAAATATTTACCAGCTGAACGAGGAAAGCTACATCATCGGGCTCGTTCTCTGCAGAATGGGTAGCCGTATATGTCTGAAAAAGATGGATAATCCTTTCTGTCTGATTGTTACCTGTAGTTCTGGATCTCATATTTTACAGTGATGTATATGTCTAAAGTTAAAAAACTTATGGGAGCGGATAAATTTTTTACAGAAAAGTATGAGCAGACAGAAGCTTTTGATAGCAGATCTTTAAAAAGATGCTGAAGCCCGTACTAGAGCCATCCGCTTTTGATCATCTGAGAGATATCTCTATAGCCTAAATCTCCGGCATGAATAGTAGCCTGCTCATAAAATGGCCTGCGTTCGGACAGCTTGCTGTCGTAGAATTCCCAGATCTCTTCAGGTGTTTTGCCTTTGAGCAGCGGACGCTTGTCAATACCTTTGAGCAATTGAGCCATGACCACATCTTTACTTCTGTTGAGATAAATTGTCAGTCCTTTTTGGTTCATGACCTGTATATTATCAAAATAGCAGGGTGCTCCGCCACCGGTAGAGATAATGAGATTGTCGGCCGGATTGAGCTCTGCTAAGAATTTTCTTTCAAGCTCACGGAAGTAGGTTTCGCCTTCCTGTTCAAAAATGTCTTTGATACTTCGGTTTTCTTCTTCTTCAATATGCTTGTCCATATCGATACATGGAATTTTGAGGTCTTCTGCAAGATTTCTGCCTGCATAAGACTTTCCACTGCCCATGAAACCGATCAAAAAGTACAACATTATTTGCCGATTTTAATTCTTGGATCCAGTACTGTATATAAAAAGTCTACCAGAATATTGATGATAATAAAGATCAGCGCTGTAAACATGACTGTACCGGCTGCCACCGGGAAATCAAATTTCAACAATGCATCTACAGCAGTGTAGCCTAATCCATTGATGCCAAAAATAACTTCGACGAAAAATGCTCCTGCAAGCAATGCTGCAAACCAACCTGATACTGCGGTAACCACAGGATTCAGTGCATTTCTCAATGCGTGTTTAAACAGTACTTTGAAGAATGCCAGACCTTTAGCTCTTGCAGTACGAATATAGTCCTGATTGAGCACGTCCAGCATAGAGCTGCGGGTCAGCTGAAAAATAGTACCGATAGGTCTTGTCCCCAATGCAATAGAAGGCAGAATCAGATTCTTCCACTCCAGAATTTCATTACCGTAATCATCTATGACAAATAAGCCCCCGATATGATTCAATCCTGTCCAGCTATGCCATAAGATTCCAAAGAAATAGCCCAAAACCATTGCCGAAAAATAGGAGGGAACTGATATCCCTAAGACGGAAACGGACATGGCCAGATTATCAAACCAGGAGTGTTGCTTGACAGCAGCTGTAACCCCAAGGGGAATCCCGATGATACAAGCTAAAAGCATAGAAGCTACAGCTAAAAGAACCGTCTGTGGCAATGCCTCCACAAGAATATCCCATACATCTCTTTTGGTCTGGTAGGAGCGTCGCAGGTATGGTTTTTTGAGTACGAGCACATTTTCTTTGCCGATACTGATGACAGGCAAATATTTGAATTTTTCTTTTGCTTCAGGAGTATTTGCTTCGATAGAAACAGGTGAGACCTCTCTAAAATACATCATGAGCTGCTTCAGCTTGGGCTGATCGAGTCCCAATTCTTTTCTGATAGCTTCTACAGATTCTACGTCTGCACGCTGACCTACTGTCAGACGGGCAGCATCAACCGGAAGTAAATTGAAGAGAGAGAAAACCACTACAATCACCCCGATCATTACCAGGATTCCGTAAAAGATCTTTGACAATAGAAATCTTATCAACTGCTTTGATTTTTCTGATGATTAAATACCCAACTCTTCTTTGATTTTCTTGTAGCTCATCTCCTCGTTGTGGTGATATTTACCCAAAATAGTACCTTTTTTCAAAACCAGGATACCGGGATTGGAACGCATAATTGTTTTCAGAGGAGTTTCGTCCGTATTAAAAATGTCGATCTTGATATCTGCATTACCTAAAGCATTTTTTACATCAGAAATATTTGAGCCTGTCAGGGCAATCGTGTAGTGTCCGTCTTTCACCGCTGCATCCAGAATATCTTTTATGTGAGGCAGGTTTGCGGAGCTCATTTTCTTAAGATTAGGAATAATGAGCACAAAAATCGGCTGCTCTTCTGACATGTATACACTGGTGACATCTGTATTGTTTTCATCTGAAATTGCAAAGTCCTTACATTTCGGATCATCACCCTTTTGGATCATTTTATCTACTCTGTCTACGAATGTCCAGTTTTCCCAGTCTTTGGGTAAAGTTTCTACTGTGAATTCATGATTTTCTCCTGTCGAATTGTTTTTGTATGTAAAAATATTTTCATACTTGTATGGTATGGCATCAGGAGGCAGAGCCAGACACTCAGTGATATTTACACCTGGCTTATAAGCCCTGAAATCTACTACCGGTTCATAGTACACATTTCTCAAAGTGAAAACTACGGCAAGAATACTGAGTATGAACAGTGATAAATATCTTGGCTTTACTGGGAAAAGCGGAGTGATGCTTTTCCATGATCTTACCAATGGTAACAGGAGAATAAACAGGATAACATCTTTAATGAAGGATATTTTAGGCGTCAGCTTAATAAAATCACCAAAACAACCACAGTCTGTAACTTTACCGGTTATATGTGAAAATCCTGTCAGGAAGGTAAAAAATACAACAGTTGCAAAAAGCAGATAAGTAGTTAACTGAGGCAATGCACCGAAAATCAGGAACAGACCTAAAATGATTTCCAGCAAAATCATGAAAATCGAAAATCCTAATGATACAGGTTCCAGAGCGTCCCAAAGGAAATTTAAGAAAGGAAAATATGTATGAAATATTTCAAAGTATTCTTCCATTTTGATACCGGTACCTACCGGATCAATAGCTTTAACTACACCCGAGAAAATGAAATATGCTCCGATAAAGTTTTTGAGTATTTCTATGAAATAGTTTTTAGGCTTTCTGATCTGAGCTAAAAACAGTGTTATAACTATCGCAGCGATAAATATATATAAGTTGAGTGTCCAGACTGTCATGGTCTTATTTTAAATCTTTCATTTGAATTAATGCAAAAATACTATAGTTGATGATGTCTTTGTAATTGCCATCTACACCTTCAGATATTAGGGTAGAACCCTCATTATCCTCAATTTGTTTAATACGGTGGAGTTTTGTCATAATAAGATCTGTAAAAGATGATACCCGCATATCTCTCCAGGCCTCTCCATAATCTGTATTTTTGGCAATCATCAGATCCCTTACGTCTTCTGCAGCTTCGTTGTACAGGCGGTTAATAGCATCAGGGCTGAGCTCTATAGATAATTCAGAAGGAGCATTCAATTGTATCAGAGCCATATAGCCATAATTGACCAGAGCCATGAATTCAGAAGCTATGCTGTCTTCAATTTGTTGTGTGCCTGCTTCTTCAATTGTTCTGATTCGTCTAGCTTTGATATACATCTGATCTGTAAGACTTTTAGTGCGCATGACGCGCCAGGATGTGCCATAATCTTTTGTCTTTTTTATGAAAATATCCTGACATGCGTGAACCACGGCATTGTACTCAGATAATGTCTTCTCAAAACTCATGTTTCAAAGATAATTGATTGAAACTATCTAATGAAATTTGTATTGGAAGAATGATCTTTTTTAGTTTTAGCATGTGATTCGCCTGGATGTATTGTGTTATCTTATTGATAATGACGCATAAATATGTCTTTTAAAATTTTATCAATTTTGAGATTCTATGTTTGTATAGTGAAGTGTTACAATGTGATGGTTGAACTTCACTTCCATTTTATGTATAGATAATTCTGAAAACTTAATATTGATATGACAAGTTGTTTTCTGCTGATTATCAGTTTATTATTTTGTTGTGTATATTAAATATGTCTTTATTGTGTCTAAAGTGTTAATTAAAATATCGTGTGAACAATAAAGAGTGGTAAATTGGAAGCGTTTACATAATTAATTAAAAAATGAAAACAAAAATTACACTACTTATGGCGCTTCTGGCAGTATTGTGCCAGGACGTGCTACACGCGCAACATTACCCATTGAACAGATTGAGAACAGTCGGTCTATTAGTGGATTATCCTATTATGGAAGAAAAATTGCCGGAGTCTACTTCCGGTGGTTACAAACCGCTTCTGATACAGGCTAATCTGCGTTTTCCGCTGATCAGGAACAATGGGTTACATCAGGCAACACTTTATGTGACTCCTCAGTTTAATCCGGTACTTCCTATCCCGGGCTATGACAAATTCTTATTTGAAGCAGGAGTAAATCTTGGGATTGCCTATGAGTACTATATCCCTAATGCAGCAATTCTGTTCTTTGGTGCCGGTGTAGGACCTCACTACATCAATATCAATACAGATAAGCAGGCAAACGGATTTATTTTCTCTGACAATGTTTTTGCCGGAGTACATCAGATCCTTAGCAAAGATTGGATGCTGACGTATCAGGTGAAATTGCGTCATATTTCCAATGCCGGATTACAAAGTCCAAACGGAGGAATTGATAACCTGTTTGCAGGAATGGGTATTTCTTATTTCATCCGGTAAAAATTTATCATTATTTTGAGTCTGAAGGCGGTAACTTTCGGGTTGCCGCCTTTTTATTTTGATAATGAAGTTCAATTGTCAGGTTTTTATCTCTGCTTCAAATTTGATTTATAAAGAGATTCATTAATTTTGTGGCGAAAAATTTAAGCATACTTTATGGGACGTGCGTTTGAATATAGAAAAGCAGCCAAATTTGCCCGGTGGGATAAAATGGCAAAGCAGTTTACCAGAGCCGGAAGAGAAATTGTAATCGCAGTAAAATCCGGTGGACCTGATCCTGAATACAATCCGTCATTGCGCAGAGCCATCCAGAATGCTAAAGGCGTGAGCATGCCTAAGGATAGAATTGATGCTGCTATCAAACGTGCAACTTCTAAAGATGAGAAAGATTATTCAGAAGTAGTTTACGAAGGGATGGGACCGAATGGAGTTGCTATTGTAATAGAAACTGCTACTGACAATCCTACGAGAACAGTTGCCAATGTGAGAGCAATTTTCAATAAAAAAGGCGGCAGCTTAGGTACTTCGGGTATGCATGACTTTCTTTTTAACAGGAAAGGTGTATTTAAATTCAAAGCTGAAGGGATAGATATGGAAGAGCTGGAGCTGGAGTTGATTGATGCAGGTCTGGATAGTCTGGAGAAAGAAGATGACTTCATCATTGCTTATGCTGCATTCCAGGATTTCGGAGCGATGCAGAAAGCATTAGAGGAAAAAGGTATAGAAGTAACTACTGCTGAGCTGCAGAGGATTCCTACTATTTATAAAGAGCTTTCTGAAGAGCAAACTGACGAGGTATTGGATTTTATTGACAGGCTGGAACAGGATGATGACGTTCAGAACGTTTACCACAATTTAGCATAGTAAAGTTCAATCGTATAGAAATAAAAAATCCCGCTCAAAAGGCGGGATTTTTACTTTAAGGAAGTCTGAAATCAGAAATTCAACAATTCAGATAATTCCAGTGATTCTTCTTCGATAGGGAAGATGTTACCGTCAGCGTCGATGATTTCTACAGAAACTTTAGCAATTCCCTGATTAATCATGCTGATTTCTTTAGCCGCAGATTTAGATAAATCCAATACTCTGCTTTGTACAAAAGGTCCTCTGTCATTGACCGTTACTACTACACTTTTGTTGTTTGCCAGATTGGTAACTCTGAGTTTTGTGCCGAATGGCAGTGATTTGTGTGCGCAGGTGTATTTATTATGTGAATAGATATCACCGTTTGCTGTTTTTCTGCCAACAAATTTGTCCGCATAAAAAGACGCATTTCCTGCAAAGTCATCCTGTGCCTGCACTGTCAGCGTAGCCGACATCAACAAGAACAGTATAAATTTGAATAGTTTCATGTACTCCTCATTTGGTGTAAGGCAAAGATAGAGTCGCAGGTCTGCCTGCTAAAGTCAAGATTTTCTTAAAAATGTTAATGGGCTGTTAAAGCGAAAGGCGATTTGTGAAATTTTTGTCTGAAATGACATCTTCTTTAAATTTTAAAACACCAAATCAACAACCTTTTCTTTTAAAACAGTATGACCACCGTGATATAGATTTGCCTTGAAATTGATATTGTATTGATTCAGAGTACTTAAATATTCTTCAGTTTTTTCCTTTGATAAAAGTGGATCTTCGTCTCCGTAGAAAATCTGGATCTCATATCCTGATAACTGATAATTCTCCAGAACATCTACAGGTATAGAGCCTGCCCATGCAATGATTTTATGAAAAGAATGCTGATGGGTATTTATCCACCTGAAAAGTGTACTGACACCCTGAGAGAACCCGAAAGCAAAAATTTTTCTGTTTTCAATATTGGGTGCAATGTATGTTTGATATACTTTTTCCAGATAATTTACATAATCGTTGATCTCATTGCTGCGATCTTCCGCAGTCATCCAGGATGCTCCGATTCTGCCATGGAGACCATTCTGATAAAAACGGGATAGTCCTTCCGGAGCAATAACGAAATTCTTTTCAGGATCCAGCTGATCAAATTTCTGTATGAAATATTGAGCCAGCATTGCGTAGCCGTGCAGTACGATCCAGATATTCTCTGTTTTTTCAGTGAGTGTGCCTGCGGTGTAGATCCGGGCTGTACGTGTGATCTCTAAAGAATGTGCTTCCATGAAATGAACTATACGTAGTCTACGTCTTTAGAGTTTTTGTAGTTCATCAGATAGCCCAGGCCTTCTGCCGGTTCCCAATCTTCAAACAAAACTCTGTAGGTAGTATATATTATAGGTAGATCCAGCTTTAGCTGTTGAGCGAGGATATTACAGATATTGACAGTTTTAAGACCTTCTGCGACCTCAGATGAGGTGGAAATGATATAATCCAGTGTTTCTCCCTGTGCTATTCTGTATCCCACCGTATAATTTCTACTCAAAGGAGATGTACAGGTTGCCACTAAATCGCCTATACCTGCAAGTCCCAAAAATGCAGAACGGTCAGCTCCCAATGCTGTGCCTAATTTGATCATTTCACGGATACCTCTTGAAAGGAGGAATGCCATTGTATTCTGACCATATCCTAATCCGTTTAAAGCTCCTGCGGCAATAGCCATCGTGTTTTTTAAGACACCTGCCAGTTCTACTCCGAAGATATCATGACTGGCATATACCTGAAAGCGCGGACTTTTGATAGCTGCCGTAGCTTCACGGATGACTTCATCAAATTTGCTGGCAACAACAGTAGCAGCAGGCTGGTATTGAGCTAATTCTCTTGCAAGATTAGGTCCAGACATGCAGCCTATTCTTTTGACATTGGTTTCCTGCATGATCACCTGGCTCATGGTCAGCACATCAGATGGTGCAAAAGATGAGATTTTATCATGAGCCTGACCGGCAGAAGTATTGATAATGTCCAGACCTTTTGTAGTGTGTACAAGGATATGATCCGGTCTCAGAAACGGTGCAAAATCTTTCAGCATTACCCTGAAATTGCCGGATGGTACACTCGGAAATAACAGGTAGCATTCTCTGCATATCAGCTCAATATCACTGGTAGCGATGATGTGGTTATGGATGGGTTGTCCCGCACTTTTCTTGGTATGATTGATTTCAGCTACTTTTTCCTCTTTTCTGGAATAAAGGAGCACTGGTCCGTTTTCTGCCAGAAGATTGGCCACCGCAGTTCCAAAGCTCCCGGCACCAATTACACCTACAGGAGTTTTATCAGATGCATTTTTGTAGTCCATAGCCATCTAATCTGTTGTGATAGAAATATAATAATTTGAGGTCTTCGCTGGTAATATTACCTTCTTTGGTTCTCAGAATCGGTTGGACGGCATGATACATGCTGACATTTCTGATCCCATGTTCAATGATTTCCTCCATTTCCAGAGTCATGTGAGGAGCAAGCTTTACTTTATTCTGATTATTCAGATTATATAGTTCGTCCCGGACCCGGTTGCAGGCAAATACGAAATCATTCCATGGAATCTCCCGGTCTTCTTCCGGAGTTCTTAAAATGGTGAAAATGTCAGAATCCTTATATCGCTTTTTGAGCATTTCAAAAGCTACAAAAGCTACCATGTGGGAAGAATAAACAGTATTACCGGTTTTAAATTTTTTCAGAATAATATCGCCCAGCATTTTGGTATATACCTGATCCCGCTGTGGATCTTTGACAACTTCTCCTTTGGAGACAAAATAGTTTTTGATATCTATTGGCTTACCAAATTTATCTATACTGTTTCCGTCATCGTCCACCTGATTGCCGAAAATGTCCATTGGCTCACTGAAAGAGAGCGTGATGTCAGAGGATGAGCCAAAAAGTTCCCAGAAGAATTTGAAGATGGACTTTACGCTTTGAAACGGGTCATCGGGAAGTAAAAACTGTTCTTTCCCTGTACGTTTCAGGTGTTCGGAAATTAAGGAAGATGCTTCCAGCACAAAGTGATAGCTTACAGTCAGTGGTAAAATAAATATTTTTTGAGCTTCACCTCCGGAATTGTTTTCAAAGTGCATTCTTTGCGCATCAATCACTGTACCTACAAGACCAAGCTTCAGATCATCTTCCAAAGCACCGGACCGGGATCTTGTTCCGCCGGGGAAAAATATAGTATGAGCACCTTTGTACACATTGATTCTGGAATATGCTTTCAGTGTTTCAATATATATGGTGCTTTTCTTTCTTCTGTCCAGCCTGTAAGCTCCCAGATTCCCCATGAAATAACCGAAAATTCTGCTGTTAAACAGGTTGAGGCCTGCGCCGTACTGGAATGCCGGCAAGCCGATCATATCCATTCCGTAGCCGATCATGATAGAATCCAGATTACTGAAGTGGGTAGGTACCAGGATAACTGTTCCTTTTGTAGATAAATTTCTGATTTTCTCCACCGGGCCGGTAATGAAAATTTTATCGTTCAGCGAAGTTTTGGGCTTTAGTATAGAACGAAGCCCTCCTACAGATGCATTTAATAATCTTCCGAAAAAAATCGGTAAAGTCTGTTGAGCGAACCAATATAGCTTCGGGTCGAAGTTGCCTATGGTTTCTTCTGCATATCTTTTTACAATATCTTTTAACAGACCTTCTTCTATTTTATCTGCTTCCTCTTTGCTCGTAGTGGAAGGATCGTAGCTGCTGAGCTTTTTCTTGATTCTGGACCAGAACTCAGGTTCGTCTTCCGGATCCACATCCCAGGGTTCATTTTTAATTCTGATACGTTCGAGATACAAGGCCTTGGCGATCAAGTCTCTTTTGCCGTTGGGGCTGAGATGATGGAGCTGTTGTAGGCTTTCTTCTGTGACATCTTCAAGAATTTCGTCCTGATGTCGGGCGATTCTGGCTATTGGCCAATCTTTTATATTGGGAATGACTGGTTCAAGCATGAATGAATGTTTGAAAGTTTAGCTAAGTTATAAGAAATTATGTACTATTGTTAGAAGGAGTTGCTTAGCAAATGTCACTAAATGAGATTTATTCCAAGATATATTGAACGTAAAGATCGGTTAAGAGCCTATATTTTTGAAGGGGAGCACGAAAAGCAGGATTTTAAAAGATTTATTTCCAGCGCAGCGAAAATTGCAAAAACCATTTGTGCTTTTGCCAATGGAAAAGGGGGACGATTGCTGATAGGAGTGGACGATCACGGCAGCATTCATCATGTGGATGTAGAGGAAGAAATGTATATGGCTTATGAAGCGGCTACTCAATATTGTCACCCGCCTGTAGAGGTGAACTTTATTGTTCATGTAGATGGAGAAACGGAAGTGCTGGAAGTGGACGTAAAGGAAGGTCAGCAACTGCCGTATTCTGCTAAAGATGAAAAAGGAAACTGGAAAATCTACAGCAGAGAAGGTGATAAAGTCGTGGCAAAATAATTTTGAAGGAAACTCAAAAGATATGCTGCTTATAAATCAGATCAATAGAGGCATGCTGAAATCAGATGATTTTATTAAAGGAAAATATTTTGAGGCAGAGCCCCGGACGGATTTTATCTATTGCGAAATTAATTCGTACTTTCTTGTTGTATTGGTGATTGAATTCAGTGTTTCTTTTTGCAGGGCATTCGCATTTAACTTTCTATCAGATATCTGACGGATGATGATTGCCACGAATCCACTAATAAATGGACAAAGCACTACTTTTTATAGGCAGTTTGGTTGTACATATGATGGATAAAGATGTAATGATATGCCCGAAAATACAATTCGTGCATTAGTGGCAAACAATAAACTTTTAAATATGAGTGCCGTGTTCTTTTGAGAAATTTTTTAAATAGCCGGAATCAATAGAGACTAACATCCATCCTGAGCATTAGCTGTTAATTAGGTTAAAAGCTCCAGATCAGATTAAAGTAAAAGTTTCTTCCCATTCTTGGTATTCTGTTCCAGTCAGCAAACGTGGAGTATTTTTTATCTAAAAGATTATCTGCCCCTGCTCTCAATCGAAGCGTATTATCATTCAAAAGAAATTTTCTGTCAAGAAATACATTCAATATAGTATATGCCGCAAGTTCAGATTCTCCGAATGCAGGATTGATTTTTTTGTGTCTGGCGGCTCCCTGAATGGAGATATCAATATCACAAATTTTATTCTGATAGCTGATGCCGGAATTATAGGAGAAAGGTTGAGTCAACGGTAAATTTCCAATGTTGGATCCGTTTCCGTTTCTATAGCTCAGCCTGGCTGTCCATGTGAGGTTACTGATCAATTCATAATTGATATCTAAAGATGTATTGACAATATGGGCATAAGGAACCTGCTCATAAATCTTCACTCCGGATGCTCCGATTGTCATGACACTGAGTGATACGTCCGGTCTGCCTATGATATAATCAAGGAGATAAAAGTATGAGCCGGATAGCTTAGTGTTGAATTTTCCTTTGTAGAACATAACAGAACCTGTGGCTGAAACAGATTTTTCATTTTTCATCTCAGGATTGCCTATATAGTCAAAACGGTCGAAGCTATTGAAAAGATAAAATCCATATCCTTCTGAAACACCTGGTGCACGCTCTCCGTAAGCAACTCCGGCAGTATAGTACCAGTTGTCTTTTTGATACTGAAGATTTGTTGAAAGTCTTTTGAGAAATCTCGTTTTGCTTCTTTGCATATCAGGATAAAATATTTTCAGGCTATTGAATCCAAATTCATCTTTGACTATATTATTATGTACCGCAAGTCCTGCATTAAAAGTTAGCTTTAAACGGTCTGAAATTTTAAAAATATCTTCTGCAAATGCATCTGCGTAGTTGGTATGTACACCCGGCCATGTGAGCATGAACATGTCCTTTTCTCCCGGATTGTTGGAAAACATAGTCATTTCTGCCAGCGACTGATTATGGTGTCCACTCAGATTTGCTTTCCAGAAATGCCGGCTTTTTTTTCCTTCCAGTAAAGAATAAAATCCTGCTGTTTTGCTCCATCCCGGCATATCCATTCTGATAGGAACGACCGGTCTTTTTGTGTCGTCCATGATATGCGTGACATCATTGTAATAGATTTTTGTTTCCCAGCGATCCAGCTTGTCTGTTATGTGATGCTGTATGTATTCTACTGAACCAATAAAAGCTTTTGCAGTAGAAACATCCATCGGCAGAGCCGGATAGCCTACATCTTTTGCATGGTCATAAATCAGCGATACCTCGAGCTCCTGATGTGCACTGATTCTGTATCCGGCTATAGCTGACATATTGTACTTTGTAAACTGAGAATACAATATCTCTTTTTTGCCTCCGGCTTTATAATTCTCTGCATCTCTGTAGGTGAAATTGATATCTGTAAAAGCTTTCGGATGAGAAAAAGAGATACCGGTTCCCATGATTTTCTGCAGATTATTGGTTTCAAAACCTGTGAATGCAGTTCCGGAAAGAGATTTTGTACCATATGTACTTTTCTTTCTTGTCAGATCAAGCGTTCCTGCAATAGTTGAACCACCTGTAGATCCGGATTGCCCGTGCTGTATATTTGCTTTGGACAAGTTGGTGATTTCCACATAAGAAGTTACCGGATCCATTTTGTCCGTACACGCTCCATAAATGCGCATGCCATCTACCGTGATGACACTGCGTTCTGTTCCCATACCATTAATATATGGCTCCCAGGCATAACCACCTCTCCGAATCATATTGATTGCGCCGGACTTTTCCAGATACTGATCCAGCGTAGCTAAAGGACGTTCTGTCTTATCTGAGATAGATTTCTTTTCGATAATGATAGTTTCTTCCAATTGATAGGAAAGAAGAGAATCAATATTTTCCGGCATACTATCTGTCTGAGCCTGAATATTGCATATGTATACTCCTGATGAAAAGAGTGCTGTAAATAATCTGAACATAGAGAACTTTGATAAGATGATATAAAGACGCTCCCTGTTACATCAGTAATCAGGGAAGCATCATTATTTTTTGAATCAGTACTAAAATTCGATTTCGAAGTAAATACTGCTGCTCTCGTTTTCAGCCGTGACAGCTTCTCCTTTCAGAATATTGTCTTCTGCATCAGCCAGCTGGAGATTGATTTTCCAGTAGCCGGTCATGGTCAGACTGAGCTTTCCTTGATAGATACCTTTTGAGGCTTGCGTCAGATTAACATTGTTAGGAGAACCATGATTACCCATTCCCGGCATTCTCGGATCGATGATGATTTTATAATTTTCTACTGGTATAAATTTCATCATGGATTCCATTTGATAAAGTGCTGCGGTCATATCATTGACAGCCACTTTAGGTTCCGACGGTTCTACCAGAGCAAGGATATATCTTTTTCCGTCACTTCCCTGGAATGATTCGGAAACTCTTTTTGCAGTTGCATCTACCTGAATTTTATCTTTCACAGAATAACCCGTTCCGTTGATAGTGTAATCGATGCTGAGTTCCCAGTATTCCATGTCATTGCTGGCCATCTGGAAGATGATGTAACCGGTATAAGTAGATTGTGCTCCATCTTTTTTAGTTACTTCTGATGCAGGACAGGAGTGGCTCATGCTCATCATGGTCATAGTTGGAGTCCAGCTTGCTGTTGCATTGTTGACGAGCGTTGCACTTTTATCTTTTATCTGGAAAAAGATTTCATTATACCCGGTTTGAAATTTACCACTCGCAGTATAAACTTCAATTTTGTGGTCGTCATTTTGAATGGTGGTGGCCAGTTTCAGCCCTTCCAGTTCGTTAGGAATAATATCTACAGGTTTGTCTTTAGAGCAGGAAATAATGCTGAAAGATGCCAATATCGTGATGAAGCAAATGTATGCTAATTTGTTGATTTTCATTTTTTAAGAGTTTTTTGATAGAAACATAAGTCGGGGCTGCTAACAATAACTTAGCAGATCCCAATCTCCGGATAGATGATTGTCTCAATGTAATGAACTTACAGAGCTGCTTATTTCAAGCGGCTGTTAGTTGAATACATGAGTCATTTACGTTGAACTATGAAAAACTCCTGGGTGGTTCGTTGGATTCTCTTGTGTAGAGAAAATGATAAGAATACAGATAAGGGCTGATAGTTAATTTCTCGTAAGAAATGATTTCTTTTTCGGGGAAATCAAAGCTTACCGGGTTATTACAATAAAGGATCTCAGTCTGCAGCTGTTTGAGCACATGAGCGATATTTTTATTATCACTTTGATCTTCCTGCATATCTGCGAGCATACATTTACCATCACATTCTAATTCAGGACGGTCAATGTTTTCACAAAACATACTGACAAACAATTCAGTGTCATAATCATAAATTACATACAGGATATTATTTTTCGTAATGCTGAGAAGCAGGAAAAATAAGATGAAAATGCTCGTTATTTTGCCGGAGAATTTCATTTGCTGCCAACTGACTGTTTGACTTCCGCCAAAGATAGCGAAATATATATTCTGTATATTTTTTCTTGTCGATTTCAGAAAATGATAACCTTAATATCAAATAAGATTTCTAGTTACTGCTGATGATATCTGTATAAGTTTCAGCCCACTCTACGTGACAGCAATTATTTTTGATTTTGTAGGTTTTCTTAGCCACTTCAGCATTATTTTTTATCCCTGTAAACTGAAATTCTTCATAACATTTATCAGATGTTTCCAGGTACGAATCGCTGAGAATAGGATAGATGCCTTCTGCTTTATTGATGGAATCATAATGAGAATCCCATGCATCTATCCTGAAAGTGTCAGAATTGGAAAGATGAACGGTGAAATAATCATCTAATGCCACCGGATGACCCAGGCTGTCTTTTACTTTCACTGTTAACATCCTATACTCTTCCGTACAAAAATCCTGTGTGCATGCACATGGATCTTTGATCTTTTCATTTTTACATTGAGTCAAAAGAAGTATTATACCGAATAAGAGTACGTTTTTCATAGAATACAATATAGTGAAAATGAATGATTGTTATAAAGATGTGCTCCTATTGATAAAGAACTATAGGATCAATAGGTAACAAGTTTCTTTCAAGGATAGCCTTTGATATTGTAAAATCTACGGCATAATCAGAAAATCATATTTCATTATCTATATACCCCCGCGCGGAATTACTCTTTTTGCTGTTTTTTTATTAGTTCTATAGGCAATTAAACGAAATATTGCAATTAGAAAGGTGAGTTTTTTTTATTCATCTTTTATTTATTATATACCGGTAACTATCATTTAAAGAGAGAAATCAAAAGATAACAAACTGAAATATTGAATGCTTTTCAGCTTTTTTGGGAAATTAATTTTAATTAAGATCATACATTATGCTGCATTATATAGAATAGAACACTGAAAAGGCGATTAAAAAATGAAAGCCAATAACAAAGTGGTGTTACTGGCTATCAATAGTGTTTAAGAGGGCAGTAAAGTTTGGGGAAATACAACTTAAAACACAATAAAATCAATTATTTAATGTAAAAATCAGATAATTATTGTGATTAAAAAATAGCCCAAGTGGGCTATTTTGATGGTTTTTTGTTAACTTGCAACACTATTTTGTTTATTATATATAAATTTTAATTTTTTTAGAAACCTACATATATGAGGAATCTTTTTTTTAACGTTGTTGTTATATAACCAGTAAAAGTATATGACGAGAAAAAACAGACACCTTCTTTCTGAAATATGGGAGGCGTTTCCCGCAGAGCTGACTGACGGATATTCAGAATTGCCACATATACCCCTGGAGAATTGTCTTACAGATGTTTTGGCGATAGGTCCCAGTTATTATTATGTTCTGAATGTAATTGATAACACCCTGCAACAAGTTTCTGAGAATATATTATCCATTCATGGGCTGATTGAGTATCCGGGTTTTTTGCGGGATATAATAGAATTAATACATCCTGATGATATCGGGTTTGTTGTCAAAGCTGAAAAAGCTACTCTGAACAAGCTGAGCGAGATAGGTTTTCAACACAAAAAGGAGCTGAAATCATCTTATTGTTTCCGGATGAAAGTCGCCAATGGGTCTTATCATCTTTTTCACCATCAGGTAAATTATCTTGTAGTGGATGATAAAAACAGACTTTTAGGTGCGCTCAATATTCATACGGATATACAACATATTACAAAGGAGAATAGCTATACTGTCTTAATTTGTGGAATGGGCGGTCGTACAGACTATTTCCAGATTGACCTGTCTGAAAAAACAACAGACAATATTATCCTTCAATTTACTAAGAGAGAAATTGAAGTCTTAAGGCATCTCGCAAAAGGACTTTCCAGTACAGAAATAGCTGAACAGCTTTTTATATCTTCACATACAGTCCGGATACATCGTAAAAATCTACTCAGGAAAGCCGGTGTGACAAACACCGGGACGCTGGTGAAAAGATGTATTGAAATGGGATTGATTTAAACCATTATTCCAGGCAACGCTTATACATCTGTATCGTGTTTTCCAGTCCATAGTACAATGCATCACATACGATAGCATGCCCTATTGATACTTCTGCCAATTCAGGAACATTATCTTTAAAATATTTGAGATTATCCAGATTCAGATCATGTCCTGCATTGATCTTCAGACCTAATTGAGTGGCAAATCTCGCCGTTGCTGAATATTTGCTGACCGCATGTTTAGAATTGGCCGGGAATATTTTAGCGTAAGGACCTGTGTAAAATTCGATTCTGTCTGCCTGTACATCTGCCGCTCCTTCAATCAATTGCTCGATCGGATCAATGAAAAGAGAAACTCTTGCTCCTGATTTTTTTAGCTCATAAATCACATCTCTCAGAAAGGAGCTATGGGTAATGGTATCCCAGCCGTTGTCAGAGGTTAGTGCATCCGGCAGATCGGGAACCAAAGTTACCTGGTGCGGCTTTACTTCATGAATAAGCTGAATAAATCTTTCAGACGGATATCCTTCTATGTTGAATTCGGTAGTGACAACCTGTTTCAGCTCAGCACAATCTGAAAATTTAACATGACGTTCGTCTGGTCTCGGGTGGACAGTAATGCCTTGAGCTCCAAATCTTTCACAGTCCTGAGCTACTTTGAGTAGATCGGGATAGTTGCTGCCTCTTGAGTTTCTGATGAGGGCAATTTTATTGATATTTACACTTAAGGCTGTCATGACTATAATTTTTCAGGTTTTTTGAGGGTAGCCGGTATTTTATACTTTTCGTCTTTTTCGTTTTTCTCTTCACCTTTTACTTTCAGGTTGGGAGTATTTTTACTGTTTGTAGTTTTAGGAGTGATGATCTTTTCAAATTTAATATCATATTTCAGTATCGTGTTGGGAGCAACAGATTTGATGTATCCTTTTTTGCCGTAACTCAATGCGGAGGGAGCTATAATCTGAAACTCACTGCCTTCCTGTACATTCGGAAAGATTTCATCCCATGCAGGAACTACCTGCCCTGTACCCAAAACAAATTGCAGGGGCTGTTTTAATGAAGAGGTTGAAAATATTTTTTTGCCTGAAAGGGTAGTGGTTTCTACCTGTACCTGTAAAACATCTCCTTTTTCCGGGTATTCACCGCCACCATACTTATTAACTATATATGCAAGACCTGTAGCAGTATGATAAATTTCTACATCCTTATTTTGCTGGATAATAGCAGCGATAGTATCTAATTCCTGTACAAAAATTTGAGAATCTATTTCTGATCCAAATTTGTTTATCACTTCGATAGTATGGCTATCCAGTGCAGATTTTAAATAAGAATCCTCTTTGAAGGTTTCTACTTTAGTGGGCAGCTCGGCAAGTGATTTTTTCGGTTTCTTTTTACATGCACCGATACTTAATGCTATTAAAATAAAGATTATAAATTTCGGGTAACTCATTTTTTCTTTTTAAGATTCTTTTCTGTCAGTTCAATAATTTTTTTGATGATCCAGTCCGGGGGAAATATTGATTTGCCGCCTGCAGCATTCTTATGCCCTCCACCCTCAAAATTCGTGCGAGCAAATTCATTGACATCAATATCTCCTTTGGAACGGAAAGAAAGCTTTGTGATATCTCTTTCTTCCTTGATTAAAACAGAAATATTAATTCCCTTGATAGAAAGCGGATAATTGACAAGACCTTCAGTATCTCCCGCCTGAAGATTATAAGCGCGGGCATCTTTGCGATCTACTACTATAAATGCTATTCCCAGGTCGTGTCGTACAGTCATCTTGTTTAGAAGAGAATTGCCGAGAAATTTCAGCTTTGACTCTGTTCCGTTCTGATTTAGCTGCTCCTGTACGTACTGGATATTCAGACCTTTGTCCATCAAATCAGCGACAATCAGAAATGCAGCTTTGTTAGTGGCTCCGTTCTGGAAATTACCGGTATCAGTCAGAAGTCCGGTATAAATGCATTGAGCTGTATCCACAGAGATGTTTGGAGTATTTTCCATAACATGGATAAAACGATGAATCAACTCACAAGTCGAACAAGCTTTTACATCATGAAACATCCATTGAAAAGATTCGGGCTGTAGATGGTGATCTATGAGCAACACAGGCTTACCGGCATCTTTAACTACCGCATCCATGGGCTGAATTCTGCTCAACGTATTAAAATCCAGACAACAAATCAGGTCTGAAGATTTTATCCATTCGTCTGCTTCTGCTTTATGATCAGGATAGACCCAAAGCTCCGGCACGCCCGGCATCCAGTTAAAGTAAGAAGGGAACTCTGTTGGTACTATCACTTTGATACGATGGCCAAACTGTGACAGATAATTATACAAGCCTAAAGAGGAACCCATCGCATCGCCATCAGGCTTTTGGTGAGTCGTTATAGTGATTTGAATCGGTTGAGACAAAAGTTGTTTGAGTGTTGTTAAATCGCCGTTCATGACTTACGAAGGTCAATATTTTCCTATGAAATTTCAAGATTTTCAAAAAGTATTTATCCCCCGTGTATAACTGCCTGTTGAGGAAATGATATTCTAAGGTCAAGACTACCAATGTAATAACAGAAGTAATTGAATCTTTACATACATGTAGTTTAAAATTCCTGAGTTTTGTTTTAACTTTGCGCCACCAAAATAAAAGAAAATGGCAGGTTCACTTACCTTTACAATGATTAAACCGGATGCTGTAAAAGCTAATAACATCGGTAACATCTTACAAATGATCAACGAAGCTGGTTTCAAAATCGTTGCAATGAAATACACTCAGCTTTCTACTGCGCAGGCTGGCAAATTCTACGAAGTACACAGTGCTCGCCCGTTCTATGGAGAATTGGTAGAGTTCATGAGCTCAGGTCCGATAGTAGCTGCTGTTTTAGAAAAAGAAAATGCTGTTGAAGCTTTCCGTACGTTGATTGGTGCTACTAATCCTGCTGATGCTGCGGAAGGAACTATCCGTAAAAAATATGCTACTTCTATCGGTGAAAACGCAGTACACGGTTCTGACTCTGATGAAAATGCTGCTATTGAAGGCGCGTTTTTCTTCTCAGGTCTTGAAAGATTCTAATATTTAGTTTTGTGATGAAATAAGGGTCTCTGTTTGTGCAGAGACCTTTTTTATTGGACTTAATTGAGTCAAAGAAATTCTGAATAATTATTGTTGGCTGGATGTATCTGCAATATTCACGCACAGATGAGCTGCAATATTTAATTAATATGCATAGAATCACCGGATTATTTTCCCATTCGACCCAATTCTTCTACTTTTTTCAACCATTTGGCTCTGAACTCTGGTGTAGATAGCCTGATAGGACCTATGGAAGTACATTTTACAGAGCTTACTCCTGTAAATTCCATTGTGAGCTTTTTCATTGCATTAGTACTGGGTGCTTTGTAAACAAGAGAATAATACCATGCCGGCTGATCCATGGTACAAATGATTCGGGCGGTTTTACCAGTCAGATATTTATCCCACCATACAGATCCCGGCCTTTTTTGAAATGCAAATCCGGGAAGGAATACTCTGTCTATAAATCCTTTCATGATCGCAGGATAGCTACCCCACCATACAGGATAAATCCATACAATGTGATCTGCCTGTTTGATTTTTTGTTGTGCATCCAGTAAATCAGGTTCTAATTCAGTTCGTTTTCTATAGCCGAATTCCAGATTGGGATTAAACTGCAGATCGATGATGTGTACAATATCTACCTGAACACCAGAGTTGACAGCACCTGTGTAATATGCCAGCGATAAAGCATGACAATAGCTTTCTTTATCAGGATGCCCGTTGATAATAAGGATATTCATGAATGTATCATTCTGTACTGTAAATATAAAGAGGTCTTATTAACACTCTGGCTAATAAAACCTCCGGGACTCGCGAATTGTTTATTGACTAATGCTAAATCAATAGTATTAATTTTAATTTGATCAAGGTCTCGGTCTGATACATTGTATGTCGCCTACTATAATTTTTTGAATGGTGACATCAGCTACTTCTTCACAAGGATGAGAAATGATCCTGATATTGAAACTACCATCAGGGATCACAGGGACGATGATGCTTTTTTCAGTGGTGATTCCAATAAAGAAAGACTTCTTTGTTTTGATGTCTGTCAGGATGACTGTATAAGATGGAAGTCTGCTACTTTGGTCATTTTTATCACTCCAGGTAATTTTAAGATTAGAAGAATTCGCGCTTTTGCCGGAAGCGCTCCCTCCCTGAATAACAGCACAGCATATTTCTCCTACCTGACCACATGGCCCGTTAGGGTCTTTCTTACAGCTGTTCAAGCTCAAAATGAGCATGAATGCTATCAATAAATGTTTCATCATTTTTTTCATCATCATAATTTTGGTTTTATTGGTTTGGTCTGTAATAAAAGAAATCTCATTTGTTATTTATTATTCTACTACTATGATTTTTCAAAATAGCGTTTCTTGATATGGGAACTATAATAGCAGATTGGGTAGAAGATGAATGTCCCGATAAACCGGTTCCATTGATCATCACGTTTCGACTTTTGTTATATACAGTTAATTTTTTGATTTTTAGTTACTTATTTTATTACCGGTTTTGATGTTTTACTTGTGTTCTGTAATTGTTACAGTTTTAAATTCCTGATAATCTGTCTCAGAAAATCTCTACCGGAAAGACCTTTTGCTGATAAGGAGCATTGATTTGTAGAAAATAGATTCCCTGAGGAAGGAGAAGGCCATTAAGATAATGTTCTCCATTTTCATTTGTGTAATATGTGCCTTTTTTGACGACTGCGCCCAAGGCATTATATAAGAACCAATGGATAGCTTCAGGTTTTCTGTTTGTATGATGAATGGAAATCTGTTTCAAGCTACTTTGATATCTGACACTGATTTTAGGCTGGTGTTTATTTTCGCAGTCTGCAGCTATTGTTGCAATCCATTTGGTTGTGCCGTCATGGTCAGTTTGTTGCAGATGGTAATATGAATACTCTGTTTGGAAATTATTATCTGTCCATGAGTATTTAGTAGGTATATTTTTGGTGCCGTTTCCCGGTATTTCCACAATTTTTTGTTTGTTGATAGCGTCTGTTGATGTATAGATGCTGAAATAATCATTGTTGAGCTCGTTTTCAGTTGTCCACCTTATGGTGAATGTATTATCATTACAGTCATGGTTCAAACTGCTGATAGTGACAGATAATGGTTCTGTCCGTGGAAAGAAGCTTCCGTCACCTCCTTCCGACCCTCCATCTCCATCGTCACCGGATAATCCGGCAAAAAATGCAGAACAGGGTACATAATTAAAGTGTCTCGACAATGTAGGTAAGTTGTAACTGCTGCTTGTAATAAGAGTAGGAACAGTATCGTATATCAAATGTGCTATATAGTCGAAGATAGGCTGGCTCTCATCAATGTACCCCGTTATGTAGGTAGTGTCATTGCCTGAGTTTATGACCCTGCATATTCCATAAATAACATCAATTCCTAAAATATCATCGAAATAAGGTTCACTGATTTCACAAACTGAAGAGTCATTCGTATATAAACCGTCAATTGTAAAAGTTTCAATTTTATCAATAAGCTTTAAGACAGAATCCATTCTGCATGATAATGTTTTTGTACTTGAAGAACCACCTCCACCACCACCTCCGCCGCCGGGTACAGGATTGATAGTCACCGGAGGAGGGGTAGGCTGAGGACAGCTTGGAGGATTGTAAGTGACTATATCGCTACAGCTACAGCTGTCAGGAGAGTTGAAGCCTCCGTGACCACCTGAACCGGCACTGCCACCGCTACCACCACTGCCGCCGCTTAGTCTCATTTGAGATACCAAAGGGAAATTTCCTAAAGAGCCTATCATGAGTCTTCCGCCAGCACCACCGGCACCTCCATTTCCTCCGCCACCGCCGCGGCCACCACCTCCACCACCACCGCCGCAGATTCCGTCACCTCCACAGCCTCCTTTACCTCCCTGAGTTCCGGAAGTGCCATTTTGTCCTCTTACATCAAATATTGTTAGATTGTTTTTAAAATTTTTTGCTTTAAACAAAATGATACCACCGCCACGACCACCATTTCCTCCGTGTCCACCTGGTTGACCGCTTTCCCCATCCATGCCGGGAAAACATGCAACTCCACCGGAACCGCCGCCGCCCTCAGCTCCCCGATTGCCATCTCCTCCGTATCCGCCTGCTCCCATGAAAATATTTGTCGTAGTAGAAATATTACTGGCCCCGATACCACTGCCCGGAAAGTCATAATTGACAGAATTGTTCCCGTCAGTTCCACCAAAACCATTTAACCCTCCATGCCCGGCCCAAGGCATGCTGTATCCACCGACTGAAAAGCTTCCGGTGATTCCGCCGTATCCTCCTGCTCCTCCCGCTCCTCCGGTTCCACCGATACCGCCGGGATAACCTTTTGCATAGGCATCAACTGTTCCGCCATTCATGATAAATGTATCCTGAACTAAAAAAGCTACAACGCCACCGAGTCCGGTAATTGGGTCATAAGGTGCACATGTCAGCGTCGCTCCCGATTGCATAGTAAGATTCTTATATTCCTGCATTTTCATTATTTGCAGGCCTGGACTGAGATAGATTTGTTGTAGTGAAGTCGATATGGTCAGCGTATCTGCTGAAACGGATATTATTCTTTCTACTTCATAATTCCCATTTTCCATGTCTATCATCAGTATTGCATCTCCGGCAGTAAATCCGCTGATGGACTGAACTCTTATTTTATTATGTGCCGGAACAGATATGATTTTAGTTTTTATATTATCTGTATAGTACGTGCCAGTGCTGAGTGTGACATTCCCTGATGTTCCGTTTCCATATCCTGTCATTGCTGCATCTGAGTGAGTAAAAGAAAAAATTAATGTAATCAGGATAGATAATACTGATGAGAATTTGAATGACATGGCAGAGTCTTTATATGATTAGCTAAATTATTTTAGGTCTCAATCATAAAAAATTACTTTTTGGGTTCACTATATTGCTTGTATTGGCGATTTAATGATGTTTTTTGATTTTAAATATTTTATTTTCAGCCAGTTATAATGTTACCTGATTTTGAGATTTTGTTTGTTTTTGTATTGTAATATCTTTATACATCTTTATTAATACAGATGATTGATTCCAAATTATATCATATTCTGGTAGTGCTGACAGAAGCACATAGGGAAAAGCTGCTCAGGTATCTGTATGTAGAATTGCCGGACATACATGATAGCAGGTATATTGTTATAAAACAGCTTTCTAATGCTATTCAGAAAAACACAGTGCCAGCTGACAAGCAGGAATTTTTTAAAACAGCTTTTCAAAATGTACCGGGTAGTCAGAAAATGAATACTATCCTGAGTGAATCGGTGAAGCTGGTAGAGAATTTTGTTGTAACTCAGGCTGTGGTCAATGATAAAGATAGTGTCAACTTATTTCTTGGTGAGTTTTATTACCGGCATCAGCTGAATACGTATTTCGAACAAATTCTCAGAAAACATGGTGCTCAGAGAGAAGAGAAGCTGACCTTGAAAGGTTTTGCTGTGCAGGTAGAAACAGAATTTCTCCATGCAAGATATCTGGCTCTTAATAATAACAGAGATGTGGATCTGCTGTCCGTCAGACAGATTCTGGAAGAATTTTATGCTACATGGAAATTGAAGCTGGATAATATTTCCGGAGTAGGATGGTTAAAAGACAATACGGCTATTGAACCGGAAAACCTGCTGTTTGCTATCCATCAGCAACTGAGAGAACTGTTTGCTGGTAAAGAGGAAAATGTATATCTGGATCTTTTTGAGAAAATACAGTCACATGAATCGTCGATAGAGCTCTCCGAGCTGAGGGTCATCATGATGTTGCTGGATAATTTTTGCATCAACCAGCTCAATGAAGGCAAATTTCATTTCATAGAGCATACATTCCGTTTATATCAAAAAATGATTCAATTGAATGTGCTTTTGGATGATGATGGAACATTGCTTGCAGGGCAATATAAAAATGTCATTACAATAGCTTTGAGAACACAGTCCTATGATTGGGCCAAATGGTTTCTGGAATCCTTTAAAGGTAATATAAGAGATGAGCAGGCTGAGGTAGTGTATGTTTTTAATAAGGCCAATATAGCTTTCGAGCAAAAAGAATATGTCCATTGTCTGCAGGTTTTGTCACAGGTTGTTTTTAAAGATGTTTTCTACAAGTTGACCACAAAAAGATTGATGATAAAGTCATTGTATATGCTGTATCTGAATGACAGAACTTACTTTGAAACATTGCACGGGCATCTGAATGCTTTCAAAAAATATATCTATACCAAGAAAAATTTACCGGAACTGTATCAGGAAACCAATAAGAATTTTTACAAGTTTATTTTTCAGATATTCTTCGCTACGGCAAAAAGTAATCTGGAAGCAGAATCCATCAAAAATAAAATAAAAGATTGCGGAGCGCTGGCGGATAAAAGCTGGTTGCTCTCTATACTCAGCCAATAATTTGCGGAGATGCAATTTTGAGAAAGTAGATATTTTGATATTTCTGTCATACATTGTCCTGATTAAATCGCAACAATGAGAAATTTGCTTTTGCTTTTAGTGGTACTAATATCAGTAGCTTCTTGTAAAAAGGATGACATTACTTATTCAGATGACAGGAAAGCTGCAGTTCAGGATGCAGTCCGGCAAGTCTATGATTCTTTGAAGATTAAGCTGGGACTGACAGAGATATCTCCGTTGAGTGTTTTAATACAGGATGGGAGCGGAGTTTACTTTGCCACTACAGGAGGAATGGGAGATCAGAAAATGACATCCGGCACCTTTTACAGATTTGCCAGCAATACAAAAAATCTGACAGCTGTAGCCATCATGAAAATGGCAGAAGAAGGTTGGCTGGATGAAGCAGATTTCTTGTTGGATACCATTCCGGGAACTGACAGTACATATATCCCTTCTTATTGGGATTTTCCCTATAAGGAGCAGATCACCATTACCCAGCTGTTGAATCATACAGCCGGAGTTTTTGATGCGGATAATGATAATGTGGATCCTGCTTTATATACAGAGAGCTTTACCGAAGATATGCTGGCGGCGCAACCTGATTATCAGTTTACCACAGATGAGTATGTGTCTTTGCTGGGGAAATATGAACTCAGCTATTTTGCTCCCGGAACAGGATATCATTACAGCAATACAGGATATTCTATGCTGGCTAAAATCATAGAAAGAGTTTATTCACTGAAGAACGGCGAACCTCGTACTTATGCTCAGTATGTGCTGAATGATCTGATACCCGCCAGCGGACTGAATCTTGATTTTAAATTACCTTATTTATCTTCTGACCAGCAATTACCAACCCCTTATATTAAAAGTTATAACATAGAAGATGAAGGCTTACAAATGAATGATCTGGTAAATGCAAGTCCGCATCTGGGAGAAGGTAATCTGGTGACGACCATGTCAGAGCTGAATAAGTATATCAGAGGTTTAATGAAAGATCAGGCATTTGTCAATGCAACTACTCTGAATAAAATGAAAAATACGACCTCATCATTCAATCCTGGTTATGGATTAGGCACAACATTTACTCCTAATTTAGGCTTTGGACACAATGGGGCTACGGAAGGTTATCTGTCCCTGATGGCTTATGATCCGGAAACAGATGTTTCTGTTATAGCCACATTTCCTTACTGGGATATGACTACTACGGAGAAATTCAACATTTGTTTTATGGCAATGTATGACGCTGCTTATGCTGCCAGAAAAGCATTGGGCTACAGCGGAAAACCATAATGATGAGTGTATCGTGATTAACACATAGACACAGTAGAAATTTTAAAAAGTGGTTAAGGATTTTTATAGTAGGAGCTATGCTTATATTATACATAAATCCAGGCGATTCTTTGGAATTTACGCAAAGGATGCAAAGATCTATGTTTGGCTTTCCCAAATTAGATACAGAAAAATCAATGAAATCTATGTTGCTATGTGTTTTTAGATCAATATACTAAGGCCATTTTTCAGCATATTTCAATGCATCCTGCAGCCGGCGGTTATCCATAGTTTCTATAATCTGTAATGCTTGTTCTTCAGGGGCTAAAATCCGGATCACGATATGATTGGTTTGTAAAAAGCTCTTGCTGAGAAAATTTCCTTTAATAGATAAAGTATTGGATACAACGCTCGGAGTAAAGTTGCCTGTGGCGATAATAAATGCAGGCCCCTGATATTTTTCTCCGGAGATGGTAGTCGTGCTGTAATTTTCAAGCTTCCAGTATTCTGAAATATTTTTTATTGTATTTGTAGTAATGGGAGCAGAAGAGGTCGCTTTGATTTCTACAGGATTCACATCGACCTGAATGTATATTTTGGAATTGCCGGCATTACTATAGCCGATAATTCCCTGCAGATGAAACGGGATACCATTCTGATCATCTTTTCTGTTGCGTAAAAGATCTTCAGCATCTAAGCTGTACCGGTTGTATCTGGTGTATCCGTTTACTTTTACTTCTCCAAAACAGTTCAATGCTTTGGCGATACATATTTGTACAAATTCATTCTCTTCGGGCTCAAGTTCCCTCTGCAATTGACCTTTTTGAGAATAGTAGCTGACACTGCGTCCGTTTTTCAGTAAGCCATCCTGAGACTGGGCATAAATATTTTTAACGGATAAGATTATAACAAGGCAAAATAATATTCTGGTAAACATAGACTCACTTTTTGTATAAACAAATAATATAAATTCAGAGTGAATTTATAATCATTTCTCAATATGTGGGTGAAATCCTGATTTTTTGTTTCCTTGTTTTAAAGCCTTTGATTAAATTGGCGATGATCAATGTGTTTTTATGAACTTACTGAAGATAGCGCATGTTACTGACTTACATATTTTAGCTGAAAATGAATTAAATCAAGGAGTAGATGTCCGGGCTAATTTTCTGCGTGTACTGGAGAATGTAGTCTCAGAAGGCGATATTAATATGATGGTGATAGGAGGAGATCTCGTCCAAAGACCTGCCACAGAAGAACTATTGCAATGGGTGAAGCAGCAGCTCGACCAGACGGAAATTTCTTACAGGATTGTTCCCGGTAATCATGACGACAGCCTTGTTCTGGCAAAGGTTTTCGGGCTGGAAAGCGAGCTGGAAAATAATAAATTGTTCTTTTGGGACGAGCTGGATTTCGGTAAGATTTTTTACCTGGATACATCCAGCGGAGATTTGCCTATGCATCAACTGGCATGGGTAGAAGAGGAGTGTGGGAAATCTTATCAGAAGTTTTTGCTGTTTATGCATCATCCACCCGTGCTTGCAGCTATTCCACACATGGATGAGCACCATGCGCTGACCAATATGAATCAGGTGCAAAAGACTCTCCGGAATATTAACAATATTCAAGGTGTTTTTTGTGGGCATTATCATAATGAGAGAACTGTCAGGCTATACAACCACATGGTAATGATCACACCGTCCACCTTTGCTCAGTTTGCTGACGAGGGTGATACCTACAAAATATCTACCCAGGCAATTGGTTGGCGAAAGATCATCTGGGATGGTTCATACCTGAATACTTATGTAAAATATCTGTAGCTAAAATCTTGAAATGGATACTTTTAATCTGCTGAACATTCTATCAACCTGGAGAATTCCTATCATTATTCTCATTGTATTTTCATTTGCATATACTGTCAACTGGATAGCAAGAAGATATGTGACCTCGGCTATTGACAGAAATGCAGCTGTCCTGAGAGTTGACCCGACCAACTATAATTTTCTGAAAAATGGTTTCAGCCTCACGATTTATGCATTTGCAGGTTTTTTTGTAATGACTCAGATTCCTGTTTTTCAGAAAGCTTCACAGACCATCTTTACAGCGACAGGAATTTTCGCTGCTATCGTAGCTTTGGCTTCTCAACAGGCATTTTCTAATATCTTTTCAGGAGTATTTATTATCATATTCAGACCATTCAGAGTAGATGATGTAATTGAATTTGACCAGAACAGACTGGGAGTCGTTGAAGATATCACATTGCGACATACCGTCATCAGAAACTTTGAGAATAAAAGATTTATTATTCCGAATTCAGTCATTAATAATACTATTATCCTGAATAGCAATATCAAAGAACAGCCGGTACGCAGACACATGGAGCTGCTCATCAGCTATGATGCGCCACTGGACAGAATATTTGAAATTATTACAGAAGAAGTTTTAGCACATCCGTATCACATTGATTACAGAAAAGAGGAGGAATTCGATGAAGGTATTCACGAAGTAGAAATCAGGGTGCTGGAGTATCTTCCTACCGGATTGAAAATCAGAGTATTCCTTTGGGCAGAAAATCACAGAAAAGCATTCAGATTACATACCGATGTAAACTATATGGTCAAAATAAGATTTGATAAAGAAGGCATTCAATTCCCTTATACGCTACAAAGACTCCATATCGATACTTTTCCCGGGAGGACGCCAAAAGATAGCAAAGACCAGCAGTCCGACGAAACAAGCCATGATGTTCGCTGACATGATTTCGCAATAGATACCTCTTTGGAAAAAGGCAATGATTGCAAATACAAAGCTGGATAGCATGATGACACCAAGTATGATTTTTTTCCAGTTACCCTGAAAAAAATATACAGAATATAACAGCATAATGGCACTGAGGCTGCCCCATTTCAGCCATGTGTACAATTGAAGTTGATCAAGGATGAGTGTAGCGTTACTATAATCTTTCATTGCCAGAATTTCTGCAATATTCAGGTTCTCATATGCATCTGAGAAGATAGTTAATGCGACCAATGGGATACTGAGCCATAGTGCTTTTGCACGACTGTCCCGATACATTAATATCCCGCAGAATAATGCAAAAAATCCATACGCAAACATGAAGAAAAAGTCAATCTGGTTGCCAAGCCGGAAACTTTGCTTAACATCCTCAACAGTAACAATATTGAAAAAATGATGGAGATCATTTGTATTGTTCATAAATTCCAATGCAATGATAGGTGTAACAAACCCATCCGGCATAGTCCCGACCACCACCGGGTTGACAGACATTAATACCAAGCCAATCGCTGCCATGATTACTCCTGTAATGATACTGACGATCTTCATGCTTTTACCCATGTATGTAAAGATAGAAAAAACTGCTAAAACTGAATTTTACAGTTTGTTACTCTATTCCCCGATCATCGGAAGGTATTTTTTCCGGTTATCAGCAATCATCCACAGATTAATAGCAAAAAGTGGCCCCGCAATAGCTAATCCGGATGGCATAAATACAGCATTGTGTATAACAATACCCACCATTACAGGAAAAATAACGATGGCCCCCAATGCTCTGGTTTTAGGAATCATGAACAACAGTCCACCGGTAACTTCAGCAGCACCTACCAAATACATCAGCCATTTGATAGTAACAAAAGCTTCATATAATCTGGCCATTTCTCCTTCCATCGGAGGTACAGGCATATAGTGCAGAAATTTATCCAGCCCTGCATTGATAAACATCAGTCCGAATAGAACACAAAGAATTGTCTTAACAATTTTCATAAAAGCCATTTAGAATGACAATGTATAAAATCCTTTTGAAAGATGAATTGATCTATAAGGATTTTAATCAGATATAAATGTGTGAAAATCAGAAAACCGGAGCTATTCTACTATGACAGCATTTTCTATGATATAATAAAACTCTTCCGGATCATTATAGTTGAGCTTCAGTGTGCCTCTTACAGATTTATACATGTCTGTTTTGATCTTTTTATTGGGAGCTTTTAGCTTTAATATCATGATAGATGCCGGTCCGGCTTTGCCACAAAAGAAACAAGCAGCATATGGATTGGCCGAAAGTGCGACTTCTGCTCCTGTCTGATCAAAGGGAATCAGATATCCCTGAACTTCTACCTGCTTGCCGTCCAATGCTTTTAATGCACTGGTGAAAACCGGAAATTTAAAAGTTTCATCTAAACGCGCAACATATTTTTCATTGTAGCCAATACCTTCTAGGGTTTTCCATGTAATTTTCGTCTGGGCAAAAACAGAAACGCTGAATGTAAATATTGCAATAAATGCAAGAATACATTTATTCATCTGCAAGAATTTTGGATATGTTGAGTCTGAAAACATAAATCAATGGAATGATAACAGAAATCGTGCTAATTAATAGCAAAATCGGGAAAAGATATTTTTCTGTCGGTGTAAATTTATAAGCAATGGTCAGCGTGGCCTGTTCTATAATTTTATTTTGAAGTATCCAGATACCTAACCTGCTGACTCCCATGCCCAATAAATATCCGATGGTTGTAGTCAACCAGGTTTCCAACAAAATAATAAGCAGCAGATTGATTCTGGTTGCGCCCATCAGCCGCATAATCGCGAGCTCATATTTTCTGTCCTGTACTCTTCTGTATACTGTAATGAAAATACTGAGTGCCGACAGGAAAATAATGCTCCAGGCAATTCCTTCCAGCAATGTCGTACCTAAGCCGGTCAGATGCGAAAGCCTGTTGATCTCTAATGCCGGAATTGCGGCTTGCATAGGTGTTTCTGAATTGATTTTCCTCGGAAGCGTAATGATCGCCGTTGGATTTTTGAGCTCAATCAGCGCGGAAGTGATTTCTTTTGGTTCATGTGCATGCTCATCTCCATGTTCCGGATGCTCTTCATGATTATGAATGCTCCATACTGTATTGATATTGCAAAGGAGAAGATTGTCCAGAACCGTTTCAGATTTTTCTAAAACACCAACCACAGTATACGGGTGTTCGTGGTGGGCAGTCGCATCTTCGCTGCTGCCATGATTTCCTACAAACGTTTCGCCTATTTTCAGTTTGTTGTTCAGTGCAAAATCAGCACCTAGTACCACTTCCATTTCTTTTTCGAACAGTCGGCCTTCCGCGATCTTTGCATCATACTTCTTTAAATAAGATTCATCCGTTCCTAAAATTCTGTATCCTTTGTAATTGTCGCCATAGGCAAGGGGCGTGATGGATTTGATCTGCTTATTTTCCTTCAGCTTGTTGATTTCTGATACAGGAATATTCCCGGTCGGCTGATCCATGTGATAAACAGAGGAAAGAACCAGCTGGAGCGGACTACCTTTTGCTCCTACCACCAGATCGATATTTTTTAAATCTTTGGCAATTTTCTGATTATAAGCAAAATTTAAGACCAGAATCAGGGAAATAATAGTCGTTCCAAATCCCAGCAGAACAATATTGAGCAATGTAGATAATGGCTGAAAAGTCAACCCTCCGATTATAATCTTGCGTATCATATCATTGAAATCTGATGAGGAATCTTATTTTTTATTCTGTCGTCATGGGTAACAACTATCAGCGTACTATCGTCTACCTTACAAGCTCTGTTAAGAAGCTGCATTACATTTTCTGTGTTATTATCATCGAGGCTGGAAGTAGGCTCGTCTGCCAGCAAAACAGCAGGTGCATTGACAATTGCTCTTGCTATACACACTCGTTGTTGTTCTCCCAGGCTGAGTGATGTCGGTGTCCGACCCAGTAAATGATCTATTTCAAGCGTCTCTGCAATGTTTTTCAGCCTGTTTCTTTCACACTTCTTTCCTGCAAAATAACATGCCGCTTCTATATTATCTTTTACATTTAAAGAAGGGATAAGATGAAATTTCTGTGGTATAAAACCGATTTTCTGTCCTCTGTACTGATCCAGAGTACCATGCCTCAACTGTGTAATATCTACATCGTCAATAAAGATATGACCATGGTCCGGTTGAATAAGTCCTGCCAATAAATGCAAAAGAGTGGATTTTCCACTACCGGAACGGCCATAAATTAACAGCTGTTCCCCGCGTTCACATTTGATTTCCGGATAATTAAATATCCTTTTGTGATCATAAGTGAAGGTCAAAAGAGAAGTGGTAAGCATGCGGATTAAATTTTACAACAATTACAAGTTAATCAGAATTGATGTAATATATCATCACTTTGTTACAGGAATTGAAAAATCCCCTGAAAGTTTGTGGCCCCATCAGGAATCGAACCTGAATATCAGGCTCCGGAAACCTGCGTAATATCCATTATACTATGGAGCCAAAACGGAAAGGCAAAAATAAAAATTATATGTAAAAACAGAAGCGTTATTTCTCCTGACTCTGATGAATAGATAAAAACCATCGGTTAGTATTAAATAAAGTTGCTCATAGCTGAAATTGTTGTGTAAATCCGGAACCTTGGTAGAAGAAATATTTACTTCCTGGAATTGTGATAAAATCAGTAAAAAATAAAATATGAATATTCTATACATATTGAATAAATATGTTGAATGTTGAGCTAATTATTGTGTATGATAGATTATGATTTATTGATATATGATTATGGTGCTTATTTAAATTGAAATAGGTTTTAAGAAAATGATATTGTTTTAGTTGTGAAAGATAATCGTATGATTAATGATGTTTGGATGATACTTTTATTTTCACCTGAAATTCACTTTGAAAATAAAACTAATTATAGTAATTTTGCCTAATGTGATAGGTTTTTATTTATAATGTTATTAATTATAGTTGTTAGTGTGGAAATCCGGTAATCGGAAAAAGATATTTTAGTAGGTATTTTTTAGACGTTACAGATGAAAAGATGAATGTGGCAATTGCGGAAATGCGTAGTTGCCATTTCTATTTTCAGGCATATTATTCCATCATTGTTTAAAACTAAAAGATTAAAGTGTTATCAGAATTTGTAATTTTAAAACAAGACTATTGACCAATGATTTCAGACCATTTAGTAGCAAATTTTAAAAATATGCAAGTGCATCAAAATGACGCACATGTATTAAGAGACGTAAATCTTGAAGTTAAGAGAAGGGATTTTATTTATATCATAGGTCGTACAGGCAGCGGTAAAAGTTCATTTCTGAAAACTTTGTACGGTGACCTGGATTTACAAAGTGCAGAAATAGCTACCATTGCAGGATATGATCTGAATAATCTCAAAAGTTCAGATGTGCCACATTTGAGAAGAAAAATAGGCATAGTCTTTCAGGATTTTCAGCTGTTGACTGACAGAAATATAGAAGAAAATCTTCGGTTTGTCCTGGAAGCTACCGGATGGAAAGAAAAAGCGCTGATACAGTCAAAGATCAATGATATGCTGGCTCTGGTTAACCTAAGTGCTAAAAACAAAAAAATGCCTTATCAGCTGAGTGGCGGGGAACAGCAAAGAGTAGTAGTGGCGAGAGCTCTGCTCAATGATCCGAAAATCATCCTGGCTGATGAGCCTACAGGAAATTTGGATCCGAAAACGACGGATGATATCATGAATCTATTGTTCAATATCAATAAGGAGCTGGGTACTCCTGTAATCATGGCGACACACAACTATCAGCTGATCGATAAATTTCCGGGAACAGTATATATCTGTGCCAATCACCAGCTCAAGCAAGGTATTGAAATTCCTTCGGAAGATCCTGCTGAAGATTAAATAGTGATCTCGCTGAAAGGAAGCATGATCGCTACTGGGTAGCCTTCTGCTCGTTTCTCTTTTACTTCGTCTTCAATATTGGAAGAACGGATGGATTGCAATGGTTTCTCCGGATCTTTAAAAAAGTTATTCCAGTGATGGAAGATAACTTGCTTAGGGTGTAATTTGCTATAGGATGTTTCAAATGCTTCTCCGGATTTCTCTTTGTGCCAGAAAGGGGTGAACATAATATCTATCTGCTTTTCTTTCTGTAGCTGAGCAAGCAATTCCAGGCTCTCATCTGGTACTTCACCTGAAATAATCAGCAGTCGTGAGGCGATATTATCACCGTCCATTACATCCAGCAGATAGCTGTAAGTGCCACCTTCCAGCCATTGCCATACAGGGCCCGGAGTCAGATTGAGCGGAATCTCATAGCTTCCGGAGAAGAGCTTGATGTTTTTGCCTATGTGAGCCTGATGAGTGCTTTTGACAGGATAAACTCTGAAATTTTTATCCTGGCTGTATATCCAGTTGTTTTGTGCCATTCTTTCAATGTGATATTGCCTCCAGTTCTTTTTGTCTTTTATCCAGGGAGATAAAGCCCTTAAGGTGCTGGAGCTGGAAATGAATTTTGCATCATACTCATATTTACTGTCGAAATAAGGCAGATCCATACAATGATCATAATGACCATGTGTAATCGTCACCATGCTGATACTGTCTAATTTATTTAATGCCGGTTGAATGACAGCACTTCTGTCTTCATATTTTCCGGTCATGAGCTGGTAATAGTTCGGGTTACTGAAAAAAGGATCGTTTAAAAAGGTTTTTCCTTTATAGGACACCGTAATACAGGATGTTCCATAAAATCCGATTTTAATGCCCTTTAAACTGGCAGCATCTTTCTTTAAAAGTAGTGGCTGAAGAATTTCGAGCTCAACTTTCTTGCCTAAACTCATTAACTTTACCGGAGCTAAACTAATAAGTAGAGCAAATATTAATAAGGTAATAATTTTGACTTTTTTCATAACTATAAACAGTTAGTCAAATGTAATTAGCTATTTTGATTTTGTCTATACCTATATCTATTTTTTTATGGACAGTATTTTATCTTCTTTACAGGCCACCAGAAAAGCATCAGTGCAATTGAGATTGTTATCAGATGCAGAACGTCAGGATTTATTGAGAGCGATTGCAATAAAGCTGACTCAGTTTGAAACAGATATTTTGACAGAAAATCAAAAAGATCTCGTTCGTATGGAGGATACAAACCCCAAAAAAGACAGGTTGCTGCTGACTCCTGCAAGAATAGCTGATCTGGCAACAAGTCTGAATGAAGTAGCAGATCTTGCTGATCCTACACAAAAGTTACTGTATGAGTACACTACAGATAAAGGTTTGAAAATTCAGAAAATCAGTGTTCCGCTGGGAGTAGTCGGTGTGATTTATGAATCCAGACCCAATGTGACGATAGATGTGGCATCATTGTGTCTGAAATCAGGAAATGCAGTGATTCTGCGTGGAGGTTCTGATGCGGAATTCACAAATCTGGTTTTAGTGAAGCTCATTCATGAGGTTTTGGAAGATAAAGGACTTTCAAAAGATATCGTACAGCTATTACCTGTAGACAGAAAATTTGTGAAAGAATTGCTGGAAGCTGAAAAATATGTAGATATCATTATTCCGAGAGGCTCACAGGAATTGATAAATTTTGTAAGAATACATTCTAAAGTGCCTGTTATTGAAACCGGTGCCGGAGTTTGTCATACTTATGTAGAAGCAACAGCTGATACATATGCAGCAGCACGTATAGTTGTAAATGCTAAAACACACAGACCGAGCGTTTGTAATTCACTGGATACAGTTTTGGTGGATGAGCAGATCGCAGGTGAATTTTTACCCAAATTGGTAATCGGGTTTAATGAGTTCAATGTAGAAGTTTTTGCAGACGAAAAATCCTATGCCATTTTGAAAGCAGCCGGACATCAAAACCTGAAACATGCAGCTCCTGAAAATTTCGGTATGGAATATCTTGATCAGAAATGTTCTGTAAAAGTACTGAACGGAATCAGAGAAGCACTCGAGCATATTCAGGAATTTTCGTCCAAACACTCAGAAGCTATTGTGACCAACGATCCGCAATTAGCAGAACGCTTTTTACAGGAAGTAGACGCTGCGGCTGTGTATGTCAATGCATCTACAAGATTTACTGATGGTGGAGTTTTCGGTCTGGGAGCTGAAATAGGTATCTCAACACAGAAATTACATGCCAGAGGACCTTTTGCTTTAGAGAAGCTGACTACTGAAAAGTGGATATGCAGGGGAAAGGGGCAAATCCGGTAAAGTACAATCATTAGAGATATCTGAAAAATCAGGTTTCAAAATTGTCTGCGGCTAACAGTTAACCGTTCATTGATTGGGCAAATATTATCAAGAATTAAGGATTTGTAAACCTTGGCAGTAGTGAATATGCTGAGGAAGTCTTACATTTGCAGTCCAAATAGTTCCTATAAAGTATGATCAGCAGACGTAGTGTACGTGTGAAAGTAATGCAAGCCGTTTATGGCTATGAACGTTCAGAAGATGCATTACCTGCAACCTTCCGTAAGTCGTTACAATCCAACATCCATTCAGTAAAAGATTTGTATATCTACCTTTTATATGCTATCCGTGAGGTAGCCAACGAAGTAGATACAGTTTCAAGAATCAAAGCATCTAAATTTTTACCTACAGAAGAAGATAAAAATTACAGCACAAAAATCTTATCTAACGTATTGATACAGAGTCTGAATCATGATGAAGATTTTCAAAAAGAGCTGAAAAAGACCGGGTTGGCCAATCATCTGGAAGATACAGTCAAATCTCACTTGTACAAGCTGATGATAGAAGCCCCTGAGTATAAAGCCTATATTTCTTCAGATGCGGAGTTTGATGCAGAACAGGACAGAAAAATCATTGAGCACATTTTCAATGAGCTGATGCTTACAGATGATATGTTTCTGGAGCACGTGGAGGAAGTTTTTCCGTCATGGGAAGATGATGCTGAGTTTGTCGTCGGAGCGGTGAGAGAAGTGATCAAAAAGAGCAAAGATTCAGTCAAGCTTCACGTAGATAAAAATTCTGTTAAAGGTAAACTGCTCGAGCTGAGTGAATTTGCAGATAAGCTTTTTGAAAAAGTCATTCAGTCAAAAGATACACTCACAGAGGAAATCGAGCCATATCTTAAAAACTGGGAAATGGACAGGATTGCTGTGGTAGATTTAATCATGATCAGAATGGCATTGACAGAGTTTACTGATTTTCCATCTATTCCGTTAAAGGTGACGATGAATGAATACATCGACATCGCAAAAGATTACAGCTCGCCAAAAAGCAAAGATTTTGTCAACGGCGTATTGGACAGAATGATGAAGGAGATGACTAAAAGCGGTATTATTGTCAAAACAGGAAGAGGTTTGCATTAAATTTCAAATTGAGAATGGAAAGTTGAAAATGGGGAGTGCAAAATTGTTGCCGTCTCAGTACCCAACACAAAAACATAATTCTAAAAAATGAACCATATTTCCAAATAATTGTATTTTTAAACAAAACAGATAATTATAATAATGAACACTTTATTTTTTCTACAGGCAGGAGGTGGCGCCAGTTCTTTTACACCTTTAATTTTCATGGTGGGAATGTTTGCAGTGATGTATTTCTTTATGATCCGTCCGCAACAAAAGAAAGCGAAAGACCAACGTGCATGGGTAGATGAATTAAAAAAAGGAGATAAAATTGTGACGATTTCCGGTATTCATGGTACTATTACGCAAGTGACTCCTGATAATCCGGTAGTGGTTCTGGAAATTGCTATCAATACAAATATCAAAATTGATAAGTCAGCAATTTCTTTGGATATGACCAAAGCTGCATATCCTACAGCATAAAATCTTTGACTATGTACAAAGTAGGTCTGACAGGAGGAATCGGAGCCGGTAAAACATTGATAGCCCAGATGTTTAAAGTGTTGGGTGTGCCCGTATATAATTCTGACCAGAAAGCTAAATGGCTCATGACGAACAGTGCGGAAGTCAAGCAAAAGGTCAAAGAAGCCTTTGGTGACATTGCCTATCTTTGGGATGGTCAGCTCAACAGAGATTATCTGGCTTCAGTAGTTTTCAATCAGCCTGAGAAACTGAATATTCTAAACAGTATCGTTCATCCGGCATTGTGGAGAGATTCAGTTCAGTGGGCAGAGGAGCAGGTGCCGAAGCCATATACTGTTCACGAAGCGGCTATACTTTTTGAAACCGGCGGATATAAAAACATGGATTTTAATATCCTGATTTATGCCCCGTCAGATGAAAGAATCCGCAGGACGATGGACAGGGATAAAATTGACCGCCAGTCGGTCATCGCAAGAATGGATAAGCAGATGCCTGAAGAGAAAAAGATGGAGCTGGTGGATCACATCATCTATAACGATGGTACATCCAGTCTGGTCTCTCAGGTCGTAGAGCTGCATCATTTATTATTGGAAAAATCAAGACAAAAGTAAATTGTCAATGAGTGAAATAGAAAAAGTACAGTGCCTGATCATCGGTTCAGGTCCTGCAGGATATACAGCAGCTATTTATGCTGCACGTGCTAATATGAAACCTGTATTATACACAGGTATGGAAATGGGAGGTCAGCTGATGCAGACTACTGATGTGGAAAATTTTCCGGGATATACGAATGGAGTCCAAGGTCCTGAAATGATGGAACATTTCAGAGCTCAGGCAGAGAGAATGGGTACAGACATCAGATTCGGATTGGCTACAAAAGTAGATTTTACAGGTCCGGTACACAAAGTATGGATTGACGGAGATAAAGAAATTCATGCCTACAGTGTAATTATTGCTACCGGTGCTTCTGCTAAATGGCTGGGAATACCCTCTGAGCAAAGATTGAATGGCAGAGGTGTAAGTGCCTGCGCTGTATGTGATGGATTTTTTTACAGAAATAAGCCTGTTGCTATTGTAGGAGCAGGAGATACAGCTTGTGAAGAAGCTTTGTATCTGGCCAATCTTTGTACAGAAGTACACATGATCGTGAGAAGAGGTGAAATGCGTGCTTCTAAAGTGATGCAGGACAGAGTGCTCAAAGCTCCTAATATCAAAATCTACTGGAATTCTGAAACTGATGAAGTGATTGGCGAGAGTCAGGTAGAAGCTGTAAGAATTAAAAATAACCTGACGGGTGAAACGGAAATTGTAGCAATACACGGATTTTTTGTTGCTATCGGACATACGCCAAATTCAGATGTATTCAAACCTTATCTGGATATGGATGCGCAGGGATATATTCTTACAAAACCAGGTACAACCAAAACAAATGTAGTAGGTGTATTTGCCAGCGGGGATGTACAGGATAATCAATATCGTCAGGCAGTGACTGCTGCAGGTAGCGGATGTATGGCTGCTCTTGATGCAGAAAGATATGTAGGTGCATTGTTGCACTAAGCTGGTTTTGTTTAAAGTTTAGAGTTCTTTTTGTTTAAGGTTTTTGACAAAGGCATTGCGTTAGCAAACTTTAAACCTTAAACTTTGAACCACGAAAATGGTCTTTCATCTAAAGTCTTGAATCTTGGCTCTTGTGTCTCATATCTTGAAAAATCAGGCTTGACATTTGTAATATGTGAGTGATGAAAAGAATAATAATGATGTTGTGTTGGATGATGACTGTGCAGATTTATGCTCAGGATACCACATTCAAGCCTATTACCATTCCTGATATAAAGCTGACAGATACAATTTTTATGGGCTATACACTGGAGCCTGTAGAAATCAATGCTATTGCGCCACCTAAAAATCTGGGACTTAGCTCCAGAGATAAGATGTACCTCAGAAAAGTTTATCCGTACGCTTTGAGGATTTCTCATATTGTGGATCAGATAGAGAAAGAGCTAGCAGCAATAGATAAGAACCGTAAGCGTAAAAAGTACATCGGAGAAATGGAAAATCTGTTGAAAAAGCAGTTTACAGATGATGTAAAAGATCTGACACGTATACAGGGACAGATGCTGACAAAATTAGTTTACCGCGAAACGAACAAAACAGTGTACGAATTGATTAAAGGATATAAGAACGGTTTTTCTGCCGGATGGTGGAATTTACTGGGCAAATTCTATGATCAGGATCTCAAAATGAAATATGACCCCAATGGCGTAGATAAGGAAATTGAAAAATATGTTCAGTATCTTGACAAGGTCTATCAAAGAGATGGTATAAAAGAAGAAATACAAAATGAGCAATTCACTCCACCAGTACAGGATAAAAAGCGCAAAAGGAAAGGAAATTGACCTGGCGCAATACAAAGGCAAGGTAGTCCTGGTAGTCAATACAGCAAGCAAATGTGGTTTTACTCCCCAGTTTGAAGGGCTGGAAGAGCTTTATCAGGAATACAAAGACAAGGGTTTGGAAATTATTGGGATGCCGTCTAATGAATTTGGCGGACAGGAACCTAATTCCAGTGAAGGAGCTCAGGAGTTTTGTCAGATTAATTACGGTGTAAGCTTTCCTATTACGGAAAAAGTACACGTTAAAAAAGGTGCTGAGCAACATGAGGTCTTCAAATTTCTGACAGATAAAAAGCTGAACGGAAAAGTTAATCTGGCTCCAGTATGGAATTTTCAGAAATACCTGGTAGATAAAGACGGTCATGTAGCAGATTACTTCCTGACCATTACCAAACCGACAGCACCTAAAGTCAAAAAAGCAATACAGAAATTGTTGGCTCAATGAAAGTAGATATTCTGGCATTTGCTGCACATCCGGATGATATAGAGCTGTGTTGTTCAGCGACTTTGTGCAAGCACATTGACTCTGGTAAAAAAGTGGCTATCGTTGATCTGACACGTGGTGAGCTGGGTACCAGAGGTACTGCTGAAACCCGTATGGAAGAATCTGCAAAATCATCGGAAATTTTAGGCATTCACGATAGAGTGAATCTCGGATTCAGAGATGGTTTTTTTGTTCATGATGAAGAGCATTTGTCGGAGATCATCAAAATGATCCGCAATTATCAGCCCAAAATAGTTTTAGCTAATGCGCCTGCAGATCGCCATCCGGATCATGGCAGAGCCGGAAAATTGGTTTCTGATGCCTGCTTCTTATCAGGATTGCCTAAGATAGAAACCTCTTTAGATGGTGCACCTCAGACTGCGTGGCGGCCCAAAGCAGTATATCACTACATACAGGATTATTATCTCAAACCGGATTTTGTAGTGGATGTCACCGGATATACAGATAAAAAGATAGCAGCAATCAAAGCTTTCAAAACACAGTTTTTCGACCCGTCTTCCAAAGAGCCGTCAACGCCTATTTCGGGAGAAGATTTCTTTGATTTTATATTTGCCCGGATGAAAGAAATGGGACGACCGATCGGCGCTGAATATGCAGAGGGATTTATTTCCACCAGATTTATAGGAGTAGCTTCATTTGATGATTTGATATAATTAGGGTATCAGGTATTGGGTACTGAGTATCGAGAGAAAAGTACAATTTACCGGTGACTGAGGAAACGGTCGTATGTCGTCCGTGGTTTGTGGGCAAAAAATCTCCAGCAAAATAAACTTTAAACTAACCATTTCTTTGACTTCTGACTAAAATCTTATCTTTACACATCTATGAAATACCTGATAGTAGGTCTTGGTAATATCGGACAGGATTATGTACATACCCGCCATAATATCGGTTTTGATGTGCTGATTCAATGGGCTATAGAAGCCGGATTTACTTTTGATGTGAAGCGACATGCGGCAGTAGCTCAGACTACTTTCAAAGGCAGGCAATTATATTTTATCATGCCTACTACCTATATGAATCTTAGTGGCAAAGCTGTCAAATACTGGATGAACGAGCTGAAAATTCCTATTGAAAATGTGCTTGTGATTGTAGATGACCTGGCATTGGATTTCGGAGCATTGCGTTTGAGAGGTAAAGGAAGCGACGGAGGACATAATGGGCTCAAAAGTATAGATGCTGAGCTGCAGTCCAACCAATACGCACGTTTGAGGTTTGGAATCGGGAATGATTTTGCTAAAGGCAGACAAGTAGACTATGTGCTGGGAAAATGGACGCTGCAGCAAAAAGAGGCATTGGGAGAAAGGATAGGAGTCGCAATAGATATCTGTCAATCATTTTGCACTGCAGGATTAGCGAATACAATGTCAAATTACAATAATAAATAGTGTATGAAGATTTTTTGTGTAGGAAGGAATTATGTAGAACATGCCAAAGAACTTCAGAATGAGGTGCCGGATGAGCCGGTAATATTCATGAAAGCACCGACAGCTTTGATTAAATCAGAAGAAGCCCTTTATTATCCTGATTTTACTAAAGACTTGCATTATGAAGGAGAGCTGGTCGTGAAAATTTCAAAAAACGGTAAAAAGATACAGGAAAAATTTGCCCATAAATATTATTCAGAGCTTAGTCTTGGATTTGATTTTACTGCCAGAGATGTACAGAATAAATTGAAGAGTAAAGGCCTGCCATGGGAATTGGCTAAATCATTTGATGGAGCTGCATCTGTGGGGAATTTTTATGCTAAAGAAACGCTGACAGATGCTGAAGGGAATTATTCTTTTAAAATTTATAAAAATGAGACGCAGGTTCAGTCAGGTAATACATCCATGATGCTATTTTCCATTGACAAAATTATTAGCTTCGTGTCGCAATATTTTACACTTCAGCAGGGCGACCTGATTTATACAGGTACGCCAGCAGGAGTAGGAGCAGTGCAAATTGGAGATGAATTAACCGGATATTTTGGAGAACAATTAGTTGTAAAAACTATTGTAAAATAAGATATTCGGATTTTTAAAATAAATAAGAAAGAAACAATGCCATATTATTTTACCTCTGAATCTGTTTCAGAAGGACATCCGGATAAAGTCGCAGATCAGATATCTGACGCAATTCTGGATGCAATGTTAGCACAAGATCCTGATTCCAGAGTGGCTTGTGAAACACTGGTTACAACAGGTCTGGTCACGTTGGCCGGAGAAATTACTACCAATGCTTATGTAGATGTACAAGAAGTTGCTAGACAAGCTATCCGTAAGATAGGTTATACTAAAGATGAGTATATGTTTTCGGCCAATTCCTGTGCCGTAATTTCTGCATTGCATAATCAGTCTCCTGACATTGCTCAGGGAGTGGATGAAGGGAATGACAAAGAGCAGGGAGCAGGAGATCAGGGTATGATGTTCGGATATGCATCCAATGAGTCGGATAATTATATGCCTTTGACACTGGAAATTTCTCACCTTTTGGTAGAAGAGCTTGCCAGGATCAGAAAAGAAGGCAAATTGATGAAATATCTTCGTCCGGATGCCAAATCACAGGTGACCATTGAATACGATGAGAAGCACCGTGCTTTAAGAATTGATACCATTGTAGTTTCTACGCAACATGATGACTTTTTGAAGCCGGCAACTCCTGCTGAAAAAGCAAGCGTTGAAGCTCAGATGCAGGTGAAAATCAGAGAAGATATTTTAAAGTATTTAATTCCTGCAGTGAAAAAACGCCTTCCGAAGAGAGTACACAAGCTTTTCAACGAAGAAATCAAATATTATATCAATCCAACAGGAGTATTTATCATCGGCGGACCACATGGAGATTCCGGTCTTACAGGAAGAAAAATCATTGTAGATACATACGGAGGTCGTGGCGCACACGGAGGAGGAGCATTCTCCGGGAAAGATCCAAGTAAAGTAGACAGATCAGCGGCTTATGCGGCACGTCACATGGCTAAAAATCTGGTAGCGGCTGGCATTGCAGATCAGGTATTAGTACAATTATCTTATGCAATCGGAGTAGCAGAGCCTATCTCTATCAATGTGAATACTTTCAGAACTGCTAAGGTGAAACTCACAGATGGCCAGATTTCTGATAAAATCATTACAGCCTTTAAAGATGAGTTCAAGCCAAAGGCACTGATTGAAAGACTGAAGCTGAAAAATCCTATCTATTCTGCTACTGCGGCTTATGGTCACATGGGACGTCCATCTTATGAGCAGGATGTAGAAACTGCTTATGTTTCTATTGAAGAGAAAAACGGTAAAAAAGTAGAAAGCAGACTTTTTGAAAATAAAAAAGTAGAATTCTTTACATGGGAAAAGCTTGACTACGTAGATCGTATCAGATCTGTTTTTGAATTATAAACCTTACGGAAAGAATCATAAAGGAATAGTAAAATAAGGGCAGGATTCAGCGAGAATCCTGCCCTTATTTTTTCAATTAGGTAAAGGAGAATCTTTTATAAATTATTCGTACCGAAAGTATCTCCCTGGCGAATATCTCCTGAGTTGTAACCTTTCATAAACCACTTTTTGCGTTGCTCTGAAGTGCCATGGGTAAAAGCGTCCGGGACAACATGACCCTGAACTCTTTTTTGGATAGCATCATCACCGACCGCATGAGCAGCACTCAGCGCTTCGTCAATATCACCTTCTTCAATATATTGCTCAATATAATGAGCCCAGACTCCTGCATAGAAATCAGCCTGCAGCTCTTGTCTGACTGTAAGTTTATTGACCTCCACCTCGTTCCGCCCTTGCTTCATCTGCTGTACCTTCTGACTGATACCCAGCACAGTTTGAATGTGATGTCCTACTTCATGTGCGATCACATAAGCAATAGCGAAATCTCCGCCTTGTGCGCCAAATCTGCTCTTTAGCTCTTCAAAGAAGTCAAGATCCATATACACTTTCTGATCTGCAGGACAATAAAACGGACCTACCGCTGATGATGCATTTCCGCATCCGGTACTTACCTGGCCGGTAAATAAAACCATGCCCGGCTCTTGATACTGCATGCCATTTTGTTGAAAAATCTTATGCCAGATATCCTCTGTGTCTGCAAAAACTGTAGAAACAAAATTACCCAGCTCTATTTCTTCAGGTGTTAGTTCTCTTTGAGTAGAATTTTGTACCTGAGTGTTTTGCTGAATTTCCTGTAATACAGGTGCTAATTGCTGACCTGTTTCTCCTCCGAAAATGCTCAAAAGCAATATAATGATACCTAAAATACCACCTCCCGCAATTGCTTTCGTACCGGTTCCCATGCCTCTTCTGTCCTCGACATTCCCGCTTTGTCTTCTACCTTGCCATTTCATAAATTGATCTTGTAATTGTTTTAGTTAAGAGATAAAAAAAATTATACATACTATAAAGTGCCTGATGCTTTATGAGTAATAAATTTATCAAACTTTCTGATCTAAAGGAGATTATATGTCATTTTCTTTATTCATTAAAATCAGAAATTCCCGAAAAGAATTAGTGAAAGCAATCAATTAAGTGAAGTCCGGATTGATTTTATCTTTCAGATTATTGTGTGCGTATCCGATCAGATGGGCGATTGTTCCGTTGCTTTCGGGAATACCAAAATGATATAAAAGCTTTATATTATAAGCCAACCTTAGATTTGTGAGATATCGGGTAGGGATAAGCAGGACAGAATACTATTTGTTAATCCTGAAAGTATTTTTGGGTTTTGTAAATTCAGAAGAATTTAATTCTTTTGTCTTGCCCTAAGATATAAATGTCTGTAAAGGCTCCATAGTTCAATGGATAGAACGGAAGTTTCCTAAACTTTAAATACAGGTTCGATTCCTGTTGGAGCCACTCAATTATGCTCAAAAGATTCTTTCATCTGTTATTAAAGTTGTTTGTCAGCTTTTTGTTGATTTCCGTTATCTGGGTTGTGGTATATAAATTTATACCTGTACCACTTACGGCGACTATGATAATGAATAGCATTGCAAATATTGGTTCTGAGGATCCCGTAATCTGGTCAAAAGACTGGAAATCTATTTCGAAGATTTCACCGCAGTATGTAAAAGCTGTCATAGCTTCTGAGGATCAGAAATTCAATGATCATTCGGGCTTTGATGTAGAAGCAATAAAAAAGGCTTTTGAGAGCAATTCCAAAAACTCAAAAAAGTTAAAAGGCGGAAGTACGATTTCGCAACAGACTGCCAAAAATGCATTTCTGTGGCAAGGCCGCTCATGGGTACGTAAAGGGCTCGAAGCATATTTTACTGTGCTGATTGAAATCATCTGGGGTAAAAAACGCATTATGGAAGTTTACCTGAATATAGCAGAGATGGGAAATGGCATTTATGGTGTAGAAGCTGCGTCACAGGCATACTTTGGAAAAAGTGCAGACAAGATCAATAAATCTGAAGCAGCACTGGTAGCAGCTATTTTGCCTTCTCCTAAAAGATATTCTGCAAAAAGCCCCGGTCCGTATGTCAGGAAGCGTCAGAGGTGGATCTCCGGACAGATGAACAATGTTAGCTGGGATTACGAAAAATAGCAAATATTTTTTCTGGAAAGATCAGAATTGAATGCTTGCATAATATTAGTGAGCTAACTAATGGATTTTTCTTTTTGACATTGTTTTTTTATTCTCTTAACAAAGCACAGTTTTTTGTTACCTCAATGTGAAAGTTCATATTATTTTAACCGTGTTTTCATATTGATTGCATTTTTAATTTATGCTTTGATAACCAAAGAATTTCAATTGATTGCATGCTGGTGGAGTATCTTTGTGGTACGATAGAAAAAAATACATGGTTATGAAATTTCAAGAAAAACTACAAGGAACAATCAATACATTCGTTGGCGGTGCTAAACAAAATGTAGAAGTAGCTAAAGAGCAGGTAAACAATACAATTACAGAAGTAGTTTCTGCTGCTAAAGAAGAAATCGAATTGCAAAAAACAGCTTTTGTTTCTTATCAGGAAAGATTCGCAGCTTTAAAAGCAAAAGGATTCAACAAAAATGAAATCGTTAGCGATGTAAAAGGTGAAGTAGCATTTTTCGGTAATGAAATTGCATCATCTTTCAACAGAAACGTAGAGAAATTAAAATCTATTGTTGCTCCTAAAATTGAAGAGTTCAAAAATGCTGCTAAAAAATCTTCTGATGAAGTAGTAGCTGAAGTAAAGACTGAAACTGCTGAGTAATCAGCCGGTTTTTTTCATATAGTGTTAGTTATTGGTTTTTGGAAAAGGGGGACATACTGTCTCCCTTTTTTGTTGGGTGATTGCCATTAGAATTTATTCATCAAAAGCTAAATTGTGGAGCAATGAGTTATTTTCCGGTTCTGTGGTCATCCTTTCTGTTTGTTAGTTCTTGTTGTGGCCCCCAAAAAAATATAAAATAACAATCTGAAAATTTTTTCAAAAATGTACTATGTTTAAGATAGATACAATTTCACCATTACCGTATAGATTTTAAGCACATTTATGCAACAACAAAAATCAACTTCCTACATTTTTCCCATTACTATTATAGGAATTCTGTTCTTTATTTTTGGTTTTATTACCTGGGCCAATAGTCAGCTGATCCCATATCTGAGAACCGCTTGTCAGTTGACTGCAACTGAATCTTATCTGGTGACCACAGCTTTTTTTGCAGCATACTTTTTTATGTCTGTTCCCAGCTCTTACATTCTGAAACAAGTCGGATTCAAAAAAGGCATGTCAATAGGACTTTTTGTGATGGCTATAGGCGCGCTGATGTTTATTCCTGCTGCGAATATGATCAGTTATCCATTATTTCTGGGAGGATTGTTTGTGATAGGAACGGGATTGGCATTATTGCAGACCGCTTCCAATCCTTATGTGACAATACTGGGGCCGATAGAGAGTGCGGCCCAACGGATCAGTATCATGGGTATTTGTAATAAGCTGGCCGGGTTCTGTGCTGTGTATCTTTTAGGATTTTTATTTCTCGACAATATAGATGCGTTGGAAGCATCCCTTCCGGCAATGAATGAGATACAAAAAGCGGAAACTTTACAGATACTGGCGAATAAGGTGATCCACCCGTATATGATAATAGCAGGAGCATTTGCGCTATTGGGACTTTTGTTGTTGTTTATCCATCTTCCCGAACCAAAAGAAACGGAGAATGAAGTGCAGGCAGGCACTAAAACTGCTTCCAGTGCATTAGGACATAAAAATCTGGTGCTGGGAGCACTGGCGATTTTCTTTTACGTAGGAGCGGAGGTGATCAGCTACGATGCATTTACGGATTTTGGAATCGGTTTGGGTTTCACCAAACAGATAGCATCCAAATTTGCAAGCTACACAGCTATTGCGATGCTGGCAGGTTATTTTTTGTCTATCGTGTTAATTCCTAATGTGATCAGACAGCGTCCGGCTTTGATCCTGACATCAGTATTGAGTATTTTTTTGTTAACTATAGCTATGAATACAAGCGGGTATGTGGCGGTAGGATCTTTTGCCTTACTGGGTTTGTCTCAGTCTGCCATGTGGCCTGTTATCTGGCCTTTGGCATTGAATGGGTTAGGTCGTCATACAAAGATGGCTTCAGCGATTTTGGTGATGATGATAGTCGGGGGTGCAGTGATACCGCCACTCATGCCTGTTGTCGGAGATCTGTTGGGTGTTAAAAAACTGGGTTTTTTGATCATGATACCATGTTGGTTATATCTGATTTATTATGCTGTTGCAGGATATCGTTCAGAATATGCTGACAATGATGCGGTATAAAATCTTTGGAATAATAGTATGATGAAACGCAGTACATGGATATGGCTGGTGACAGTGATGGTCATTCTGGTGATAGTGGTATACCAGTTTTTTCATCTGGATAATATCAAGAATATTCCCGGTGAATTTGAAAAGGTGGCTTATATCCGCAACGAAAACAATCAGGGCGGAATTTATCAGTATTATGCTTATACAGTAGGAGATACGGCATCGGCAAATTATGAAGCTCTGATAAAAATGTTGCCATTTAACGGAAAAACAGGAGAGACGACAGTTTTTTTCTTCTATAGGGATCATCCTTATCCTACTGAATTGACTTTAGAGATTCCGAATTTTGATATAGATCAATTTCAGCCTGTAGCAGTATATGTCAGGAATAAGCATGAAATATTTGAGAGCCACGGACTTTGATATGAGGTTAGCAGGATGAAGTCAAAATATTCTTACCCATCAGATATTTGACAAACTTCATCTTTTAGAGAGAATGTTTTTTCGCTGTAAATAATGAATATAATTACTCTGCAAATAAAAAACTCTTATCTTCGCACTCAATGTACGCAGTATTGTTCCATACAAGCTTCTTTCATCATTCCTCGTGAGGGGAAGTGTACATTATTTAGACCAGTAGTAGGTTTGTTTTGACCGAATTCTTAAGAAAAAATCTTATTTCTTACTGAAATAGTAATTTTCTAAACTATTATTTAAAATTTATTCATTCAAATAGCCTAAAAATCAACAGGAATTCTGTTGTGATTGGCTAAATTTGTAAAGCATGGAAAAATTAAAACTGGCTATCCAGAAAAAGGGTAGACTGAGTGAAAAATCTCTTGAGCTGATAGACGAGTGTGATATCAGTTTTCCTAATAGCGCCGGACGTCTGATGACAGCGGCTTATGATTTCCCTATCGAAATATTGTTTCTGAGAGACGATGATATTCCAGGCTATGTCGAAGATGGCGTGGCTGATATCGGTATTGTGGGAGAAAATGTCCTTGTGGAATCTGGCAAAGAAGTCGATTTAGTAACCAGATTAGGTTTTGGAAGATGCAGACTTTCTATTGCTATTCAGAGGGGAGTTCCTTATAACGGTATCGAAGATCTGGATGGGAAAGCGATAGCAACATCTTATCCGAAGCTTTTAGGAAGCTATCTTGCAGAAAAAGGTGTAAAAGCAGATATACATGAAATCAGCGGTTCTGTGGAGATAGCACCGAGCATTGGTCTGGCAGAAGGTATCTGTGATATCGTAAGTACAGGCAGTACTTTGTTGAGCAATGGATTGAAAGAAGTAGAGCAAATCTTTTCTTCAGAGGCTGTAATGGTCAGCAATAAAAATCTTTCGGATGCAAAACGTGAAATTCTGGAAAAATTCATGTTCAGAATGACAGCTGTCCGCAAGGCGAAAAAAAATAAATACATCATGCTCAATGCGCCCAACGACAGTCTGGAACAGATCATCTCTTTATTGCCGGGGTTGAGCAGTCCTACCGTACAAACTTTGGTAAGACCGGGATGGAGCTCCATTCACTCTGTTATCAATGAGCAGGACTTTTGGGAGAAAATCGAACAGATTAAAGCTGCCGGTGCAGAAGGTATCCTGATTATGCCGATTGAAAAACTCATCTATTAATCAGCCATGAAAAAGATATTGAATCCGGCTGTGTCACAATGGGAAGAGATTTTGGCACGTCCGGTGATGTCGCTGGAAGATATTGAGAAACGTGTGATTCCCATCATGGATCGCGTGGCGGAGGAAGGTGATGCTGCGCTGAAAGCATTTGCTGCGACCTTTGACGGGATAGAGTTAGATGCGTTGGAAATATCTGAACAAGAATGGGATGAGGCTGCTACTTTGGTAGGAGATGATTTGAAGGCTGCTATACAATCTGCTGCTGCTAATATAGAAAAATTCCACGCGCAACAGCATCATGATGAGCCTGTGGTGGAAACTCAACCAGGAGTATTCTGCTGGAGGAAATCTATCGGAATAGAAAAAGTAGGGTTGTACATTCCGGGAGGAACAGCTCCTTTGTTTTCTACCGTACTGATGCTGGCGATTCCGGCAAGACTGGCAGGATGCAAAGAAGTGATATTGTGCTCTCCACCTGACAAACAAGGTAAAATACACCCTGCAATTCTGTATGCTGCAAAGCTTACCGGAGTTCACAGAGTTTTTAAATCGGGAGGGGCACAAGCTATTGCTGCAATGACATTCGGTACTGTATCCGTTCCCAGGGTGTATAAGATTTTTGGTCCTGGCAATCAATATGTAATGGCTGCCAAACAGCTGGCTATGAAATTCGGAGTAGCGATAGATATGCCTGCAGGCCCTTCTGAAGTAGCTGTGATAGCTGATAAAACTGCTAATCCTGCGTTTATTGCTGCGGATTTATTATCTCAGGCAGAACATGGCAATGACAGTCAGGTGATATTGTTTACAGATGATGAAGATCTGTTAGATCAGGTAGAGATGGCTGTGGAGGAGCAACTCGCAGAACTTTCGAGAGCCAATTTTGCATCTAAAGCATTGGAAAACAGTAAGCTCATTTTGGTAAAAGATTTGGATGAAGCGATGGCTATGAGCAATGTTTATGCTCCTGAGCACTTGATTCTCCAGGTAGAAAATCCTGAATCTTTAGCAGAGCAGGTGACCAATGCCGGTTCTGTATTTTTGGGACATCTCACACCTGAATCAGCAGGGGATTATGCTTCGGGTACCAATCATACATTGCCGACCAATGGTTATGCGAGAGCTTACAGTGGTGTGTCCTTGGATACCTTTGTCAAAAAGGTGACTTTTCAGAAAATTTCTTCCGAAGGTTTGAAAAATATAGGTGGAGTTATCGAGAAAATGGCAGCAGCAGAGGAATTGGATGCGCACAAAAATGCTGTGACGCTGAGATTGAACTCTTTGAGTTAGATAGGAACACTATTGATGGTTGTTTGATTAAATTGTGTTATATCTATAGTAATTTTGTAATTGATTCACTATGCCTGAGCAACAGAATATAGAATACAAAAGTAGTTGGCACGACGACTATCTGAAATGGGTTTGTGGCTTTGCAAATGCACAGGGCGGTGTGATTTTTATCGGTAAAGATGATAATGGCAATGTAGTAGGCATAGATGATTACAAAAAACTCATGGATGAGATTCCCAATAAAATTCGAAATGTAATGGGAATCGCTACAGAAGTGAATTTACACGAGGAGAATACAAAGTATTTTATTGAGATTGTTGTACATCCCTATTCAGTTCCGGTTTCATTGCGTGGCAGATATTATTATCGTAGTGGAAGCACCAAGCAGGAATTAACAGGAGCTTCACTGAATGAGTTTTTACTCAAAAAATCAGGTAAAACTTGGGATGATGTAGTAGAACCACGTGCTACTTTTGATGATATTGATGAAAAAACATTCAATGCGTTTTTAGTCATGTCAAGAGAAAAAGGACGTTTGCCAAATGTGGAAGGTTTGACGACAGCTGAGATTTTTGATAAACTACGTCTTGTTGAAAATGGACAACTGAAACGTGCCGCTCTGATTTTATTTGGTAAAGACCCCGGTAGATTTTTTCAGAGTACATTTGTCCGGATTGGTCGTTTTGGTAAAGATGATGTTGATTTGATATTTCATGAAAGTGAAGAAGGTAATTTAGTGATATTGCAACAACAGGTTTTGGAACAAATTCTTCACAAGTTTATCATCAGGCAAGTTTCATTTGAGGGAATGTATCGTATTGAAACCCCCGAATATCCCACAGCAGCACTTAGAGAAATTATACTGAATGCTCTTGTTCACCGCAATTATATGGGTGTGCATACACAGATACGTGTATATGATGATAAAATTACTTTTTGGAATGATGGTGAATTGGCACAAAATCTAAGCATAGAAAAATTAAAAGGATTTCACTCTTCATTTCCAAGGAATACACTGATAGCTGAGGTTTGTTTCAAAGGAGGCTTGATAGATTCCTGGGGTAGTGGTATCGCAAAAATTTATAATGCTTTCAAAACAGCCGGTCTGCCGGAGCCGAAAATGGAAGAGTTTCAAGGAGGAATGTTGGTGACGATTTATAAAAATAAAATTAATTATTCTACTAGTGTTGCTGAACCCAAAGGGGAGCCTTATATTAAATCGGAAAGTGGTCGGAAAGTAATCGGAAAGTGGTCGGAAAGTGATCGTGAAGTGATCGGAAAGTGGTCGGAAAAGGGACGGGAAGAGACCATTGAGATATTGAATTTAATAAATGCTAATCCCAAATATACAGCAGAGCAAATGGCAGCACTTCTTGGTAAATCCACACGTATAGTAGAAAAGCATATTGCTAAATTGAAAAAAGCAGGTATGATTATCAGAGAGGGAGGCACTTTTGGAGGGTATTGGAAAATTAATATTCAACCGGAAAAAGAATAAGCAAGAAATAGAAATAGCAGGTGAATGAGTAGAAAAGAATATTTTCAAATCTTCGGCTACAAAAGGAGCAGGTACTTATTATGAGCTTTTAGTAATTGCGCCATTTTTGAAAAATAAAAACTAAAATAATGTCTTTCGATATACAACAATTATTACGCCCGCACTTAAGAAAATTCAAGGCGTATTCATCTGCCAGAACAGAATATACCGGGGCAGAAGCTATATTTTTAGATGCAAATGAAAATCCGTTGGGTTCTGCTTCCGGCGGAGCTTTAAACCGATATCCTGACCCGATACAGACTCAGGTCAAAAAAGAAATTTCCCGCATCAAAGGCCTTCCTACGGATCAGATTTTTGTCGGAAATGGCTCGGATGAAGCGATAGATTTGCTGTTCAGAGCATTTTGCGAACCGGGTACTGATAACGTCATCGTTTGCCCGCCTACTTATGGGATGTATGAAACTTCTGCTAACCTCAATAATGTAACTTTGAAAGAAGTCATGCTGACTGCTGATTATCAGTTGCAGACCGATAAGGTGCTGGACGCAATAGATGCTCATACAAAGATGATTTTCATCTGTAATCCCAACAATCCTACAGGAAATCTATTGCTTGAAGAAGATATTACCCGACTGGTAGAATCCTTTAACGGATTGGTAGTGATCGATGAGGCGTATATAGATTTTGCTCCTGCGGCTTCATGGATTACCAAACTTGAGAAATATCCGAATGTTCTGGTGATGCAGACGCTCTCCAAAGCGTGGGGAATGGCGGGGATCCGTGTAGGAATGGCTTTTGCTTCAGTAGAAATCATCAGAATTCTTACAGCGATTAAGCCGCCTTATAACGTGAGTATTCTGGCCCAGGAAGCAGCTTTGAAAGCATTACAGAATGAATCCGGAAAGTTACAGATGGCTCAAACCATCATGGAAGAAAATGCTCGTTTGATAGCAGCTTTTAATGAGTTGAGTTATGTGAAAAAGGTACATCCTACGCACGCAAATTTTATTTTGATAGAAGTCAATGACCCAAATGGATTGTATGAATATCTGACTGAACACAATGTGGTAGTCCGCAACAGAAATACGACTCCTTTGTGTGAAGGTTGTGTAAGAATCTCAGTCGGCACCAAAGTTGAAAATGACGAGCTGCTCAAGTGGATGAGAGCATTTTAGCACTGATCAATGTATAGATATCAAAGCCCTGACATAAGTGTTGGGGCTTTTTATTGAAAAGAATTAATATAAAGTATGAGTCTCGAAGTATATTAGGTTGAATTATTTATTCCATTCTTTCCACTCGAAAACATTTCTGAACCCAATCCATGCAACAGATAATTCTGTCGTAGTGTCGGTTATCTGAGTTCTATATTTTTCATCTTTCCAGCTACCGCCTGATACGAAATTTTCTTCTTCGTTCCATTCGCTGACATTACCTCTGATATTAAAAAGTTTGTCTTTAGGACGTCTAGACAGACAGTCTTTATAAATCCAGCTGATCAGGAGCTCACTCGATTGCGAAGATGTGTCCTTGTAATATCTCATGCAATTTAATGGATAATCCGGGAATACTGATTTATTGATAGAGTCGTAATAATTCACTAATACTTCAGATTCTTTGGCAGTGGGTAATCTATAGTGAGGATAGAAGCGAACAGGAACATCTTTGATTTTTTTGATTTCTCCGTTGAAAAATCTTTCTATCGTAAAATAATTTTCCGGAGTTTGATTTGATTCCCAAACAATGATACCGTATTTAATCAGGTACATTTCAAATACTCTGTCAGAACGCCATCGGGCATAAGCTTTTGCCTGCTTCTGACTAACTCCAACTACTGGATAATTGCTGTATGCCGGAAATCTGAAATAAGTTGGGTAGTACGGCTCTCCATATTTCGGTTCTCTCATTTGTATCAAAGTGTCCGGAGTATTAGCTTTTGCTTCCGGGGAGCTTTCCCCGAAAACAAGTTGCGTCCAAGACAAAAATTCTCTGTAATGTTGATTGGTTGTTTCTGTTATATCTGCATAAAAGTTTTCTGAGATTTTGATACAATTGGGAGGCGTTTCTTTTAAGTGGTACTGTTCAAATTTTTCAAAGACACACTGCAAGCTGTTACTGATATCATCAGGATTGCAGCAAATATTCCAATTGTCTTTCCCATAATTATTGTTTGTTTTGAACAGACGTTTTACGAAGAACATACAATCTACAAAACAGGATTTAATAGATAAAAATTGTACAACCTGAATTTTTAGCCAAACACTTATTGTCTTTTGCTGTTGCTTTGAAAAAGTAATATTTACAATGATCAGTTTAAAAGGTAAAACCGCATTAATAACAGGCGGAAGCAGAGGTTTAGGGAAATCAATAGCATTGCATCTGGCTAAGGAAGGAGTTCATGTGGCCATTACAGGTACACATGAAACAACACTGAAAGAAGTCGTAGCTGAAATTCAATCTTACGGAATAAGAGGAACTTATGCCGTATTTGATGTAGCAGATAAAGGAGCTGTGAAAGAAGGGATAGAAGCTGTAGTGAAAGAGTTGGGCGGATTGAATATTTTGATCAATAATGCAGGAATAGCAGGATTTGGTTCTGTGCAGCAAATGGAAACAGACGAGTGGGAACGTATCATTCAGGTCAATCTTTTGGGAGCTTACTACGTGGCAAAATTTGCAGTACCTCATATTGTAGCTTCCGGAGAAGGAGATATTTTGAACGTATCTTCAACAGCCGGGTTGAAAGGAAGTATCAATACTTCTGCATATTCAGCATCCAAGGCCGGATTGATAGCATTGTCAGAATCTATGTTGCAGGAATTGAGAAAGCAGAATGTACGGGTGACGACTTTATTACCGAGTACTATTGCTACGGATTTAACTATGAAAGGATTAAAAATCACTGATGGAAATCCTGAAAAAGTATTACAGCCGGAAGATTTTGCTGAGTTGGTTCTGGATGTATTGAAAATGAACCGTCGTGCTTTGATCAATCAGACCGGAGTTTTTTCTACTAATCCATAAAGAAGAATCAGCTTTATAAAGAATAAAAGCCACATATACCAGTGAATAAGTATGATCTGTGAATCTGTGGCTTTTAGTATTATAACAACTTCCTCATTTCATCCAGCTTCAGCAAAGCTTCTACGGGAGTCAGCGTATTGATATCTACCTGTTCCAGAATTTCTTTGAGCTTGAATAATCTCGGGTCATCCATGGAAAAAATATTCAGCTGGTAATCCGGTTGTTTGGCTTGCTGCAGCTTTTCTTTTATATCACTGGAAATACTTTTGGATTCCAGCTCTTTCAGGATCTGATTGGCACGTTTGACCACTTCATTTGGCATTCCTGCCATTTTCGCTACGTGAATACCAAAGCTATGTTCGCTGCCACCTTCTACCAGCTTGCGGAGGAAGATGACTTTTTTACCGCTTTCCTTGACTGACACGTTGAAATTTTTGACTCTTTTCCATTGATTAGTCAGCTCATTCAGTTCATGATAGTGTGTTGCAAACATGGTTTTGCCTTTTGCCGAAGGATGATTGTGCAGATATTCTACCAATGCCCATGCTATGGAAATTCCGTCATAAGTACTGGTCCCCCGACCAATTTCATCCAGCAGCACTAAACTTTTAGGTGAAATATTATTCAGAATGCTCGCTGCTTCTATCATTTCTACCATGAAAGTAGATTCGCCCTGAGAGATATTGTCGCTTGCACCCACACGGGTGAAAACCTTGTCCACAATACCGATTTCTGCAGCATCTGCCGGAACAAAGCTTCCCATTTGAGCCATGAGTACGATGAGTGCAGTCTGTCTCAAAAGAGCTGACTTACCCGCCATATTCGGACCGGTAATGATCATGATTTGCTGAGTCTCGTCATCCAGATAGACATCGTTCGGAATATATTGCTCACCCAAAGCAAGCTGCTGCTCAATAACCGGATGTCGGCCTGCTGTAATTTTCAGAGCATTGCTGTTATTGACGACCGGTTTGTGATAGTTGTTTTTGACAGCTATTGTAGCAAAGGATTGTAAACAATCGAGTCTCGCAATGATCTGGGCATTGAGCAGAATAGGTTGCAGATATTGATTGACTTCTCTGACGAGCTCTTCAAAGATTTTGATTTCCAGAGCGAGAATTTTTTCTTCAGCACCCAGGATTTTTTCTTCATACTCTTTGAGCTCGGCAGTGATGTACCTTTCTGCATTGGTAGTAGTTTGCTTTCTGATCCAGGTGTCAGGAACTTTGTCCTTATGAGTGTTCCTTACTTCCAGGAAATAACCAAACACATTATTAAAGCCGATTTTTAACGAAGAGATGCCTGTTCGCTGACTTTCAGCATTTTGTAGTTCTAAAAGATAATCCTTCCCGTTTTTGGACAGACGTTTCAATTGATCCAGATCCTCATTGATACCTTCTTTGATGACATTTCCTTTCTGAACTACCACAGGAGCTTCCTCATGGATAGTCTGGGCAATTTTCTGGTTCAGTTCAGTACAGAGCTGTATTTTGTGGGCATAGTCCTGAAAAGTTTTAGCCGGAGATTTTTCACAGATAGATTTGATGAAAGGTAATGCTGACAGCGCTCTGTGCATCTGCAACATTTCTCTTGGATTGATTTTTCCCAAAGGTACTTTTGCGATCAATCTTTCCAGATCTCCGATTTCTTTGATTTTTTGTACCAGATGATGGTAAAAGTCCTGGTCCTTAATGATATGCTCTACTGCATTCAGGCGTTCCTGTATGCCCTGAATCTGCTTGAGCGGAGTTGCCGCCCATCTTTTGAGCATTCTCGCGCCCATAGGGCTGACAGTATGATCCATGATATCCAGTAAGCTTGTTCCATCCGCATGATTCGAATGGATCAGTTCCAGATTTCTTGCGGTAAATCTGTCTAACCATACGAATTCATCTTTTTCGATTCTGGAGATCTGATGGACGTGCTGCAGATTTTTTTGTTCTGCATCTGAAAGGTATTGCATTGTTGCACCGGCTGCCATAATTCCCAGCGGACAATCCTCTATACCGAAACCTTTGAGCGTTTTGACATCAAAGTGATTGAGTAGCTTTTCATTCAGATAATCAGCCTGATAGATCCAGTCTTCCAGTGCATAGGTATAATGTTTGTGGCCGAATATTTCTTTGAATTTTTTCTGATGCTGTTTTGCGAAGATAATTTCAGAAGGAGCAAAGCTTTGCAAAAGCTTATCGATATATTGATCATCTCCGTGAGCGATAAGAAATTCTCCGGTAGAGATATCGATAAATGAAATTCCTATAGCATTGCTTTTATCGAAATATACAGAAGCTAAGAAGTTATTGCTTTTGTGGTCGAGGATTTTGTCATTGACAGCAACTCCAGGAGTAATGAGCTCTGTAACACCTCTTTTGACAATGGTTTTTGTCATTTTAGGATCTTCCAGCTGCTCGCAGATGGCGACCCGATACCCGGCTTTGACTAATTTCGGCAGATATGTTTCCAGAGAGTGGTAGGGAAAGCCGGCCAGTTCCATTTCAGAAGCAGAACCATTCGCTCTTTTAGTCAGTACAATTCCGAGAGCCTGAGCCGTTTTTACAGCATCTGAATGAAATGTTTCATAAAAATCTCCCACTCTGAACAAAAGGATAGCATCGGGATGTTGTGCTTTTATCCTGTTGTATTGTCCCATGAGCGGGGTCTCTTTCGGTGTAGAACTCTTTGTCAAAACGATAAACCTTTTTATAAATTTGCGTGAAACGTTAAAAATAGGACTTATGCGCAAACTCTCTATGAATGAACTGGGTAGATTATCCACAGCATCTTTTAAAGATGCGGAAAAGTTGCCGGTAGTGATCGTTTTGGACAATGTACGCAGTGGTTTGAATGTAGGATCAGTATTCAGGACGTCTGATGCCTTTCTGATCGAAGCGATACATATCTGCGGATATTCGCCTCAGCCACCACACAGAGATATTCTGAAATCTGCACTGGGTTCTACTGATACTGTGTCATGGAAGGGTTTTGAGACAGTTACTGAAAGTATTGATCAACTGAAAAATGAAGGATTTAAAGTTTTTGCAGTAGAGCAGGTGGAAAATTCAGTTTCGCTGATAGATTTTCAGGTAGAAAAAGGAGAGAAGATAGCTTTGGTTTTTGGTAATGAAGTGAGCGGAGTGTCAGAGGAGGCTTTAGCATTGGCAGATGGATGCATAGAAGTGCCTCAGTGGGGAACCAAGCATTCGTTGAACATCAGTGTATGTGCAGGGATTGTGATCTGGGATGTTGTGCGGAAAGTCAGGGCTCAATTAGGATAAAAAGCATCAATGATATGGTCTATCTGCCATTCGTTCTCGTCCAAGTAAACAGCAATGATATCAAACCGGACCTCACCTGAGTAATTACAGGCTTCAATATATTCTTCTGCAGCTTTGAATAAGTTGCTGTGTTTTTTAGATTTAACAAATTCTCCCGGGTGGCCAAAAGTGTCAGTACTCCGGGTTTTTACTTCTGCTATAACGAGTGTGTCCTGATCTTTTGCAATAATATCTATTTCGTAATGACCTGAACGCCAATTAGTAGACAATACCAGATAATCTTTTGCTTTGAGGAAAGCAATTGCCCTGTCTTCTCCTTCTTTACCTAATTGATTTTTCATCTTTAAATAATTTATGAAAATCGGCTGGATAAATTTTAACTATTGCCAATATTTTTCGTTTTTTTGTAGAAAATCACCTAATTAATGCTGAAGATGGATGCTTATATCACCGGATTTACTGAACAGATAAAAAGAGCTGTTTCTATTGGAGAATCCGCTAAGTTGAAAAAAGTTAAAATACCTGTGCGTAATATTTTGTTGTCCGGGTTAGGTGGGTCTGGAATAGGCGGTACAATTTTATCCAATATACTAAGAGATGATTTAGGAGTTCCGATTATTATCAATAAAGATTATCATATTCCTGCTTTTGTAAATGAGAGTACTCTGGTGATAGTATCTTCATATTCCGGAAATACCGAAGAGACGATTTCTGCAATGATGCAGGCATTTAAACAGAATGCTCATATTGTCTGTATTACATCTGGTGGTCTGGTAAAAGAATACGCTGAAATTCATAAGATAGACTACATTCAGATAGATGGAGGTATGCCGCCAAGAGCATGTTTTGCGTTATCTTTTGTACAATTATTATACACCTTGTTTAATCTTGAGTTAATTCAGGATGGTTTTAAGCAAAGCCTTTCCAATACGATTCAGCGCCTGGAAACTGAGCAGGAAGAAATTAAAAAGCTAGCGAAAGAACTGGCTGCCAGATTGCATGGTACTATCCCTGCCATATATTCTGATGCAAGCTTTGAAGGAGTGGCTATCAGATTCAGACAACAGATCAACGAAAATGCCAAGATGCTTTGCTGGCATCATGTAGTGCCGGAGATGAACCACAATGAGTTGGTGGGTTGGAGAAAAAAACACGATAATGTTTCTGTGATTTTTCTGAGAAACAACAATGATTTTGACAGAAACCAGGAGCGTATAGCTTTTACTAAAAATGTAGTTTCCAACTATACTGATACTGTTTTAGAACTTTTTTCAAAAGGGAATTCCGATATAGAGAGAAGCTTTTATCTGATTCATGTTTGTGACTGGATTTCATACTATCTGTCTGAAATGAATGATGTAGATGCGATAGAAATAGAAGTCATTAACTCATTGAAAAATAAACTGGCAGAAAATCCGCTACAGTGAGAAATATCATAGTGAAACAGCTGGGAGTCATGCGATACGAGGAAGCATGGCAATATCAGGATCAGTTGTTTCAACAAATTATACAATCAAAAATGGAATTAGGCTCTTATTCGGGGCCTAATTATCTTTTATGCGTAGAGCATCCATCCGTATACACGATCGGCAAGAGCGGTAAAATTGAAAATTTGCTGGTAAGTGAAGACTTTTTACAACAAAATGAAATAGAATTTTACCGGAACAATCGTGGAGGTGATATCACTTATCACGGGCCGGGACAAATGGTGATTTATCCGGTTTTGGACCTGGAGCAATTTTTTACTGATCTCAAAAAATATATGAGATTATTGGAAGAAGCTGTGATAAGAGTGCTTGCAGAGTATGGAATTAGAGCCGGCAGGAGCGAAGGAGAAACCGGCGTCTGGCTGGATAGTGATATTCCTGAGAAAGCCCGTAAAATATGTGCATTGGGCGTACGTACAAGCAGATGGGTATCCATGCACGGATTGGCATTGAACATTAATACTGATTTAAGCTATTTTAATCATATAATTCCGTGTGGTATTGCCGGAAAAAGTGTGACTTCCATGCAGAAAGAATTAAACAGAACAATTGAGCAAAAAGAAGTTTTTAAAAGGTTTTTGTATCACTTTCGGGAAATATTAGGCGCTACAATTTTAAAAGAAGAGAATCCATGCTAAAAGATATCAATTTTAACAGAATAGAATCTATCATCATCGCAGTTACGCCTAATGGAGCTGAAGATGATATGTGGACTGTCTACTTAATCAATCAGGGAACTGAACCACTGGAAACTGTCATGGTCAGCAGCCGGGGATTCGGTGAATATAAGGGAGTGTCTAAAGAGACGGCAACACTCAGATGGATGTTGGGTGATATTCCTGCAAATTCATTTTGTATTATCGAAGAGATTCCCGATGAAGTTCGTTCTCTGAATAATGAATTCCTGATCAGCTTTTTTATGAATCGCCAATTATTGGATAAAAAAGTAGTATTTGTGGCAGACAGTATTGATGAGCAGTTTTTTACTGATATCCCTTTGGTAAATAGAAGAGGTGTGATGATTAGATAATGACTTCTTTTAGCAATGATTTTATTATTGATTCTGAGCATTTAATCATCTTTAAATACTTTATGCATGACATTCTAACATAGTACAGTTCAATAATTTTTGATTGAACTCTGTCAGAATGCTATACATACCAGACCTTCTTTAATTAATTGAAAATTTATACTTATCAACCTTGTGTCTATTTAGTAAAAGATTTAATGTTATCTCAGCTCATAGCTCAATCGCAACAATGCCATAGAGCCAATGACCGGTGAGCCAATGAAAAACTGGTGCTTATTATTGTAGATATTTTGTACAGAAAGCGTTGCGTTCAGCTTGTCGTGGAAAGGCGGTGTCCAGGATAAATCCAGATCGATGTCATGATAAGGTTCCACTCTTCCTGTAAAATTTCCTGAGTTGACAGGGAAACCTGCCATCCACTGGAATCTTGCGCCTACATTCAATCCGATTTTTTTGATCAGATAGTTCACTCCTGAATTGACTTTGTGCTTAGGTGCATTGAGTGCTACGTAGCCGTACTGAGCTCCAGGAACACTGATAGAATCTTTGTCTACAAAGGAATAATTGGCATTGATGCTCAGCTCGGGTGAAAGATAAACTGCCATTCCCAGATCCATGCCGTATAAAGTAACATCGCCGATATTTCTGGTGACTAAAAGCATTTCCGGGCCATCCGCCTGCTGTGGATTGATAATTCCTATAGGAAGATTGCTGACTGCAGTTCTGAAGAGAGCCATCAGCTCATCCTCGCCTGTGCCGTTATTATTGCCGCCGAATTTTGAATTTTTATCTAATAAGCCGGTCAATAATGTTTTATACAGTGCATTGGAGGATGCATTGAATCTCTGGCTGATTTCAGGACCAACATATTCCAGCAACGCATCCGCGTCAAACATAACAGCTGGTGTTACAAATGTCACCGGAGCTACATAATTTTTGAAATCGGTTCTGTATACATCTATGGATAAAGAAAACATTTTGGCAATCAATCCTTTGTAACCTATTTCGTAATTGTATGCAGTCATCGGTTTTAATCCCTGAATATCCTTGATATTTCTCCAGTCGGATTCCACAAAGCTTCTGGTGGTGGAATTGAGATCTCTTACTACTTGCGGAATAGAAGAAGGAATAGTTGCAGGTGTCAAATCTGCAATCAGCTTGTCAATCAAAGAGGTGATCAGCGGGTTGTCCGGCATATTGGGGAATTGTGTCATGAACTGCTCTTTGATAGCAGAAAGGATTCCCTGCCAACCTGTATTATTGAAGTTGGGATCGCCTACATTATAATATGCATTTCTGTCATTGCCATAAGGAGATCTGAATTGTGGCAATACCTGTCCGTCATAGTATGGATTGCTGGCAAAGCTGTATTGAAATCCTGAATTGGGAGTGCCTAATGCTCTTACTGAGATATCTGTCGGGATAGTTGCCTGAGCCACATCCACAAAATAAGCGCTCGGGCCGGCAGTTCTGTATGCTTTATTGAAGACGAATCTGAAATTCTGACCAGTACCCGGTTTGTAAATAAATGCTGCGCGTGGAGATACAGTAGCTTTTTCCAGCTGCGTACCGTAATCCACTCTGGTTGCTGCAAGTATCTGTACTCTCGGATGCAGATCATAAGTTGCCTGAAGGTAGGAGCCTACTTCAGTGATGTTGTCATTGTCTTCGTTTCTTCCGTGCAAAGTATATTCTGTGTCCGGACGGTACATGAATGCATCAGCGCCATATATCAGGTTGAGCTTTTTCCATAGGGTTGAGCTGTGTTGTACCTGAGTACCGTAGAATTTGGATCTGTCTTTATAGATACCTCCTGTAGGTACGTAATAAGTATCTCCGGCATTATTGCCGTTCATATACACCTGAGCAAAGAAATTTTTCCAGGTCATTCTCGCCTGGGTGTAGTAATATTTCCAGTTTTGGTTCTGCATAGCACCAATAGGAGTCATATCCACACCGGAATAATCGTTGATACCCCCGGCTAAAACAAGATCGATCTCTTTTTTGAACCTGAAATCAAATCTGCCGTCCATGCTGATTTTTTTGATGCGTTCATCTCTTCTGTTATTGACTTCTGTACCTTTTCCTGTCGGATCAATAGTTCTGTCACGTAAAAGATTTTTAGGTCCTTCAGCAGTCGGCAGGAACCGGATGATTTTTATTGGTTCGCTGGGATCACTGTATTTCCAGTCCAATCCTTTGAAAACTTTTGCGGAAATTTTATAACCCATTCTGACACCTCTTTTCTTTGTGGTTCTGATCGTATCAGCATGTCTGAAACTAACTGTAAAAATTCCTCTGTCAGTGAGTGATCTGTTGTCAAATCTGGGATTGGGATTGTCTTTTGAAATCAATGTATCGGGAATATAGGACCTGAACCCAACTCCGAAAGCGACTTTTGTTTCCTGGTCATCAATAGGGGATTTAGTGATGATATGGATGACTCCATTGACTGTATTAGGTCCATACAATGCGGATGCAGGACCTCTCAGGACTTCTATTCGTGCCATATCATCGTTATCTGTAGGAATCATATTATATGCGTTGAGCCTTAAAGATGGGAGAGAGGCGATCCTGTTGTCTACCAGTGTCATCAGATCATTGGAGTAGTATCCGTTGAACCCTCTTACGGATGGATTTCCACCCTGAATGCCACTTTTATTGATGTGTACACCGGAAACATTTTTGAGATGGTCCAATGCATTGACTCCGGCTTTATTAGCGATGGTCTGGCTGCTTATGACAGAAATAGAGGAGGGTGCATCCAGCAGTTTTTCCTGCTTGCGGGATGCGCTGACGACAACCGTGTTTAACTCTATGCTTTCGGGTTTCAAAGAAACATCCAAAGTCTGACTGGAACGTATGAGATGTTTGACTTCGTAATATCCGAGATATTTAAAAACGAGAATAGAAGAGTCTGCGACGTTCAGTGTATAATTTCCATCAAAATCAGAAACAGTACCTCTTGCTTTCTGACCTTCTACAAATATATTGACGCCGATCAGTTCTTCACCTGTTTCGGAATCTTTGACATTCCCCTGTACTGTAAATTGATTTTGTGCCTGTAGAAATGCCGGAAAGAGCAAAAAAAATAAGGAGATATGTAGTAGTAATTTCATAACGACCGTTTGAAAATTTGTATTAAAGATATTTTATTCAGTGAGAGTTTGCTTTGTTTTTCATTTTCCATGCATAAAATCCCGTCAATTGTTTACCATTTTATGGTGGTATTGCCCATGTTTTTAAATAAAAAAAGGTTACCGGAATTTCTTCCGATAACCTTCCCTTCCATAATTTTCAGGTTTAAAAAACCTTATGCGTAAACTTCTTCCGGAAATTTAATTTTCAGGTTGTGAAGCTTTTCACTGATTTGTAACTGACAAGTTAATCTGCTGTTGTCAGAGCAGCTTGGTAAAGATTCCAACATGTCCAGCTCATTGTCATTGGCCTCGTCCAATTCCAGTTCGTCTGAATTCAACACTTCTACACGACATGTAGCACAAAGCGCCATTCCACCACATACGGCTTCGATAGGATAACCTTCGCCTTTAAGAATTTCCATCAGATTCATAGAAACCCCCAATGGAATTTCTACTTCACTCTCCGTCATATCTAAGTTCTGGATGAATACTTTTATGCTTTCCATAATTGTATCAGAAAGTTTGGATACCGTTTACAGTTGTATATTTTAAGCTTGCTTTCTTGTTAGGATTCACAATTTCGTATGCGCTGTGGCACATCAAAGCCGCCTCGTGGAATCCGCACAAAATCAATTTCAATTTACCTGCATAGTTGTTGATATCACCGATGGCATAGATACCCGGTACACCTGTAGAGTAGTCTCTGGTATCTACATTGATAGCATTTTTATCGATGCTCAAACCCCAGTTAGCGATAGGGCCTAATTTAGGGCTCAAACCGAAAAGCGGCAGGAAATAATCCACTGCAACCTCTGTATCATCAGCTCCTTTTGTAGCAATAGTGACAGATTTTAATTCGTCATCACCTGATAAAGCCGTTACGTTAGAGTTGAGGAATAATCTCAGTTTTCCTTCTTCGTCTAATTTTTTTACTTTTTCAGCAGAATCCGGTGCTCCTCTGAAAGTTTCTCCTCTGTGTACCAGAGAAATTTCTGAACATACGTCAGCAAGGTACATTGCCCAGTCCAAAGCGGAGTCTCCGCCACCTGCAATTACTACACGTTTTCCTCTGTATTTTTCAGGATCTTTGACGATATAATCTACACCTTTGTTTTCAAAGTCCACCAGGTTGCTTAAATCCGGTTTTCTTGGCTCAAAACAACCTAAGCCACCTGCAATACAGATCACTTTTGCGCTGATTTGAGTGCCTTCATGACCTTCTACGATAAAGCTGCCGTCTTCCTGACGCTGAATGGTTTCCACTCTTTCTCCTAAAGTAAATGTAGGGTCGAAAGGTTTGGCTTGCTCCATCAGATTGTCTACCAGCTCCTGCGCTAAGACAGTAGGGTAACCGGGTATATCGTAAATAGGTTTTTTAGGGTAAATTTCTGACAACTGACCTCCAACCTGGGGAAGATAGTCTATTAAATGGCAGCGCATTTTTAGCAAGCCTGCCTCAAATATGGCAAACAAACCCACCGGGCCTGCGCCAATGATGCATATATCAGTTTGTATCATAAAATATTTGCTTCTCTACGATGTTCAAAAAGCATTACGAAATTAAATAAAATAGAATCATTACAAAGAAGTTCAAAGATTAAAATAGCGTTACTAATGTATAGTAATCAATAGACAGTTGTTAGTCGTCAGTTTATAGACTTTTGAGTATGAATGGAGAAGATTAGCTTCCATTGCTGTATTGGATTTTGCTGCTTTCTGACTTGCAAAAAATCAACAATCGCCAATCTAAAATCAACAATCCTTACACATTAAACCTGAAATGCATTACATCGCCGTCTTTCACGATGTATTCCTTGCCTTCTATGCGTAATTTTCCGGAGTCCCGGCAAGCAGATTCAGAACCATATTGCACGTAGTCATTATAAGCGATCACCTCTGCTTTGATAAAACCTTTCTCAAAATCAGAGTGGATAACACCTGCAGCCTGCGGAGCTTTCCAGCCACGGTCTATTGTCCATGCTCTCACTTCCTGTACTCCGGCAGTGAAATAAGTGATGAGATTCAGTAATCTGTATGTAGACTGAATGAGCCTGTTTAAACCCGGTTCTGTCAAACCATATTCATCTAAGAACATTTGTTTGTCATCAGGATCTTCCATTTCAGTGATTTGTGCTTCGATGGAATTATTGAGTATGATCAGCTGAGCACCTTCAGCTTCTACGGCAGCTTTCAGGGCATCAGAATATTTATTACCGGTCAGGATAGATTTTTCGTCTACATTGGCTACGTACAGAATCGGTTTTTCTGTCAAAAGGAAAAGATCAGCAATCGCTACTCTTTCTTCTTTGGAAAGTCCCAGTGCCAGAACATTTTTACCTTCTAAAAGATGATTTTTGACACGAGTTAATACCTCATATTCAGCTTTGATCTTAGCATCTCCGGATTTAGCCTGCTTCTCGGTTTTCTGCATTTTTTTCTCGACACTTTCGAGATCTTTGAACTGCAACTCCGTTTCGATGATTTCTTTGTCGCCTACAGGATTTATCGCACCTTCTTCACGCAGAATATTATCATCTTCAAAACATCTGATGACATGAATGATAGCGTCGACTTCACGGATATTTCCCAGAAATTTATTTCCGAGACCTTCGCCTTTGCTCGCACCTTTGACCAGACCGGCAATATCTACCAGCTCTATCTGAGTAGGTACCAATCTGTTAGGATTGACCAGCTCGGCCAGCTTGCTCATTCTTTCGTCCGGTACGTCCACCAAACCTACATTTGGTTCAATAGTACAGAATCTATAGTTAGAAGCCTGGGCTTTGGCACTGTTGCTCACAGCGTTAAAAAGCGTTGACTTTCCTACATTTGGCAGACCTACTATTCCGGCACGTAACGGCATATCCTTGATTTTGATTTGGGCGCAAAGGTACAATATTACTCCCGGTTTTAAAAAAGCGCTGTAGGATTTAAAAAAGATTTGATATTCGTCCGGTATTTTATGACGGCCGGACGGGCAATCGTTTCGTCTGTTTTCATCTCCACAGTTTCAAACCCGTGGCTATTCATACGAGACTCCACTTTATCTGCCACTGGCTGAGCTTCTGGTAAAAGGGGAGTTGCTTGCATTCTTTGGGTTGAACGTTATAGTTCAAATGCTATACTTCAACGATTTAGCTGGTTTAAGAAGAGAGGATTTTTTACATTTAAAATATCCCAAGATGTCAAAAAAGCATATCTTCAGTGCTTTTCTAACATTGAGTTTACTCAATATTGCGCATATGCTGATGTAAGCTGTAATCTTCAAACAAATGGCAATACCAAAATACAACGAAATCCAGCTGCCTGTTTTGAAAATTTTATCTGACGGAAGAGTCTTAAAATTGAAAGATTTTATCGAACCTATTGCTACTGAATTTTCACTAACCAGCGATGAAATTAATGAAATTTATCCATCTGGGAATGGACATATTTTTTATGATAGAATTTCCTGGGCATTAAGTTATTTGAATATGGCTGGTTTATTAGATAAACCTGGAAGAGGATTATTTAAAATAAGTTCAAAAGGGAAACAGCTTCTGCAAACGCCGGAAAAGCTAACAACTTTTGTCGAAAAAGAAGTTCAAAAAAGTTACAGGCAAAAAAAGGAACTGGAAGTATCTCCAGTTGATTTGGTAGAAAGTAAAACAGAAAATTTAACCCCTCAAGAAAAACTTTATAACTCATTTAATAAGATTCGTGACGCAGTTTATGAAGAAATATTAAATTCAATTTTAAGTAAAAGTCCATCTTCATTTGAAAAACTTGTGGTTTTGCTTTTGCAAAAAATGGGCTATGGTGGAGAAATTAAAGATTCTGGTTTAGTAACAAAAAGGTCTAATGATGGCGGTATCGATGGAGTAATTAAAGAAGATATTTTAGGATTTGGTAGAATTAATATTCAAGCAAAACGATACAAAAGAGAAATCGTTATTGGAAGAGAAGAAATTCAAAAATTTGTTGGCGCTTTAATGGTAGCTCAATCAAATAAAGGAGTTTTTATCACAACTTCCTACTTTTCAAAAGGAGCAATTGAATATGTTCAAAATCTATATGGAAATACTACTGTTGTGCTAATTGACGGGATCAAACTTGCTGAATATATTTATGATTATGGCTTAGGAATGCAAGTTGAACAATCTATAGAAATTAAAAAATTAGATAGTGATTTCTGGGACTCAATGTCAGATGAATGAGAGGACTACGGCAAACAAAGATATGGCAAAATGGCTGGTTCAGTAAGTCGCTCTTCTAATAAACTTTAGTGTAAAACTGAACATTTTTTCAAAGGACTGTATTTCATTTGTTTAAAATAAGACACAAAGCTCAATATTTGTATACAAAGGATATGCGAACAGGATGTATTTGTATAATGCTGTTCGGAACGGTTCCTCACCTAACTAAAAAAGGTGAACTCTTGTAAAGTCCACCTTAGTGTAATATTTTATGAGTGATTTTTATTGTGCCGGAGCTGCTGGTGCTTCTGTTGCCGGAGCTGCAGGTAATTTTAATGTCGGAGCGTTATTTTGTACAGGTGCCGAAGATGATGATTTTCCTGTTTCCATTTTAGATTTGGTAGCAACTGTTTGTTTAGGTAAAAAGAATGTAGATCCAACTGATAAAACAAGCAATAAGATAGCTGCTCCCCATGTTAGGCGCTCTAATGTATCACCAGCTTTTTGAACACCTATGATGTTGGATGCTGCACTACCAAAGGCTGAACCCATTGCGCCTCCACCTTTAGGATTTTGAACTAAAACAATAGCTAATATGAATAAGCTAACGATTATTAAAAGGACTGTAAGTACTACGTACATGAGTTTTTTTATTTTAAACGATTGATTTGACCCGCAAAGTAACTACTTTTTTCCGGAAATTTCTCTATCAATTTTTGATAAATGCTGATTGCTAAATCAATTTTTCCCTGACGGATATATAATTTGGCCAAAGTTTCTGTTGCCATATCCTGCTTGAACGATACGCTTTCGGCAGCCAGCTTTCGGACAGAGCCTTCTCCTTCAGTCTGGAATTCTTTTTCTGCAGCTTCTATATCGCTTTTGGTAAATTCTTTTTCTTCAATTGCCTGAATTTCTTTCTTATCAAAAACTTCAGGTGATGGCAGATCAAAAACAGGAGCTTCTTCAGAATGTTGTTTCTTTTGTTCCAGAATGCTCAGCCATTCATCAAATGAATGTGTTCCTTGTTTTTGCGGATTTTCATTTTGCGTAACAGGAGCTGATAATGGTTCTTTTTCAGAAATAGCTTCCTGGGCTTCTTTTGTTTCGGAAACTATATTTTCTTTTATAATGACACCGGTCGTAATTGTTTTTGCTGATGCAGAGGATAACACAGGAGTGCTGAATTCTTCCAGCCACGGAGTCAACCATGAAATATCAGTAGAGACTAATCCCGAATCAATAATTTCATTTTCTGAAATTTCAGGAATAAGGTAGATGGGTGCTTCAAGTTCCCAATCATCTTTTTGAGAAAGATCGGTAACAGGCTCTTCGTATTTATGGATCGTTTTCAGGAATGCGATATCATCAGCTTCTGTAATAGGTTCATCTATCGCCGGATCAAGGATTTCGTCTATCTCATCGTCTTCCTCTGTAATTGAAACCTTTACTTCAATATCTTCAGTATAAGATTCTGATTGATTTGATGATACGTCTGTTTGATCAACTTCTTGTTCAGCATTAGATTGAATTTCAGTTTCAACCGGGTGATCAGCTTCAACTTCTGCTTCAGGATCAGAATAAATATCTGTTTCTGTAATTTCCTCTTCAAAAGATTCTACTGATTCTATTTCAACAGAGGAATTTGTATCTACGGTTTGTTCTGCAGAAGTTGTTCCTGAGTGAATGATTTCCTGTAGCTCATTCTCTTCTGTTTCGGTTAAAATATCTTTTTCAGAATTTTCTTCATCAGAGTTTTCGGTATGATCTGTAGCTTCCAGCGGTTGTTCTTCAATGATATTTTCGGAGATAGCTTCTGCTGTAGTTGCTGTAATTTCCTCTGTCGTTTCAGTTGCAGCGGTTTCAATTTGCTGCTGCCAATAACGAAGCAGATTTTTTAACTGCTTTCTGTCCTGCACATAAAAAGCGGCCTGCTCAATATAAAAAGCGGTGTCAGGATGACTTTCTGATTGATACTTTGCTGCAAGCAGAACCCTGAAAACCGGGATTGCCGGATATTTGTTTACCCAACTGTGTAATAAATCTTTGTCAGCTGACGGAATTCGTCCGGGCTGTTCAAGATATTGTATATAGTTGAGTGTATCCGCCATTTTTACCAGTTAACAAAAGCTTTATTAAAAATTACCTGTACCAATTTATCCAAAACCAATGGAGCTATCTGATCATCAACAGTATTAGAAGACAGTGTTGCTTCATACACTTCCAGTTCTCTAAAAGTAGTACTAAAGTTCTTTTCCGGTTCTATTTTACTCGTAAAATCTATTTTTACGGAAATAGTCAATCTGTTTTGAGCTACCGTTTCTGTATTCGTAATGGCAACCGGATCAATAAAGTAATCTACGATTACACCGCTGATCTCTATATCTCCGCCTTCCTGCATCATGCGGAGATTGGTTTCACGCAAAAATCTTGTCTGCAGCTTTTCTACCAGTAATGGTGCAATACTTGGAACCTGTATGGCTGCCATATTAGGAATAGTATTGATCGTAACAGATTTGATGTTGGGATTGACACTAGAGTCAGTGAATTTGTAAATTTTACATCCGGTCAATGCTATTATGCTCAGAACTGCAACAGAAATTGCCATAAAGAAACTACGCATTGATGTCATACTCTTTAATTTTTCTGTACAATGTGCGTTCTGAGATCCCTAAATCCATTGCTGCATCTTTTCTTTTGCCTTTATGTTTTTTGAGAGCTTTGTCTATCAGTTCTCTTTCCATATCTGCTATCGATAAGGGATGTTCTACACTCTGCTCTTCATAGACGGAATGATTTTCTACAATTGTAGGATAATCATCTCTGTGAATGACCGGGGTGATTTCTGCATTGTTGGGGTCTGCAATAAATTTTGCAGGAATAGGAGCAGTGGGTGTATCGAATTTCGGAAGATGTACTTCTTCGTCAAATTTCAACGAATTGCCGCTGCTGGCACTCCATACGAATCGTTTGAGCTCATTCAGGTCGTTTTTAATATCAAAGATCATTTTGTATAAGATCTCCCTGTCGCTCATAAATCCTTCACCTTCTTTCTCCTTAGCTAAGGCAGGTAGCTGAGAAACCTGTCCGTCCTGGGGAAGGAAAGTTCTCAGTTCAGCAATGTCTACGAGCTTTTGCCCGGCCAGCACTGAGGCCTGCTCCGCTATGTTTTTGAGTTGGCGTACATTTCCGGGCCAGTTGTATTGTATGAGGAGATGGCGGGCATCATCTGTCAGCTGTATAGGTGTGCTTCTGTATTTCTCCGAAAAATCTACACAGAACTTCCTGAATAATACAGGAATATCTTCTTTCCTTTCTCTCAGAGCCGGTACGCTGATAGGCACTGTATTCAGACGATAGTATAAATCTTCCCTGAATTTTCCTTGTTGTACCAGCTTAGGAAGATTGACATTTGTAGCGGCCAGAACTCTTACATCTGTTTTTTGTACAACAGATGAGCCTACTTTGATAAACTCTCCTGATTCCAGCACACGCAGTAATCTTGCTTGTGTACCAATGGGCATTTCTCCGATTTCATCCAAAAAAATAGTACCACCGTTGACTGTTTCAAAATATCCTTTGCGTTTGTCCTGAGCGCCTGTGAAAGCTCCTTTCTCATGGCCAAAAAGCTCTGAATCTATTGTTCCTTCAGGAATAGCGCCACAGTTGACTGCTATAAATCCTTCGTGCTTTCTGTTGCTGAGTGCGTGGATGATCTGAGAGAAAACCTCTTTACCTACACCACTTTCTCCTGTAATCAGCACGCTCAGATTAGTAGGTGCAACACGAATAGCGACCTCCAATGCGTGATTGAGAGAGGGCGATTGCCCTATGATTCCAAATCTTTGTTTGACGGATTGTAATTCCATTGGAGGAGATTAAAGTTTTTCTACTTTTTCTATGACTTTACCTATTAAGGTTGCAGTAGAAGCATGTTCTACCAAAACTTTTACATAGTCGCCAGGCTTGTAATTTTCTATCGGGAAAACCACCATTTTATTCTGGTCATTTCTTCCGCAGTATTCTGCTTCGTTGCGTTTGGATGGTTTTTCCACCAGTACGATATGCTCTTTACCGATATCTGCAAGATTTTTTTCCAGTGAATGTCTGTTTTGAGCATCAATGATTTCCTGCAAACGCATTTTCTTTGTTTCCAGAGGTACGTCATCTTCAAATTTTCTGGCAGCAAGCGTACCCGGACGCTCTGAATAGTAGAACATATAAGACATGTCGAATTTAACCTGTTCCATCAACGAAACGGTTTCATTGTGTTCTTCGTTTGTTTCTCCACAGAAGCCCGCTATCACATCCGATGAAATACCGCAGCCAGGGATAATTCTTCTGATAGCTGCTACACGTTCAAGGTACCATTCTCTGGTGTAAGTACGGTTCATTCTTTCCAGTACAGCTGTATTTCCCGATTGTACCGGTAAGTGGATATATTTACAGATATTGTTGTATTTCGCCATCATGTGCAAAACCTCATCTGTGATATCTTTGGGGTGAGAAGTTGAAAATCTTACTCTCAGCATTGGGTTGATCTGAGCAACGAGCTCCAGTAGCTGAGCAAAATTGACCTCTGTTTCTCCTTCTTCGTTTTTCCATTTGTAGGAATCCACATTCTGTCCCAAAAGAGTGACTTCTTTATAGCCCTTTTCCCAAAGCATGCGTGCTTCTTCGACAATAGACTGATAATTCCGGCTTCTTTCACGCCCACGTGTGAATGGTACTACACAGAATGAGCACATGTTGTCGCAGCCTCTCATGATAGACACGAACGCTGTAATACCGTTTTTATCTAATCTTACTGGCTGGATATCAGCATATGTTTCCTCACGGGAAAGAATAACATTGACGGCTTTCTGGCCGGTTTCTGCTTCGCTGATGAGCTGAGGCAGGGTTCTGTATGCATCCGGACCGACTACGATATCAACAATTCTTTCTTCTGTCAAAAGATTTTTTTTCAGTCTTTCTGCCATACATCCCAAAACACCCACCAAAACATCCGGTTTGATAGACTTGATTTTGTTGAAGTCTGTCAATCTTTTTCTGACTGTCTGCTCTGCTTTTTCACGGATAGAGCAAGTATTCAAAAAGATTAAGTCCGCATCGCTGAAATCTCTTGTCAGTTGATAACCACTGTCAAACAGGATAGAGGCAACAATTTCACTATCGCTGAAATTCATCTGGCAACCATAGCTCTCAATATAAAAAGATTTAGCGCCGGGTGCCTGCACAGGTGCATCCATTTCCAGGATCTCTCCCTGTCTGTCATCTTCTAATGGCGTGTTGGCATGTTTGATTAGTACTTCACTCATCGTTGTGAAACCCTTTGATTTTTTGATAAGGTGTAAAGATAGGGGTAATTTGTTAATTGTGACAATTTGTCAGTATTGTTTTTAGTTAAAAGTACAGATTGCTCATCCTTGTCTTTTAACTTATACCGATTACATATCTGTAATAGTCCAATCTTGCCTTTGGCAAATTGTCCTAAACAGCTATTGTATCGGCATTAACCATTCCAAAATTTTAAAATAGTTGGACTATTTTAAAATTGGAATTGGTATTAAGTCTGTCAGATTTTTATTTTTCTCTTCAATTAAATGCAGCTTAATTACCCATAACCAATATTCATCAATGCCGTTATCTCCGCTGAGTGTTTTAAGATATTGATCATTGATCCAGTTACCAATATCGCTCATGTTACCTTTATATCTGGAATGAAAATGTTTGATATTCATCATATCTTTCTCAATTACAGGAGGTAAATCTTTTATCACATCGTCATATAATGCCGGATTTTGCATAGCAGTGAAATACATTTCCTCCCGGAGTCTTTCTATCTCTGCGGAATATCTGATAAAAGGATCACTGCTGAATTGAGCAGCTATATACGCCAAGAGATTACAATCTCCTTCATTGGTATAACCCATGCTGTGGGCCCATTCGTGCAGGGTCGTACTGGGGTATCTGATGGAATGTAGTCCTCTGTCCACTGTAGCTTCACCGCTGAAAGGGAAATACATGCCTACAATTCCCCAGCGCAGAATAAATCCTTCGGGCCACCATCTGACAGCATTGGATGCTGTTGTAGGCTCATCTCCCAATAGCCTGATGGCTGTTTCCAGCCAGTATCTTCCTGAATCTTCTACCATTTGTATGGTAGGAGGCTGCCAGAACGGAGCGATACTGTCGTTACTCAGCATATTTCTGAGGGAAACTGCTCTGTCAAATGTTTTCAGTAACGTTTCTTTCTTTATTGGATATTTTTCTAAGTCAGGCTGAGGAACTAAAATGGGATTGTTGTAATGAAAGCCCCATATCCAGAAAAATATTGTTACCAGCAGCAGCAGGTAACTGACAGTATAAACGATAGCCCTTGCATACATTTTCTTGACTATCTGAAATATTGGAATAAATAACAATCCCAATATCATCAGACTGAATACAATGAAAACAGCAGGGAAATTCAATGTGCCTAATGTACTGTTTAATGCTGTCCGGATCACCGGATAAATTTTTGCTTTATAGATGAGAGCATTGATATGTGGAGGTGTAAAGATGAAAAGTAGCAGTGTGATGAGGAATAGAATAAAAGATATTTTTACCCATCTGTTTTTTATTGCAGCATTAAATGCATTCATTCAAAAGGAGTTTTTTATTTTTAAAGCCATCAAGTAAAAATAATGGCAGCTAAATATATTCTTGCACTAGACCAAGGTACAACAAGTTCACGAGCAATTTTATTCGATAAGGATGGTCAGATAGTTGCAAGCGCACAAAAAGAGTTTACACAGTTTTTTCCTACTCCGGGTTGGGTAGAGCATGATGCACTCGAAATCTGGCAAACTCAGATAGATGTAGCGAGGGAAGTAGTAGCCAGAGCCAATATTCGTCCGGACCAGGTGAGTGCGATCGGTATTACCAATCAAAGAGAAACTACTGTAGTCTGGGACAGGAATACCGGTCAACCTATCTATAAGGCCATTGTATGGCAGGATAGGAGAACTGCTGCTTTTTGTGATCAGCTGAAAACCAAAGGTCATGAGGAATATATCCGCAGCTCGACCGGACTGGTAGTAGATGCATATTTTTCCGGTACTAAAGTCAACTGGATTCTGGACAATGTAGAAGGAGCGAGAGAAAAAGCACATCATGGCAGGTTATGTTTTGGAACGATAGATTCATGGCTGATCTGGAATCTGACCAAAGGTGCAGCTCATGTGACTGATTACAGCAATGCATCCCGTACAATGATGTACAATATCCATCAGCTGGAGTGGGACCCGGAATTGTTAGAGATATTGGATGTTCCCAGATCTGTATTGCCGGAAGTAGTACCTTCATCAGGAATAGCAGGGTACACACATGCAGATGTGTTTTTTGATATAGAAGTACCTATTGCAGGAATTGCAGGCGACCAGCAAAGTGCGTTATTTGGCCAGGCCTGTTTCGAGCCGGGCATGGCGAAAAATACTTATGGTACCGGTTGTTTTATGCTGATGAATACAGGAGAAAAGCCTGTCAGATCTAAAAACGGATTGCTGACGACCATTGCCTGGGGAGTGGATGGTAAAGTGGAATATGCGCTGGAAGGTAGTGTATTCATAGCAGGTGCAGCTATCCAATGGTTGAGAGATGGATTGAAAATATTGGACTCGGCGCAGGATTCTGAATTTTATGCTCTGAAAGTACCAGATACGGGTGGTGTATATGTAGTACCCGCATTTGCAGGTATGGGTGCGCCATACTGGGATATGTATGCGCGTGGAGCAATTTTCGGACTGACGAGAGGTACCAATAAGGCGCACCTGATACGTGCTACGATAGAATCTCTGGCATATCAGAGTTATGATCTGCTAAATGCGATGGAGCAGGATGCAGAAATTCAGCTAAAAGCTTTAAAAGTGGATGGAGGTGCTTCCGCAAATAATCTGTTGATGCAGTTTCAGTCGGATATTTTGGGAACAGAAGTGCACAGGCCATCAGTCATAGAAACAACGGCCTTAGGTGCTGCTTATCTTGCGGGGATTGCTGTAGGATTTTATTCAAAAGATTCACTGGCGAAAAACAGCAATATTGATGTTTGCTTTTCTGCTAAAATGAAAGAAGAGAAAAAGAAAGTCTTGTTGAAAGGCTGGAAAAAAGCCGTCCGCAGGGCAATGGAATGGGAAAAAGAAGATGCGGAGGATTTCTAATGCCAAGATTTGTTTTTTAGCCACAGATTACACGGATGGACACAGATTTCTTTTCCTATCTGTGAGGTTCTACGATTATTATAGTAGATAAAGTTACACAACGATGGAATAAAAAGCGTGAAAAACAAAATCACTGCAAGCAAAATCTCCGTGCTTTTCTGCGCCCTTGACTTTGCAGGCGGACACCCGCAGGACGAAAATGCTGACAAAAATTCCCACCTTGGCACGATACAGAACCATGAGTGCGCACAGTCCTCCCCAAGCTAATATCAGGCGGTAAGTCCAAGAGGAGTTTTGGGGATTTTCAGCATTGAGGACAATGCGGGTCGCCGAAAAGTCCCGCGCGTTTTTTTGCCATACTTTTTTCTAAAAAAAGTATGAAAGAAAAAAATAAACTTTTCCATTATTGGTTTGACTGTGTGCCAAACTATCCTGCGCGGAGTATAAAACATTCGTGCTAATCTGTGAAATTCGTGTCAGAAAATACCATAGGTCTCCGCAGACAAGTTCAGACAGAAAGCGCAGAGAGTGGTTTAGTTTCTCACAAAAACGTCCATCCCTGACCTCTGTAAGTAGGAACTGAGTCAATTATTTTTCCATTCCGGATGACCTGTAAATGCGAAAATCTTTCACATAACTCTCCGGCTTTGCTGTGGCGGAGCAGGATAGGGTCGCCTATCTTTAAATCATCTTTTCCTTTATAATTGAAAGGTGTCTGAACTTCACCTGTGCCTTCATTTTCTGTCAGTTGTATGCCTTCCGGAAGATATGGTTTGGGTTGTTTGTCCAATGAAATTGAACCTGAGGCTACATATCCACCTCCCAAAGCCGTAAACATTCCAGGTTGTGGACTTCTGATGATCTCTATAGCATATCCGGCTGCCGGAAGATGTCTGAATCCTTCATAGTAATCAAACAGGGCAGGAGAGTAGAAGCCCGATCCTACGGTAATTTCAGTAACGAAATCTTCCTGCTTGGTACTTTCAATACTACCTGTTCCTCCGCCATTGATTAAGGTCGGCTTCAGTCCTTTGTCTATCAGATATTGTACGCATTCTGTTCTGCGTTTTTGTAATTCTTTGACAGATAGTTTTTTCAGAAGCTTTATTGCTCCGTTTTTCAGACCATTGTACGGAGAAGCATCTCCTACACCGGCTATCTGAGCTTCGTAGCCCATAAGACCGACAATTTTCACATGTGGAAAGGTGATACCGGCATCTACCAGCTTTTTAAACTTTTCTACATTTGTAACCGGTGAACGATATACTCCGAAATGAACTCCCGGATAATCGGATGACATGTCTACATCAATACAGACCGGTTGAATGACATCATGCTTTTTAGCCTGTTCTTCTATCAGCTGGAAATGCAGAATATCATCTACCATTAATACCGCAGATTTTCCTGCTTTAGTAGCCAGACAAAATCCTTCTATATCTTTTTTGTTTACTACAGGATAACCCATCAGTATATCGTCAAATCCTTTTTCGATCAACGCTAGTGCTTCTTTACCGGTAAAGGTCATCAATCCCTGATAAAGAGAATCGCTGTTCAGGATATGTTCCAGTACATATTGGCAACGTACAGATTTGGATGCTACTCTGATTTTTTTTGTAGCTACTCTTTTTCGGATGGCATCTATATTAGCATCTAAAAGATCCAGATCAACAAATGCTAAGGGAAAATCCTGTCCTTCAAAGATTTGCTTATAATAACTGTACGTAGGCTGTTGCATGGGATAAAAATAGGAATTATCAATAATAGTTGATGTCAAGAATTTCTTATAAAAGAGAAAAGCTACTCCATTTAGCGGGAATAGCTTTTCTGATAATTTTTTGACAGCTTATTTTATTGCTGTATGACGATCAGCTCTTTCATCAGATTGTCAAATGCATTCTCCAATACTGTATAATCGCACCATTCAGCCGGTGTCACTAAATCTTTTTTGATAGCGTATTGGATGTTCAGCTTGATCTCATTGTCAGAACCTTTTTCCACTTTAGAACGGATGAAGCCAATTTCGTTACTTAAGTCATAATTCAGCTTATCATTGTTAAGGACAGTTCCTGCTTTCTCCGCTGTGATAATATAAGTATTGTCCAGCTCATAAGGGTAGCCCAGATATGCTTCGGTTTTTCTTTTATCGCAATGCAGGCTGAAAGAACTATTGTAGCCAATCAATTCTGAGATACTGGTGACATATGATTTGCGCTGAGAGATCGCCAAAGGATATTCATATTTAATATCCCAGTTGAGAGAGGTCGGGATTTTCTGCTTGATGGTTCCGCTGGCAATATGAGTTACGTTCGCATCATTGAATTTCGCTTTAATTCTCCTGGTAATCTGAGATTTCCAGTCTGCTTTACTTTGGAAAGCATCTTCTATATATACCGGATATCTGTTTCGTCTGCTATTTTCACCGAAAGTTTTATAATTTTCATGAACAGCTACTTTAGATGAATCTCCTAAAGCAATCTGAATTTTATATATCTTTTCGCTTTTGTTTTGAGTGTTATCATATAGCGGAACAAAAGTTTCGAATGCATAACTGATTTTCTTCTTTTTATCTACAGAAATTTTCAGAGCTTTTGTGTTATGGTAGTCATAGTCGATTTCATTCATGGCATCCAGAGGTCTGAACAGCGGCAAATGATATTTCTTTTTATTGTTGACGACTTCTATGACAATATCATCAAACTGATGTAATGTTGGAATGTTTTCGTTGACCACCCCATTTGTCTTATCCATTACATACCAGATGTTGACATCTCCGCCCAGCTGTTGAATAAGGCTTATCCATGCATTGATATTGTATCTGTTCAGGTCAGGAGCTTGAGTGGATCTCAAAGATTCATATTTCTCAGTGTATGGCTTGTTAATATAGTTCGCCAACTCATCCATTTTTTTATCAAAGGTTTTGTATTGGTTGATTTTTTTATACGTTTCATAATATGACTTGTGCTCTGTCAGATATGACAATGAAGATATCTTTGTAAACTTAAAATTCTCAATACTTTTCCAGTCTTTCTCAATAGCATCTTCTTTATCTTCATAAATCTGGTACAATACAGACATTGTTAATGGATAAGTAAGGTTTTTGCTTTCATTTGGAGTGGCTGGCAGGTTGGTCGTAGTCACATTAAAGAAAATCAGCTCATCAGTGGAAGTTCCCGGTACTTCTTTGAAATTGATATCTGTATTGACAGAGTAGCTTTGCAGATTGAAAGATTTATTGAAACCTATCATATACGAGGTTTCCAGGCTTGGATAGGTTGTATTGAAGTTAATTCTGCCGAATTTCAGATATTTTCTTTTTCCATAAGCTGCGTCAGTTTTGATGGTATAGAAATATTCTACCTCATCGCCCACAGATACACCCGGAAGTGCCAGCAATTTTACTTTACCACTGTAATCTCTGAAGAAAGGAGCGTTTGCAGGTAAAGTTGTTTCACGCATTTCTGTAGAATCCAGCTCGATGATAGTGCCATCCGGCTTGATAGTTCTGCCTTTGATCTGAATAATTTCATTGCTGGTGAACATATCGCCGACTGAGGGAACAAATGCGGTATTGAAATCTTCCAAAACTGCCGGAGAAATAATTTTAATTTTTCTGTGCACTGTAGTAACTACCTCTAACCGGAAGTTGTTGTCAGCTATGTATTTTCTGTAAGAACTATAATTTCTGTTGAAAATGACCAGTGCGCTGATACTGTCTTTCAGTGCAGGAGATACCTGTTCGTATTTTTTATTTTTATCCCAGTTAGAGATAACCTCGGCGGGAGTGGTTGCGGCATGAAGTGAATTTGCTGCGGATAAAAAGCAGAAAATTGAAACTATGAGTAGTGAGAATATTTTTTTCACAGGTATGTTATAATTGGATAAAGTAATATTTGTTGAAGTAATCATTACTGAATTGATTCCATTTGCTTACTTCATCTCTCATATAGCGATATTGATCGATATACAGCTGATAGCTGACCTGCGCTTTGTCAGTGCCATTATACTGGACTTTCAGACTTTGTTCGATTCCATCATAATTGTCTTTAGCCTCAATTTTTTTATCAGCTGTAAAATTGCCGTTATTAACATTGATTTTGATCTCTACTCCCTGAGGGAAATCTATCTCAATAGGTGTGCTCTTTTTAACATCTATCTGTGCCACCGGCAATGAATATAATTGGGGTAAAGCTACAGCCAGCATTTGCTGATTCTGCAGAATGAGTCCTGCATCCTTTCCTTTAAAATCAATTCTTATTGCATCTTTCGCTTCTGTTGCTTTCGCCTCAGAAATGATAAATGCATTGTCAAAGATATAATCGACAAAGTTTTCTATCGATTTGTCTTTGTATTCAGTAGACACGCTTCTTTTCATGGAAGTGTACATTTCTATATGATGTCCTGTCAGAGTGATGCTGCCGGACACATTATGAGCATTGGGTGCGAGGTCTACATTCAGATCAATTTTGATAAGATTGTCTTTAGATCCGGATACAGGTAGCTTTATTACTTCATATTTATCTCTGCTGATTTCGATCAGAGCTTCTTTTCCTTCAAGATGCTGAGGAATGACATTCCATTTGAAATCTTTTCCGGTACCATCCAGAATATGAAGCTTCCCATTCAATTTCAATGCACATACCATGTGATTATCTACCGTCAGAGAAGGAGTGTCATAAGAATAAGGTTTATGCTTGGTCCCAATCCAGCAGTGACGTGCATCAAAGCCTTCTGCTTTTAATAATTCGTACAACAGATTTCCCATTCCTTTACAGTCACCATATTTCAGTTGTGCAACTCTTTGTGCTTCATCAGGTTTGAAACCTGCCAAGCCATCTTCGAATGCTACATATGTAATATTATCCTGAACCCACTGGAAAATAGCATTCACTTTATCCTCAGGTTTTGATAAGCCACTGGTGATAGATGATGCCAGTTGCTGAATAGCGGTGCGATCTGGTTTTAATTCGGCGATCAGGCTTGCGTACCAGTTGTATAAATCCTGAGTAGTCTCGATGACCGGAACGGTGATGCCGTTTTTTTGATAGGATTTAGTATGGATGATTAAATGTGGAAAATAATATGAAAATGGTACACTTAAACGGTTTCTCTTTGGACGCTGATAGTTTGTAAGAGCATATGTTTTAATTGTATTTTTCCCGATTACAGTATCTTTTTTATTGAAATTTTCAAAGTACCCATGTAATGTAGCATCTGCCTGTACAAAATCCGGAGTATTCAGATTGACTTCAAAATAAGCAATTGAATATCCATCTGTGGGCATGATAGTGGTTAGGAATTTAGGATCGTGATAGATGGTTTCGTATGTATACTCTATTACTGTGTTTTGTTTTAGCTTAGATAGGAGAGGAATGATTTTCAGCTTATAATCTGAGAAGAAAATACTGCTCATGAAGTAGTTCCTGTCAATTGTATTTTTCAATTTCAGGTTTTCTAATACCTGATCAATTTTACCATTAGAGTGGAGGGTATATATTCTGCCGTTGATAAAATTGGAAGTGGAAAATTCATCAAAACCAATTTCCAGTTGATCAATATCGACAACATCTTCATCCAGAACCAACAGCTTTACTGTCCGGATTTCTTTAATGACGAGATCTTTTTTATCATTGAGACTATATTGAATATCAACTTTTTCGTTCAGATTGATAATATCATCGTTTGGAAAAACTTTGCGGATACTGTCAATTGAAATAATTTGCGCATTCAAGCTTAGTATGCCCGGGAAGAGCAGGACAAAAGCAGAAAGGAATAGTGATTTCATAACTATTTCTTGGATTTAAACTTTAATAATTTCTTTTGGACTTTTACCGCGTTCTTAGTCGGGTTATACATTCTGAATGAACTGAGAGAACGATCCCCGTTTGTAGAATAGACAGTAGTCTGGTATTTTGGTATGAATGGCGCAACGACAAAACCTGCACCCATTGTGAAAAATCCGGTGAGCCACAGCATCTTGTTTTTCTTTTCTGTAACAATGTAGTAGCCATTGGAATCTTCAGCAGCTTCTATCACTCTGGAAAGTTCAGACTCAGAAGTTCGTTTTACTTTGCCTTTTTTCTTATCCCACTTTTTCGTGCTTTCACTGGAGGTGCTATTGTCAGCATAGTAAGTGGTTTTTTGAAAATTATCGGCAAGTGAGATCAGATCTTGTTTTCTGGCTTTCTCTACTAAATTGATATCCAGTCTGCCTTTGTCATCTACAAACGCCAGGTACTCTCTGACAACCTGATCAAAATAATTATACAAGGCTCTGAAATCAGATGCAGTTTTCAAAGGTCTGTTCCATCGGATATTCGCAATCGTATGATTTTTCTTCTGATACCTCAGCATCAGATTGATTGTTGAATAATAATAATATGAACCGGAAACTTCATAATGGATAACATTGTCCGGAATTTCTCCCGGCAGATAATCAATTACTTTGTAAGGAGTTGCATTATAGATTGATTTTGCAAGACCGTTGATGACGTCTTCATTGTTAGTGGCAATGAGTAACGTGGAGTTTTTAATGGCTTCTTTGTATTCATTGGCATGAAGATTTGAGGTCAACATGGTCAGGAACACCGCAAAAGCTAATGTTTTTACAAGTTTGTAAAAACTACTTTGTTTAAAAGAATGGAACACTTTCAGACGTTTGTGAGATGTTAGTAATAGTATATTTATCTAAACCGCAAAATAATGGATAAAATACGATAATATGAAATTCAATATGTAAAAATTGGCAATGAATTATCAGCTATTATTTAAATAATTGAATAAATTGTAATTTTTGATATCAAATTCATAATATTCTGATTTTGGTATATCTTTGTGGCTCAAATATTCTTATGAGACCTCTGTTTTATCTTTTATTGACATTGTTATCTGTTTCTTCTGCTATAGCTCAGGATTATGAAAAGGATGAGAGTTCATATATCTATTATGAAGGAACTCCATCTAAAGCTTTTCAATCTATGTACGGTAAAACTTCATCCGGTACCTCATCTGGTGGTGGAAGCTATAGATCATATGGGTCTAATGTGATTAAGATAGGAGTATTGGAAGTTATTCAGGGAAGACCGACATTCTTTTATGAAAGAGTATTGACACAGGGGATTTCTGTAGAAGTAGGTATTGGAGTTAATTTTAAACCTTTTTTAGGATTTAATGATAATGGAAATTTAGGAAGCGGAAGTTCAAATGATATTGAAGTAGCCGAAGGTATCTATGAAAGTGTAAATTTATTCGGTTTGTATTATAATGATTATGATAATATAAAAAGAAATCTGGGATTCCAATATTTTATAACTCCAAGATTTTATATGAGTGGAAAGGCTCCAAAAGGGTTTTATTTTGCACCGGGAATTACACATTCATTTGCTAATTTTTCAAGAATAAATAGTGCCGGTAATAGCTATAAAGAAAAATCTAAAGAATTCGGATTAGGTGGCGGGTTAGGGGCTCAATTTATTATTAAGTCTACTGTAGTTTTGGATTGCAATGTCATGTTTTATTATAATACGATTACTCAGGAAAGATATATTGATGATTCACAGGAAATGTACACCGTAAAAGGAAAAGTACCTCAGTTGATGTATTCTGTGAAAATCGGAGGACTCTGGGGTGGTAAAAAATCTAAAAAAGAATAACAGGTTTTGATTTTTGTCAATCTTAAACAGGAGATTTCTCATTATTTTTGGTGAGCTATTCTGTTATGATTTATATACTACTGTTCTTTGTTATCCATTGGGTGTTTTCTTTGTTTTTTCATACCGCGTTTTTACACAGATATGGTTCGCATAAGATGTACACAATGCATCCTGTGACCGAAAAAATCTTTTACTTCTGTACATGGATGTTTCAGGGTTCTTCTTTTTTGAATCCGAGAGCTTATGCAGTGATGCACAGAATGCACCACGATTATTCCGATACTGTTCAGGATCCTCATTCTCCGCATTTTTTCAAGGATATCTTTCAGATGATGATGCATACCAAAAGGATTTATAATGATTTTCTGACCGGTAAAAAAACGCCCGAGTCGAAATATTGCTATGATCTTCCTACATGGCCTGTACTGGATAAGATTGGAGACTACTGGTTGGTAAGAACCAGCTGGGCAGTTTTATATTCTGTTGCCTATCTTTTTATCATCTACTATCAGGAACTGAGCTACTGGTGGTTATTATTGTTGCCTGTACATTTTCTGATAGGTCCGGTCCAGGGAGCAATTGTCAACTGGTGCGGTCATAAATACGGATATTCCAATTTCAACAACGGCGATAAGTCAAAAAATACAGAAATCTGGGGCTTTGTATTGTTGGGAGAGTTGTTCCAGAACAATCACCACAAATTTCCGGATAGTGTCAATTTTGCAAAAAAATGGTTTGAGTTTGATCCTACTTATGCAGTTCTAAAAATCATGAGCTGGTTTGGAATCATTCGCTTTATTCCTCAGGAACGCTGATAAAAGTTTGAGTATTGGATGGTTGAAGGATGCAATTTAATGCACAGTCTCTGTTCGGCTTTTATTTTTTAAGCTTGGATTCAATCCAGCTTTTTATATCATCAAATCTAAATTCACCCTTGCTGACTGAAATAACCAGATCATATTTCTCATGTTGACTGGCGATGATATCAAGGCCATTTTCCAGTAAAAATAATCTCATCAAAGTATATGCGATCCGTTTATTCCCATCGACAAAAGGATGGTTGATGGCGATACTTTCTAAAATAGCTGACGCTTTTTCTACAGTGTTTGGATATAAATCAGTGTTGTCAAAAGTTGCAAATGGTCTGGCTAACGCTGACTCCAATAATCCTGCATCACGAATTCCTTTACTTCCGCCAAACTTATCTATTAAAATGTTGTGAATTACTTCAGCTTCCTTTACTGAAATCATTGGGCCAGTTTATGAAGTAACTCACTGTCTTCAGAAAGTATCTTTCTGAAGTTGGAGATTAATGTAGGACTTGATGACTTTTCAGATTGGACTTCTTTTATCAGTTCTAAAATATCGCCCAAAAGATTTTCCGGAAGGTTTTCCAGATTTTTATAAATCTCTTTTTTAATTTCTGTAGCTGTCATAATTTGAAAGATAATAATTTTTGAAAACATATATCGCTTGAAAATGGCTATTACTTAAGAATGTAAAGGATTTAAAAAACTGTGATCCTTATGCAGAACAATCTTATCTGGTTCCGTTTCATCTCTTAAATCCGGTAGGAGATTTTCAGCTTCCTTTCTAAATTGTAGAGACATTGCCTGCTACTGGCTTAAATTCAGTAAATTTGGTTGTATAAAATAAAGAGAGACTATCCAAAGATAGCCTCTCTCGAACTACTGCTTTAAAAGAGAAGTTCCGGGGATTAATAACTATACAACAATGGTTTTTACTTATTCAATATAAATGTCTTGTTTAACAACACATCGTTTTCAGAAATAATGCGTACAAAATAAACACCATTGGGTTGGTCGCTGATATCGAAATTTTGTTGCAGCGTTTGTGCAGCTTCCATTTTTTCATTAATAGATTTATGGTAGATATTCCTGCCGTCAACACTGAATACGTTGATGCTGTAAGCATTGATCTCTTTTTCCAATGGCAGGTTGATATTCATTTTTCCGGTAGTTGGATTCGGATACATCAATGGCAGGTTTATTGCTTTTGTTTCTGTAACAGTTGGATTTTGGGCTTGACGACCATAATTAACTCCTCCTGGTGTACTTGAGCAAGTTCCGTTATTACAATAGCAATTAGTACTACTATATGTGTTAGAATAAATTGTGGGTAAAGAACAAGGATTCGCAGCGGAAAGTGGAACATTATGTGTTAGGCTGAAGCTACCCGGCAATGCAACAAAACAAGCATTTGTTCCGCCGCCGCCGCAACCTGGGCTCAAAGCGCTCCAGCTACAATAATTAAAAGCAGGATTATTCGGCGTGATAATTTTATATTGTTGAACAACATCCGTATTTAACATTGATTTGTAGACAAAATTGAATAAATCTGCAAACCATAATTTTTCAAATCCTGTAGCTGTCCATAAATTCTCATATGTACAGATGGATGTCACATGGCCTAAACCTCTAGCTTCGATAAAATAAAATGACTTATTTAAAGAATCTAATCTTTGTACAATGCTTGCGCCTCCGTACATTGGTAGTGGACAAGTGCTGTGATAAATAGGAACATTAGGATCATTTGATCCGTGATAAACAAACAACGGTATATTTTCATTTGTGCCAATCAAATTCACATTAAACATGCCGCCAAAGAAGATGAAACTACCTTTAATACTTGGCTTTTGAACACTCATATCGACATAATTAACACTGTCAGTCATAAATGAAGCTGGAAATGAACTGCTGATATCACTTTTATCAATATAGCTTGCATATAGCGTACTTGCACCGCCACGGCTTGCACCACCTAAAATAAATTTAGTAACGGTTGGATATAATGTCTTTATACGTTTTATAGCATTATGCATATCCATGGCATTAGAATAGTAAACTCTATTGTTTACATCTATAGAGTTTAAATTGCCCAAGAGATGTAACGCATTGAGTGTCCCCGGGAAATCCATAATATCAATCCTGTTATTTATACTCACTGCTAGAATTCCTCTGGATGCGAATGCTTTACAAAGGTTTGCATATCGTGTACCCCCTTTGTCTTCACCATTTCCATGTAAGACAATAACTGCTTCAGTTGGAGTTATACCGTCAGGCTTATAGATATCCATCGATACATTAACATTGGGTAGCGCAGCTACAGAACCATCTGTAAAACTTAGTCTGGATACATTTTCGTATATATCTACGATAGGAGTACCTGTGTTATTATTATAAGTTGTCGTTGTACAAGTTACAGCTTCGACATAAAAGTTATTGCATAATAATATTATGGTTAATATGCCGAGTAAAATGTTTTTGTGATTTTTTTTCATGATATAAAATTTAAGAGGTTGAAGAGTAGATGCTTATATGCATAGTAAGCACTAGTCGGAAAATTTTTCCTTTTGTTGTTTGTTGGTAAAGAAAGAGGGTAAAATAATCGATTTCAACATTTTGTAGCATTAAGGCGCGATACGGTGCATAGCTATGCTGGAGCATCTGCCTCATAATGATAAAAAAGTTGCCTTTTTCATAATAGTTGATTTAAAGGGTTAAAGAATTAATACTCAAACTCGTAGTGTAGAGTGTCTGTGTCCCACTCTATTGTACGTTCTTTGATATCATTAAAAGTTGTGTTGTAGCGGTAGCTGAAGGTATATTGATCTACCACCTGATTTACAGGTAGCAGGATAGTTTCAGATTGAACAACTTCATGATGATTGCTCAGTCCGTAATTCAATCCGCATTTCGACAACAGATTGATTCCACCTATATAAATAAATTTGATGGCCCGACTGAAAAAACGCACATCCATCTCGTCTGAAATAGGACGGTTGCTGTAACGGAATTTTACCAGACCATAATAACTTCCGTAGCTGATATCATACTGCAGAAGATTATTATTGTTGTCATATATGAAATTGGTGAATTCATAACCTTTCGTCTTTGCTGAAGAATCTATCATCCTTGTCATTTTATTATTGACATAGGTCATATAAAGCCCACTTTGAAATATTGGATCCACAATGCCGGTTATTTGTTTATCGGCATCGAACAGAAGGTGTAGTTCCCTATAGCCTGTACTGTCATAAGTATGGGCTATTATTTTATCTTGGAGATAGACAAACTTGATCGTTTTCAGCAAAGTAGCTGTAGCTGTAGTGTCATCTAGGACAGACACGCTGTCCAGTAGTCCGGTATTATTATAGAAAAAATTTGTTGATTCGTCTATACGGCTGGTTTTGATTTTGGCTTTGCCATTGACAATATCATCATACACCCTGTTGGATTGCTTAATTTTCCGGAGCAATTCTGGTGGAGAGTCAGGTGTACAACCAGACAATAACCACAACATTCCGACCATAAAAAAGAACGTCCTACGTATTTGCATAACAGACATTTTAACTTTATGTTAAAGATTGAATAAAAAAAATATCTTTATCGGAACAAATTCCGGTACTTGTTGTAAAAAAACACCTGAAGAATAAATGATAAAATATGTTAGACTCTAAGCCTATACAAGTATTTATTCAGCTATCAAAAGATGAAAGACGTAAATTCAGAAAGTGGATGAATCTGAATTTTGTTGAAAAAAATAAAGAACTGAAAGAGTTTTTTATATTTTTGGATACAAGGTCTGTTATTAATGAAAATACGGCAACAAAAGAAAAAGCATTCAGGTATGTTTATAAAGAAACAGATTATGATGATGCCCGGATGCGTCAGCTGCTTTGGATGCTCTCTGAAGCGCTGGAAGAATTTATTGTCGTGAGTAATATTTCCCGTAATATCTCGCTGAAAGAACAGATATTGTCATCCTATTATACGGACAAGCGCTTGTATAAATATGCTAATCAGCATATAGAGCAGGGGATCCGGCTGGTTGAGCAGAATCAGCTTCATGACGCAGATTATTATCTGAATTTGTTTCAGCTGCAGTCACAATATTTCCTGATCAATCAAAGAAATGAGCAAAACCAGAGATTTCATCTGGATGATATTATAAATGCATCCACTATCTTTTACGTAATATCGCTGTTGAAATATGCCTGTATCAGCCAGTCCTTTCAGAAAACTACCGGGAATTCGATGGACCACCTGTTACTGGAACATATTGTAAAGACATTGCCGGAAGCTACATTTTTTACACTTCCGCAGGTACGTATTTACTATAATATTTATCTGGTAAATACTACAGATAATGAAAGTGCATTTTTTCATTTTCTGGAAGATATAAAAACTCATGAGCGTGTATTCTCTGATCACAATCTGAATGATCTGTACCGGTTGGCTATTAATTTTTGTATCAGAAAGACCAACCAAAACCAGCCTGATTATACCCGGAGGGCTTTTGAGTTGTATTTATATGCTGTTGAGAAAGGGTTCTTGTTGCTGAATAAGGAAATCAACCGCTTCATTTTTACTAATATTATTGCGCTCGGCATCAAGCTCAAAGAATACGAAAAGATTGATACCTTCATGAAAAATTATGCCCCATTAATAGATAATGTCTACCGGCAGAATACAGTTGTGTTTAATACTGCACGGATTTATCACAGCAAGCAGCAATTGGAAGAAGCTTTAAGGCTCCTCCTGACCCATGAATTTAAAGACACTCACTTAAACCTGAATGCAAAATATCTGACTTTAAAGATCCTGTTTGAATTAAGAGATATAGAGCTATTCCGTACATTTCTGAAATCTTTTAAAGTATACCTGAAACGGCAATTAAATTTAGGCTATCATAAAACCTATTTTACTAATGTCTGCCGGTCATTATCCATCTTGCTGGACATTTATAAAAAGCCGTTGAAATACCGGAATTTTGAATTCAGCAATGAAACGTCTGATAAAGACTGGTTCAATTCAATGGCTGTGAATATCATTCAGATATCATCATAAAAGATCTGATAGCATCTTCGTGCAACATTTTAAAGCTAAAGAAGTTTTGATCTCAAAAAAAAATGCTTCTTCCATGGTGTAAGCTCATTCCGTTTGCAGAAAGAGCATTTAGTATAATCTGGGATGAATGATCCTGAGAATGTAAGATAATCTCTTCTCAATACGCTTGTAGAAGTGGAGGTAGTGGTTATCCAATCCTGTGGAAAAAAGGCTTATGTATTCCGTCAATTCTTGGGTATTTTTAAGGGATTTAATTTGTTATGGCTGAACCAATTTACGACGAAGGGAATATACGGACACTCGACTGGCGTGAGCACATACGCATCCGCCCGGGTATGTACATCGGAAAACTCGGTGATGGTTCGTCACCCGACGATGGTATCTACGTATTGCTCAAGGAGGTGATTGACAACTCTATCGACGAGCACATGATGGGTCATGGAAAGCAGATAGATGTTGAAATCAAGGACGGAAAAGTAATGGTGCGGGACTATGGTCGTGGTATTCCTTTGGGAAAAGTCATAGACTGTGTGTCCAAAATCAACACTGGTGGTAAATATGACTCCAAGGCATTTCAGAAATCAGTAGGTCTGAATGGTGTGGGGACAAAAGCAGTGAATGCTTTATCTGCATCATTTACAGTAACTTCGGTCAGAGAAGGACAAAGGAAAAAAGCAGTTTTCGGGCAGGGCGAATTAGTGGAAGATTGTCCGATAGAGGTGACGGATGAAAAAAACGGAACCACTATTACTTTTACACCGGATAAAACCATCTTCAAAAATTATGCTTTTGTACCGGATTATGTACACGAGCAGATCAGGTATTATGCTTATCTGAACGCTGGTCTGGCAGTTGTTTATAACAACAAAAGATTCGTTTCCAAAAATGGTTTGCTGGATCTTTTGACGGACAAATCAGATACTGCTCAGCTGAGATATCCGATTATTCATCTGAAAGGAGAGGATATCGAAATCGCTCTGACGCATGGCAATCAATATGGTGAGGATTACTATTCCTTTGTGAATGGTCAGTATACGATTCAGGGAGGAACACATCTGGCAGCTTTTCGTGAAGCTGTAGTGAAAACCCTGAGAGAGTTTTATAAAAAGAATTTTGATACATCCGACGTACGTCAGGCAATTATAGGAGCCATCGCGATCCGGGTGCAGGAGCCTGTTTTTGAGTCTCAGACCAAAACGAAATTAGGTTCATTGAATATGGCTCCGGAAGGTGAGTCTCTGAAATCCTTTGTCATGGATTTTGTCAAAGACCAGCTGGACCCGTATCTGCACAAAAATCCTCAGGTGGCAGAGGCCCTGCTTAAGCGTATACAGCAGTCCGAGCGTGAGCGCAAGGATATGGCAGGCGTTCGGAAAATAGCTAATGAGCGTGCCAAAGCAGCGAACTTACACAATAAAAAGCTGAGAGACTGCCGGGTGGATTATAACAATGAGAAGCATCCCCGTCATCTGGAAACGACCCTGTTTATTACGGAGGGAGATTCAGCGAGCGGCTCCATCACCAAAGCGAGAGATGTAGAGACTCAGGCTGTATTCAGCTTGAAAGGTAAGCCGTTGAACTGCTATGGTCTGACGAAAAAGATTGTGTATCAGAATGAAGAATTCAATCTTTTACAGCATGCGCTCAATATTGAGGAAGATATAGAGAATCTGCGTTACAATCGTATCGTTATCGCTACGGATGCGGATGTGGACGGTATGCATATCCGTTTGTTGCTGTTGACATTCTTCCTGCAGTTTTTTCCGGATGTAGTGAGAAAGGGTCACTTATATATTCTGGAAACACCTTTGTTCAGGGTAAGAAATAAGCAGGAAACTATTTATTGTTATTCTGAGGAAGAGAAAAAGGCGGCGATCAATAAGCTGAAAGGCAAGCCTGAAATTACCCGATTCAAAGGATTGGGAGAAATTTCACCAAGTGAGTTTGGTGGATTTATTGGAGAAAGCATCCGGCTGGAGCCTGTAGTGATGAAAAAAGATATCAAAATTGAAGAGATTTTATCTTATTATATGGGTACGAATACGCCTGAAAGACAGCTGTTTATCATCGACAATCTCAAAATAGAGAAAGACGAAGCCAAAGAGGAGCCGGTATTGGAAGAAGTATAGAGAGATAAGAAAGAAGTAGGGCAGCTATTCCTGCTTTCGCTACATCTTCCCGCCCTGGTCATTGAATAGTTCGACAAGCTCACTGATCACACGTCGAAATGCGGCGGGTGATATTTCGCTCTATCAGGGCTGCTCGGTCTGAACGATATAGCTGTTCAAAGCTAATTTGAAGTAACAGAGAATTAAAGAGGTGGAGTACAACTTTAAACAATAGAAACCTTAAACAAGGCATATTACTTGAAGAGTTGGATGCCATAGCCATTGGAAGAAATTTCTACCACGACCTTTTGCTGATATACTTCACCTATTTTATCACAGACAGGAGGTAAAATTTCCATTCCGAATTCATTGACCAGTCCCCATTTGCCTTTATTCTGAACTTTGGCATATCCCATGTTGAAAGGAAGAGCTTTCTCATATTTGAACGGAATTACGTATGCCCCTTTAGTATTGATTGCTCCGAATTTATCTTCCAGTTTTACCCATGCTTTCCCTTCTGAAAAAGGTTGGGCTTCTGCAAACTGCCAGGGAATTTCCACTTTGCCTTTACCGCTGATGTATCCCCAATAGATGCCCATCCTGACCAAAGCCAGATCTTCTACATGCCGGAAAGCTTCATCAAAGGTAAAAGGGATTATCTTTTTATTCTGCATATTGATATAGCCTGTTTTGCCATCCTTTTCTACTGAAGCAATACCGTTGCTGAGCGAAAGTACATTGTCGTAAATAAACGGAATGACGATATTTCCTGAAAGGTGCATAAACCCGAATTGCTTATCTTTTACGACTGCGGAATAGCCTTTGGAATCAAAATCTGAAACAAATTTGTAGGTGGCAGGGATGATCTCTTGCCCGTCAGCATCCAGATAACCGAACATGCCATTGAGATTTCTGAAAATAGCTCTTCCTGAGTGAAAATCTCCTGTCAGTGAATACTTGCATGGAATGACCTGCTCACCTTTTTCATTGATGAAACCCATTAAACCATACTGGTTAATCACTTTTGCACGGGATTCTTTGAAAGGACCGATAAATGTAACTCCGGCAGGAAGTCTGAACTGTTGTGTGAGATTTTTATCGTAAGAGATAAAGTCATCTCCTGATTTCTTTTTCATGATCCATCCGTATTCAGTAGCCATGGATACGGCAATATTTTCCGGTGCTACGACTTCTTTCCCATTAAGATCTATATATCCGTATAAGGAATCTTTTTTGACGACAATTGCACCATGCGAAATATCTCCGACTTCATCGTATTTGAGTACAGTGTACTGATTTTTGATAAGATCTATCAGATAAAATGCCGGATGGAGCCCGGTCAGCAACGCAGTAGCCGTCAGTACAATCTCATTTCTGTCTGCAACAATTTCCTGAATGGTTGTACCTTTTACATCTACAAGTAGTAGCTGTATTCCTTTTCTGACAACCAGATGTGTTCCTGCAGAGAATATAATTTCATCAAAAGCCGGTTCTGCAATGACTTCTGCTTCATCGTTGATCCAGCCCCATAATGATTGCTTTTTAAAGATCCCTCTGCCGTTTTTAAATTCGAATAAGCTATCTGCCTGAAAGAGAATTTCTCCGGAGGTATTGACATAGTAATGGATAGTATCTTTTCTGGTGACAGCGATGCCGTCTTCTCCAAAAAGACCTGTTTCATCATACAATTCTCCATTTAAAGCTCTTGAGTTAAAGCCCAGATAAGTGCTTTTGCCTTTTTGATATACAATTCCGTATGCTCCGTCCTGAAAAAGCTTTACGGAATCATAGCTGTCTGATAATACCGGCTGGCCTTTCCGGTCTATCAGCTGCCATTGTCCATTCTGCAATTTAACAGGAGCATATCTTCCTGTGTATGCCTGTGCATCTGTATAGGCGGGCGAAATCACCCAGATACCGTTGTTTTCGATAAAACCCCATCTGCCATCCAGCTTTGCCGGGGCAATCCCTGCATTGAAAATGCCGATGTCCTCAAAGTTTTTGGAAAGGTATTTTGTATTGTTTTGGTGAAAGATTCCCCATTTGTTCTGATGTTTAACTACAAAAATATCATCTCCGGCTGTTGAGGCTATGCTATCCATCCAGTCAGAAATCAAAAGACCGTTTTGTGAGAGAATTGCATATTCATTATGTAAAGAATTGTCATCTTGTACAGATGTTCTTCTGACTCTCGTCAGCTGATTTGAAAACGGTGAAATTTCTGTATAATCAAAAGGTGTAACCAGTTTACCATTTTCATTCATGAGTGCATACTGACCTTCCTGTTGATTTTGCACAGCATACATTTGCTGGCCCAACGGGTAGATACTGAAATAGTTAGCAGCAGAAAGCCTTTGACCGGAATTGCTCATCAAGCCCAGACCTTTTCCATCAAAATAAACGAGTGAATTTTGGTCCAGTACTACTATTTTGGTGGCATCGTCCTGCTGGTCGGGAACCGGTAACTGAATGATACCATGAGCGATTTGAATTGAAAAGCTCGTGATAAGCAGGCAAATATATTTGATCATCTGGCTGTGGAAGTTATCTCTTTATTGGCAATTTACATTGTTTAGGCTTTCACTACAAAAGTACCGGCGATACGATCGTGGAGGGCACGCTTTTTATCATCAAAAATTACCATCAAATATCCTATCAGAAAAATAAATGTGGATAATATTTTGCTGAAATACCTGATAATAGCATCTGGTACATTCAGTTTGTCACCATTTTGTTTAATCACTTTCAGGTTCATTACAGATTTCCCGATAGTCGCTTGTTTATTGCTGGTTTCAAAATATACATAATATGCAATAGACAATAAAAAACAAACTAACCCTCTGATGCTAAATATCCAGCTAAAAACACCAGGGAAATCTTTCTGATAAAAAAACAAGAGTACAAAATTCATTAAAAATGATAATATAATACCATCAATAAGACGAGCCGCCAGTCTCACTAAAAAACCGGCATAGTTACTTTGAATAATTGTACGTTCTGTATTTTCATACAGGCTTCTGTGCTCCATCTCTATAATTTTCCGGATTTCTATGGCAATCCTATGTTTTCACTACAAAAGTATTTGCAATGCGATCGTGTAAGGCTCTTTTCTGATCGTCAAAGATCACCATGATAAATCCTATCATAAAGATAAATGCTGAAAGAATTTTTCCCAAATATCTTACAACAGCATCTCCGGTAGTGAGCTTGGTGCCGTCCTGCTTGATAACTTTCAAACCCATGACGGATTTGCCGATAGTGGCCTGTTTGTCGCTGGTTTCAAAATAGACGAAATAGGCCATAGTAAGTAAAAATGCCAGCAAGCTTCCGGGGCTATAGACAATTTCCATAATGTCTGAATTGAAATTCATCCCTGTGGCAAAGGTGATGATTCCTAAACCCAATGACAGGATAAGTCCGTCTATGAGATGTGCAACGAATCTGATTCCGAATCCTGCATGTCCGTTGTAGCTCAGATTACCTCCTGACTGTTCGTATAAGCTTTTGTTTTCCATAAGTTAGATTTTTTACTTTTGAGTGAGGGATAGAGGCTATTCCGATAGTTATCGGAACATGCCGAAAGCCCGGCCCGGAGGATAATGTAATATATTGTCGCTTGTACCTGATTTTATATCACGACAGATTTATTTTATGGCTACATTATCCGAAGGGATACTCTCTAATTTTTTTAAAAGTATCATTTATCGTTCTTATCTGCAGGAACAAATTCCATAGCTGCAGAATTGATGCAATATCTCAGGCCTGTTTTGTCACGCGGACCATCTTCAAATACGTGCCCTAAATGCCCGTCACAAACTGCACAACGCACTTCCACTCTGTGCATGCCATGGGAGCGGTCTTCGATATATTTGATGGCATCTTTCTGTACATCATAGAAAGCGGGCCAGCCGCAACCGGAATTGTATTTGGTATCGGATGAAAAAAGGTAGGTATTGCAGCCTTTACAATAGTATTTCCCTGGTTCGTAGAATTTATCGTACTTGCCGGAATAGGGATATTCAGTGCCGTTTTGGCGAAGTACCCTGAATGCCTCGGGATCCAGTATCTGCTTCCATTCGGCATCGGTTTTGACGACTTTTGGTGTATTGTCCATAGATGTATTTTGTTTGGGTGGCGAAGCGGAATATGTCTGGCAACTCAGAAAACCAAATATTATTACAAGATAAAACCATTTCATACTGTGTAATAACGTACGAATAACTGATATGTTTGTCTTATTTTAGTTCCGAAACCATCCGGAATGACAATTTATAACTTTTTGCGCATACAGATTTGTTGTTTTTTATTGATAAGCAGTAGCTTTTTGACAGTCAGGGCGCAGGATTCGGTTCCTCAAAGAGATTCGATAGAAATCAGTATTCTGACTTGTGGCACGGGAACGGCGGAAGTATATCAGGCATATGGGCACACCGGGATACGTGTACATAACTTTACACAAAACACGGATATAATCTATAACTATGGGATGTTCAGCTTCGGCGATAACTTTATAAGAGAATTTATACAAGGCAAGCTGCTCTACTTTGTAGCTACGGAGGATTTTGAGTCTTTCATGGAAGATTATATCTATTATGGCAGGTCTGTGAGAGAACAAATATTAAATCTGAATGAAGATCAAAAGGTGAAGCTGGTGAATGCTCTGGAAAATAATGCTTTGCCTGAAAACAGATATTATCTCTATGATTTTATCTATAATAACTGTTCGACTCAACCCAGAGATCTGATCAGAAGATCTATAGGTGATGATTTCAAATTTAAAACATTGGCTACTGAAAATACAGAGACGGTCAGAGAGCTGGTAGATAAGCACATGGTATATAATGAGTGGCTGGATTTCGGGATAGATTTATTACTGGGTGTGCGGTTTGACAAAGTAGCGGATGCCGATACGAGGATGTTTTTGCCGGCTGAGCTGATGATAGAGTTTGATAGTACGGAATATCAGGGTGCACCTATCGTAAAGGATTCCAGGATTATCTATCATGGTGAAGAGCAGGTAATTCCCAGGCTTTTAGATCCGACGGCTGTTTTCTGGATATTGGTAGCAGTGGTATTATTGATGCAGATATTTGTGAAAAATCCTTTGATTCTAAGAATTGTTAGTCTGAAAATTCTGACCATCACCGGTATTGTAGGCTGGATATTGGTCTTCATGTGGTTTGGAACAGATCACTACATGACAAAATGGAATTACAATCTTCTATGGGCAATGCCTGTATATTTCCCTTTGGCATTTTTCTTTTATAAAGCAAAAACTTCAGTATTCTGGAGGTATCTGATACAGGTCTGTAGATTGATGCTGGTGATACTATTGATAGGCTGGTGCTGGAATCCGCAACAGTTTCACAGTGCAGTGGTTCCGATTATTTTCTTGATTCTGTGGGCTTTGAGTACTTTCCTGCCGCTACCGGTTACAAAAAGAGATAAATAGAATTGCCAATTTTTGATATACGATCGGTTCGCGTGATGCTGTCATGATCTGAACTGAGATTTGTTTGGTTTTAATCTAATTCATGTATCATTTCAGGCAAAGTTAATTTCAAATAAAAATCCTTTTTTGTGTAATTGATTGTATTTCTGTTTGTTGAATCGGTACAATTTTGCAGGTCGACCGGCTTTTTTAGCAGAAAAATTTTCTGTTTCTTCTACAATGCCGAAGCTGAGTATCTTTTTTCTGAAATTTCTGCGATCGATTTCTTTCTCTAATATCTTGCAGTAGAGGTTTTCCAAGTCGGAGAAGAGAAATTCGTCCGGTAATAAATCAAATCCTACAGGTTGATAAGTGAGCTTGCTGCGGAGTCTATGAAGAGCTGTTTCCAGAATAGTACTGTGGTCATAAGCCAGTGGGGGTAAATTATTCACCGGAAACCAAGCGGCTTCTTCTGCATCTGTATCTGCTTCGGGCAAAACTCCGGTGGAATTGACCAGCGCAAAATATGCTACGGAAATGACACGAAAGCGCGGGTCGCGGTCTATCTGGTCGCCAAAGGTGTATAGCTGCTCCAGATAATTGACTTGTATACCGGTTTCTTCTTTCAGCTCTCTGTGCACTGCATCAGTGATGCCTTCATCATCTTTTACAAAGCCTCCGACAAGTGCCCACTGATTTTTCATTGCACCGTATTTTTGTCTGATAAGCAAAACATGAAGCTCCTGATGTGCATATCCGAAGACAATGGCATCTACTGCTATTTTGATATTTTGAGGTACCATACTTTTTAAGTGTAGATTTTACACAAAGGTATAGCTTTTGTGCCTTTAAAGCAGTAAGTGTAAAGTATGGGATATGAAATTATGAGTTGTGGAGTTTGGGAAATCATTATTTCATTGAAAATAACGACTCAAGATTAAAAAATCTATTATCTTGCTTTTGCTCGGGGGTGCCTTGACTGGCTGAGATGATACCCATTGAACCTGAAAAGCTTAGCAGCTGCGAAGGGAAGAGTGAAATCTTCATCTGACTGCTTCAGTCTGATTCCTCCGTGCATGGATTATATGAAAATGATAAAGATAATTGTCAACGGAGAAGTAATGCATGTCGATGCTGATACAGTAGTATCAGAGTTGCTTCAAAATTTAGGAATTTCTGATAGCAAGGGTGTCGCTATTGCCATCAATGAAGAAGTGGTTCCTAAATCACAATGGAGCGCAAAAATGTTTTCACCGGATGACCAGATGATTATTATCAAGGCTACAGCAGGAGGATAACTAAAAGATAAACGATATGAAAGCAGAGAAAATTCCGGAACAAGGCAAAATCACCAGAACGCCTTTTCCAAATTCAAGAAAAGTGTATGTACAGGGTTCGCGTCCGGATATCCGTGTAGCGATGAGAGAAGTGGCGCTTTCGGATACAAAAATCGACGGAAAAGTGATCAGCCAGAATATACCTGTTACTATTTATGATACGAGCGGACCGTATACTGATCCGGATAAAGAGATAGATGTCAGAAAAGGAATAGAAAGTATCCGCAGAACATGGATAGAAGGCAGGGGAGATGTTGAGCAATTATTTGCTTTCAGCTCTGATTATTGCAATGAAAGACTAAGTAATACCTCATTGGATGAAATTCGTTTTGAGCACATCAGATTTCCTCTGAAGGCAAAGCCCGGGGCAAATGTCTCTCAGATGCATTACGCTAAAAAAGGAATTATTACGCCTGAAATGGAATATATCGCTATCCGGGAAAACCAACGGATGCAGGAGTATTACGCTGAGCTGAAAGATAAAGATGCATTGCTTTGTCATCAGCACAAGGGAGAATCTTTTGGAGCAAATACACCTGTATCATATATTACTCCGGAATTTGTCAGGTCTGAAGTAGCAGCAGGACGGGCTGTTATCCCTTCCAATATCAACCATCCTGAAGCAGAACCGATGATTATCGGCAGAAATTTCAAAGTAAAAATCAATGCCAATATCGGTAACTCAGCTGTGACCTCCAGCATAGAGGAAGAGGTCGAAAAAGCAGTCTGGGCTTGTCGTTGGGGAGCAGATACCATCATGGATCTTTCTACCGGAAAAAATATCCACGAGACCAGAGAATGGATCATCAGAAATTCCCCTGTTCCGATTGGTACCGTTCCGATTTATCAGGCATTGGAGAAAGTCAATGGGAAAGCTGAAGATTTAACCTGGGAAATCTTTAAAGATACTTTGATCGAACAGGCTGAGCAGGGTGTTTCTTATTTTACGATACACGCGGGAGTTCTGTTGAGATATATCCCGTTGACAGCCAGACGCATGACCGGAATTGTTTCCCGTGGAGGTTCCATCATGGCAAAATGGTGTCTGGCACACCACAAAGAGAATTTTCTCTACACGCATTTTGAAGATATCTGTGAAATCATGAAAGCCTATGATGTCTCATTTTCATTGGGAGACGGATTGCGTCCGGGATCTATCGCAGATGCCAATGATGCAGCACAATTGGGTGAGCTTCAGACTCTGGGAGAGTTGACTAAGATTGCATGGAAGCACGATGTGCAGGTAATTATCGAAGGGCCGGGTCACGTGCCCATGCACCTGATCAGGGAAAATATGGAAAAGCAGCTGGAGTGGTGCGGAGAAGCTCCGTTTTATACATTGGGGCCATTAACTACAGATATAGCTCCCGGCTATGACCACATTACGAGCGCTATCGGAGCAGCGATGATTGGCTGGTACGGAACCGCCATGTTATGCTATGTAACTCCGAAAGAGCATCTTGGCTTACCGAATAAAGAAGATGTGCGAACCGGAGTAATTACATACAAGCTGGCTGCACACGCTGCAGATCTTGCTAAAGGTCATCCGGGATCACAAATAAGAGACAATGCATTGAGCAAAGCCAGATTTGAATTCCGCTGGGAAGATCAGTTCAATCTTTCATTGGATCCTGAGCTAGCGAGATCTTATCATGATGAAACGCTTCCTGCAGAAGGGGCGAAGATTGCTCATTTTTGTTCTATGTGCGGGCCTCATTTCTGTTCGATGAAGATCACACAGGATGTCCGGAAATTTGCACAGGAACAGGAAGATGCAGCTTTGGAAGAAATAGAAAAAGGCATGGAAGAGATGTCAGAAATCTTCAAAAGCAAAGGCAGCGAAATCTATCTGTAAAGCTATAGCACTTTTTAATGACCAATTGATAACAAATCTTTGGATTTGGCTACTGTGTAGTGTCGTAATTTTGGCTTTTTATTTTTTATGAAAAAGGGATTACTGGCATTGGCCTTAGGAGGGTTTGGAATCGGAGTGACTGAATTTAGCATGATGGGCATGCTCGAAGATATAGCTGCTTATCTTCAGATCAGTATTCCCGAAGCGGGACATTTGATCTCTGTTTATGCAGTAGGTGTAGTTGTAGGAGCTCCTCTTTTGGTGCTCTTCTCTTCACAGATTCCGCCTAAAAGAATACTCATTTATCTGATGGGATTATTCGCGGTATTCAATGGATTAACTGCCCTGGTTCCCAGCTATGAGATGTTTCTGGCAGGGAGGTTCCTTTCGGGATTGCCGCATGGCGCATTTTTCGGAGTAGCCGCAATAATCGCTAAGGAAATGGCAGATAAAGGCAAAGAAGCTCAATCTATTTCAATTGTCTTCTCTGGCCTAACCGTGGCGAATTTACTTGGAGTACCGTTAGCAACATATGTAGGGCATCACTTTTTATGGAGATGGACGTTTTTAGGCATATTCATCATTGGTATTATGACAATGTTGCTGATACAGTGGTGGGTACCGGTTATTGCTCCTCAGAAAGATGTTTCTGTTAAAAATCAGCTGAAATATTTTAAAACACTGAGGGCATGGTGGTTGATTGCCATGATTTCAATAGGTACCGGAGCCATGTTTTCTTGGATCAGCTATATCTCACCGATGATGACACAGGGAGCGGGATTCTCTAAGGATATTGTTCCCAGATTTATGATACTGGCGGGATTGGGGATGTTTACAGGTAATATCTTAGGCGGAAAGCTGGCAGACAGGATGAATTCTTCCAAGCTGACCACATGTGTATTTTTATCCATGTCCATGTGCTTGCTTATTGTGTTTTTTACGATACAGATTCCGGCAATGGCGGTTTTGATGACATTGGTGACCGGAATTGTAGCTTTTACGATAGGCTCATCCATACAAATTATGCTGATAGAGTCAGGTAGAGGTGCTGAAATGATTGCAGCAGCTTCCGGACAGGCCAGCTTTAATATAGGTAATGCTATCGGTGCTTTTCTGGGAGGTATTCCTATTGCGATGGGTTATAGCATACAATCACCTCAATTAGTAGGAGCCAGTCTTGCTTTTTTAGGCTTTATTCTGGCGATTACTTACTGGAAAAAATATAGTTCCCAAAATGCCTAGCTGCGTTGGTATAATTCAGATATGATACCATAGAAAATACCTGATTGCGTGCGTGGCAAAGACGTAAGGGATTTCATTCTCAGCGAAAAATGAACAATTATCTGATTTTGAAATTAGAAAGGGTACGACAAATGCATTTTTCATTGATTAAATGTTATTTTTAGCCCAAAGCCATTTTAGTAGAATGAGTGAAATATTATTAGAAGTCAGGAATCTCGTAACTGAGTTTAACACAGAAAACGGTCAGGTCAAGGCTGTCAATGATGTCAGCTTTCAGATTAATAAGAAAGAAATAGTAGGTATAGTAGGGGAATCAGGTTCCGGGAAATCAGTGACCTCGCTTTCACTCATGCGTTTGATCCCTAATCCTCCGGGAAAAATCTCTCAGGGGCAAATGTTGTATCATACTGACAATGGAGTGGTCGATTTGGTAAAGGTGTCTGAAAAGGAGATGAGATCCTATCGCGGAAATGAAATCTCTATGATTTTTCAGGAACCAATGACTTCTTTGAATCCCGTATTTACTTGTGGAAACCAGGTGGTGGAAGCAATTCTTTTACATCAGAAAGTATCCAAAGATGAAGCTAAAAGGCTGACACTGGAATTATTTGAAAAAGTAAAGCTTCCGAATCCTCCCAGAATCTTTGATTCATATCCTCATCAGTTATCAGGTGGTCAGAAACAAAGAGTAATGATTGCGATGGCAATGTCCTGCAAGCCTAAGATCCTGATTGCTGACGAACCTACGACAGCATTGGATGTAACTGTACAGAAAACTATTCTGGAACTGATAGCAGAATTGAGCGAGGAGACCGGAATGTCTACCATATTTATCACACATGACCTGGGAGTAATTGCTGAGGTGGCAGATAAAGTCATCGTAATGTATAAGGGCAAAATCGTAGAACAGGGTACTGTCTTGGATATTTTTGAAAATCCTCAGCATCCATATACCAAAGGTTTGCTCGCCTGCCGTCCGCCTTTGGATAAAAGATTAAAGCAGCTTCCTGTGATTGCTGATTTCATGGAAGTGACTTCAGGCGGACAATTGATCGAAAAAGAAGCATCTGTAGCGAAAGCTATCAATGACAGAGTTGTCAGCGATGAAGAAACTAAAGCCCGGTATGAATCTTTGATCCAACAGAAGCCTATTCTGGAAGTGAAAAATGTTTCAACATGGTTTCCTTCCAAAACAAATATTTTAGGTAAGCCTGTTGAGTTTGTCAAAGCTGTCAATAATGTATCGTTTAATGTTTACCCCGGAGAAACACTTGGTTTAGTAGGTGAGTCGGGTTGTGGTAAAACTACTTTGGGGCGTTCCATCCTGAGACTGGTAGAGCCTACCGGAGGAGAAGTTATTTTTGAAGGGAAAGATATCTGGGATTACAATGCAAAAGATCTGAAAGCTTTGAGAAAAGACATGCAGATCATCTTTCAGGATCCGTATTCCTCACTGAATCCGAGAATGACGATCGGTAATGCTATTATGGAGCCGATGCAGGTGCATAATCTGTATGACAACGATAAGCAACGTAAGGAAAAAGTCATCGAGTTGCTTGAAAAGGTGAATATGCTGCCGGAGCATTTCAACAGATATCCGCATGAGTTTTCCGGAGGTCAGCGTCAACGGATTTGCATAGCAAGAGCATTGGGATTGAATCCAAGATTTATCATTTGTGATGAATCAGTTTCCGCACTGGATGTTTCCGTACAGGCGCAGGTACTGAACCTGCTGATCCAGCTGAGAGAAGAGTTTAAATTTACATACATCTTTATTTCTCACGATTTGTCTGTTGTTAAATTTATGAGTGACAGAATGGTGGTGATGAATAAAGGCCAGATAGAGGAGATGGGTATAGCAGACGAAATCTATAATCATCCGAAAAATGAATATACTCAGAAACTGATAGCGGCAATTCCGAAAGGAAAGCTGGAAGATATACAGGCGAGAGTGAAAGAGTTGAGGAGATGAAACTAACATCATAGGGCATTTGACAGTACTCATTGATACATATTGACAAATGAAAAAACCTGTTCAATTTATTCTTGGTACATTTATTCTAACCGTAATTGTAGTAATTGTTTATACGGGTTATTTATTTTATACAGTTCCTGAGAGTTCAACTTTGGGAATACCATTTGCGTTTATTTTTTTGACAGGCTTTGCATTATTTATTGAGAGCATAATTTTTGCAATCATTTTTTACAAATACATAGCAACGACTTGGCAAATCTTATTGCCTGTATTTTTGTTGACTTCTATTATTCCGATTTATTTTAGCTATAATTGGTATTCTAACAGACCGGTAGAAATCCCCAAACCTGGGCAGTTACCTGTTTCAATCAAGGAATACGAAGCTGACTGCAAATTAGTAATTGATGATTATTTACAAACAGAAGTTGACAGTAACAATATTGATGTTTATAAAGACACTATTCAAACTGCATTCATTGACACTATAATTTATTCGTTTGACAAGACAAATTTTTTCGCAATTATTATTGCAGCTGCGAAAGACAATGGCAAAACAAAATATTGCGCAAAGTACAGAGTAGGCAGACTTGATTCAGACAAGTGGCAATTAGGTGAGCCAGATGGTAATATTTGGTCAACATGCTTTCAATCAATTGAAATTTTTAAAGCCGAACTAAGAGAATATTATTACAAATCCTACTCAATAATTCTTCTGACAAGCCAGAAATATGGAATGATAACTATATTTTTAATTTTAAAATTGGCTTAACTAAATGATGGTCAAAAGAAAAGAGTTTTGTATGTGTTTTCGTTGATATGTAAAATTTAGGTTTTGAGCTAAAATTTCAAACGACAATATCTACCCATGTACGTGGTTCAAAAACAATTTAATACCTAATCTCACAGGATTAGGTATCTTTTTTAATTAAAGTATCACAAAATAAGGTATTGAACAGAAGATTATTAGCGGGTAACTTTGTGTTTATTCAAGAGATAAATGGCAATTGTAAAACCCGAGCTGTTCAGCATCCTCAATGACGAGCCTGTAGAGAAGAAGCTAATGGAGCTTTATCAGGCTACTATCAGACAAAGCCCCTCCATGATACTTCATTTTTTACCCAGGCTGCATAAGCTGTTATGGGGAAAGGGAATAGACTGGAAAACGGAAAATGAATCTTTTTACGATGATAAATATATTCCGATCGATCCTCGTCAGGGAACTTTCATGTATATGCAGGCAAGAGCATTGAAAGCCCGTAATATCTTTGAATTTGGCACTTCTTATGGCGTTTCGACTATCTATCTGGGAAAAGCAGCCAAAGAAAATGGCGGCAAAGTAATCAGTACAGAATATTTGCCTCACAAGGTCAAAGCAGCCAGGCAACATATTGCAGAAGCCGGATTGGCCGATTATGTTGACATTCTGGAGGGCGATGCAAAAGAAACATTGAAAAATGTAAATACCTCTTTTGATCTGGTGCTCCTGGATGGATTTCCTGATATGGTATATACTATTTTCAAATTACTGGAACCACAGATGAAAAGCGGTGCTGTGATTCTGGTAGATGATGTAGAGGGTTTTGGTGTTTCAATGCAGGATTATCTGGACTATGTCAGAAATCCGGCAAATGGATATTTATCTACTACTTTTAAATCCGGCAAAGCACTGGAATATACAGTGAAAGTATAGTCTGATAAAACTATTCTACATATTCAAGAATATCTCCCGGTTGGCAATCCAGTGCCTTGCAGATCGATTCCAGCGTACTGAAACGAATTGCTTTTGCTTTACCTGTTTTCAGAATAGATAAATTGGAGAGCGTCAGGTCCACTTTTTCAGAAAGCTCATTTAGTGACATTTTGCGTTTAGCCATCATCACATCAAGATTTACAATGATTGCCATGCTTTATACTGTTAAATCATTTTCAGTTTGAATATCTACTCCCTTTTTGAAAATTGTCGCTATAATATAAATTACTGCTCCCATTAATATAAAGGCCTGGCTGTCTGCCCAAAATTGATTCAAGTTGTCCGGGACAAAACCTTGATGCATTAAATTTTCAGCTATCAGTCCGGCAATGTAACTAAAGAGTCCGATTGAAATAGTGTAATAACTAATTTGTAAAATCTGGTTAGAAACAAAAGTATTGAAAGGTTTTGTCAAATCCATTTTGTGCATTAATGTAATCACTACGTAGAATAAGACAGCTTTCAAAATTGAAATGGTTAGAATAAAGCTATAAATTCCGAAAAAAGCCATTTTGCTGTCTTTGTACATTTCAGTTAAGTCTAATTTTTGATAAAGATTTTGGACAAAATCAGGTTTGAATAGACTGAAAGCAAAATTTACAATTAATCCACCGGCTTCGATGGACAAACCTACAAAGATGAGCCAAGCCACCACATATAAGCTCCAAAATACGAAGTTGTTTGTTTTTGTCATGATTGATAAAATTTTGAATGATCTTCAAATGTAATAAAAATTTATTGATAAACAATAAAAATTAATTCTTAATGGGAAAATATTTATTGCGGAATTTGATCTGAGTGTTTTAGGAAAAGTTGTTTGTAGGGTAATAATTTCCTGTGCCAGTGATGAAGCTGGCTGTTGCTATTGATAATTGAATACCAGGATGTGATTATTTCAGCTTCTCCAGTACCGCCATGTAGAATCCATCTCCGTCGTATATCGCCGGTAAAATGTATTCTTCATGTAACAGCTGAAATTCCGGGTACTTACTTAAAAATTCAGCTATTTGCCCGCTGTTTTCTTTTTTCAGGATACTGCAGGTCGCATACACCAGCTTACCTTTGGTGCGGAGCAGAACAGATGCTTGTTCCAGGATTTGAGCCTGAGTAGTTAAAATATTTTTCAGAGTACTTTCCTGTAAACGGAATTTGATATCAGGTTGTCTTCTGATTGTGCCTAAGCCCGAACAAGGAGCATCGATGAGTACGATATCAGCCAAAAGATTGTTATTGCCTGTTAAAGTATTATTGGGCATCAGCTCCAGGTTTTTCACACCTGCTTTTTGAGCTCTTTTTTGCAGCTGAGACAAACGTGCAGGATCAATATCAGAGGCGATGAGTCGCCCTTCATTTTTCATCAGTCCGGCAATCTGTAAGGTTTTACCACCTTTCCCTGCACAAAAATCTACGATCACCTGTCCGGGTTTGATACCGGATTGTTTGACAATATGTTGCGAGCCTATGTCCTGAAATTCAAAAAGACCTTCCTTGAATGCATTCGTTTGACGAAGCTGATTGCTGCTTTGAATTCTGATGGCACCACCCACTTTCTGATCATATTCGTACTCGATTCTGAGCTTGTCCAGCTCTGCGTTCAGTTTTTGAGCAGTTGTTTTCAGACTGTTGTAACGGATGTATACCGGAGCAGGTGTATCCAGAGATGTAATGAGTGCATCTGCTTCATTTTGCCAGTCTTCTTTTATTGCCTGATAAATCCATGGCTGCAGGCTGAACTTCTTGTCCGCTGATAAATTGTTGAAGGATAAAATCTCTTCCTTCAGATCCTGGCTGATTGCTAACTTTTGTTGCAGGCTCTCGTCAGATAGCACAGATAATAAGATGAATGCGTCAATTTTAGCATCCTGGGACTCTTTGACATTCAGAGCGTTTATTTCCTCAGAAATATAATTGTAACGAATGTAATTTCTGGTGATATCATATACGATTTTAGTAGCCGTTTTTCTGTCTCTGGATCCCCATGCAGTATGATTTTTGAGCATAGAAGCGACTGCTTTGTCAGAATAGCTGTTTTGAAAAATAATTTCTTTCAGACACGTATGAATACCGCTCAGTAACGCTTTCGGTAGATGAATTTGAAATAATGTAGAGTCTTGCACCCTGTAAAAATAATCTATTCCTGATGAAAAGTGCTTTCATTAATAAAACATTAGGTTCAGAAGCATGATGAGATTTACACCGCGGATATTTTAAATTTGTAGTATGAGTGAAGGCATTTTAGGACTGGATATTTATTTACAGCCAACATATTTTGTAGACAGCGATCATCCCGATGTTATTGCGTATGCCCGGAAGATAGTCAAAGATGAAACTGATCCTGTAAAGCAGGCAATTTTATTGTATCTGGCAGTAAGAGACGGCTTTAAATACAATCCTTATAATATCAGCCTACATCATGTAGAATTAAAGGCAAGCACATTGCTGAACAGGGCATCCGGTCAGGGATATTGCACTGAGAAATCCTGTTTGTATAATGCAGTGTTGAGAGTGGTGGGAATACCAAGCCGCTTCCATTTTTTCGATGTGAGGAATCATATCGGAGTGGAAAAATATTATGAGCTTTTACAGACAGACGTACTGGCATATCATGCATGCAGCGAGGTATATCTGAATGGTAAATGGGTAAAAGCGACTCCTGCATTCAATAAGGAACTATGTGAAAAAACAGGTGTTGCTGTTTTAGAATTTAACGGATCAGAGGATTCTATTTTTCAACAGTATTCTCCTGAAGGTGAAGAGTTTATGGAGTACCTGGCAGACCATGGTACCTGCCATGATGTTCCTCACGATATGTTTGTTCAGTCACTTAAACAACATTATCCTCATTTTTTCGTACATAGACAGGACCTTTGTATGAAACTATAGTTGTGAGCCTGAGACAGATTGCATTTTTCCTGTGCTTATTTGCATTTTCCTGTCAGGACAGGAGGGTGAAAGTATATGAAGTGCCGGATGAAATACAACCATATATCTCTTCTTTTTTATCAGAAGCCGCTAAGCGCGGACATCGTTTGGTAATAGATGATCTCATCGTTACCTATAAATTCAATATCATTACAACCCAGGTGCATGCCGCCGGTCTGTGCCGGAAGCGTTATGGACATACACCCATTATCTATATAGATACTACTTCTTCAAACTGGAGAGCCTCAGATCTGACCAAAGAACAGCTGGTTTTTCATGAGCTTTGTCATTGCATACTGGGAAGAGGTCATACAAATGATACGCTCCTGAATGGCAACCCTGCGAGCATTATGAAACCAAGCGGGGAGACGCTGTACGGACATATTATGTCTGACTTCAAGCGTGAGTACTATTTAGATGAGCTGTTTGATCCAAAAGCAGAAAGACCGGCCTGGGCACAGGTGACAGAAACGTATAACAAACAATACGAGATCACAGATACTATTTTTTATGAAAGCTTTGACTATCCGGTTCAGATAGATAGTCTGGCTGAATATGATTCAGATACTTTTCCTGTTTTTGATAGTCTGCTGCTTAAAAGCTGGTCATTGGGAGAAAATTCAGTTACAAGAAGAGATATACAGGACGGCAGACTGGAATTGGAGAGCTTTCTCAAAGGTACTTATCTGATTCCCTTTAATATTGATATTCCTGCAGATTCTGATTTCGAGATAAGGGTGAACATGGCTGTGCCCGGTGGGAGAGAGGGCTTGATGTCCTTTTATTGGGGAGGAAGTAATGTAAGAAATGCATTTGCTTTTATCGTCAATCAAAATGGCTATGTATCTATTGGCCAGCTCGAAAAAGGTGTGGTATCTGCTAAATATGGAATGCCGGTCTATAATGATATTTACAATGAAATTCTTATCCGTAGAATAGGCAATCATTATTACTTTTTCATCAATGGAAGATTTTTGGATAATCTTTTATTTCTCCCTTTCAATGGGAATTTATTTGGATTTGGAGTCAGCGGAGTGCCTTCCGAAGTGTGGGTAGAAGATATCCTGGTGACCACAATAAAAGTCCCGAATAAATAAATTGGCACAGACATTGGATATACATTGCCAAAAACAGATATGAGAAGTATATTGTTGATAGCAATTGTAGTTTCGGGTATATTTAGTGTAAATGCATGTAAAGAAAAAGAGAGCGCAGTTATAGAAAGTATGGATATGCCGGTGGCAGATGAGCATACAAGTCAGAATTCTTTGGATTGGAACGGAACCTATTCCGGCACATTAAAAGGATTGGATGGCGAAACTTTTTCGGTGGATTTATCATTGGAGCTTGACGGGATGTATGCAATAGAATTAGAAGAAGAAAATAAGAGTGATATTGTAAAGAGAAATAAGTTCAATTGGTCAAAAGACGGGCGTACCATTGAGCTATTTGATGTGAATGAAATATATAATAAGTTTTTTGTGGGGGAAGATATATTAGTTCAGCTCAACAAAAACGGAGAATTGCCCGCAACAGAAGAAAGAGATTTATATCAATTAAATAAAAAGTATCATGAAGCTGAAAACTAATTTAATGATTGCCGCCTTGATAGTGGCAGGATGGTCTTGCAAAGGATCGAAAGGTACAAATGAAACGAACCAGGAGAATGCTAATGCTGTACAAACAGTGAAATCTATTGAAAATACTCAATGGGAATTAATAGAAGCTATGGGAAAACCTGTATCAGAGTACGGCAAGCAAATGAAAAAACCAGGTTTTTTCTTTGATTCCGGGGAACAAAGATTTCATGGAAATGCGGGTTGCAATGGAATGGGAGGAACATATAAGCTTTTGGAAGGAAACCGTATTGAACTCAGTCAGGTAATTGCTACACAAATGGCCTGTCCGTCCATGGAGCTGGAAAACTTAGTAGTAGAAATATTGCCGACATTAGATAATTATGTTATTAATGACAAGGGTGAACTGATGATCACCAAAGCGAGAATGGCACCGGTATTAAAATTTAAAGCAGTAAAGGAAAAACAATAGCTATTAAAAGATGGTATTATAATAATTTAACATCTTAAGTGTTGCAAACAAAAATTTAATTCCGCTATATTTGTATATACATTTAATGTCTTGCTAATGAATTTGGACAGTTTTACAATGCAGACTACAAATGTTTTTTAAGGATTTGTTTTTGGGGAGACAAACAATTAAAAAATTAACTCAGCAAGGTCGTTCGTTATGAGCGACCTTCTTCTTTTTAGTCATCGGGCTTTTAATAAGAAGGTAATTCGTTTGTATTATAGCGTTGATACTGGTTTCTGAAATCTTATATCTTTGCGACCTATGGCAACAGTCAGAAGTTTTTTTCCATTATTGACGCCGGAAGAGCTGAAATCCGGAGTTCCGTTTTTAGCAGTTTTATATGTAGAGAAGAGTGCCAAAGGTGTAAAGTATGAAAAGATGACGCTTCAGAAAAGTACAATGAAGTATTTTCCTCTGCCTTTGCAAAAGTCTTTGCAAACCTTGACGGATGATGGTTTTTTCGTTTTGCTGCAGGAGCTAAGGAGGCAGCATGCTAAATCAAAATCAGGCGTCTCTCAAGAGGTTTTTTTGAAAAGAGCTGTATTTCGCTCTATGTCACAGGTGACGGAAGAATTATTTGCTTCTGTTAAAGATGGAAAGGCTTATCACAGATTGCCATCTTCCAGTGGCGGATTTTTGACAGCAGCTTGTCAGGTGTCATCTGATACCCCGCAGTTGAGCTATGAAGTTATTCAGCTTGCGAATTCAGGAAGTCTGAAAGTATTGCCCCGGTATTATGTAGCAGGAGAATGGCATACAAATGAGACTGTTCAGCGATTTGGATTTCTGCTGTTAATAAAGAATACTTATTACATTTTGAGCCAGCAGGATTTTCTTTCTGTGGAATGGCTGGCAGACAGAAAACAGGAGCAATATGCTTTTTCTCCGAATGAGCTGATGCAGAAAATAATTTTGCCGCTGGAAGAAAAGTATGAGGTCAACAGAAATCATCTATTTCAGACAAATGTCATTGAAGGAGTTCCTCAGAGTGCTGTGCTGCTGAGTGAAATCAGCGGCTCATTTTTGATGATGACGCCCAGGTGGAGCTATGACGGTATCATGGTAGAAGGTAAATTTCAGGAGACGTATCAGACGAATATCAATGGAAATCATTTTGAAATAAAAAGAAATCAGGAAGCTGAAACAGTATTTCTTAAATATTTGAAAGCACAACATCCTTCTTTTTCGAGGCAAATCAACGGATATTTTTACCTCAGCTTTGATGAGGCTAAAAAGAAGCAATGGTTTTTGAAGACATTTCATCAATGGCTGTCAGACAATGTGGAGATACATGGAATGGATTTGCTGCATCATTTCAGATATTCTCCTCATGAAATACATACACAGCTGGAAATTCTGGAACAAAACGGACCGATTCTCCAACTGTACATGAAAGTAAGCTTTGGAAAAGAGGAAGCATCTCTGTATGAATTGAAAAAATTACTGTTGTCAGGACAATTGTATGTGCTGCTGAAAGATGATTCGATGGGAGTGCTGACAGATGACTGGATACAGACCTATGGAGTGTTGATCAAACACGGGCAAATCAATAAAAATGTAATAACCATCCCGCAATGGATCATTCTGACATTACAGAATAGTCATACTCCTGAAAAGCTTCAACCCGTGATTTCAAATGACTGGTGGTCAAAATGGATCCGTTGGCAGGAAGGGAAAGAGAATTTAATACCAGTTCCTGCTGCTGTCAAAGCTGAAATGAGGCCCTATCAGCTGAAAGGTTATGAATGGATGTGCCTGCTTTCAGAAATTGGTGCGGGTGCGCTGCTTGCGGATGATATGGGTTTGGGAAAGACTCTGCAGACAATAGCATTTATGGTACATCGTTACGAACAGGATAATACGGCAAAGTTTATTATTGCCTGTCCGGCATCACTGATTTACAACTGGTATCAGGAAATTCTGAAATTTACAGCTGTGCTGAAACCGTTTATTTATCAATCAACCAACAGAAATCTGCAAAAGTTTTTTGATTCCGGTGCGCAGGTGCTGATTTGTAGCTATGGAACATTGAGATCGGATATAGAGCAACTGTCAGTTACATTCTGGGAAACTGCAGTCCTGGATGAAAGCCACAGTGTGAAAAATCAGAATACGCAGATATCCAGATCTGTACAGTTCATTTCTGCAAAAAGTAAAGTTGCGCTTAGCGGAACCCCTGTCATGAATAATACAGAAGATTTGTATCCTCAGCTGAATTTTTTGCTGCCGGGTTATTTAGGTTCTAATGAATTTTTTAGAAAAGAATATGCGTTGCCAATTGACCGTAACAGAGACGAGAAGAAGATACAGGCGCTGCAGCGAATGACCAATCCGTTCATTCTGAGAAGGACAAAACAACAGGTTGCAACAGATCTGCCCGAAAAAACAGAATCTGTTTACTGGTGTGAAATGAGTCCGGAACAAAAAGAGTGTTATGAAGAAATCAAATCATCCATAAAAAACTCTATCTTTTTAGGTATCAGGCAGGATGGCGTCAATAAAAATAAGCTATCGATACTTCAGGGAATTCAAAAGCTGCGCCAGGTTTGTGCTTCACCTGTGTTGGTGAAAGACACGGAAAATCCAACGACATCTTCCGTGAAATTAGACATGCTGATGGATGAAATTCTACAGCTTGGAAATCATAAAGCATTGATCTTCTCGCAGTTTAAAGGTATGTTGTATCTGATAGTTCAGAGATGCCAACGTGAAGGAATCGATTTCTATCATATAGATGGAGATACTCCAATAGCAGACAGAATGAGAATGGTCAATGATTTTCAGGAGGATGGAAATCCTTGCCAGGTGTTTCTGATCAGTTTGATGATCGGCAATGCAGGTCTGAATCTGACTGCTGCTGATTATGTGTTTCTGGTAGATCCGTGGTGGAATACGGCGGTGCAACAGCAGGCGATTGACAGGACGCACCGGATCGGTCAGAACAAAAATGTTTTTGCCTATAAAATGATCTGCAAAGATTCCATAGAAGAGAAAATTCTGATGCTCCAGCAGCGAAAACAATCACTTTCTGATGATCTGGTCAATGAAGAAGAAGGATTTGTGAAACAATTAACAGAAGAGGATGTTGCTTTTCTGTTCGAATAAACGTCAAAATGTTTATATTAAACCATTGTTAAGTCATAAATAAAGTATATGCATTTGAAGTCAATTTTTACATTCGCCTTTATGGTAGCCTGCGGGAGCAGTCTATTCGCACAGGCAAAAATATATACATTGCCGCAGAACGGGGGCGAAGCTTTTGAAATTCCACTGGGTGCCACTGAAATCCAGGCATCATCTGCGAATGTGCAATCTATAGAATTAGACCCGGGAACAGTGCTTGTCTTATATGAAAGATATGCAAATGGCAAGACAGGAGGAAGACATAGGTTGGTTACTGCCAGTGACCCTGTATTTCAATCAGGATTTAAAGTAGTGTATGCGATTGCATTCCAGAATGCTGAAAATAAAGTACTGGGTTTTGAAGAGCCTAATTTTGAAGGTAAGGTAGTTGCATTTGAGCCTGGCAGAAACGAAGTCGCCGCTGATTTTGGACTGAGCTCTATCTATATACCCAAAGGTTCTAATGTGAAATTATATATTATTGATCCTCAGACTTATCCCGAGCAGGAAGTAGACCACAGACCTATGGGAGCAGGAATCAGACCTTATATCGGGGGTGATATAGACAACAAAGTGAAATTTGTATATGTACAGTAAATTGTCCAGCTTTTTTAAATTATTTTAAGAATATAGCTGATAAATAGAGAGAGAAAGGCCGGATAGTGTATTTTTGTCTTACATCAAATAAAAATAAAATGTTTAAAAAATCTTTCCCTCTGTTTGTATTGATGACATTGATCTCAGTTGTTGTACTATATTCCTGTAAAAAAGGAAATACTGCTGTAGCAGAAACCCGGTGGTTTGTTGATGATTATACATTTCAGGCAAATAATCAGGGCGGCGTTTTGTTGCAAACTGACACCGGAGCAATATTTGGTGCGGGAACAAGCGATAAAGATTTAATTTTAATTGGTTTTAAATCCAATATAGGAACAGGTACATATAAAGTTGTTAATGCTACTAAAAAAGCAAAAAGAGAAGATTTTGCAGATGATGAATGTGCTTTGACAATTACACACGGGAAAGATAAGTTGTATATGGGCCTTTTTGATGATGCAGGAGTGGTGAATATTACCCAGTCCGGTAAAAAATATACAGCTACATTCAATAATGTCCGTCTGGGATATCTTTTGCTACCTTCAACAGATATTATTGAAGTTTCTGCTTCCGGTAAAATTGTAGAGAAATAGCCGTAAATCTCTTTGCGCTTCCTATGGATTTTCAGGAGTTAGTGACCAATCAGAGCTGGGACGAGATAAAAATACAGATAGAAAGCTCCTCCGCTAAGGATGTACGGGATGTTTTGAGTAAAAAGGACGTTTTATCTGTCAAAGATTTTGCAGTCCTGATTTCTCCTGCTGCAAAAGATTTTCTGGAAGAAATGGCTCAGATGAGTGTAGCATTGACCAGGAAAAGATTTGGCAATACCATCCAGCTTTTTGCGCCCTTATATCTTTCCAATGAATGTCAGAATATCTGTACTTATTGCGGGTTTAGTCTGACGAATAAAATTCCGAGGAAAACGCTGACAAACGCTGAAATTCTGGCTGAAGCAAATGTGCTGAAATCCAGAGGGATTGAGCATGTTCTGCTAGTTACAGGAGAGGCTCAGAAAACGGTAGGAGTGGACTATATCGGAAATGCTATTGATCTGTTACAGCCCTTGTTTGCAAATATTTCTATCGAAGTGCAACCATTAGAACAGGAAGATTATGGATACCTGAGGGATAAAGGGCTATATTCGGTATTGGTCTATCAGGAAACGTATAATAAGGAAAAGTACCATCTCTACCATCCTAAAGGAAAAAAATCTAATTTTCAGTACCGTCTGGATACTCCTGACCGACTCGGCAGAGCCGGAATTCATAAAATAGGTATCGGAGCATTACTTGGACTTGAAGACTGGAGAGTAGATAGCTTTTTTACAGCACTGCATCTGGAATATTTAGAAAAAAAATACTGGCAGACAAAATTTTCAGTTTCTTTTCCCCGCATGCGGCCGTATGAAGGCGGAGAGTTTTCTGTATATGAAATGTCAGAGAAAGATTTATTACAGCTAATATTTGCCTGGCGGATATTCAGAGAAAATCTGGAGCTATCCCTTTCTACCCGTGAGCGGGCACATTTCAGAAATCACGCGCTCGCACTGGGCATTACTTCCATGAGCGCTGCTTCCAGTACTGAGCCGGGAGGATATTCAAACCCGGATACAGCTTTAGAGCAGTTTGAAACAGACGATCAGAGATCTGTATCAGAGATAGAGCAAGCTATCAGAAGTAAAGGTCTGGATCCTGTATTTAAAGACTGGCTGGAGCTGGTTTAGATATAATTAACGAACAGAGCCAATAGTATATAAGCGCCAATGAGCACTATTGGAATTAAAAGGCTGACTCCACCTTTTTTTGATAAAATCTTTTCCTGTTCGATTTCTGGCAGATCTGCTGTCTGTGCTATGATTCTCTTTGCTTTTGAAATGTATAAGTAATTTCCCAGAAATCCGGTTGCCGCCCATATAATGATACTTATACAAGACGAAATACTTTTTTGTATGATGGTATTTAATGTTGATGAAAGTAGTGCTTCTTCAATGATTACCTGTAAAATCAAAATCGCAAAAACAATTCCAGCCTCCAGGTACATTTTTCTGTAAATAAACCATGAAAATCCGAATATAAAAGGTGCCAGATTAAATGTGATCTTTCTGCCACTATTGTAGCTGTCCACTTTATTCAGATAGTAAGACCTGCTTCTTTGGAAAAATTGCTCATAAAGCTTTCGCTCCATTTCCATAGAATGTCATTTAGTGAAAACTGTAATCAAAGAAGCTCATACTTTTATTCTATAGCTTTCAAATCTTATGAAAACCAGATTTTAAGACTTTAAATAAAAAGCATAAAGTTAGAAATATGATTTACAAATTTGATAGCGCGTCCGATATCAAACCTTATGCGAAACGTTATTTCCTGTAATACCCCAGTATCTTTAGCATGCTTTCTGCAGATTGCTCCTCATTATAGACATAGTGATACATCCTGCCGTTTTCGTCCTTGTCAATAACAATATGCTTGGGTCCTGGGATCAGACAGTGTTTGGTCCCGCCATATCCACTGATAGAATCCTGGTAAGCTCCGGTATGGAAAAATCCGATATACAGCTTCTGGTCGCCGATAATTTTGGGCATATATACCTGATTGATGTGCACTTCCGAGTTATAGTAATCTGACACATCGCAGCTCAACCCTCCGATAATAGTCCGTTGATACACCTGATTCCAGTTGTTGATAGGCAATAAGATAAATCGTTGATTCAATCCCCACGCATCAGGTAAAGTAGTCATTAATGAACCATTGATCATATACCACAACTCAGAGTCGTTTTGTTTTTTCTGACCGATAACTTCGAAAATAGTCGCGCCGGACTCACCTACTGTGAAATTCCCAAACTCTGTATAGATATTCGGATGATCAATTTCTGCTTCATCGCAGAAGTTTTTGATTTTATTGACGATCTCTTCTATGATATATCCGTGGTCGAATTTTGAACCCAAAGAATATCTGATAGGCATTCCTCCGCCGATGTTCAGGCTATTCAGTTCCGGGCAAACTTTTTTCAGCTCTACATACATGCTCAGACATTTGTTGAGCTCACTCCAGTAGTATGCACTATCCTTGATACCCGAGTCGATGAAGAAATGCAGCATTTTGAGGTGCAGCTTCGAATTGGGCTTGATCTTTTCCAGATAGAAAGGAATCATATCTCTCTGACGGATTCCCAGACGGGAAGTATAGAACTGATAATTCGGCTCTTCTTCAGCAGCCATTCTCAATCCGATATTCAGATCTTTATCTACATTCAGATAAGCATCCAGCTCATCCATATTGTCCAGGACCGGAACGATATTGGTAAAACCCTCATTAAACAGCTCAACGATACTGTCTGTGTACTGTTTAGGCTTAAAACCATTACAGATGATTCTTATTTTCTTATCTATCTTTTTGTTTTCATACAAAGCTCTGATGAGATGAATGTCATAATTACTGGAAGTTTCCAGTTGAGCGTTATTTTTCAATACTTCATCCAGTACGAAAGCGAAATGAGAGCTTTTGGTACAGTAGCAGTAGTAGTAGTGACCATTATAACCCAGACTTTCGAAAGCCTCATGAAACCATCTTCTGGCTTTATTGATATTTTCTCCAATCTTGGGAACATAACTGATTTTCAAAGGTGAACCGTGTTGCTCGAGCAACTCTTTCAGATCCACTTTGTTGAAACGGAGCCAATCTCCGTCCAAATCAAACCCTTCCTGTGGAAAGTAATAGGTCTGCTCAATCAGGTCAATGTAACGATCTCTCATTTATTTACTACAGTTCTCTTAAATCTGGTCGTCAAAAGTAATAACTTTGCACGTTGTATATCATGATTAAATTGTAATAAATTGGAAAATTTAAAAGAACTACTTGCAAAAGCTGTTATCGGAATATTTCAAACCTCTTTCAACACAGCTATTACAAGCGAACAACTGACTTTTAACGACACACCAAAAAACTTTACCGGAGACCTGACACTGGTCATTTTTCCGCTGTTAAAATACACCAAACTCAATCCTGAAGCTTCCGGACAGGCTATTGGCCGGGAATTAGAGCAACTCGATTTTGTAGAAAGCTACAATGTGGTGAAAGGTTTTCTCAATATTGTGGTATCCGGGAAATACTGGATTGATTTTTTCCTTGGCTCTTATCAGAACGAAAATTATGGCAGACCTCAGCCGAAACCAACCAAAGTTTTAATAGAATATTCCTCACCCAATACCAACAAGCCGCTCCATCTGGGTCATGTCAGAAATAATGTATTGGGTTACGCAGTTTCCGGCGTGCTGAAAGCAGCAGGATTTGATGTCAATACCTGCAACCTGGTCAATGACAGAGGTATTCATATCTGCAAATCTATGCTTGCCTGGCAGAAAGCAGGTGGTCAGGATACCCCTGAAAGTACAGGTCTGAAAGGTGACAAATTAGTAGGTCATTTCTATGTGGAATTTGAAAAAATCCTGCAGGAACAAACCAAACCTTTAATGGAAGCTGCCTTGGAGAAGAACTGGGAAGCTTTTAGCAATACCAATATTACACCTGTAGAAACTGCTGTAGAAAGATATCTATCGGCTGATGAGGCTAAAAAAGATGATTTACTGGATGCTGTGAAAACGTTGGTACGAAATGCTACTCCCGTTATGCAGGAAGCCCGTACTATGCTGCAGCAATGGGAAGCCGGAGACGAAGCAGTCGTATCGCTCTGGAAAAAAATGAACGGCTGGGTATATGATGGTTTTGCAGTCACTTACGATGCTTTGGGTGTCAGCTTTGACAAAACCTATTATGAGTCCAACACTTACCTTTTAGGAAAAGATATCGTTCAGGAAGGTCTGGATAAAGGTGTGCTCTTCAAAAAAGAGGATGGCAGCGTCTGGATAGACCTGACAGAAGATGGACTCGACCAGAAGCTATTGCTTCGTTCTGACGGAACATCGGTATATATCACACAGGATCTGGGAACTGCTGATTTGCGTTATGGAGATTTCCACATGGACAGAACCATTTACGTGGTTGGCAATGAACAGGAATATCACTTCAAAGTCCTTCAGCTGATTCTCAAGAAATTAGGCAAACCTTATGCCGACGGCTTGTACCACTTCTCCTACGGCATGGTGGATTTGCCAAGTGGTAAAATGAAATCCCGTGAAGGCACTGTTGTAGATGCGGATGATTTGATTGCAGACATGATAGCTACGGCTAAGGAAAGCACTGAAGCATTGGGTAAAACAGATGGTTTCGCCCCAGAGGAAGCATTGGAATTGTATCAGACTTTAGGTCTTGGGGCATTGAAGTTCTATCTTTTGAGAGTAGATCCGAAGAAAAGAATCATGTTCAATCCCGAAGAATCTATTGATTTACATGGTTATACAGGGCCGTTCGTACAATATGCGCATGCACGTATTCAAAGCATCATCAGAAGATATCTGAAAGAAAACGCTGCTTTAAATGCTCCGGAAATAGAAAATCTGGAACCGATAGAGAAAGAGCTTATTCTGAAAATCGCTCAATATCCTGCTGTTATTGAACTGGCGGCACAGGAGCTCAATCCTGCCAAGCTGGTGGATTATATTTATGAGTTGGCAAAGATGTACAACAAATTCTATGGAGAGGTCAGCATCTTCAACGACGGTGAAGCAGCTACTCAAAAAAGAGTTGCGCTTTCTGCACTGACCGGACGTATCATCAAAGAAGGTTTCGGTATAGTAGGAATCAGTGTACCGGACAGGATGTAGGAGTTTAAGTTTTTAGTCCACAGTCCACCGTATTTGCCGATAATATCGGTGGACAGTTACCGTTAGCCGTGAATAAATTTTGGGCAGTATTTCCGGCTATCACTACGACTTTCCGCCACGATGGTTGAGCGAAGTCGAAACCAGGTCATTAAGCAAAGCCGAAATGGCATCAAAGTGTGGCAGATGATTCTACGTTCTATCCGGACTGCGCTGACGCCTGATTGCATAAACGATGGTAAATTTTAAGCATTTTCCATCGGTTTATAAACATCTGGTAATGTCAGAAATAAGCTGATATCAAAGTAAAAGAGATACTTACTACTTGTGCTGAGTTTGTTGAAGTAGCATGACATCTTATTTATTTGTCATTGGCTCCGCGAAACCTCCGGTTTCTGGAAGAATCAAAAATATCACCCTGCTAAATAGAACAGATCCCTGGATACTTATTTGATAGCATATTTGATATAGAAAGAAAATTCGACAGGTATCGTTTTAAAGTTATTCTCTTCCGCCTCTTCTCCCTGAATAAAGCTATTTGCTAACAAATTCTGTCTGTAAACAGTATTAGGTATCTCTCTTATTTCGAGGGGTTTTCCGGGAACTTCTCCTATCGCTTGCAATAAATATTCTGCTTTATCTTTCGCTGCTTTGATAGCTTCTATTCTGACTTCTTTTCTGTGCTTGTCTATCTCAGAGCTTTCAATACGCAGGATGGAAAATTCTTTAATATTTTTCTCAGAAAGCTCTTTCAGAAGGTTGGATGCTTCCGTTGAGTTTTTTAATTCTACGATATAGTCTTTAGTGATCTGGACACCGGTTTCTTTCTTTTTCACAATCTGTATTTCTGAAGCCAGGTCAGATAGCTTTAGCTTTGATTTATCAATATGAAGCTTGTTGATAATATTCAATAAAATTTCATCCTGTTGCTGTATCGAAAAAGATTTATTGTTAACGGTTTTTTCGCTGAGCGTAATCGTCAGGAATATTTTGTCCGGAATTACTTCTTTTTTAGCAGTGCCTATTACCTCTATATAAGGATGAGGTGTCTGTGTATCAATATTTTGAGCAATAGAAGAAAAGGTGAGAGCAGTGAATAATAAGGAGATAAGATATTTCATATAACAGCAGTTTTTATTGATGTGATTGATTAACGAAAAAATACGTTTTTATTGTCTGATCATGTATGACATAGCCATTCATTTGTCGAATATAATATTGACAAGTATCTTTCACTAGAAAGATTTATTGATGAAGATTAAATGCTTAGCTGTTAACGGCTTGATTTTCTACAGGCCTGAATTCATGACCACATGATTTACATTTATATACGACTTTATAGTAAATCGGAAATGTCATAGAAAGAAAGGAGAAAACAGCTGAAAAAATGCCTTTGATACCTTTCATAGATTTAAAATTGTTGTACAAGTCTTTTGAGCCACATTCCGGACAGGATAATATTTGATTGTTAGTATCGGAATATTGATTGTTGTTTATTTCGGTAAGTATTTTTTGCGCTTTTTCTACGTCAGCTTCATCTGTTTTTAGCTTGATACCACCTGTCGCAATATTATAAAGCGGATACATAGTATTGATATTCTCATCGAATAGATAAGCTGTAATCCCTTCACTTTCCAGCTTTGATTTGACCAGATGAGCTTCTATAATATTGTCAAATACGATTAAAGTGATGAGAGGCATGTTATTAAAATTAGATTTCAGGAATGTGGTTCAAGGGAGAGGTGTGGCGATGGCTAGTTTAAATTGGAGTTCTTAGATAAAAGGGAATTGTAAAAATTAGAAGTTATGTATTGATTATTTTATCGTCTGTTTTCTTATCGGTTTATAATTTTTGTTTGACTATTGTTTAATTGGCAAGTCTGTAACTTCAACTCCAATGTCAAAAGGATTTTTGTCAGTATAATTACAATCATTAAAGTCAAAAGGATTGTCTTCATATCCATCTATTACTTCATTAAATTTGCTAATCATTATTTCCCATGCATGATTAGGGAGTTCTATCCAATTTTCTTTTTCCCTGTCATGAGTTATATAGTCAGACACTTTAAGTGTGTATTTACCAAGTTTGCAAAGCTGTCCGTTACTAAGTTTCTTTAGAAGATAAAACTCCTTAGTAAATTTCGAGAGGCCTTCTTTTGTACCTTTAAACCGAATTTTGTTGTCCATATGGACTGTTTCAATACTCGTCGGCACCTTAATTTCAAGGTCGAATTTTAGCCTGTCGAGTATTTTATTAAATATTGTCATTTTAAAATCAAATATAATAGAGTCGTCTGTTTAGTCTAAAATAGAGATTTTAGGAATGTGGTGCAAGTGGGAGATGTAGCAGTGCTTTTTTCAATTGAATAGATGATGCTTATGCTAAAGTATTAACTGGCTTTTTTACAGCGTATTTTTCCATCATATTATATAGTGAGTCTGAAATTGTCGAGTAATATATTTTAGCGACTTCACATTCACAATTGTCTTTTTTAAGTGTAAAAATTACAATTCTTGGTCCAAGTGGCGATTTTGAATCCTTTGGATTTTAGCTTTTCGACCAATATTAATTTCTCGTCTTTATCTTCCGGAATGTCAGATACAAGCGAATCATAAATTTCAGGAAATTCTATAGGTTGACCATCAGATTCTTTAATCACTAAATCAATGATTTTATCTTTAAAGTCTGGATTTGAAACATCTTTTTCAGCACAACTGACAAATACAAAGGAGATGATTATAAAAAGTAATTTTTTCATATGCTGGTTTCTAGGATTTTGCGCTATTCTCGAGCTTTTCAAAAATTTCGTTCGCTACAATTTGACTGTTTTTAATTGTGAATCCATTAGTCATGTCCACAAAACCGAGTTTGCATTTCTTGCCTAAGTTCTCATAATGAAATGTTCCGAAATGGCTGTCAATTTGATTGGTTTTAGGATAAAGAAGCAAAGTTTTTTCAGCTTCCCAATGCAGATTATAAACAAACATTTGCTTTAAATCATCGTCAGACGGATTATTGGCTTCAATGATTTTCCATTTTGTATCAATTACAAATATTTCATCTTGGGTTTTTAGAACGATGTCTGGACGAATGCGTTTATTTTCCCAAAATTTGCCGGAATTTTGAAATGACACTTCTATTTCATCTGTTTTGTGTTTTTGAAGAATGCGGAAAATATACTCCTCCCATAATGCATTCATATCAAATAAAAGCGTGAGCAAATTTTCGTTTCCGTAGTTCAAACTTGGCGAATAATTCAAAATGATGATTTTGGCAATATCTATCGCTTTTTGATAATCGTGATTTTTTCGGTCTATAATGATTTTATCAAAATGCTTTTTCTGAATATTGGTATTTTCAAAATCCTGAAATTCAAAAAGCAAACGATTCAATTTGTCTTTGAGAAAATCGTTTATAAAGGTTTTCAAAACCAATAAACCTTTATGTAAAATCTGATGTAACAAATGGTTTGTATCGTAAACCTGATGTTCGCAATAAAAACGTTCTTTGTGAACCAAATTTTGTTGAACGTTTTGAGCAAAAAGTAATTTACCTTTTAGTGCGTTTTGGTTAGACTGATTTTTTCGGTACTTTTTAATCAATCCTTTTTTTACCAATCGTTCGACTTCGTTTAAATACAGTTCAAAATAAACATCTAAGATTGAGTGGTATCGTTTTTTAAGTTGCGTTTCCGAAATAGATTCAACCTGAATGTACTTGCAGACTTTCAACATATTCAGCAACACATTTTGCCACAGATTTTTGTCTGCACTTTCATTGTTATCAGCTTTGGGAAGTATTTCAATCGTCAAGCCACCGATTTGAATTACACCGACATAGCTTCCAAAGCGTATTCCTTTGTGAATAATCGTAAAGTATTTGTTTTGATGCAGTTCGTTGAATTTTACCATTGCATCAAAATGATGTTTGCGGAAAATTCGTACATCATCGTATCGTAATTTTTGATACTCAAATACCTGTATGTGTTTGTTCATATCTTTCTTTTGTTCAACTCCTACGGAGTTGTCCCCCCCGAACCTCGTCCGAGGTAATGCAAATATAACTCCTACGGAGTTAGTTTTTGGATTCTACTGCCTATCCTCGAACTGCGTTCTAGGTAACGCAACTATAACTCCTACGGAGTTAGTTTTAGATTTTGTCGTTTGTTGTCCCCGAACTTCGTTCGAGGTAACGGCAAGTTTACCTCCTACGGAGTTCTGAAGTATACAACTGTAACTCCGTAGGAGTTTACTGTGCTTTACCCTGAACAAGCGCAGCACAGTCCAGGGTAAAGCACAATACATACCACAAGAACTCCGTAGGAGTTCAACTATCTACCCAAAACCACTTAATATCATCCTCTATCTCTGCTTCCTTCCATAAGCGATGAATTTCTTCCTGAAAACTTTCATTCCTATGATGCGACTGCTGATTCTTAATATAGTTAATCAACACCTCTTTCTCATTTAACGAATAGGTCAAAGCGCAATATTTAATTCCCCAACCCCGAAAATTCGGAAACAATTTGGATTCTTTCATCCATTTAGAGGAGGCTACTTTGATACTTTTTACCAAATCAGCCAATGCTACCGACGGATGTAAATCTATCAAAATATGAATATGCTCTTCCATGCCGTTGATGCGATACAAAAAGCAATTCTTGTTTTTGGCAATTCCCCAGATATAGCGATACAATTCCGGAGCTTGCTCCAACGGAATCGTTTTTTCGCTTGATTTTGTTCGGAAGATGATATGGTATAAAATCCTTGTGTATGCCATCTGTTTTGGATTGTCAATCTTCGTAAACAGAAATAAAAGTGCTTTCATTCCAGCTTTCAAACGGAGTAAAACGATACACTTTTTTATCCTCTAAAAAGTCGTTTTCATACGTGAAGTTTTTCGGGAATTGAGCTTTGTTTTTTTCTTGCTCGATAAAACTTCCTCCTAAAACCAAACCTGTTTTTCCGAAATCTCCGTAAAAATATTCTTCCAACAGCGGAATGATTTTGTCTTTAAAGACCAACTTTAAATCGTTCAAATTTTCAATTCCGATAAAGTAAGAATGTCCAATTTGGTGGTCTTTGTCTATCAATACTTCAATACGTTGATTGATAGTTTCTAAAAGTTGTTTCAAATCAACATCTTGATACTCCGAATTCGACAAAATATCGGGATTTGGTTGCATTTCAATGAATGAAAATCGTCTTCGCAAAGCTGTGTCAAGAGCTTCAACACTTCGGTCGGCAGTGTTCATCGTACCGATGATGTAAACATTGTTCGGAACAGAGAATTTATCATTGGAATAGGGAAGTGTTACTTCCGTTTGTTCCTTATTTCCCTTTCGTTTGTCTTCTTCCAAAAGTGTTATCAGTTCGCCAAAAATAGCCGAAACGTTTCCGCGGTTGATTTCATCAATGATGAGAACAAATCCTTTATCATTTGTTTTTTCAGATGTAGAAGTTAGTTCTTTAAAGGCTTCCATTTTTACATCTGCATTGTCGAATTTATAGATTGATTGCTGTGAGATTTGTTTTTTTAAGAACCTATCCGGTGAAGTATTCAAATCTGTTAAAAACCAATCAATTTTTCTAAAATGAACCAATGATGTCGGATTGTCTTCTTCATAATGATACCCTCCTATGACTTTTCCGATAGAGTCAATAATATGATTTCCTTTTGTTGCAATTACAATATCTCCATCTTTCATTTTATTTAGGATGAAAGATGCCTGAATATTGTATCTGTTTTCTTCAACTACGTTTGGAAATTTTTGAGTAAAAGTATCTCTATATTTTTTCCAATCCTTAATATTAGACAAACTCGTTAAGTCATTATTCCCACCCCAATTTATTCCTCCTAAATTATTTGTAACACAATACTGATGCTCTAACGGATTGTTTTTTCCTCCGAGAGACATTTTGTAAAAATTTACTTCATCCCAATTTATATCGGTCCGATTGACAGTATGTATTTGTTTCGCTTGGTTTACTAACTGTTTAAAAATTCCATCTTTTACTTCGTAAGTTACATTTCCGTCCGATGTTTCAGGCTTTATTCCCTCGATAAAATTTTCGTAACCTAAACTCTGATGAAATGTAGTAAATACAATCTGTTTGGCACTGACTAGCTCTTCATACTCTCTGTTGATTTCCTCTCGTGTTCTTTCCTTTTCTCCATTGATAATTTCAATAGCCATTTTTTTTGTATTATATGTTTTCCCAGTTCCGGGGGCTCCGAAAAGGATTTGGTTGAGAGGTATATGTCTTTGAGAAGTATTATTTTTCATAATGTCAGGATGATAATCTTTGATAATTATAGCATTTGCTCCTTTACTTTTTAAAAAATCATTGAGCCTTTGTCCATTATTAACTGTAGTCGGAATTATGATTTCAAAATCAGGATAAGTGTTTTCTATATATGTAATACAATTTCTGAAAATATATTTATTTGGATAAAGTATGCCATTATATTCAATAGCATATTTTTGGGGTTTTTCATTTTCATTCCAATGATTGATATGAATTTGTTTATAAGCGTATTCTAGTGATTCTTTCCAAATTGTCAGTTCTTTATTGCTTCTGTTTGTGTCCAATTGGTTCAATATTTCGTTTCTGAAATCGATATCAAAAGCCATTTTTTCTAATTCTTTTTTGTTGAATTTGGAATAACCTGAAATTTGAGTGCGATTGAGTTCTTTTTCAATAGCATTTAAAACTGATACAGAATTTGATTTTATCTGCTTGAAGTTTTTAATTCTATTTAAATATGCATCTGGTTTTCCATCAAAATTTATGAAATCGTCGGAAATAGGTTCTTCTGATATTACTCTGAATTGATAATCTGTACTTTTCGCTTGTTTGACGTACAAAATGTATCGTTGTCCAATTGTAAATACAAGAATTTTATCGGTGGAATTAAAAACCAATCTTTGGTCGTTTTCTTGTAAACCAAAATTTTCTATGATTTCATCTAAAAATCCGTAATATTCTTCTAATTCTTTTCTGTCAAACTTTTTTAATAGTTCAACTAAATTGAAATCTTTAAAATATCTAAAAAGTACATACAAAACATTCTGAATTATCAGATATTTATCATCCCAGTTGGGTTTTTGATAAAATTTACGATATGTATTGATGAAATTCTCATCATCCAATAGACCTTCTTTAATGATTTGATTAACCAACTCTTGTAAATGCAAAAATCCTTCTCCTGTCTTTTTGGGATTTATATTCAGTTGCTCACAGAAGTATTTGTAATAATCTGCTTTGTACAGCATATATTTTTCTGGAAAGCGAAAAGCCAAATAAAGCGCAATCGTACGTTCGTCTTGTTGGGTATTTATTTTGGTATTGTTTGATGCTTGCCTGACTTTGGGTAGTAACTTTTTTGATTCGGCTTGAAAAGTTTTGATTCTTTGTGAAACTTCCACTGATTCGTCATACAAATTGCGGAACATTTCTCTTGTTTCTTCGGGGAAATTCTGAGCTGATTTTTTGATAAATCCCCAAGAAATCGGATAGAATAGGTTAGAGGCTTTGCTGAAAGATGCTCGTAGCATCTGATGAAAATCTTCTGCTTCTATATTCCAGTTTTGTTGAAACGTATCTATTGCTAAATATTTATACGCTTCATCTGGCTCTCCGTTTTCTTCTAAAATGTCAATGTATTTCTCAATCAGTTGTGAAGCTATGCTTTTTAGGTTTTCAGTCATTTCAGTTCTCGGTTATACAAAGCTCAAACATCGCAAAAATGCTTGCCATCGCTTTTTATAAGAGATGAAACTAATAGATTTATTTAATAAATCCAATCCGGAATGGATGACTTATAAGAGATGCATGGTACAAAAAAGAGTAGAATAGAATGAAATGAAGACACAGCGAGCAGCTCTGCCGCAGCCCGGATAGAGTGGATAGCCCACAGCGTAATACAATGGAGCGAGGACTATGAACGATAGCCGGAATAGCTGCCACAAACAATAAAGCGACCCAAGTGAGTCGCTTTCTTAGTATTCGGTATCAGGTATTGAGTATTGAGACTCGTACACCGTGCATTTAGCAATACTCGTCGAAAGCTGCTGCCAGATTGCTGGCAATCAACTGTGCCGGTCTGCCTTCGATTTGGTGTCTTTCAATCATGTGTACCAACTGACCGTCTTTGAATACAGCCATAGATGGTGATGATGGCGGATAAGGGAATGTGTAGGAGCGTGCTTTGTCCACTGCTTCTCTGTCCACTCCTGCGAAAACTGTCACTAAATGGTCAGGACGTTTTTCGTTTTTAGAAGCGGCGATAGCTGCCGGACGTGCATTGGCTGCTGCGCAACCACATACGGAGTTGACGACTACAAATACAGTTCCTTCTTTTTTGTCTAAAAGGTTAGCAACTTCTTCTGCTGATTTCAGTGATGTGAAGCCTGCATTTTCAAGCTCCTGTGCCATCGGTTTTGTGATATGTTCTGGATACATAGCGTAATTGTTTTTTATTTTTTATTTCTTTTAGTATTGAGTCTCAAGTATTGGGTATTGGGATGGCTGGCGCAAGCTAACTTTAAACCCTAAACTTTAAACTCTCAAACTTGTGGTCTGTCGTCTTTTTAAAGCATCCCCAGCTCCAGCTTGGCGGCTTCGGTCATTAGTTCCGTAGTCCATGCCGGCTCGAAGGTTAGTTCTACTTTTACATCATTAACACCGTCAATCGCTTTTAGTTTACCTTCTACTTCTCCCGGCAAACTTTCTGCCACCGGACAGGTAGGAGATGTCAGCGTCATGACCACCTGGATATTGTTTCCGGGGTCTACATTGACTTCGTATATCAATCCCAAATCATAGATATTGACAGGTATCTCCGGGTCGAAAATATCTTGTAATACTGTGATAGCTGCATCTTTTATTTCCATAAAACTTCTCAAGGCAATAATCTATGATTGTAAACTATTAAATGCAACACCATAAGTCTTTATTTGTTTGACCATAGAGACTAATCCGTTGGCACGGGTAGGAGATAAGTGCTCCTGTAGTCCTATAGCTTTCAAAAAATAAAGGTCGGCTTCGGCTATTTCTTTCGGCGGATGTCCTGAAAGAACTTTGACCAGCAGGCCTACAATTCCTTTGGTGATGATAGCGTCGCTGTCTGCTTCAAACTTCAGCAATCCGTCTTCCATATATGCATGCAGCCATACGCGTGACTGACAGCCATGAATGCGGTTGTCCTCCGTTTTGTATTGTTCCTCCATCGGAGATAAACCTTTTCCGAGCTCTATCAGATATTCGTATTTGTCTGCCCAGTCGTCATACAATTCGAAATCTTCTACCAGTTGATCCTGTATCTCGTTAATTTTCATCTTGATAGATTATAATAACATTTTAGCTGTGCGTTGAATGCCGGCAACCAATACGTCAATTTCTTCTTTTGTGTTATAAATAGCAAAGGATGCACGGCATGTACCCGGAATACAGAAGTAATCCATAATCGGTTGTGTACAATGGTGTCCTGTGCGGATAGCGATACCCAGATTGTCCAGTATCACGCCCACATCATAAGGATGTGCTCCGTTGAGCAGGAATGATAAAACGCTGGCTTTCTTTTCTGCTGTACCAACGAGCTGTATCCCGTCAATCTGACTGACCTGCTCGGTAGCATATTGCAAAAGATAATCTTCATAAGCATAGATATTGTCCAGTCCTAAATTCTGAACGTAATCTATTGCTGTGCCAAGTGCTATAGTTCCTGCGATATTTGGGGTTCCTGCTTCAAATTTGAATGGCAAATCATTATATGTTGTCAGCTCAAATTTAACTTCTTTAATCATATCTCCGCCACCTTCAAATGGAGGAATAGCATCGAGAAGTGCTTCTTTTCCGTATAAAATTCCTGTTCCTGTAGGACCGTAGATTTTATGTCCTGAAAAAACTAAAAAGTCACAGTCTAAATCTTTGACATCTATCTGTATATGCTGTATTGCCTGAGCTGCATCTATGAGTACGTGCGCTCCTGCATCATGTGCTAATTTGATGAGCTCTTTGACCGGATTGATAGTTCCCAATGCATTGGATACATAAGTGAAAGATACTAATCTGGTTTTATCCGTAATCAGTTTTTGAGCATCTTCCAGAAGGATAGTACCATCTGACTGAATTGGAATGACTTTGAGTGTAGCACCGTGTCTCTGACAAGCCATCTGCCACGGAACGATGTTGGAGTGGTGTTCCAATCCAGTAATCAATACTTCATCTCCGGGTTTCAGAAATGCTGATGACCATGAGTAGGATAGGAGGTTGATACCATTGGTGGTCCCTTTGGTGAAGATGATTTCTTTTTCGGAAGCTGCTCCGATGAAATTTTGTACCGTTTTTCTGACTTCTTCGTACAAATCTGTGCCTATCTGGCTGAGATAATGCACACCTCTATGAATATTGGCATATTGGGAAGTGTAGTATTTGAATTCTGTATCTAATACACACTGTGGTTTCTGAGTAGAAGCAGCATTGTCCAAATACACCAACGGCTTATTGCGTATCAGGGTTTTCAGTATCGGAAACTCGTCTCTGATTGCCTGTACGTCCCATCCGTTAGGTATAGTTGCGTTGCTCATTACAATTCAATTTTTAGTTTGGATGCAATACGTGATTTTACCCATTCTCTCAAGGTCGTGTCTTCGATTTCATCAATGACATCACCGACATAAGCAAACATCAATAATGATTTTGAAAGCTCCTTGCCGATACCTCTGCTTCTCAGGTAAAATAGCTCATTGTCTTCTATCTGTGCGGATGTCGCACCATGACTGCATTTCACATCATCTGCAAATATCTCTAATTGTGGCCTGAAATAAGCAGCTGCGTCGTCAGAAAGTAAAATATTTTTGTTGGACTGGAATGCATTGGTTTTCTGTGCATCTTCCACCACTACGATTTTACCGTTGAAAACTCCTGTGCTTTTTCCGTCCAGAATACCTTTGTACAATTGATTGGAAGTCGCATTGGGTGATGCGTGCTCGATGACGATGAGATTGTCCGCCTGTTGCTGACCATCCAGAATATATACGCCTCCGAGATTGGCATGAGCTTCTTCTCCGGCAATTTGTATGAACTGATTGTTTCTCAATAATTCTCCTGTAAGAGATATGGTAGAGCAATGGTAATTGCTTTTTTTAGCCTGTACTACATAGCAACTATCCATTTGATAGGATTGCTCCGCAGCATCCTGAATTTTTACCCATTCTACTTTTGCAGATGCATCCAGAAATACTTCTGAAACACTGTTGGAAAGGCTTTGTCCATCCAGTAAAAGATATTGTTCGGCGATATTGAGATATGCATCTATTCCTACGTGGATGACAAATCTCGGCATGGAGATTTTCTCCTGTCCAGTCTGTACTAAAAGTAATTCTACGTGAGCTGAACCATTTTCTGATACTTCTATAAAAACTCCATCCTGGCAAAGTGCAGTATTCAAAGCGGTTAAAGCTTGTTTTTTGCCTTTGGTCAGAGATGAAAATAAGTCAATAGAGGCACTGATTTCCAGATTCCAGCTATTGGCTAATGAAGTGATGATATATTGCTCGGATGCATTGATTTGGGAAAGTTCTGAAGAGAAAATTCCGTCCACCAATACGATTCTGTTGGCATCTTTGGCGATTGCAGGAAGCTGGTCTGCGATAGATTTCAAAACAGCTTTATCTGTCTGAATATATCCCGGAGCAAATCCCTTTTTTAATATCTTGGCCAAATAGGTATATTTCCATTCCTCATGCTTCATGGATGGCAGACCTAACTGCTCAAACTGGCTGATAGCGACCTGTTTTTTGAGAACAACTCCTGCGGGAAGCTTTTGTGCATCCATCAGGGTATCCAGAGCAGTGCTGTATATGGAAGTATCTTGAGTTGTAGTCATTGTTTAACGTTCAAGGTTTAAAGTTTGAATTGTTTGAGGTTTAAAGTTTTGCTACGCAGGAATGAGGTTTGAAGAAGCGAGGTTTGAGTTTTCACACCTCAATCCTCAAATTTTCAATCCTGTTTCATTCGCATATTCTCAAATCTCTTCTTTAATCCAGTCGTATCCTTTTTCTTCCAGTTCGAGTGCTAAAGATTTATCACCGGATTTGACAATTTTACCGTCATACATCACGTGCACAAAGTCAGGAACGATATAATCCAGCAATCTTTGGTAGTGGGTAATCACGACAAAAGCATTGTCAGGAGTTCTGAGCTTGTTGACACCGTTAGCAACGATACGAAGCGCATCGATATCCAGACCTGAATCTGTTTCGTCCAGGATCGCAAGTTTAGGATTCAGCATAGCCATCTGGAGAATTTCATTTCTTTTTTTCTCACCACCGGAAAAACCTACGTTGACAGAGCGGCTGATGAAATCTTTTTTCATTTCTACCAGTTCCATTTTCTCTCTCAGAAGCTTCAGGAATTCTGTCGCAGATATCGGGTCTAAACCTTTGGATTTTCTGATTTCGTTGATAGAAGCTTTCAGGAAGTTGGCATTGCTCACTCCCGGAATTTCTACCGGATACTGAAATGCGAGAAACAATCCTTGTTGTGCTCTTTCTTCGGGTTCCAGTTCCAATAAATCTATTCCGTCCAAAGTAGCAGAACCAGAGATTTCATATCCGTCTTTTCCGGACAATACGTTGCCTAATGTACTTTTACCTGTTCCGTTAGGGCCCATGATAGCATGTACTTCACCCGGATTGACTTCGAGGTTAAACCCTTTGAGGATTTCTCTTCCCGGGATTCCGGCTTTAAGATTTCGTATTTTGAGCATTATTGTTGTTTAATGTTTAGAGTTTAATGTTTAAAGTTGGCTAACGCATGGAATGTTTAACGCTTAGAGTTTAAGGTTATTGAAACTTCGTACCCTTAAAATCATTTTTATTCAAGTAAACTATAAAGTTGTTTATTTTACCGCTTAGTTTTTCGTATTCGGAAACCAGAAAATCTAACTTTTCCTGATTAATATATTGGTTGTCTAATAAGCGATAAATCTGAGACCTTGTTTCTCCTGCTGAGCCTTTTGCTACTGACAAAAACTGTCTGAATTCCATGTTGCCATTTCTTTCAAATCCTTCAGCTATATTATCCATTACTGAGCCTGCTGCTGATTTGATTTGTTCTTTAAATCTAAAATCTGTTTTCAAATCGGTGTTTTGCGCAATGCTGATGATTTCTTGTGAAAGTTTTCTTGCTTCCTGCCAGATTTCCAATTCTTCAAACCGCTTTATTGTAGCCATTTTTTAGTTTTTGTTTAAAGTTTGGTGTTTAAGGTTGGCTAACGCGTGAAATGTTTAAGGGCAATCTATCGTCAATTCTGAACTTTAAACTTTGAACCTTAAACTTTAAACTCTTCTCTATCATTGGTATCGCAACTTTAAACCTTGAACTTTAAACTTTAAACCAATTTACCCTACAGAACCTTCCAACGAGATACTCAATAATTTTCTGGCTTCCACAGCAAATTCCATCGGCAGATTATCCATAACTTCTTTACAGAAACCATTGACAATCATAGAAACTGCCTGCTCTTCATCGATGCCTCTCTGCTGGCAATAGAACAGGATGTCTTCGCTGATTTTTGAAGTAGTAGCTTCGTGCTCTACTTTCGCAGTACGGTTGTCTACTTCTATATATGGGAATGTATGTGCACCGCAACGGTCGCCCATCAGTAATGAGTCACACTGTGAGAAATTACGGGCATTTTCTGCTTTCTTATGCACTTTCACCAGACCTCTGTAAGAGTTGTGGCTTTTACCTGCGCTGATACCTTTGGAAACGATACGGCTTTTGGTGTTTTTACCGATATGAATCATTTTAGTACCGGTATCTGCCTGCTGGAAATTGTTGGTCACGGCTACGGAGTAAAATTCCCCGATAGAACCGTCGCCTGCCAGAATACAGCTCGGATATTTCCATGTAATTGCTGACCCTGTTTCTACCTGTGTCCAGCTGATTTTGGAGTTAATACCTTTACAGATACCTCTTTTGGTCACAAAATTATAGATACCGCCTTTGCCTTCTTTATTGCCCGGATACCAGTTTTGTACGGTAGAGTATTTGATCTCTGCATTATCCAGTGCCACGAGCTCTACCACGGCAGCATGCAGCTGATTCTCATCACGCATAGGTGCTGTACATCCTTCCAGATAACTCACATAGCTGTCTTCATCCGCAACCAATAACGTTCTTTCAAACTGACCTGAACCGGCAGCATTGATTCTGAAATAGGTAGATAATTCCATCGGACATCTGACACCTTTAGGTATGTAGCAGAATGAGCCATCGCTAAATACTGCACTGTTGAGTGCTGCGTAGAAATTATCTTTTACGGGAACAACTGAACCGATATATTTTTTTATCAGATCAGAATGTTCTTTGATGGCATCGCTCATTGAACAAAAGATGATACCTTTTTCTTTCAACGTTTCCTGAAAAGTAGTTTTTACGGAAACACTATCCATCACGATATCTACGGCCACACCGGAAAGGCGTTTTTGCTCGTCGATAGAGATTCCTAATTTCTCAAAAGTTTTTAAAAGCTCAGGGTCAACTTCATCCAGACTAGCGAGTTCCTTTTTAGGTTTTGGAGCAGCATAGTAAATGATATCCTGAAAATTCACCTTAGGAAAATGAACATTTGCCCATTCCGGTTCTGTCATTTTCTGCCATTCCCTGAATGCCTTGAGTCTCCATTCCAGCATCCATTCCGGTTCTTCTTTCTTTGCAGAGATGAAGCGGACGATGTCTTCAGACAAACCTTTAGGTGCAAACTCCTGCTCAATATCGGTAACAAACCCATATTTGTAGTCAGAAGAGGTCAAATCCTCAAGTATTTGGTTCTGATCGCTCATGTCTTCATTTTATTTATACCCGTTCTAAACTGTAAATCTACTAACAAGTTAGACGTTTTGAAAGTCCTATTGTTTTGAATTCGGTATTTTTCGGGTATTTTTTAGGTATTGTTAATATATTTTTAATAGTATCTGGCGAAAAAGCCGCTCAAATAGTGACTGTAATTACAGTTTACAAAGCATACTTTTCTAAGTCGCAAAGGTAACATGAATTCTCCATTATTTATATGGATAAATGCTATCCGTATATCAAGTCTATTTTAACAATTAGCAGAAACAGCAGAATAGTTGTATTTTGAAAGCATGAGCAGCAATTTTATCATATACGGAGCTTATGGCTATACAGGACAGCTGATTACGGAACTGGCTGTCAGCAAAGGATTGAAACCGTTATTGTCCGGACGGTCAGACCAGAAGTTGTCGGCATTAGCCAATAGATTTGACTTGCCTTATATCGTTGCAGATGTCAAAGAGTTACATTTGCTGACTCCTGTTATCAGCCAGTACTCATTGATTTTGAATTGTGCGGGGCCTTTCAGCGAGACGATAAACAGTGTCGTAAGTTACTGTTTAGATAAAAAATTACATTACATAGATATTACCGGAGAGATAGAAGTTTTTGAAAAGGCTAAATTATTCAACGATGAAGCAGTCAAAAATGGAGTAATGGTGCTACCGGGTGTAGGATTTGATGTAGTGCCGAGCGACTGTCTGGCAAAATACCTCAGCGAGCAATTGCCCAATGCATCGGAGTTGGAACTGGCGTTTAAAGGCGTGGGTGGCACTTCCCGCGGGACATCTCTGACTATGATAAAAGGGTTAGACAAAGGTGGTGCTATCCGGAAAAACGGCGTGATAACTCCTGTGCCTGCTGCTTATGAGGTAAAGAAATTTGATTTTGACAAGCCGGATTTGACAGCCGTAACAATTCCATGGGGCGATGTGAGCACGGCTTATCACAGTACAGGAATTCCGAATATTAAAGTATTTATGGCAATGTCACCGAAAACGATTCAGAATCTGAAGCTGACCAATTATTTGAAGCCTGTTCTGGGATTTTCACTGGTGCAGAATTTTTTACAATCTCAGGTCAAAGAGGGTGGCCCTTCTGAGGAAATACGCAAAAAATCCGGAAGTTATCTGGTAGGAGTGGTGCGTACAGAAGACGGATTGACCAAAACAGCCAAGCTCAAAACTATTGAAGCTTATACTTTGACTGCTGAAACTGCAGTATTGATTACAGAAAAGATACTAGCCGGAAATTTCAAACCGGGTTATCAGACGCCTTCATCTGCGTATGGATATGAATTGATATTGGAAGTGAGGGGGAGTGAGTTGAGCGATAATTAGCAGATAAGCGGCAAGAATACAATTACGATTTTTGATATACTATTTATAATGACGATTTCGCCGACGAAATTGATTGTTGAGGGTGTTGGCAATAAATTTTCATTGGGTACAGTTATTATGAAAAAGGTTCTGTGATGTTGTTTTCTGCTTTATTGTCTCTGTACACTTTTATTTGTCCTATGAAACATGGTCGGATAGATAACAGTGCTGATTATCAGTTTTTCACGGGTAGTCCCATTGGGGTAACTTTTCTGTCAGAAGAACCAGGTGTATTTTCCATATCAGATGGGACAATCATTTTGATACCAGAAAATCCTGTTTATAAAGGAATATTGGTGCGTGAAAATAATATATGGGTTTGTTATATCGGTATGGACAGTATAGATGTTGTAAAAGGTGCGTCAGTATGTAAGGGAGAAAAGCTGGGCACTGCAAAACTTATTGATTCATCTACCTACCGAATTACTATAGAAGTCTGGGAAAAGGGAAGTACAGCGAGCATTCCTAAAAAAGAACTTCATTTTCTATGTGAATAGAATGAATATTCCTTGTTTATACTTAGTGTATGAGTTTTTTATATTAAAGAAATGATTATATCGGTCTTTTGTTTGATGTTTTTTCTTTAGATTGTAGTATGATAATTCTCTCAAAACTACTTGATAAAATACTATATCCGAGAGGAGTAGGTTACTATTGCAGGAAAATAGAGATAGATGGATTTGTCAACAATGTAAAGGATATTGAACATCATTTGCCCTTAGAGGACATTTTAAATTGGTACAATGTCTATACCGGACCGATAATATTTAGTAATGCGAATGAAATTGTCAATGAGTTGAATGAGGGGAATCCCGCAGATGTATTTCATTTAAAAATGGGTGATTGGATTTCGGTGGAGTTTGTTGAAGACCGTTTCTATAAAAAGTATATAATGGTTACTTCTATTACCCCGTATATAAATAAAGAAGTTGGCTTTTTTAAAGAGGTAGAAGATATTCCGAGGTTTTCAATTAGAAAAAAAATGATTTACGGAGATGGAATTTATTATCCGAGTTTCGATAACTCTGATAAAACTCCACAAAATATCGAAGTATGGATAAAGAAAAAGCAATGCAGGGTGATGGAATTCCTAAAACGAATAGAAATAAGTTAAACAGATTTTCTGAATTTTTCAGATTGTGTGGATTGACCTTGCTGGCAGTTATCCTAATAGCTATGGTTAATAGTTAAAGTGCAGTTTAACCATTTGTTTGTTTCCTGAGCAGATGCTCAATATGTTCTGCTGCTTTTTCAAACCGTTGTTCCCAGCTTCCTGATATTTCTACAAATCCAATATCATGCTGTTGGAGAATTTCTCTGTGAGATAAGTCTAATAGATTTCTGTCTGCTTCGCTTAAACGAGTGCCGTCCTGTACATATTCCACATCATTATTGAGATAAAGACATTGGCTTGCTTTATTGGAATCATAGATATTACTATCTACATCAAGTTCCTTATTAAAAATGAAGTTGGCGTAAGATTTTGTGATGTGAATGTCGGTATCAATTATCAAAAGCGGACTTTCTCCTAAAATGGCTGTGTCTATCCGCCTGGCATGTTCGGAAGCGACAAGATGTAAGTCGTCAAATCCAAATGAGTTGGAATCCGGAATCAAATCCCTGCCTGCTTCTTTTACAGAACTGCAATTGAAATGTGCGGTAAGTCGTTCTGTCAATGTTGTTTTGCCTGTACTTTCAGTACCCAGTATCACAACTTTAATTGCGAAGTCAGGCTTTACATTATCGGGCAGAAATTTCCAGTTTGCAAATAAGTTGTTACGGACAGCTGTAGCAGAGACGGGATATAATTGTTTGGGAATATCAAAGGCAATATGATTGATTTCCATAAATGAAGCGACGTAATCGCCATATGTTTCTGAAGTAATGACTACATCATAATCCGGGAAAATAGCTTTGAATTTTTCTGACCATATTTTGGAAACTTCCTGAGATGATACGGATGTGTTGGGCAATTCGCTTTCTGAGTAATTAAAAGTCTTTATTTCAATGTTTTTGTATGATTCAAAAGTCTTTTCAATCCACTTTTTTCTTGTCTCGGCAAGGATGTTTTCTTTATCGCTGCAACAAACCAATACTGTCAGAAAATTACATTTTGTCAAAGCAAAATGTATCATTGCTTCATGCCCTTTGTGAAAAGGCAAAAACTTTCCGAATACGAATGCTTTAACCATGATTCATTTGCTTTTTCCAGTTCCACAAGCCATAGGTCGCTAATCCCAAAAAGATAAGATATTCCATAGCTAAAAAAACAATTCCCTTTTTGAAAAATAAGAATATGCAGATAATATCTACGGCAATCCAGAAATACCAGGTTTCTATTTTCTTGCGTGCAAGCAGGACTGTAGCGATAATGCTCAGCACCATGACCAATGAATCGGCATAAGGATAAGATGCCGGAGTTGTAAAGTATTGAGGTATAAATAAGTGAATATTGCTGAACAGAAAGCCGGACAAAGCCGTCCCGATAAAAATAATTCCTGTTATCCAGATTTTTATTTTAAAACCGGTTGAGGTAATACTGTTTTGCTTAGTTTTTTGTTTCCAGTTGTACCAACCATAAAGTGTCACTATAAAGAAATAAACCTGCAGAAACATATCCGCATATAGCTGTACCTGAAAGAACAGGATGAATAGGAATAATTCATTGATGATTCCTGTTGCCCAGGTCAGTATATTGGCTCTTGACGCAAGATAAACAGAGATGAGTCCGAATAATGTACCGATGAGCTCAACATAGCTGACCTTGTGCCTGATGACTTCAAAAGCGATATGATGGATGTCGAAAAATGTCATCAGAAACTATATTGAATAGAAGCATAAAAATTGATTGGAGCCTGCACAAAATATTTTCTGCTTCCGTCAAAGTCCACATATCCGTGATTGAAATATCTCGCATTGGTCATGTTATTCAGGAATGCTGAAAATTGAAAGCCTTTAATTTGATAGCTCGCTCTGCTGTTCAAAAGAAAATAACCTTTTACTTTTTCGGCATTTGCAAAGTCAATATATGAGCTATGCTGGTATCTTGCTGATAATGCTATGGCAAAATTATTTCGTGAGTAAATAGCTTCCTGATGGATGATAACAGGCGGGGTAAGTATCGGGCTGAATTTTTCAGACTGTTCTTTTATGCGGCTGTAGTTGAAAGATGAATGATTTACAAGCGAAAAATGTTTAGCAAATTTGAGAGTTATACTCCATTCCACTCCGGTTCTGAAGCTCCGTTCAACATTGTTGGTAAGTGCTAGACCATTGGGACCGAATTTTCCGTCTAATACTATTTCATTCTTGAAATCCATGTAGTAAAGGTTCAGATTGATATTCAGATTTGTTTTTTGAAATCTGAAACCCAGCTCGTGATTAAGTACAAATTCGGGTTTTGTATTGGATAATACTGCATTGCCCAAGCTATCGTCTAACAAATCATCATTCCCGCCAAACATATCGTTTCTTGTTGGTTCTCTTCCGGTATATCCTACACTGTAATAAAGTGTGGAATTAGTATTTACGGCTGCACTCCATCCGACCTTTGGGTTGATAAAATGCCAATTTATTTTCTGTAAAGAGACAGAACCTTTATAGTCGAAATTTACATAGCGATATTGTAGGTCGGCAAATAGTGTCAGCCATTTGAAAGTATAATCTGCTTTGGTAAAAATGCTTGCTTCTTTTTTATAACCTGTATTCTGATAGAGCTGACCTAGTTCTTTCTCACTGCCGGTATGCCGGCGGTGGTAGGTATTTCCGTGTACGCCGGTTGTCCAGTGGAAGTTATTTTTAGAAAAGTTGTAGTTGCTGAAAAATCCTATAAGGTTGGACTGAACTGCATAATTATACAACTCGTTTGTAGATGGTAATCCTATGAAGTTATTCAGGTCAAAATCATAATTTCCTTTCAGAAAAGTATAATAGACACTTGATTGAAGTGAAGAAGCATAGTTGATTTGCCAGGCGTTCTGCAATTGTGCGAACATCTGGAAAAATCTGTCTTTTTCATGTTTGTTGTTAGCATTGGTTCTTCTGTCAATAGCTATTAAAGAATCAGATACACCAATCCATGCCATGTCATTTTTTTGATGCCCGGCTAAAACATTGAGTTTCCAGGTAGATTTATTGTAAAAAAGCCCGCCGCTTAAAAAGACTGATTGTGAATTGTTGGAAGAATGATATTTATAACCATCAGAATAGATTTGTGATGCCCGGACGTAAAGCGCTTTTTTGTTTTTGATTCCACTGTTGTACTCGCCAAATACTCTCAGGCTATTGAAGGAGCCATACCCCAAACCAAAAGTTGTTTTAGCTGAGTCAGTCAGATTGGGAGAAAATAATTGTACACTACCACCATAGCTGGCTACTCCGTTTTTGGAGGTGCCAACACCTCTTTGGATTTGTATTCTGCTGACAGAGTTTAAAATGTCCGGATAATTTGAAAAATATGCTCCCTGGTCTTCCGGCTCATTCATCGGCATTCCGTCAAAGGTGGTATTAATCCTTGTCTGGTCGATGCCTCTTATTCTGTAATAGGAATAGCCCTGTGAATTTCCGGCATCAGAATAATTGGTCACGGAAGGGGTTTGGGAAAGTAAGAACGAGGGCTCTTGTCCTGTTGATTTTTCTTTGATTTCTTTTGAATAGATATTCTGAAAAGTTACAGGAGTTCGCTTGTCTGCCTGATAGATAATAATGACTTCTTCCAGTTGTCTGGCAGTATCAGATGGAAGCGTATCCTGAGCAAAGGTTTGTTGGTAACAAACGAAAACAAACAGTAACAGGATGTAAAAATTATTCATTTTGAATGCGTTGAATGTTGTCCAGCTCATATTTCAGTATAAGATAATTTTCATCATCAAAGCTCACTAACAGAACTTCAGTAATATTTTCATTAGAAGCTAAAAATTCGGTGATAGTTTGTACTGCAATTTGTGCAGCAAGTTCTTTTGGAAATCTGTAAACTCCGGTACTGATACAAGGGAAAGCGATAGTTGTACAGTTGTTTTCTGTTGCGAGCTTCAATGAGTTGAGGTAGCAGTTCCGTAGTTTTTCCTGTTCCTTGTTTTTGCCACCGTTCCAGATAGGGCCTACGGTGTGTATGACGTAGTCTGCAGAAAGATTTCCCGCAGTGGTAATGACGGCTTCACCTGTCTTACAGTTTCCTTGTCTGGCAACAATCTTTTTGCAAGCTTCCAGAATTTCCGGACCTCCAGCTCTATGAATAGCACCATCTACTCCGCCGCCGCCCAGCAGCGAGGAATTGGCAGCATTGACGATTGCATCTGCCTGAAATTTGGTGATATCTCCTTTGTATAGTTTAATTCTGTTCATGGTTTTATTTGAATTCGTGAGTGTGCTCAATTTTTCCTACAATGTTTGAATTGAATTCTTCCAGTTCTTCAGAGGGTACCCAAAGCTCATTGTGAATTTTTCCACCGACATTTTCTATCCTGAACTTTTGCAGGTATTCTGTTTTGACGGCAAATTTCGTAACGTGCCCGACTCCATAAGCAGGAACATTCCATTCTCTGGAAATCTGGATAGCATATTCTTCATTCATTACAGGGTAGAAGATAGGCTGTTCGGGTAATCTTGGCGGAAACTTTGTCCAGCCGGATTGTTGTATTAAATCCAACTCTGTCTGATTTACGGGTCTGTATAAGTAAGTGGTTTCCGGGTTACTCATGCTGTTTAATTGAGTGGTTTTGTTTTGAAAAGCTTCCTGTAATTCAGAAATATCTCCGGAGTTTTTTAGAAAATCTCTCGTTTCCATCAAAGCGAAACCCAGCAGGTTTTCACCTCGCCAGTTGTGTGGATTGTCAATATCTTTGCTGTCCTGACTAAGACCGATTCCCCAAATAGTATCTACAGGACTGGCTTCCACTATGATTTTATTATCTGTTTTCAGAAGATAATCTGCGCAGTCCCGATGCTGGCTGAATTTGTGAATATTGCCTAGCCTGACGATGTCATATTTGTGCTCATTCCAGATTTTTTCGTCATATCCTGCGACTTGTCTGCCCAAATCTTTGGCTTCTTTGGGCGTTTCGCTTTTGATGATTTTTTCAAATATTTCTTTGTCTGAAAACAAAAGTGCCTTGGAGGCCATCATCCAGTGTTCGGCTGTCGGATAGGTAATGTCATTCACTCTGAAAGGGGAAGTATACCACTGACTGAAGCAAAATTTACCTATTGCTTCATCGTATTTGTTGGTGTGTCCCCAGAAGTAAAGAAATTTCAGATTTTCTCCGTTCTCATATTTTTCCAGAATCCATTGGTTACTGTATTGTTGTTTCATTTTTATTGTTTAGAGGTTGGAAGATTCATGAATCATGGTTGATTTTCTGAGCCATTCTTTCAGCTAAATTCTGAATATCTTCCCGTCTTGCGATTTGGTTCAACCATTGTTCCGGTATGTTTTCAATTCCATACAGTAATCCGGCAAGTCCTCCGGTAACCGCTCCTGTGGTGTCTGTGTCTCCTCCCAAATTTACAGCTTTCAAAACGGCATCTTTGTAATTGTATGTCGTGAGCAGACACCAGATACTAGCCTCAAGTGTATGGAGGACATAACCGCTGCTTCTGATTTTGTTTTCATGGATTGTGGAGATATCTTCTTTCAATAATCGGTCAAATAATGCAATTTCTTTAGGGTTGATAGATAAAGAAGACAAGTGGTCAGAAATTTCTAATTGCAGATTTCGGTAGATATCGTATTTGTTTTTCCCCTGAATGATTTGTCGTGCAAGTTCAAGGTAGTAAAAACAGGCTATGACTGATCGGATATGTGCGTGCGTCAGTGAGGAAACCTGTTTTGTGATTTGATATCGTTCGCTGATGGATTTGTCATACAAGTAAAATACTAAAGGTAAAATGCGCATCAGTGAGCCGTTGCCGTTGTCATCGACACTCATTCCGCCTGCCAAATCAGGACGTGTTCCTTGTTTTAGCTGATAGATTGCTTGTCTTGTTGAAATACCAATGTCGAAAATAGTCCCTCTTGGTGTCCAGAAATTGTGATAATACCAATTGATAAACTGTTGAGCAATCGTTTGCAGGTCGAAATCTTCTGTCAAAGCTTCTCCCAGACAAAAAGTCAAAGAACTATCATCAGACCAGGTACCGGGTGGCTGATGATAGTTCCGAAACCTATCATTTCTGTCACCGGAAAATGACGCAACCGCTCTCTATTATAAAATTCGACAGGAACTCCCAGCGCATCGCCCACAGCTACTCCGAAGAGGGCTGAGCTGATGAGCCGGGTGGGTTCTTGTTTATTTTCTTTATCTGTCACTTTTATCTTTTTTGAATTGTGATTTCAGGCGTCAGCGCAGCCCTGATAGAGGCTATACCGAAATGAAATGGAGGTACATGCCGATAGCAGGAATTGCTGCCCAAATACTAAATATCTGACTGGACACGTTCACGGATGTCTGAAAATTTCTGATCGATCAGCAGCTTGCCGTCACGGAAGATTTCTTTCAGCTCGCCTTGTTGTTCCTGTTCCCAGGATACGCTGTCGAGTAATTGATATTGCCCGTCTCTGCGTATGACCTGCATGAGTCCTTTTGCGGATTTTTTGGTGCCGTCATCGGTTACGGGATTTTTAAAGATTTCACGTCCCTCGCCGCCGACTTCACCGTAAGTGGCTTTCATGGCAAATCCGAAGGTATCTCTGGTGTTGTATTGGTAGGTAAAGGAACCGATACCCAATACGACATTAGTAGAGGCAAATCTTTTTCTTTTCAGTCTTTCGCAGATGTCCTGAGCTCTTTCGAAATTGATGCTGTCGCCATAAATAGCTCCGATGCAGGGAGCGAGCTCTTTGTGGCCTTTGGTGTTGACAATGCCGCCGAATGTATCCCAAAGCAGCTCTATGACTCCTTTTCGCTCGGTTTCTGTTTTGCCATCAGGATTGCCACAGATAATATCCACCGGGTCGCCGCTGTCAGGGCGGATGACGACTTTGCCGTCACGACTGATGATTTCTTCCTTTAGCTGTGGGAGATAAACGGTCAGAACTTTCCATAAATCCCAGGTGTCTGAAACGATGGAAACAATGCCTTTGGGATAGATTTCGGTGATAAGTCTGCGGAATGTACCCAGCTCATCTTCGAGTGTACCCATGCACATAACAGAGTGTTCGGTGGCGGGAACTGTTCCTCCGATGACTTCAAGGTCGGAATTGGCATTGTAGTATCTTTCGAGTAAATCTATTGCCGGAACGGTATCTGTACCTTTAAAGCTCAGTAAGTGAGCACAGCCTGAAATCATGGATGCATCAACTCCTGCCATCCCACGCATGGAAAAATCGTGTCCCTGCCAGTCTGTAAATTCTAAGCTCGTGGAGGTCTCCTGTGCGTACTTGTTGAGGATTTTTCTATACTGCCGGGCAATGGTAGCGGATGTACAAGGCATCCAGATGACTGCAGAAAGAAGTGTTTCGAAGTAGTTGGTCAGCCAGAAGAATTCAGGTTTAGTGTTGTAAATCGTAAACATGGGAACTCTGACGGGTACGTATGCGCCCTCCGGTAAGGACTTGATAGACATGGGAATATAGCCTAAATCGTACAGGTCTTCGATGTGTTGTGTGCCTACCTGATTTTCTCCGAGGTAGTTGTCGATGCGTCTTTTGTACTCTGCGATGACTTTTTCTTTAGGTTGACTAAAGAAGTATGTTTCAAAATCTTCCAGTATGTATTTTTTGATGAAATACTGGAGTCCGAACAGTACGACTTCGTCCACTCCGTCGATGCGGCTTTTGCGAGGTGTCCAGTTGGAATAAACTAAGGTAGTATTTTCAGGATATTGTCTTCTGTGGTCAATTTTATAGCCGTCTGTTAATAGTAAAGGATTCATGATATGAGGTTTTGTGTGAATAATCTGAGGGGTTACAGGGATGCTATGATAAAAGGTTTTCATTGAGCTTGATTTGTGTGAGCTGAGGATGCTGTTCCAAATCTCTGAATGAATTTGTTGTATATATCCGGTCAAAGTATTGGCTCAGTTCGTTTAGTCCGTTGCTGAAAATTCCGTGAGAAACTGCCAGATAAAGCCGTCCGGCATTTTTGCTTTTGAGTTCTTTTGCAAGACCAATGAATGTAGAACCTCCGTCACAGATATCATCTACGATGAGGTAATCTTTTTGTTGTAAATCATCGGCATATACTCTGAATGAAGTGAGCTGGCCGTTTTGGACATTTCGGGTTTTACCGCATTCTATGACTTCAATTCCACCTAGTGCAGCGGAAAGCTTGGATATTTTTTTAGAAGCTCCTGCATCCGGTGATACCAGGATTACAGGTGTCTGAATATCCTGAATGACTTGCTGAATAAATTTTGTATTGGATACATTCCGGCAATTGTCAAGCAGAGCAGGGGCGACATCTGAGTGGGCATCAAGTATGACGATTTTAGAGAACCCAAGATTGTTGATGAGCTGAGCGTAGATTTTGACAGTCAGAGGTTCTCCAGAGTTCATGACTCTGTCCTGACGTGCTGCCGGGAAATAGGGAAGTGTAAGTGTTCCCAGACTGATTTCGCTCCGTTTGATCGCATCGGTTGCCAGTAGAAGAAATCCCATGTCTTCGAATGAACGGATTCTGATGGTCACATCTGCTGAGGTTATATTTTCTGTGTTTTTCAGTCTGAGATGTGGTTCTCCACCTGAAAAGATAAATTTTTCAAATTCAATTTCAGTACCTGTGTAGGGTTTAAAGCTTTGGTCGAGATTCAGTACTGCGTTCATGTTTGTGTAATTTGAACACAAATATAAATAAGATTTTTTATTTTGTGTACTTTTTACGCAAAAAATATTTAAATATAAAAATTCAGACTTTTATCAATGTCTATCTGGGGCGAAAGTAAAGACAAGCTCATTTTTGATTTGAAAAATAGTAGCTTATAAATCTATCTTAAGAGGTACAAATTGACCAGATAAAGAAAAAAGGTCTTCAAACAACAGAACTACATGAATACTATTTCTGACATTTTCCCATTTTCCCAATAGAGTGAAATTGTATCAGTATTTTCTTCATGTATAGACTCGAAAATTATTTCATACTTCAATATCAAAGACTCTGGCTCAGAAGGACCTATATAGGATAGGTAAAAATTGTTTATCCAGTCAGGCTGTTTGTATTTGGGTAAATCCTTGGGTCGGAATTCAATATCTTTTTTGATTTGTGAGATGATATCGTCCAGAGAATCAATAATTTTATAAATATTATCCAGAGTCCTTCGATTTGGTCCATGAATGTTTGCTTCCCAAAGAAATACAGTAGGTGCTGGCTGATGGGAAATTATACATTCACTCGTCCACGTGTAAATTTTAAATGGCTTACTATCACGAACTCGTGTCGTTAAATTGCCGATTCTACTGTTTTGAATGACAATCTTTCTACCAAACAAAAAGTCTTTAATAATTCCCATGGGTATATAAAGTGAAGGTTTGGATTATATAAATCTATTGTTTGGATATTATAGTTTTCAGAGTAATTGTTTCATTGGGATAAGAAGTTCCTTCATATTCAAAGTCAAAATATAATTCTGCTTCTAATTGAAAATATTTATTAACAGGAATGATTGTTAACTTCTTTAAATCCACAGGATTGTGTACATTTTGAATATAAATAGAAGAAGAACTTATCTCATCAGAAGGAAATGTGTATCCTGTGTCAGAATAGATTCTTTCTTTCATTTCTTTACTGCAGAAAATAATGAATTGTAATTGAGGTTTAACGATATCATTGTTGAAAACAAAAGATTCGAGAAATATAGAAAACTCAATTTCAGACGCTTCCTCTTCTCCGGTGATTTCAAAATTTGTTGTACTTATTTTCAGGAGTTTTGCAGAAAAGTTTTCTGTGTAGTCATTGATATTTTGGAGTTTCCCAATTTCAACTTCAGCATCTTTTCTGTACAAAACATCAGGGGTTTTTCCATGTTTGAATTCGTTGAAAAAGTCTTCTATATACTCAGTTTCTGGTTTTGCTCCAGCTTTCCAAAGCAAAAATAAAGCATCATAATTAATGCCTCCAAATACTGCTCTTTCTGATAATGTATAATTGAATTCGTCTTTTCTGTTTACTTCCAAACCTGAATCTATTAACTTCTGTAATTCACCATTATCGTGTTCATTCTGAACGATTTCGATAGCCTGATTAAACAGGAATATTTTTTCTTCCTGATTTTTCATAGTAATATTTTTGATTGAAGTAATAGTATCTTTTTATGATAATAATCGAGAGTAACCACAAATTGCAGAGATTCCCCATTTTAAAGGTGTATTCTAAGATCAACTTATATTTTCCATCGTGGAATGAAAGATGATTTTTATTTGTGCCTTTTACCACAAAAACGGAATCACAGCTTTTCTCTCTTTAGGATAATCCGGAAATTTTTCGAGATACCATTTGTGGTGGGAGAGTGCTCTTGGTACGAGATTGGCAAATGTCCACAGGAAAAATGCCAGACCCGGCAAGCTCCATGTCAGGATGGCAAAACCGCCCCATTCCAGCACTTCGCCGAAAAGATTCGGACAGCTGATATATTTGAATAGTCCGTTTTGAGGGATTTTATAACCGGTTTCTCCGGGTTTTCTCAGGTTGATCAGCATATTGTCTGATTGCCAGTTGATGAACATACCAACGAAGAAGATAATCGTGCCGATGATGAACTGAGGAGAAGTCAGCCAGGAATCGGGATAAACCATTATTTCTCCCAGAAAATATCCAATCAGGAAACCATTGACCAGATTAAAGCTCATACCCATGAGCATGATGGAGGCCGGCATTTTTTTTCCATTGGTCTGAATGCGCAAAGGAAAAATGATACTCCGGTTGATATAATGTAAGGTGAAAAAGCTTACAATAATACCATTGGCCAGCGAGATAGAGTTTGTGCCGGTAAGCAGAAAAAAGTACAGTACTATCAAAACAAAAAACTCCATAAAAAACCAACCCAACTTATTGTCAATGAGCGGTCCCCATCCTTTAGTAGTATGTCGACCATAAGGAGCGGTGATCCTCAGTAATGCGATAAATGTAACTACTGCTATTGCTATCCAGAGCCAGATAAATCCTTCGAAAAATTGTGGTGTAATCATCATAAGTTATATTTTATTTTCCGCCTTGAACCAGCTGACGGTATCTGTTAAAGATACTTCTAAATCCCGTGGTGTGTAACCTAATTCATTTTTCGCTTTATCAGACAGTGTTTGTTTGTTGCCATCAGCAAGAATATCGATATAAGTCTTGTCGTACAATGGAGGTTTGCCCGTGATTTTTGCATACAGCTGAATAAAAGGCACTCCGATGTATGCCATAAAAAGAGGTAGCTCAAGCATTTTTTTACGGGAGCCATTGGCTCGCAGGACGTATTCTGAAAAAGATTTAATGGAGTGATATTTTCCTCCAAGAATATAAGTCGTTCCGTTTTCTCCTTTTTCCAATGCCAGAATTGCACCTTTGGCAATATCTCTGACATCTACAAAATCAAAACCTCCTTTTACTGCTGAAGGAACGCTTCCTTTGCTGATGTCAATGACTGCTTTGCCTAATTTGGAGGGTTTGTAGTCGTAAGGTCCAACAACAGAAGTCGGACAGACGATGACCACATGCTGCCCGTTTTTTGCGGCTTCCTGCGCCAGAATGTGACCATCCCGCTTGGTCTGGTCATAAAAGATGGATATTTCTCCTACGAAATGTCTCTTTTCATCCAGTGGCTGATCGTGCGGACTGTGATCATATGCATGGATAGAGCTGAAATGAACAATTTTTTTTACGCCGCATTCCTTAGCTGTTTCCAGTACGTTTTGGGTGCCTTTGACATTGATGTCGTAAACACTTTGGATGTGCTTGTAGCCCAATTCAATAACACCGGCAGTATGAAATACAGCATCACAATCCTGCATAAGTACTTTCAATGAATTTCTGTCCAGCACATTTCCTTTGACAGTTTTGACAGGTAACCCCTTTAATGCCCTGAGGTCGTTGAATACTAAAGCAATAACTTCGTGTCCCTGTTCAATGAGTTCTCTGCAGATAGCAGCACCTACATGTCCGGCGGCTCCGGTGACGGCGATTTTCATTTCTTTTTAAATCTTTAAAATTTTTCTGGTGCAATACCGGGTTATGATCTCATTTTAATTAATGGATAATCCAGTCCGTTGACTTCATTTTTGATGACTTCATAGTCTTGTAAAGCCTCAAAAAGTTTCTTTAAAGTATTGATTCCATAAGTTCTTGTGTCAAAAGAAGGATCGATCTTTTTGATGTTTTTCCCTATCTGGGAAATATATGCTACGTCTTCGTCCTCGTCATTCAGAGAAATGAGATAAGCTTTGTGGATGGTTCTTGCATCTTCTGCTGACAAGGTGATAAATTTCTTTTGGGAAGAAGTATAGTTATCTTTTTTACTGATGAAGGTAATTTCTTTTGTTTCTGTATCGCTGTCGCGAAGATTCTCTGTATAGGTGAAAACTTCGCAGGATTTGACAAAAGCCTCAGGTGTTTTCTTTTCTCCGATACCCATGACAAACATTCCTTCTTCCCGGATTCTTTTGGCCAGTCCGGTATAATCACTGTCACTGGATACGATACAAAACCCGTCGACATTGTCTTCGTGGAGAATATCCATGGCATCAATGATGAGGGAGCTGTCAGTAGAATTTTTCCCCGTAGTGTATGAGAATTTCTGAATAGGATTAAAAGAGTGCTGGTTAAGTGTGTTTTTCCAGCTATTCATCTGTGGAGCGGTCCAGTCTCCGTAGATTCTCCGGATAGTGGCTTTGCCGTATTTGGATACTTCTTCTATGATTTCTTTGATGAGCTTGGACTGAGCATTATCGCCATCTATCAAAACGGCTATGTTAAATCTGTTTTCTTTCATAATGTCAATAATTTTAATCTTCCGGTTGACTTTGAAATCTGGGCTTAATGACCAACTCTTTGCTAAGACCGGGATAAGTATTAAAGACTGATTCACTTGTTTTTCCGGAAGTGTCTATAAATTTCCATGTTTTTCCATTATCTACAGAAATTCCGACTAACGTAGAATTTTCGATTCTTTTACTATTAGGTGTTTTGAGTGAAATTGCTTGCTGGATAGTGAATTGCAATTCGTTATTATAGGTAATTATTGGAGATGGTTCTTTGAATTGTATATCAAGTACTTTGATATTATTTGATTCCATTAGTTTAAAATTAGCATCGAGAAAAGAAATGGCTTCTTCTTTACTGCTGAATTTTTTGAGGGCATCAGGATGGGAAAATTCTATGAATTTTTCAAAGTCACCTTTCATAAATGAATTTTTCATTTCATTCAGCTGCTGGTTGATACGCTCATCAGACGTTTGAGCATAAGAAAACTGAATGCCCAGTAATATTATGATGGTTAAGATTATTTTGAACATGATGTGTAAATATAAACCGAATTGGGTTTTGATGGTATAAATAAGAATGTATCATTCTGTGTGAAAGTTATAGTATCTATTTTCCTGCCAAAAAATAAAAGAGAATCCAGATGGTAATAATTAACTTGTATCTGTATTGTCGAAATTTTAATCATCCGTCATGAGAAAAATAATCTCTGTTTTCATAACTGCGTTTTGGTTGCTGACAAATGTATCTGCACAGAATCCAGCTATTCAGAATATGGTGGATGCTGTGGATCTGGATGCTTTGAAATATACGGTCAGGTCATTGAGCGGAGAAATTCCGGTAGAAATCAATGGGATAACAGATACAATTTTCTCCCGTCATTATTTACAGCCGGGTAACGAAAAAGCTTTTCAATGGCTGAAAGCCGGGTTGCAGGAGCTGGGCTATGAAATTGATTCTATGAATTTCAGGGTTGCGGGTAAAAATTTATTCGCAAAAAAAGTTGGAACACAAAGACCTAAGCAGTTTGTCATGCTGGGAGCGCATTATGATTGTAATCCAAGCGGACTTATTGCACCGGGAGCGGATGACAATGCGAGTGGAGTTGCGGCTGTTCTGGAAGCAGCGCGCATCATGAAAGATGAATCTTTTCCATATACAATAGTTTTTGCGCTTTGGGATGAAGAGGAGATTGGTTTGATAGGTAGTAGCGCTTATGTTCCTTCTATTGGTGCGGACAACGATACCCTGCTGGGCTATGTTAACCTGGATATGATTGGCTGGGATGGCAATGATGACGGAATCGTGGAAATCAACGTACGGAATATTGCTCAATCTGTTGCTTTAGGTGATTTGGCTGTGAAGTGTAATACAGATTATTCTATTGGTTTGGTACCGAAAGTTATCAATCCGGGACCGGGCAGTACTGATTTTGCAACTTTCTGGAATGGCGGGCATACGGCTATGGGTATCAATGAAGTGTATTACGATGTAGATAATTATCCTTATTATCATACGACTGCTGATTCACTGGGACAATTTAACCTGGAGTATTTTCTGAAATGTACAAAGCTGGCTCTGGCTACTGTTGCTGAATTAGCTACTGAAACATCTATCAGTCTGAACGCAAAAGATTATTTTGTGCAGAGTCGTGAGATGGTCGTTTATCCCAATCCGGCAAAAGATGTTTTTTATCTAAGGTTAAATAATGCTGTAAATGAAATTCAGACCATCCGGATTTTAGATGTAAGCGGTCAAGTTCAGATGGAATTAAGGAATGTGCCTTTAACTACATCTGTACCGGTTCAAAATTTGGCATCCGGAATTTATATCATTCAGATTGAAACAGACAGAGCTGTTTTTGTAGAAAAAGTATTGAAGTTGTAGCGTTTTTGAGTGATGGATAATTTTATACTAAATTGCTTTAACAATTACGACCTTCCTCTTTTCGGTTCTACCGCTAGTTTAATAGAAATGTTGTTTTGCGCTATTGTTGTTTGAGCGTGTTTAATTCCGACAAATAAGATGGATACAATTATCAAATACAGAGATATCTTTTCCCTTTTTATCCTTTTTTTAGAAAAAAGGATAGCAAAAAATCGCGCCCGACTTTTCGGCGACCCACTTCATACTCAATAGCTAAATCTTCTAAACTCACCGCCTTGTGGGCGGCTCAAACAGTAGAAGATTTTACGCCATTTTCGTATAGTGGGTATCCGCCTACAAAGTCAAGGGCGCAGAAAAGCACGGAGATTTGGTTGTAGATTTATTTGTTTTATTCTATTTGTAGCGTCGTTGAAAAACCTCTACTCATTAAAATAGTGGTAGAACCACCTTTTCAATTGATTAAAAAAATTGGAAAATAGAAGCAATCGACTATACAAGATTATTCCTGATGATTTGAGAATAAATATAAAAATCCGCTAACGAGTGCTATAACTCCGATAATTCCAAATAACCATATACCGAAAGAAGCATCCTCCTTGAGTTCTTTGTTATATCCAGACAGACTCAGATAAGTGTTGTTTTTATCTCTTAGTTCATAGATATGTATCAAATGATAATTCACAGTTTTGTCCCAAAAGCCGGGTTGTTTTTCTCCCGAGAGCTTCATTTGATATTCGTCTTTCATAATATCCAGATGTAGTGTGTCTCCAATTTTCACATTGGATACATAGTCTGATTTGTTTGTAGCAGAATATCCATTTGCTGAAATTTCAAAATTGAAATATGGATAAGATTTTAGCTTAATTACGATAGAACGAGAACCTTTAGAGCCTTTTTTAATTTCTGCTTTATTGGTAATAATATCAGTTACGGTATGAAGTTCTGAATATTGAATTTGTCTGTCTTTTTTCAGAAAAGAATGATAGGAAGCATATAAAAAGACACTTCCGATAGTTAAAAATCCAATAGTATAAAATAGACGATTTCTTCGATACCAATTGTTTTGTTTTTTTATATCTCTTGGTTTACCTTTTGTCAATGTCCTTTTTATTTCATAGCAGTTTTTGTATATAGAAGAGTTGATTTTGTATTTTGTTTTTTCTGTATAAATAATTAAAACTGTCCATTTTGAATATTTATTTTTCTTTTCAATTTCTGTCCACCCGGTAATGTCATTGAAGTAAATGACTTTTTTAGTATTACCTAAAATAGATTTCGCTCTAAAATGGTCAGAGAAAATAAATATAAAGTCAAATTGATAGATTGATATTAATCCCCATAAACCTATAGATCCGAGTAGACCGCCGACAATAATGCCCGGGATTTGTGGATAGGGAGCTTTTAAAGATATTGAAATCAGGTAATAACTGAGACTAAGCAATCCTATGCCACCTGCTAGTAGGATAGCTAAATTGGTGCGAAATGAACTTACTGATTTTATTGTAGGCTCTTCATTCATGAGTTTTCAGAAATTCTGTACGTCATTTAGAACAAACGATATTCAGAATCAGTTCCAATGCTGCGAGTACATCGCATCCCTCATAAATGGATAAATCTACTTTATAATCTTCACTTTTTCCTGCGAGGATGACGATAGCTCCCTGTGGAATCACCTCTAAAGCGTTCGGTACAAATGTATCCCAGCTGGTATTGTCACTGCATAAAACAACAATATCCGGCTGAATATTTTTTAGCTCAGATACTGCAGCATCCGAGTTGTCAGGCTGGCTGGTTTCTCTGGAAGGAATTCCTGCTGTTGCCAGAAAGTTGAATGCATAAGTAGAACGTGCTTTTCTCATTGCAACATTTCCGTGCTCCCATAAAAAAGCCGATGGGAACTGACCTTGAGCATCTTTGAAATTTTGCATCCTGATGCGTAATCTTTCAAAAGGTTCTGATAGCCTGAGCGATTGCAAAACAGTTGTCTTGAGTGTTTGTTTTTCAGTAGGAGGAACTGTAGCAATTTTATCAGTAAGATTTGGAAACTGATTGGTTCCGAGCAAAACAACTTTTCTTTTGGAAACATCTTTCATCAACGTCTGTTTATGACGGAAAATGAAAAACTCAGGAATAGCTTTTCCTGTAAATGAACGTACATAGCCGTGGTATTTTTCTATTGAAAGAAATACATTCCAGGCAGGACGTTTCAAATCCTGAATCAGCTGCTCGATGTAATAGCTTCCCGAAGTAGGGTCTTCCTGTTTTTCGAAATAGCTTTCTTCGATGAGTAAATGCTGGATATTTCTCGAAATTCTCTGGCTGAAATCTGTTCCTTTCTGCGTGTCATACGGGTGTAGCATAACAGCTTCCGCACCGCCCAAAACTGCACTCATGCCTTCTGTGGTCAATCTCAGGATATTGGTTTGCGGGTCCAGATAACTATGATATATATCTGCTGACTCTGCTAAAATTTCAATTTCAGCTCCTTCATATTGTCGGGCAACCACCTGAGCTAAATGTCTGATAGTTTTTATTTTGGCAATTTCAAAAAAGAAGTTCGGCCCGACAGCAGTTCTGATCCGGATAGTTCCTATAGCGTTGGACGCAATTCCTACTTTTCGGAGCTGGTGGAGGTTTTCCTGTAGAGCGGCAATAATGAAAGCAATTTCATCAATAAAATGCCCGCCACAATTTTTATAAATTGAACCGTCAATAGATAAAATGCCCCATTTTGCCTGAATCTGATTTCTGATTTCAATCCACTTCAAAAGATTTTCCCCGTCATACTCATTCGAAATGCCTGCATGCAAATCAGCCAAAGGATTGATACCTAAATGAGAATCGGAATCTTTGTGTTTCGTCCAGAAATCAATGTGTGCTTCGTTCCAGATTACATCCTGAAAGCTAACAGGAGCATAGGATAATTCTATGTTTTTTGTCAGATGCTCAATATCAGGAGATTGATTTTTGCCGATGAAGTGAATTGCAGTCGCACCGCCGGTTAAATTATTGAGTGCCTGTTGGTTGGCAACATCAGAGATATGTATGGGAGCGGTGATTTCCCATCTTGCAGTAGCACGATAGGAGGAGAGACTTTCGTTTTGGTTGTCAGTGTAAAAAGGTTGTACTTTGATATTTTCAGCGGTGGTCCAGATGAGTGCCTGGTCAAAATCTTTCCCTTTTAAATCCTGAATAATTTTTTCTTTCCAGATTTCAGGCTGAATAGCATCAAACTGTGAAAACAAGCTTTTCTCTGACATGATACAAATATAAGGATTTGAGTCAGGAAGAAATTCAGCAAATGTGAAATTTGGATAAAGTGAAGCACTGTATTTAAAAGCTTATTATTTGCCACTAATACACGAATTGACTTTTCAGCAAGACAAAGAGTTTTTTACTATCATTATTTATCATCAGAATGCCTGTTAAAGAAAGAAACAGAAAAAATTATCCATTTATTAGTGAATTCGTAGGTCTGATGTTTATAGCATATTGGTTCAGCTCGTGTATTCATCCCGCCAGGTGGGACATACATTGCGCGATAATTTCTTTCCTATAAACATAGAATCCACCACGGCGGATTATTTATCGCATACTCAACAAATCCACCTCAAAACTTCCCGTAAAAATTTTAGTATAGCCAAAAGCGTATTGTTTACTACTAATACACAAATTATTAGGTGAAATTATCTGCTGAATAATTCACCTGCATTTATCAGTGAATGCTTGGTTCTTATTGAGATGATTGTCTGTCGAATATTTATTATCAAGGTAAGTGAGAGTAATGGCGTAGGTACAAGATGGCGCTTGATGTGATCAAGTACGATTATCTGTCAAATTCAGTCCGTGCAAAAGATGCAATGGATTTCAGCGCTTTTCTACCTTCTTTGAGAAAAATGTAAAATGCCTGCCACACATGAAACATGCCTGGATATACATCGAGCCTGGATTCACCTCCTGCTGCTAATATTTTTTCATGTAATCTGACAGCATCGTCTGCCAGAGGGTCTGTGGAACCTGCCTGGATATAAACAGGTGGAAGTCCTGATACATCGCCATAAAACGGAGAAATGTAAGCAGTCATCCTGTTTTCGTCCCGGGTATAATTCTGCGCCATAAATTCCAGGGTTTCTCTGGTGAGAAAAGGATCTTTTGTATTAATGTCCAGAGATGCACCGGTCATTGTAAGGTCTGTCCAGGGACAAATCAGTATTGCAGCTTTGGGCAATTTTTGCTGATGGTCTCTGAGGTAATACATGAGTGCTATGGATAAACCTCCACCTGCGGAATCTCCTGCTACGATAATCTCATCGTTCGAATATCCTTCTTTCAGGAGGAAATTGTACGCTTCTATGGCATCTTCCATAGCTGCCGGGTAAGGATTTTCAGGGGCGAGGCGATAATTGACTACTAACGCATTGAAGTTCCCGTTTTTACAGATCTTGCTCACCATAGACCTGTGTGTGCGGTGCGAACCTGAGATATAACCTCCGCCATGAAGATACAGAATAACGTGATGCGTGGCTCCTTTTGGAAGCAGCCATTCTGCATCGAACTTTTCAAACCGGACTTCTTTTCTGCGGATATCGTAATATAGATTCGGAACTATCTGAGCAATTTTTTCTAAAGATTGCCTGCTGCCCGCAATATCAGTGTGGTCATTTCTGAAAGTAGTTCTGAGCCTGAAAAAAATATCTGCGATGATCATGTATCTGGTTTTTTGGACGACGGACAGCTGACCACGGCTTTTGCCGGAGGTCAGCTGTCCGCAGTATTTGCTGATGCTTTCTGTCTGTTATCTAAAGTCTTGAGTCTTAAATTCTAACTCTCAATACCTAAATCCACCAATTGGCCATTGACATCCAGAAAGATCGCTATCAGGTAATCTGTGAATTTTTCACCGATAGAAAAATCAAAAACAGCAAACTCGCCATCATCTTCAGGGAAGATCCCGATGCGCTTGAGCTGAAGCTGTTCAAAAAGCTCATCATCCTGAGGAATAGCAGGTTGGTAATTTTCAATGATTTGCTGAAGTTCTTCCGGCTCCAGTTCGTTCATGTGGTGTTCGATGTAACCGTAGGTCTCGCCTTCTGCTTCATAATCATCAGAGAGGGATTTGTAAGCATTTCTGATATGCTCTTCAATTTTCTCTAAAAATGTCTGTGTCTTTTGGATGATTTCCTGTGAAACTTCATTGCCATCAAAGAAGTTCAGGTCAATTTTGATTTTACGGCCTTCATACGTCAGAGCAGAAGAGTATTCATCTTTGACTTGCTGGAGATCAATTTCTCCGAAATGCAAAAGTTGCTGTTTGCTCATAAATGTATGATTTTAAAAAGATTAATGTTTTCTGATAGGAGGAAAGTGGAGATCCATTTTCTGTAATGTCTCACAAATCGTTTTTGCCACCAGGTATTCTTTATATTTTTTGTTGTCGCACGGGATGATATTCCAGGGAATTTCAGAGCAGTGGTTGAGTACATCCTCATAGCACTTCATGTAAGTATCCCAGTGTTTACGTTCTTCGTAGTCATTCTGATTGTGTTTCCAGTATTTTTCCGGATTCACAGTGCGCTCGTTGAGCTTTTTCAATTGTTCATCAGCAGAGATATGCAAAAAGCATTTGACGATCACTGTGCCGCTGTCTGTCAGAAGCTTTTCGAAATGGTTGATATGCCTGAATCTTTGCTGAACTGTTTCCTCGTCTATCCATTTATGTACCCGTTGTATCAAAACATCTTCATACTGCGAACGATTGAATACCATTACCTGACCTTTGGCGGGTACTACCTGGTGAATTCTCCAGAGAAAATCATGCGCCATTTCCAGCTCGGTAGGTTTTTTGAAAGCATGAACATTCATACCTATAGGATTCATCACTGCGAGCACTTTCCGAACGGTACTGTCTTTGCCGGCAGCATCCATTCCCTGAAGGATAATTAACAGGCTTTTTTCTTCCTGTGCCATAAGGATATTCTGCAGGCGCTCTATCTCTTCCAGATATTTTTCTGTTTGCTTTTTACCTGCTTTTTCGTCCCAGTCTTTGGGTGGCAGAGTCGATAATTGATTAATTTTTATTGACATGAATTATCTTTTATCTTTTAAATATTGATTTCAATGCGCCTAAAAGCCCTCTGGAGACCTCTCTGCTGACAGTGTTGGTAAGCTGCCTTTTTACATTTTTCATCAATACATTTTCCAGAGAATTCGCTCTGCGTTTAGCTTCTTCTTTCTCCAGCTTTTCCCGTTCTTTAGCCAGACGCGCATTTTCTCTTTCCTGTTCTTTTCTTAGTCTTTCCTGAACCTTTGCATCTTCAATAGCTTGTTTTTCCTGAGCTTTGTTGGCTGCAGCCTGCTCTTTGACCGTAGTGGCTGCATCTATCTTTTTACTCAGGATCTCATAAGCACTTTCTCTGTCGATGGTTTGGTTGTACTTGTGAAACAACACAGAATTATCCAATATGCGTTTTTTCTCTTCATCTGTCAAGATATCCATTCTGGATTCCGGCGATGCCATCAATGTATGTACCAGCGGTGTCGGAATACCTTTTTCGTTCAATGCAGTAATGAAAGCCTCCCCGATACCCATTTGTGTCAGGGTCTCATCAATCTTGTAAAAATCTGTAACCGGATAATTGTCAGCTACGAGCTTGATATCTTTTCGGTCTTTGGCAGTGAAAGCTCTGAGCGCATGCTGGATTTTCAGGCCTAATTGCCCCAAAACGCCCGAAGGTATATCTGACGGGCTTTGTGTACAGAAAAATACACCTACTCCTTTGGAACGGATCAGCTTTACAACCTGCTCCAGCTGCTGAACCAATGCGCTGGACGCCTCGCTGAACACCAGATGCGCTTCATCGATAAAGATCACCAGCTCAGGTTGTTCTGCATCGCCTTTCTCCGGAAATGTTTCATATACTTCCGAAAGCAATTGGAGCATGAAAGTTGAAAACAGCTTCGGCTTGTTTTGTATATCATCTAATCTGATGACGTGAATAAAGCCTCTTCCCTGGATATCTTTTCGCAGAAAATCTTTTACATCAAATGATGGCTCTCCGAAAAATAAATCTGCACCCTGGCTTTCCAGCTCAATGATTTTTCTCTGGATAGTGCCGATGGTCGCAGAGCTGACCTTACCGTATTCTGCTTCTAAAACTTCCTTACCTTCATCGGTAATATAAATCAATACTTTTTTGAGGTCTTCCAGGTCAATCAAAGGCAGCGCGTGATCGTCACAGAACTTATAGACCAAAGCCAGAACACTTTGCTGTGTATCGTTGAGTGATAATATTTTGGATAACAGGATAGGGCCGAATTCAGTTGCAGTGGCTCTGAGCCGTACTCCGTTTTGTTCGGACAGTGACATGAGCTCCACCGGGAAATTAGTCGCCTGCCACGCATCGCCCGAAAGTCTGGAACGCTCTTCAACGATATGATTGGAAGCTCCCGGCATTGCCAGTCCGCTGAGGTCGCCTTTGATATCCATGAGCAATACACTGACGCCATTTTTGGAAAGACCTTCCACTAATTTTTGAAGAGATTTGGTTTTTCCTGTACCGGTAGCTCCTGCTATGAGACCGTGGCGGTTCATGGTTTTGAGAGGAACTTTCACTGTGACACCTTCCTGCGTCTGTCCATTGACGATACCTGTGCCCATGATGATACTTTTCCCTTTGAACTGGTAGCCGCTTTCTATAGTTTCTTTAAATGCCTGCATTTCTATTATTTATTAAAAATCTGATAATAAATCCATCTTTTCAGACCTGTTTGTAAATCTAACAGAATCTCTTTAAAAGCCTGAAAATTGAATGTATAAAATTGTTTTTAGGAATTAAAATGCATAAGAATCAGCAGCAGCTTTCGCATTTAAATATGATGTCATTATCTATTGCATGCCGCTAATGCACGAATACTATTATAGTTGGCTGCTCAGGAAGATAATGGAAATACTTTACTCCTTTATCGGTGAATTTGTAGCTGTTCTTTTAAAAGCATCCTGAAAAATCAATGCGAGAGCCTGTAATCAACCGGATAGTTGAGTTTGTAAACTATTGTAGAATCGAATTATGCTTAGCAGTTATTTAACGCAGACCAGTGAACAATGAAGGCGTTCACATGAATTCAATCTATAGAATATTTGCGAATTGTTATAATTTATTGATATGACAATTATTTGAGAAAGCGCATGTTGAATTTTAAGTATTTGAAATGTGAAAAATTCTTTATTTTATGACAATTATTTCTTAAAACACATTCTCGCGAATAGTATGGATATTTACATTGATTATAAACTAAATCTATATTTATGAAGACTTTTAGTAAAATTTTCGCTTTGGCTGCAATTGTCGTAGCAGGATTGAATATGGCAACAGTAGAAGCTAAAGATCCAAAAGCTGCAAAGCAATATGATTATCAGATGATGACAACCAAGTCTATCGCTGAGCAAAGAACGAATTTGTTATCTTCTTTAGTAACGTTATCTGCAGAACAAAAAGAAAAAGTTTTTCAAGTGGAATTGAAGCTGGCAGAACAACAGATAGCGCTGAAAGATAAATTCAAAGGTAGTACTGACCGTGAAGCTGTCAAAAAAGCGCATGCAGAAGTGCTTTCAGCACATGATGAAGCTATCAAAGGGATATTGACTGAAGAGCAATATGCTTCTTTGAAATCTTCTGCTGCTGCACCTGAGAATAATTAATTGTTGTCCTTACAAAGAAGAGAAAAGCGTCCATATTTTATGAGACGCTTTTTTGTTGTATTTTGGCTTCAGCTTCATTTTCGACTTCCTGTGTACAGGTTTGCAGCTGATCTTTCCCATAGAAAAGACCGTAGAACGGCATTGTAATTCCGGTATTTGTCATGAAAAATAATGCTACACAATACAGCGTACTGAACAGAATGACTGAGAAACAGATGGACTGAATAATAGTTCCGTCTATATGGCCTTGCTGCAGAGGCAGTGTCGCAATCACAGCTGCACCCAGACCCTTAGGAACCATAAATGACATGACGGTCTTGTCCAGAAGCGGCGTATCTTTTTTAGCAATAATTTTTACCGTAAAGATTCTGACAATGTATACAGCCAGTGTGATCAATGCGCCCCAAAGCAACCAGTCAAATCTTGTGATCTGAATGCTGACACCGATGAAAACAAAGAAAAATGTACGCAGCAAAAATACCATTTCACTGAAAAAGCTTCTTTCATCTTCCGGTAGCACAATGCTTTGATTGGGAATGATCTTTTCGAGTAATTTAGGTTCAAAGTATCTCAGATTGCCAATCGCAATACCGAATGAAAGCGCTGTCAGCGGTCCGCTGAAATTAAGGTATTCTGTGACTCCGTATAAGATAAATAGGAATGCAGGTGTAGAAAATTTTGTGCTTTTGAGCGTAGGGAACTTATTGATAATAAATGACCATAAAAATGCTCCTGTGATCCCTATGAATAATGCTATCAGCAATGACAAAACAAAATTTGTTGCGATAGTTGTCGGGTTGATCTGGCCTGTCATCATTAATCCTAAAATACTTAGGGGAATTGCCAGCGTAAAAACATCTGTTTCTGCTGACTCCATGATAAGCGTAGTCGATGTTTTGGGAGTTACAGCTATTTTTTTGACCAATCCTACGACCACTGCCGAAGATGTTCCGCCCAGCGTAGAGCCAATGAACAAGCAGGTGAGGTAAGGCAGACCGAATATCATCCTGCATAACAAAGCAATGGTTATCCACGTGGTGAAAAATCCAAGTGCTGTAATCCCGGCGGATTCCTTGAAAGAGCTTTTGACTTCTGATATTTTCAAATCAGTACCACTTTCAAACAGGATGAAGATCAGCACAAGATTGCTGAACAGGGAGCCGAATTTGCCGAATGAAGCTGGATCTACTATGTGCAGGATGGGTCCCAACAGCATTCCTATCAGCATCAGGCCCAAAACATCAGGAATGCTCCTGCGTTCAAAAACACCGCTCAGATAATGTCCCCAGAATATGAAAAGACCTATCAGGATAATGATAACAGATGTCTGCATGTAGTTATGGTATTTGCGTTCAGAAGCTGTGTGATTGAAAGATATGTAATGTTATGTGAAAAATTTCAGTTTGGAAAGAGCCAGAGTTTTTACAGGTGTAAAATAAAGTTATCAGAGCGGAGATTTTTCCGGCAAAGGATAGCAGCGGATTTCTGCGCTGTCCTGAAAGGCGGGGCAGAATATGAGCGGAAAGCCTGGTCCGGAGGATGCCGCATGAAATAAATCTTAAGAAAAACCTATAGTTTTTTGCTCGTGTCTGAATGCGTATCTTTGAGGGCAGATGAATTACCTGTCAGTCAACCAGCTCAGCAAATATTACGGGGCAAGATTATTATTCAATGACCTCTCATTTTTTATAGAAAAAGGCCAGAAGGTCGCTTTAATCGCCCGGAATGGTAGCGGGAAATCTACTTTGATGAAGATATTGCAAGGCGTAGAGCCTCCTGAATCCGGTGATGTGAAATGGGCGAAAGATTTATCTGTAGGTTTTTTGCTGCAGGAGCCTCAGCTGGATGATAACATGACTGTTTACGAGGCAATTATGAATGCTGATCACCCTTTGCTGCGCACTTGTCTGGCGTATGAAAAGGCATTGGAGGGTGAAGGCGATATGACCAGGGCAATGGATGAGATGGACCGTCTGCAGGCATGGGATTATGAGGTGAAAGTGAAGCAGATCCTTTCCCGGTTCAAGATTCATTATCTGGAGCAAAAGGTGGGTTCTTTGTCCGGAGGACAGAAGAAAAGGCTGGCATTGTCCATTTTACTACTGCTCGAGCCTGAGTTCCTGGTGCTGGATGAGCCTACCAACCACCTGGATATGGATATGATCGAGTGGCTGGAAAATTATCTCAGCACCGGGCAGATGACGCTTTTGATGGTGACACACGACAGGTATTTCCTGGAAAATATCTGTGATGAAATCATTGAGCTGGAAGAAGGTAAAATCTACCGTCACAAAGGGAACTATAGCAGATATCTGGAAAATAAGCTTTTGCGTGAAGATAATCTGAGATCCAATGTCGCCAAAGCGCAGAATACCATGCGCAAGGAACTGGAGTGGATTCGTCGCCAACCGAAAGCAAGAACGACAAAATCAAAGGCGAGAGTAGATGCTTTCGATGATCTGAAAGACAGAGCTTCTCAGAGAGTGAAGGATGAGCAGGTGCAGCTGGAAATCAAAATGAACCGTCTGGGAGGAAAGATCCTGGAGCTGCACAATATCAGCAAATCTTATGGCGATAAGAAGCTGATAGATAAGTTTTCATACAAGTTTGCCCGTGGTGAGCGTGTTGGTATTGTCGGTAATAACGGCTGTGGGAAATCGACCTTTCTGAATATCATCATCGGAGATGAACCATACGACAGCGGCAATCTCATACACGGTGAAACTGTAGTGTGGGGATATTATCATCAGCAAGGGTTGCAATTAAAGGCAGACAAGCGGGTGATAGAGGTGATCAAAGATATCGCTGAAGTGATTCCGGTAGGTAAGGGGACACTTTCTGCTTCACAGATGCTGGAACGTTTTCTTTTTGATAATGGGCAGCAGCACCAGTTCGTGTCTACACTGAGCGGAGGCGAGCGCAGAAGATTGTATCTGCTCACTATACTGATGAAAAATCCGAACTTTTTGATTCTGGATGAGCCTACCAATGATCTGGATATCCTGACATTGCAGATCCTGGAAGAGTTTCTGATGGAATATCCGGGTTGTCTGATACTGGTGAGCCACGACAGGTATTTTCTGGATAAGCTCACAGACCACCTGTTCATTTTTGAGGGAGAAGGAAAGATCAAGGATTTTAACGGCAATTTCCGGGAGTATCGCCAGTATGCCAAAGATCAGGAAAGGCAGAAAAATGAGGAGCCGGAAAAATCTGCAGTAGCGACCATTCCTGTCAATAATGCTCCTGAATCCGTTGTGGCAAAGAAGAAAATGAGCTTCAAAGAGAAGCAGGAATTCGAAAAGCTGGAAAAAGATATTCAGACGCTGGAAGTAGAGAAAGCCAGAGCGACAGAAAAAATCTCTTCCGGTAACATTGATCATCATCAGCTACTGGAATTATCAGGCAGAATTGAGCAGATTATTCAGGAGCTGGATGAGAAGGAAATGCGCTGGCTGGAGCTGAGTGAGCTGGCTTAGATGTCAGAAAATCACTTCAATAGGTATTATAATGTGAATTGTTTTACATTAACGTAAAATATTTTTCAATTCTTTTCGTTTATGGTTGCACACATATTGATTTTGTATAACTTTACACATATCTCTTGACAAAAGAAGAGACGATTAATTAACTTTTAAGATGAATATTTACATTGCCAACATTCCCTTCAGGGCAAACGAAGATGAAGTAAGGGAACTTTTTACACGCTACGGAGATGTAGCATCTGTCAGAATAGTTTTAGACAAAGAAACACAGAAAAGTCGTGGTTTTGGTTTCGTTATCATGAACAATGATGGTGAAGCTTCAGATGCTATTCAGGGTTTGAATGGTTTTAATTTATTTGGCAAAGCATTGTCAGTGAGTGAAGCCAAACCTAAGGAGCCTCGTCAGGATGGACCGAAGAGGAGCTTTTCAAACAATGACTCCCGGCCATATACTCCAAGAGATCAGGGTGACAGACCGAACAGACCATATACTCCTAGAACGGATGGCGACAGACCTAACAGGCCTTTTACGCCAAGAACAGAAGGTGGTGGCAATGGAAGACCTTACACGCCAAGACCAAATGGTGACAGACCATATACTCCAAGAACCGGAGGCAATGAATTTCAGGCTGCTCCACCGGTGTTTCCGAATGATAATGTAAAGTCTAAAAGAGAGAAAGAGTTCAAAAAAGATAAGCCTGAAAGAACCGGCTTTGATGCTGATAAGAAACTAAAAAAGGAAACTAAAAATACGACAAAGTACAATCGTTTTGATGACGATGATGATGAAATGGACTACAAAATAGGCAAGTACTGATTTTGAATTTTCATACATATATAGAACGGGCAGATGCAAATCTGTCCGTTTTTTATTTGGGCAAAAATTACTTAAGCTATATAGATTTTCTGACAGCAGTGAATATTATAGGTGTTTGGAAGAAGTTGTTGTCATGGAAAATAGAAATAAAAAATGCCCCGCAGATAGGCGAGGCGCTAGATGTTTTCACAACGGAATAATCCTTATTGTGAATTGCTTCCAAATTGAACAGCTAATATATAGATATTTCGTATTTTAACATAACTATTCGGTGTTATGAAAAATATTTTAGGCTTAGATTTAGGAACTACTTCCATAGGTTTTGCTCATGTTATTGAAGGTGATGGTTTTGAACAATCGCAAATTGTTCAGATTGGTGTTCGTGTTAATCCATTGACAACGGATGAACAGACTAATTTTGAAAAAGGGAAGCCGGTGTCTGTAAATGCTGACAGGACATTAAAAAGAGGAGCCAGACGAAATCTTGACCGCTATCAATTACGCAGAAAGCATTTGATAGAGGTGCTGAAAAATGCAAATATCATTACAGATGAAAGTATTCTTGCCGAGGATGGAAAAAATACTACACATGAAACGTGGCGACTAAGAGCAAAATCGGTTACAGAAAAGATAGAGAAGGATGAATTGGCTCGTGTATTTTTGGCAATCAATAAAAAGCGCGGATATAAAAGTAGTCGTAAAGCAAAAAATGAAGATGAAGGAAAGGCAATTGACGGAATGGCTGTTGCAAAAAGATTGTATGAAGAAAATCTTACACCGGGACAATTAGCTTTTCAATTATTGCAAGAAGGTAAAAAGCATATTCCTGATTTTTATCGTTCTGATTTACAAGCTGAATTGGATAAAGTGTGGTATTACCAAAAACAATTTTATCCGGAGATTCTTACAGACGAGTTTTATAAAAATATACAAGGAAAAGGACAAAGAGCAACATCTGCTGCTTTTTGGGGAATACATGGTTTTAATACTGCTGAAAATAAAGCCAAGAGCAGAGACGAGAAAAAGTTGCAAGCGTACAAATGGCGAAGTGAAGCTGTCTCTAAACAATTGGAAAAAGAAGAAGTTGCTTATATAATTACAGAGATTAATAACAATCTGAACAATTCAAGTGGTTATCTCGGAGCTATTTCTGATAGGAGTAAAGAACTTTATTTTAATAGAGAAACTGTAGGAGAATATTTATATAAACAATTACAGAAAAATCCACATGCCCGACTAAAAAATCAGGTATTTTACCGTCAGGATTATTTAGACGAATTTGAAGCCATCTGGAAAGAGCAGTCTAAACACCACAAGGAATTAACCGATGAATTAAAATCTGAGGTCCGTGATATAGTGATTTTTTACCAACGAAAATTGAAATCACAGAAAGGTCTGATCAGCTTTTGTGAGTTTGAGAGTCAGGAAAAAACTATCAATGGTCACAAGAAAACAATAGGTCTGCGTGTAGCTCCCAAATCATCTCCTTTATTTCAGGAGTTTAAAATCTGGCAGATACTGAATAATGTTTTAGTTCGTAAAAAAGGAAGTCGAAAAAGAACAGTAAAGAATATCAATCAGCAATCGTTGTTTGAAGAGGAGAAAGAAATTTTTGTTCTCGATTTAGAAACAAAAGAAAGACTATTTGAGGAATTGAATTTGAAAGGTAATCTGTCTGCTAATAAAGTCATTGAGTTATTAGGACTTAAACCATCTGAATGGGAAATTAATTATTCAGCATTGGAAGGCAATAGAACGAATAAGGAACTCTATGAAGCTTATTTGAAAATCCTGGATGTTGAGGGCTATGATGTAAAAGACTTACTGAAAGTAAAATCGAATAAAGATGAGGTGGAATTAGATGATTTGAACATCCCGGCGTCTGAAATCAAATCAATGGTTAAATCCATTTTTGGCAGTTTAAACATCAATACCGAAATTCTGGAATTTAATGCAGAATTAGATGAAAAGGCTTTTGAAGAACAGAAATCTTATCAGCTTTGGCATTTACTATATTCTTATGAGGGCGATGACTCTCAAAGTGGTAATGAAAAATTATATGAGCTTTTAGAAAAGAAATTCGGCCTTAAAAAAGAGCATTCGCAGGTATTGGCAAACATAAGTTTTAGTGATAATTACGGAAACCTCTCCTCCAAAGCGATGCGGAAAATTTATCCTTTTGTCAAAGAACTGCATTATGACAAAGCTTGCGCGGAAGCCGGATACAGACATTCTGCATCTTCACTGACCAAAGAAGAAATAGAGAATCGTCCGTTGAAAGACAAACTGGAATTATTGAAAAAGAATAGTCTGCGCAATCCCGTAGTGGAGAAAATATTAAACCAGTTGGTCAATGTAGTCAATACTTTGCTGGAAAAAAACAGACAAAATAATCCCCATTTTAGATTTGATGAAATCCGAATTGAGCTCTCCCGTGATTTAAAGAAAAATGCTAAAGAACGGGCGGAGCTAACAACAAATATTAATGCCGCAAAAATTGCCCACGAAAAGATTTTTAAATTATTACAGACAGAATTTGGTGTTAAGAATCCAACCCGAAATGATATTATCCGTTATCGGCTGTATGAAGAATTGAAAAATAACGGATACAAAGATTTATATACGAATGAATACATTCCGAGAGAGATTTTGTTTAGCAAGCAGATAGATATTGACCACATTATCCCGCAATCGAAAGTGTTTGACGATAGTTTTTCGAATAAAACAATCGTATATCGCAAAACCAATCTTGATAAAGGAAATAAGACAACTCATGATTATATTGAAAGTAAGTTTGGTGTAATTGTATTGGATGATTTCAAATCCCGGATTGAATCTCTTTACCAATTAGGAGCGAAAAATAAAGAAGATGGTATTTCTAAAGCCAAGTATCAAAAATTACTCAAAAAAGAATCCGAAATCGGTGATGGATTTATAGAAAGAGATTTGCGAGATAGCCAGTATATAGCCAAAAAAGCTAAAAACATGCTGTATGAAATCACTCGCTCAGTAGTTTCTACTTCAGGAAATATCACTGATAGATTACGAGATGATTGGGGATTGGTGAATATCATGCAGGAATTGAATTTTGAAAAATTCAAAGCATTAGGTTTGACTGAAAAAGTAGAGAAAAAGGATGGAACGTTTAAGGAAAGGATTATAGATTGGAGTAAAAGAAATGACCATAGGCATCATGCAATGGATGCTTTGACAGTCGCTTTTACTAAACATAATCACATTCAATATCTGAATTTTCTCAATGCTCGCTACAATGAAAGTCACAAGGAGCATAGAAATATCAAAGGCATTGAAGAAAAGGAAACACATTGGAAATACGAAGATGATGGCAATAAGAAACGAGTATTTAATCTTCCTGTTCCTGATTTTCGAGAACAGGCTAAAGAGCATTTAGAAAATGTATTGGTTTCTCATAAAGCCAAAAATAAAGTAGTCACAAAAAACAAGAATAAAACTAGGTCGAAAAATGGTGAGAAAGTAAAAATAGAGTTGACACCAAGAGGACAATTACATAAGGAAACTATTTACGGAAAGTATAAATATTCGGTAAGTAAAGAAGAAAAAGTCAGTGCGAAATTTGACGAGATTACAATTTCTAAAGTAAGTAACCCTTTATACAAATCTCTATTATTGCAACGACTGCAAGAGAATGAAAATGACCCTAAAAAAGCATTTAGTGGTAAAAATGCACTGAGTAAAAATCCAATTTATTTGAATAATGAAAAGACAGAAACATTGCCTGAAAGTGTAAAACTGACTTGGTTAGAGGAAGACTATTCTATCAGGAAAGATGTTACACCGGAAAATTTCAAGGATATAAAAAATGTTGAAAAAGTTTTGGACGCAAAAGTGAAACAGATATTATTTGCACGTTTGAAACAATTTGACAATGACCCTAAAAAAGCATTTTCGGATTTAGATAAAAATCCAATTTGGCTCAATGAATCCAAAGGAATCCAAATTAAGAGAGTGACTATTTCAGGAGTGAAAAATGCAGAATCACTGCATGATAAAAAAGACCATTTGGGTAATGATATTTTAGATAAAGACGGTAATAAAATTCGCAGCTCTTTTGTCAGTACATCTAATAATCATCATGTAGCCATTTACAAAGATGAAAAAGGTAATTTACAGGAAAGAGTGGTCTCTCTTTTTGATGCAGTGCAATTGGTGAATGCAGGAGAAACTGTAATTGATAAACAATACAATCAGGGACTAGGTTGGCAGTTCCTATTTATCATGAAACAAAACGAATATTTTGTATTTCCAAATGAAAAAGCAGGTTTTAATCCGAATGAAATTGATTTGTTAGACCCGAAAAATAGAAATACGATTAGTACGGGTTTATATAGAGTACAAAAAATTGCAAATGGTGATTATTGGTTTAGGCATCATTTAGAAACTACTGTTGAAGCGAAATCAGAATTGAAAGAGGTCGCATATAAAAGATGTAGCTTGGCAGGAATTAAGGAGGTAATCAAAGTCCGTCTCAATCATCTTGGAGATATAGTAAGTGTAGGAGAGTATTAATATTGAATTGTTTAAGATTCCGAAAAGAAAAAAATGTAGTGAAATAACTGAGGATAGAAACTTGTAGGAATTTAACGAAATAAAATAGGCTATATGATAAAACGAACATTGCATTTTAGCCAGCCTGCATATCTGAAAGTGCAGAACAATCAATTGGTCATAGAACTGACCGAACGTACTGCGCAAGTACCATTGGAAGATATTGGGCTTGTATTTCTGGAACATCCTCAGATTACGGTGACACAAACAGTTTTGCAACGACTCATGGAACTGAATGTCGCAGTAGTGACCTGTGATGAAAAACATCTTCCTGCCGGTATGTTTCTGAATCTGGAAGGACATAGTGAACATGCTGCTAAAAGCAGGACGCAATTAGATTCTTCAGAACCTTTACGCAAACAACTCTGGCAACAGACCGTGAAAGCTAAAATCATGAATCAGGCTGCGATGTTGTATTATGCGGGCAAGCCGGATAAGTTGCTGAAAACATTGGCGAAAGAAGTGCTGAGCGGAGATACAAGCAATCAGGAGGGGCAGGCTGCAAGATATTACTGGAAACATGTGTTCAGTACAGAAATAGATGATTTTGAGCGGCACAGGACAGGTGATACCCCTAACAATCTACTCAACTACGGCTATGCAGTGTTGAGGGCAATGGTTGCCAGAGCTGTAGTAGGAGCGGGGCTACTTCCGGTAAGAGGAATCTTTCATCGCAATCAATACAATGCTTATGCATTGGCAGACGATATCATGGAACCGTATCGTCCTTATGTAGACCAGATAGTATTGGAGATTTTGCAGGAGACTGATATTGAAGACCTGCGTTTTATGGGAGCAGAAGAGAAGAAAGAGCTATTGCAGATTGCTACTAAAGATGTCATGATAGATGGAATGAAAAGTCCGCTGATGGTGGCATTGACACGTACCTGTGCATCATTGTCCAAATGCTTTGATGGTGAATCTAAAAAGATTCTGTATCCTGATTTTTATGCCTCGCTCAAACAGACATGGATTTAAACGCATATAGAATATTGTGGGTTTTAGTATTTTTTGATTTGCCGACAGAAACCAAATTGCAACGAAAGGCTGCAAACAATTTCAGACAGGATTTGCTGAAAGACGGCTTTACTATGTTTCAGTTTTCTATCTATCTGCGTCATTGCAACAGCCGTGAAAATGCAGAAGTCCACATAAAGCGGGTTAAATTATCGCTACCCAAGTATGGCTATATAGGAATTCTCTGCATCACAGATAAACAATTCGGGATGATGGAAATTTTTCGGGGAAAAGAAAAAGAATTGAGGCGGGATACACCACAACAATTGGAACTGTTTTAACATTTGTCACCCTGTAAGGGGCTTGAATTTTATGGATAAAAATTACAAATCTATTTTTTATATCTATTGAGAAATGGTTTTTTCTGTGTTTTAGAAATCAAAAAATGCCATAGCTGAGTTCAGGACTATGGCATTTTTGTCATTTTTTCTTTGCTGATATTCGCTGAAACTCCTGTTATTGTTGAGTTTCAGCCATTGAAGTTGTCACGAATATAGCAAAGAACTCAATTTGAAAGCAATTCACAACAAATGCTAACGCCACGGACACAGACGCGAAGTTGTCACGAATATAGCAAAGAACTCAATTTGAAAGCAATTCACAACTTATACTATTGATGATATTAATGATTTACTGTTGTCACGAATATAGCAAAGAACTCAATTTGAAAGCAATTCACAACATTCCGGATCTTCTGGTTTCGCAGGGGTTGGTTGTCACGAATATAGCAAAGAACTCAATTTGAAAGCAATTCACAACTGTTTACTCTGACATACGGTAAACAATGCAGTTGTCACGAATATAGCAAAGAACTCAATTTGAAAGCAATTCACAACTGCTATTTTTGGTGTGTTTTCAAACGAAAAGTTGTCACGAATATAGCAAAGAACTCAATTTGAAAGCAATTCACAACAGAAATAGATTTAGGCTAAAAATTAAATTAGTTGTCACGAATATAGCAAAGAACTCAATTTGAAAGCAATTCACAACGGCTACATAAAAAACATATCATCCTGAATGGTTGTCACGAATATAGCAAAGAACTCAATTTGAAAGCAATTCACAACAGCGTTAATCGACAGCCCGTATTTTCCCGGGTTGTCACGAATATAGCAAAGAACTCAATTTGAAAGCAATTCACAACGAAATCATCAATATACATTTTGTTATCCAGGTTGTCACGAATATAGCAAAGAACTCAATTTGAAAGCAATTCACAACGTAATTTTTCGTTTGAAAACACACCAAAAAGTTGTCACGAATATAGCAAAGAACTCAATTTGAAAGCAATTCACAACCCGGCGTTAAATTTTCCGCCGCCTGCAAAAGTTGTCACGAATATAGCAAAGAACTCAATTTGAAAGCAATTCACAACTGCAGTACTTCCGCACAGGCCCCTCTTTCCGTTGTCACGAATATAGCAAAGAACTCAATTTGAAAGCAATTCACAACATGACGGTTCTTTTAAGTATTTTAATCCTTGTTGTCACGAATATAGCAAAGAACTCAATTTGAATTTTTAAATCACGGATACCATTAAAATTCAATCAAGATATCCGTAAAGCAATTCGCAACCTTCCAGAACGTATTTTGTGAAATCAAAGTATTGCTACTAAATGTTATTTCCAGTAAAAGCCAGAGAATAATCAGTTTCGGGTCAGATCTGATTATTTCCAGAAATCTTTCATTTTTACTTTTTCAGTGGTCAGTTTAGTGACAAAAAAGAATTGATATAGTTCCCAGAACCAGACCCTTCGGCCAATTCTGGTATACCAGCGCATAGCACTCCTGAGCCTGGCTTCTTTGTGAAAAAATAACCTCATCAGAGCGCTTGGTCTGGTCTGCATGATAATTTCTATAAGCTTCACGTATATGATTACAACCCAGGGTGGTAGAAACTGAGTTTTAATGACCTGATGCTTGTAGTCCCATTTTCTTTGATCCGTTAAGATGATTTCTTTATCTCTAACCTCTTCGAAATAGGGCGTCCATTTGTGCGGGGTCACAAACAGCAGCTGAACCTGATCAGGATCGTACGATAACAATTGTTGTAAGCTATTATAAAAATCTCTTGTTTTTTCTTCCCCAAATCCGACCACATAGGTAGCCATAGAAAGAATATTGTGCTTTCTTAATAATTGAATGGCTTCTTTATCTTTTGAAATAGTTCCTGCTTTTTTGATTTTTTCCAGGACAATTTCATCGTAGTTTTCAATCCCCAGTAAAAATCGTTCAAATCCGGCTTTCTTATATAAATGTAGAAAGTCAGCATCTCTGACTATATTATCTGCCCTGATTGATCCGACTAAAATTATTTTTAGATTTTTCTCAATCAATGCTTCTAAAAAAGCTCTCCATGCTTTCGGATTGGAGGAAGGATTTTCATCTGCGAAGTTGAATACAATAATCCCATATTCTTTATGCAGCATTTCAATTTCATCAGCGAGGAATTGCGGACTTCTATGTCTCCATTTTTTCCAGAATAAGCTTTGACCACAGTATGTGCAAGGATAAGGACAACCCCGTGAAAACTGAATAACAACAGCTTTCCGCTTTCCCCAATAAGTATAATTATATCCTCTCATCAATTCCCAGCCTATACGGAAATCATCCAGGTTTTTGATGGTTTCTGCGGATGTTGTCTTCAAAGGTCTTCCATTGACTGAAAAGGCAATTCCTTTGACCAGTTCAAGGTTGGAATTGTTTTCAAGAGCAGTTATCAGCTTTACAATGATTTCTTCTCCCTCGCCACAAACGATGTAGTCAATCTGCGGATTTTCTTCCAGAATATTTTTCCAGTGATAGGTAGGAAATACACCTCCTATGATTATCCTGATACCAGGAGCCCGCTGTCTGACGATTTTAGTGATGTCATTGATGATTGGCTGCGCTGAAGTTGATCCGGAATGTCCGAGCATAATAGCATCAGGATTTTGCATGATAATTTTTTCTGCGACAGCTTCGATTTTGTAATTGTAGTAGTCCGCATCTAAAAGTGCTACATCATGTCCGGCATCAATAAGGGGACCTCCTATAGATAATAAGCCCAATGGAGGTAAATGTTCGTTAGGCATTCTGCTGCCGATAGACAAGTGTGGAGGGTTAATAATGAGTATTCTCATTTGAAATTTCTAAGTGGGTAGTTTTGCTCGCTTGAATTTATGAAACGAACAAATAGGTTGTTTCTTGCATTTTTAATTCTTTGGATTTTTTAGGATTTTTTCTCGTTTGTATTAATTCCAGTATTTTATTCATTATTGCTCCATTGGCTTATTCCAGAAATAAAAAACACTCCGAACTTGCGTCCGGAGTGCATATCGTTATCTCTTATTGAAATATTATTTTGCCAGTTGTTCTGACAGCCTATGTGCCAGAGACATAATGGTCAGTGACGGATTAATACCCGGTGCATTCGGGAAAACACTGGAATCACAGATGTAAAGATTCTCCATGCCGTGAACATTGAATTCCGGAGAAACTACAGAATTTTTACCATCCGTACCCATCGTGCAGCCGCCCATCAGGTGCAGTCCGAATGACATGTGGGATTCGTACACTTCATAAGCTCCGGCTTGCTTGAGAATGTTGCGGATAGCATCATGACCTTTTGTTTTGCGGAGATTATCCTGATCCGTCATTGGCTTGTGAATGCTGAGCTTCCCTTTTTTATCTACTTTGATTTCACCGATGTTTTCATCTCTTACGGCTACTTCCACACATTGCATATAGCGGTAGCGTTTCATGAAATCGTGGTGCTGTGCACCTCTCACTGTGAAGAGCATACTGGTCGATACGGGAGAGCTGAACACGTTTTCCAGCTTGAATCCGTTGGCTCTGAAATTCGGATCTTTGGATGCTACGGACTGGAAATATAATCTGTGTGCATCCACATATTCTTTCTGGAAGCCAAACCACATGAACTGTGGATGAGTGGCAAATTTTTTACCTAAAGCAGGTAATTGATGCTGAAATCCGGACATCAGCATCATACGGGTCGAACCGAATGCGCCACCAGCCAGGATAACTTTTTTAGCTTTGAATTCTACTGCTTTTTTGGAGCCCAGCAAGCCCTGAAAACCTTTGACAGTCACGCCGTCCTTCTGATGCTGTATCTGTGTAATTTCGACTTCAGCTTCCACTTTCAGGCCTGTTTTTTCAGCTTTTTGTACGAAAGCGACCATAGAGCTCTGTTTGGAATCTCTGTGACAGCCTCCTAAGCATGTGATACAGTCGTTGCCTTGCTCGCGTCCGCAGTCATGCTGGCCACGACGGAGATAACCCCATTTGTAACCCAACGCGTCACACGCTTTCACGAAAAGATTGGCATTGCCGTTGCGCTCATTCTTAGAGAATGTGTGCAGCTCCAGATCGCTTTCTATCTGAGTATAATGTCTGTCCATACCTTCCTGGGTGAAATAATTGACTCCGGATTCAGATTTCCAGTCATTGAGCGCGATATCATCAAAACGATCCATCAGGCACTGATACATGATAGATGAGCCACCTACCAGGCGCCCTCTGAGAAAACCCATCTTTGCCTGGTTGTCAAACTCAATCCCGCCGCCCCAGTACAATTCTGCCGATGCTTCAGCTTCTGTCTCAGGGAATGTGTTTTTACGGTAAAATTTCCCTGCTTCCAGCAAGAGGACTTTTGCACCCGAATTGTGCAGGTAATACGCCAGTGTACCACCTCCTGCGCCCGAACCGACAATGATGAAATCGTAGTAACTCATAGTGTTTTTTCTTATAGTTTTTGTTTCTTTCCGATAGAGTCTGCTTTGATACCGTTGATGGCAAATTTGAGCCATTTTTTAGGTTTGCTGAAATATCCCGCAGTGATATTGCCTAAGATTTCAGCTTTCTCTTTTGTGAACGGATACCATTGTAATTCGATCAAATCACTTTGTTTTTCAATGATAACAGATTTCAGGTTGCAGAAAGTCAACAAACCATCTTCTCCTTTAAATCTGCCTATTCCACTGTCTTTTACACCACCAAAAGGTAAATATGGATTGGCTTCGTTGATCATGTGGTTGTTGATACATACGTTGCCCACGACCAGTGCACGGGCTACTCTTTCGCCGCGCTTCATATCACTCGTCCACACAGAGCCACCCAGGCCGTAAGGGGAATCGTTGGCCATACGGATAGCTTCTTCTTCCGTTTTAAATTTGAAAACCGCGATCGTCGGACCAAATGTTTCTTCAGATGCAATTTTCATATCTGTTGTACAGTTGTCCACGATAGTAGGCAACATGTGATGAGATCCTTTTTGTGTGATACCTCCGCAAAGCAGTCTCGCACCTTTAGCTAAAGCATCTTCGATGTGCTCTTCTATCAATGCTACCTGAAAATCTGCTGTGATAGCACCCACGTCACAATCTTCCGGAGAAGTAGTATCTCTGCCCGGATGAGAAGTTTTCAGCAGCTTGGTTTTAGTGACCAGCTCACCTACAAATTTGTCATAAATACCTTCCTGTACGTACAATCTTTCGATACCGGTACAGTTTTGTCCGGCATTGGTGAAAGCTCCCCACATCACACCATTGACTGTCCTGTCCATGTTGATATCGTCAAATACAATAGAAGGGTCTTTTCCACCCAGTTCCAGATCAACAGGAATCAATTGCTCCGCACAAAGTGCCATGATACGCTTACCTGTACGCACGCTGCCCGTGAAGTGGATTTTGTCCGGACGAAGCTTGATGAGCTCAGCGCCGGCAGTTTTACCTCCACAGACTACCTGGATCGCATCTTTCATGAAACCGCTGTTCTCAAAGAAATGTTTCCATAACGGTTGGAGAGGAGTGACCTCACTTGGCTTGACCACTACAGAATTACCTGCCAGAAATGACATGATCGCAGGAACAATAACCTGATAAAAAGGGAAATTCCACGGTGTGATGACCATGATAGTTCCCAGAGGCTCTTTCCATTGGCGGGCTTTTTTGCCCATCAGGAAGATAGGGACCGGTAGCTTTTTATCAGCCAGCACCTTTGGAGCCAGCTTTTTGTACACGTCTATTACGTCACAGATTTCAAAAACCTCTGCGGCGAAAGCATCTGTACGTGCTTTGCCGGTTTCAGCGATGATATTATCTAAGATAAAATCCTGATTTTTCAGTACATATTCTAAGATTTTATCGACCTCTTTGATTCTATCTTCAAGGGACATTGCCTTAATGATGGGTTGCATCTGGCGAGCAGTGTCCATGATTTTTTTCAGCTCAGCAACACTTGGGTCCGGCAACTCATATAGCACCTTTCCGGTAATGGGACTTTTGACTATTGTAGTTGTAGAAATTTGATTTTCCATGTTGTTAAAGTATAGTGATTATAAGTAATCAAAAATAGGGATTTACCTTGTAATAAATATCAGTTTTTTCAATTGGTAAATATCGATTTACAAACAAACTGTTTGTTATAAATTAGCCGGATTTTATTTCGGGCGGCTTTTCGGGCTATCACTACATCTTTCCGCCGCAGTCAGAGGCGGCTTCGTGGTCATTGAGTCAATAGAAATATCGTTCGAAGCCCACAAAGTGCGGCGGATGATATTCTGTTCTATCCCGGCCGCAGCGGAGCTGTATGCTGATGGGTTGTAGTTATGATTGGATACTCTGTACTAGCGGGGGGCGCACTAATATGATGAAATTGTACTTAATGATTTTCGTATCTATCATCTGCCATGTTTTCTATTTTCCCAATCAGTCCTTTTTAGCTCAAACCAGTTTGTCATATCTCCTTCATAATCGAATGCTTCCTGAATCTCAAAACCCAGCTTGTTCAATACCTTTTGTGAGTTGGTGTTTTTAACATCAGTAATTGCGAAAATGGAATCTGTTTTTAAATTTTGAAATCCATAATCTATTACAGCGATAGAAGATTCCGTCGCAAATCCTTTGCCCCAATGTTTTCTTTTAAACCGGTAACCCAGCTCGTAAAAATCCTTGTGATGATTGAGTAGTTCCCTGAAATATTTTAAACCAGACCAGCCTATACATTCATTGGTAGATTTCTCAACAACTGCCCAGCGTGAAATTCCATTTTCCAGATATTGCTTTTTCAACATTTGGATGATTTGATTGATTTCTTCCATAGATTTTACAGGCTTGTTTTCAATATACAGATGAACTTCCGGGTCAGAGTCCATTTCAAACAAATCGACGTTATCTGTAAATTCTACCTCTCTTAAAATCAGTCTTTCTGTTTCTGCAAATATTTTCATGCTGATTGTTTGTGGAAAATAACAAGGTAGAAATTATACTTGACCTGGCACTAAAACGGATTCTTCATGACCTTTTGGCAACCTTCTGATCTTTATTTTGAACAGACTGAAAGCAATAGACATCAACGGACTGATGATATTGAAAAAACAATACGGAGCAAATGCCAGCGTCGGCACACCCAACACACTTGCCTGGTATGCCCCACAGGTATTCCACGGGACTAATACGCTCGTCACTGTACCTCCGTCTTCCAGAGAACGGCTCAGGTTTTCAGGAGCCAGACCTTTTTCTTTGTAAGCTTCTTTGTACATCCTTCCCGGAATCAGGATGGATAAATATTGATCTGATGCCAGAATGTTTGTAGAAAAGCAGGAAATGACTGTTGCTGTTACTAAAGAAGTATCGCTTTTTGCCAGCTTTAATATCTGATTGGTGATGCTTTTCAGAAAGTTACAGGCGTCCAGTGTACCTCCGAACATCATTGCTGCAACAATCAGCCATACTGTTCCCAGCATGCCTGCCATGCCACTGGAAGATAACAAGTTTTTCAGTAGCGGATTTTCAGTCGGGATTTCTATGCTTACGGTCATCGCATCCATGACGACTCTGTACATGGCTTCTGCTACCGGCAGACTGGAATCCGCCATAGCATGTAATAGATCAGACTGGAATATCAATGCAAAAACTGCTCCCAGCAAGGTGCCTATAATCAATGCAGGAATCGCCGGCATGTTTTTGATGATCAGAAAAATGACCAGTATAGGTACTATGAACAGGACAGGGGAGATGTAAAAGGTGCTTTTCAGACTGACTAGTACATTTTCAATATCAGATACATTGACACTGGTATCATAATTCCAGCCTATTACAAAATAGATGAGCAGTGCCAGAATAATGCTCGGAATGTTGGTCAGCAGCATATACTTTATATGATGAAACAATGGAATTCCAGCCATTGCAGCGGCCATATTGGTTGTTTCAGAAAGTGGAGAGATCTTATCTCCGAAATATGCCCCGGAAATCACAGCTCCGGCTACCAATGCTTCATTATATCCCAAAGCTTTCCCGACTCCGAATAATGCTACACCTACGGTGGCTACTGTAGACCATGAGCTTCCTGTAGAGACAGATACAAAAATACATATCAAACAGGTTGCAAAAAGGAAAAAAGTAGGGTCTAAAAGTTGTAAGCCGTAATAAATCATGGCGGGGACGATACCGGCAATCATCCATGCTCCCGAAAGCGCACCTATCAGCAGAAGCAAAATAATGGCTTGCGTGGTAGAGCTGATACCATTGATGATGCCGTCTTCTATCTGCTGCCAGCTGAAACCCTCTGTTACACCGACCAAAGCTGCTACCGCTGCACTAAAAATGAGTATAATCTGATTGGAACCGTCTATAGATGCATCCTGATATACAAGAATAACGTTGATACCTAAAAGTGCAATCAGCACCACGACAGGTATCATTGCTTTGTAAAAAGGAGGGACGTGGTTAGGTGTAGCTTTGGTCATAAAGTGAATTTAGAAAGATGCATTCATATTGTTACCAAGGTGAGGATGATTTATTCTTTAAAAACCTTATAGAGAAGTAAATTCTGTGTAAAAGGAGCATTATATTTTTTGAGGAGAGAAAATGACCTCGAAGAGATCTAATGTTTATAGCATATTGGGTCAGCGAGTGTATTCGTCCCGTTAGGCGGGACGTATCTCGTGCAATAATTTCTTTTCTATAAACATAGAATCCCATCGGGATTATTTATTGCATACCCAATAAATCCTGCCTCAAACTTGCCGCGAAAATTTAAGTAGAACTTAAAGGAATATTTACAAGATAATTTTTAATGTGATGTCGTTTAGTTCGCAAAATGTCATGTTGTGAGCAACATAATTATAAAATGTACTTTAACTAGACGAAATTGAATTTTAACCATTTATTTTTGTCAGTAAACGCGCAAAAATGAAAACGATCATATCGGTTTTTTTAGGACTGATTCTTTGTGTCTTTGCAAAAGCAGAGGATGCTGATACCTGTGGAATCATGGATTATCCAAAGCTTTACGTGGGAATGAATTTTGAAGAATTTTCAGACCATATAGATATTTTCGGAATGAGTTTTTTTACTGATGAGAAAAAGCATCAGGTGCTTGGATATCTTTTTTTGAATGAATCTGATGTCAACAGGCTGGATTTTGTTTTTGAAGTAGATAGCTGGAAAATAAAACCTGTAGAAGTGATTCCTAATGATGCCCGGCTGACTTACCTGATGTTATCTTACAATATGGATATAAATGTAGAGCAAAATCTATTTGGGGAATATGGAGCCCCGACATTACAGACGATTCCGGAAACCGGTGAGATCCATGATTTTGACAATCAATGGAAATGTATCAGTATATTGGGCGATCCTGTGAAAATTACTCATATTCACAAGCGTGTTATGTATGAGATGGGAAAATAAGAGAATGACGAATACTGAATGAATGCTGGCATCGTTTGAGGTTTAAAGTTCAAGGATGGCTAACGCATTTCTGCCATGCATTGTCTGAGCATTTTTTCGAGTCCCTCCGATTTTAGATTTTTTCCTATGAATACGAAACGGCTGACAGGAATTGTATCGGTTTCCCAGTAATCTCCATTGTCTATGCTGATGTTTTCTCCGACAGACTGAATGATGATTTTATGTTTTATTTCGTTGCCGTTCACAAGTGCTTTGAACCGGAATACATCTTTTGCCTGTAATCTCAGAAATACCTGTAAACGATGATATAAGAGCTGAATATCAAAGGTCTCTGTAAATCTGAATGAAAGTGCTGTAATTTCACCATGTGAATTGCTTTCTGTTGCTGTTGTCCTGTCAAGTCGGAAAATCCGTTTGGTGAGCATTTCATTTTTCTGAAACTGAAATATCTGTTCTAAGGGATATTGTCCTTTTTGCCCGCTGACGATGAGTGCGAGCGGATTGATTTTACGGAGTATATTCTCCAGTTCGAGCAGGTAGCTATCGGTAATCTGGTCTGTTTTATTGATCAGGATAATATCGCTGAAAGATATCTGCCGGAGTGCTTCATCGGTTTCCCGCAGCTGATCTTCTATCAGCTCCACATCTACCAGACAGATGACTCTGTGCAGGGGAAAGTCTGATTTAACTGCCGGGTGATTGGTGAAAGGCAGCACAACTGTAGCCGGATTGGCAATGCCTGTACATTCTATAATCAGCTCATCAAATTCATCTCTTCTGGAGTGAAGCTGATTGAGTGTCTGGTATAAATCATTATTTAATGTGCAGCACAGGCATCCGTCATTGAGCTCTATCAGCTGGTCATCAGATTTCATGATCAGTTCGCCATCTATACTTTCACTGCCTATTTCATTTTCGATAATAGCATATCTGACTGATCTGCGTTCCGATAAAATCGCATTGAGCAGGGTGGTTTTACCCGCTCCGAGAAATCCGGTCAGTATTGTGGTCGGCTTTATCATGACATTTTTATCAGACGGATGTATTCTTTATCATTTTAAAGAAATCTTCTCTGAACTCTTTATTTTCAAACTGCCCGGAAAATTCTATAGTACTGGTATAGCTGAATGGGTCTTTGACTCCTCTCATAGATACACATAAATGTTCTGCTTCGATGAGAACGATGATATCATTGGTATTCAATGCTTCTTTTAGCTCATTGAAAATCTGGAGTGTCAATCGTTCCTGTACCTGTGGTCTCTGGGAATAATAATTGACGATTCTGTTGATTTTGGAAAGACCAATGACTTTACCGGACGAGATGTAGGCGACGTGGGCTTTTCCTCGGATGGGTAGGAAATGGTGTTCACAGGCAGAGAGGAGGTTAATATTGGACTCTACCAACATTTTGCCATACTGATATTTATTTTCAAAAGTAGATAGCGACGGCTTTGCAGATGGATCCAGCCCTTTGAAAATTTCTTTCACGTACATTTTGGCGACTCTGTGCGGTGTGCCATTCAGGCTGTCGTCGGTTAAGTCCAATCCGAGTGTTTCCATGATGGCTGCAAAATGTTGCTGTATGATTTCAATTTTTTCTTCTTCTGATTTTTCAAAAGCATCCGGCCTTAATGGCGTAGAAACGGATGTCATGGTATGTGTTTCTCCCAGGATTTCGTATAGTTCGTTGGACATGTAAATAGTATTAATGAGAAATTAATAGCAAAATGTGCAACTCGGTTGCATAAATGCAAAGGTATAAATATGCGCAATAAACTTGCAACAGAGTTGCAATTAAATTTATAGAGTGTAGTGGATGTGCGAATTTTGAATGAGACTAATGTGTTGGTAATATTATGTATGTGATTTGTCATATGATGGGTGTGATGGTTAAATTCAGCAAGTAATCACAAAAATTAAATAGTCATAAATCCGCCACGGTGGATACACAATTATCAGGCGTAAGCAAGCGACCTTGATAGAGCGAATAACCCACAGCGAGTCCCGATATTTATCGGAAGACGAGCGAGGACTATGAGCGATAGCAGGTAGTCGCTCAAAAACAAAAACTCAATTTTGTGAAAATTTTATCCGCCCTCCGCTAAAACGGTGGTTTGTCGTCCGTGGTCACTGAGTAAAATCGAAGTGTGGACTGCGGGACTTACTCTCTTACATCAATGATATTGACAGGGCAGGCTTCAGCAGCTCTTTTGTTGGCTTCTACATCGGTTTCAGGGATTTTCAGGACCCAGTTGCCACGCTTGTCCTCAGCTCCGAGTAATACGCTTTTACCGTCTTTGCGGGACATGCGCCAGTGTTCGGGTGCTAATTCTACGCAGTAATTGCATCCTATGCATTTATGTCTTCTCTGAATGACAACAGGCATGATAGTTTTTAGTGTACAGGTTCCGGTGCAGGAACAATTTTATAAAGTTTGTCACTTTGACGAATTGGTACATTCAGCTTGAAGCTGCAATTTTGTCCTTTAGTAGCTTCAAAGACAGGACCTGTGTCACCATGAAGTTCTTCGATATGCGCTTCTATAGCTCCGGTAGTAGGGCCAGTGACAAGAATGCGATCACCAACGCTGAGAGAATAGGCTTCGATTTTGAATTCTGCCACCTGGATTTTATCGTAATAGTGCTGGCCTTTGCCGAGGTAAATTTTTCTGGTAGTTGCTTTTGAGCCGGCAACATTGTTCCACTCTCCGAGTTTTTTACCTAAGTAGTAACCTGACCAAAATCCTCTGTTATAGACTTCTTTTAAGCGGAACATCCATTCTTCCACTTTGTCCTGAGAATAGGTGCCGTCATAGTAAGATTCAATAGCTTCTCTGTAGCATTCCACGGTAGCTTTGACGTACTCGGGCCCTTTGCCGCGACCTTCAATTTTCATCACGGTCACTCCTGCATCTATTACCTGATCCAGAAAATCAATGGTGCATAAATCCTGTGCGGACATGATGTATTCATTCTCAATGGCCAGCTCATTGCCGCTTTCCTGATCGATGACTTTGTAGGTGCGTCTGCAATTCTGCACGCAGGCACCACGGTTGGCTGATGAATTGTCCGAGTGTAAGCTGAGGTAACATTTGCCGGAAACAGCCATACAAAGTGCACCGTGGACGAAGATTTCGATTTCTACCAGTCTTCCTGACGGGCCGTAAATCTGCTCCTTTTTGATTTGCTCTGTGATATGCTTGACCTGTAAAAGGCTTAATTCTCTGGACAGTACAATCGTATCCGCAAACATGGCATAAAAACGAACGGTCTCAATATTAGTGATATTGACCTGCGTAGAGATATGGATTTCGATTCCCATGCTTCTTGCCATGGCAATGACGGCCTGGTCTGCTGCGATAACGGCAGTGATTCCGGCATCTTTGACTCCTTTGAGTACATTTCTGACGGCAGAAATATCATGGTCATACACGATAGTATTCAATGTAAGATATGTTCTGACTCCGTTTTCCTGACAGATTTGAGCGATTTCAGGCAAATCTCCAAAAGTAAAATTCATGGTAGCTCTTGCTCTCATGTTGAACTGATCGACTCCGAAATATACTGAGTCTGCACCGGCGTGTATTGCAGCCATCAAAGCTTCAAAACCTCCGGCAGGTGCCATCAATTCTATTTTACCTTCCTGTTTACGCATAGTGAATATTTCTGCAAAGGTACAAAATCGAATTTTAATGCTGTTTTAAGAATTAGTAACCTATGTCACAAAAAATCAACTCATTGTTTTGATTTTTTTGTTTAATGTTTAAATCTTACAAAAAGCTGTGAAAAGTTGCTGATATTAATTGTTTTGATAACTATGACTTATCAAAATAAAAAAGCAGTGAGAATTTTCTCACTGCTCACCTCTTCGTTTTATCTTAATTATTGACCTAAACCAATATTATAAGAAAATCCTATACCCAAATTACCCACATTGTATTTCTGTACATCATTTCCAATAGCAATATTGCTATTGTCGTTGTGAATCACTTTTGTATAATGGACAAATGCATTCCAGTTTTTATTATGATATCCTAGCATCGGTCTTACATATGCTCCTCCATCAGGTCTAGCATTCAGCCTATTTTCTGCTACTCTTTCATCACCCACTAAAAATCCATAACCTACGTCTGCACCTACATAAAGACCTTCAGCTTTTGGATAGTATCTTAATAGAAGTGCGGCAGGGATAAGACCTACATCATTGTTTTTAATATTAAAATTGTTGATTTCTTTTTCTCTTCCAAAATTGTGTTGATATCCAGTAGATACACCAATACCAAAGTGATTAGTCAATAAATATTGATATGAAAGATCTACTCCCACACTTGCGGCTGTATTGTTATTAGGAACTGAAGCTCCAGTAGAAGCTCCAATTTTTAAAGTGTTTTTGTATTGTCCACCAGTTTGAGCTTCTACATCTGTCATCATCAATAATGCTCCTGCTAAAATCGAACTAACTAATATTCTCTTTTTCATAAAAATAATTTTCGTTTACAATCGTCAACATCTATTGATGCTGATTTCACCATTGAAACGGAGGTAAAATACACTTCGTTTCCTTTTATGGCTACTTAACAAAATTTAAACAATGTTGTAAAAGTGGATATCTGAAAGAGATATTGACTGTAATTATTTCATCTTTCTATTGATATCTAGAAGTTTCAAGAATTGGTGTGAAATTAAATGAAATGAAAAATCCCCTGACAACATTATGTTATCAAGGGATTAGTTTATTTACAGTTAGAGGTTGGAATTGTTTAAAGTGGGTAATCGCTAACAATCAACCATTTGTCATTTATCCAACTATTATTTATCTATTCAGCAGCCGGTTGCATTTCTATCCTGATGAAGTTGTCTCCTTTCAGGAATTTTTGTGCAGCTTTCTGAATTTGCTCAGGAGTGATAGCCTGGACTTTTTTCAGATACTCATCCGTGTTTTTGATAGGCTCATTAAAAGTAGTAGCGTATTTAATCGTACTGACCCAATAATCGTTTTCTTTCAGAGACGTTTCAATTTCTCTTTTTATTTTTTCTTTGACTTTATTGACGGTTGCAGCATCAATGCCTGTCGCTTTAAAATCTTCGATGACTTTCATCGCTTCTTTTTCCAGATCTGCTGCATTTTCAGGTTCAGCATTGTAAGTAATCAATGTGTAGTACTCAGGAGACGGGATTCTTTGATAATCGCCTTGCACGGAAACACCATACACTCCGCCCTTATCTTCCCGGAGGCTTTCTCTCAGCTTGATGTTGAGGACATCTGTCAGGACATCGAATAAGATTTCCTCGTCTTTATTCCAGGTTTGCACTCCGTTGTATGTAAATAGCACATTGGTTTTAGGGGCAGCGCCCATTTTGATTTCTTTATTGATTTTCCCTTTTGCCAGAGTAATTTTATTGTCTTTGAACTGCTCCTTTTTGTTGGTTGCTGGTAAAGATGCAAGATATTCTTCTGCTAATTTTTTGATTTTTTCTTTATCTACATTTCCTACAATCACAAAATTAAAATCACTTGCATTATTGAATCTGTCTTTATAGAAATTGATAGAATTGGAGAAGCTGATTTTGTCAAAATCTTCTACTGCCGGAAAGCTTCTTCTGATGTTTTTAGAATAAAGTGTTTCGTAAACAGATTTCTGGAAGAAAACCATCGGATTCGCCAGTAGATTAGAGTACATGGCTTTGTTTTTCGCAATATATGACTGGAAAATCACTGAATCTTTTCTCGGTGCAGTAAAATTCAGATGGATGAGCTGGAACAATGTTTCGATATCTTTCGGAGAAGCTGACGCATTGATACCTTCTTCTAAATCACTGATGTAAGGAGTAGATTTAACATTTTTGCCCGCCAGTATTCTTTTTAAGGAAACTGCATCAAAATCACCAAATCCGCTCTCATTGATAATAGGAGCTGTATTGGAAATCGTATAAAAATCTGCATCTGTGTACAGTGAACTTCCACCAGGACTGAATGCCCGGATCAGAATTTCATCATTTTGGAAATCCGTAGATTTGATTTTTACTTTTGCACCATTGCTTAAAGTCCATGTCTCGATATCGTTGACAGTATCATTTTCTACCTTGACGATTTTGCCGGCGACAGGAGCCTTAGATAATAATTCAGCCGCAACTTCTTTTTCTTCTACTTGCTTTAAATCTGAATTTGCTACCTCGTTCTGAATGGCAAGAATTTTTTCTTTAGTCGGTAAAATTGCCTTATCTTTTTCAGGAGCAGTAATGATGACGACAGTATTGTTGTGTGTGATAAGATTTTTAACTGTCTGATTGATTTCAGCCAGTGAAATAGTAGGAATCAGCATCTGAACCAACTGATATTCAATGTTGATGCCCGGAGCTGTCTGACCTTCCAGATAATAAGCTACATACTCATTTGCGTAATTTGCGGATTCTGTCTTATCTTTTTCTTTCAGCGCTACTTCGTAATTGTTTTGTAATTCAGCTATAGCTCTGTTGTATTCGCTTGAGGTAAATCCGAATTTTGAAGCTCTGTAAGATTCTTCATAAAGAGATTTTATCATTGCTTCTGTCTTATCAGAAGTTCCTACTGCAAATGATGTAAATGCGTCCAGATTTCTCAGTTGACTATCGTAGTTGGTCATAGCTGCAAAAAATGGCGGAGCAGGCTGTTGAAGAATTTCCTTGAATCTTTCATTCAGAATAGAGTTGATAATCTGTTGCTTCAATAAATCTCTGTAGCCTATGATGCTGTTATTGTCTTTTCCCGGATGCTTTTCAAATATAAAAACCTGTGTATAAGGTGCTTCTTTGTCTGTAACAATGCTGACCAGTGTTTCTTTGTGTGGAGGTATCGGATATATTTCTTTTTTTCTCGGAGATTTTACTGCTTCTATGTCTGAAAATCTTTTGATGACTTCTTTTTCCATTGCCTGCAAATCAAAATCACCCACTAAAATCACTGCCATCAAATCCGGTCTGTACCAGTCTTTGTAAAATCTTTTGAGTACATCCTGAGAGGCATTTTTCAAAATAGAAGTATCACCGATAGGTAATCTGTCCGGATATCTGGAACCATGGAACAAAACAGGCAAAAACTCATTCTGCATTCTTTGCTGCGGACCTAAAGAGCTTCTCCACTCTGAAATAACTACGCCTCTTTCTTTTGTGATCTCTTCTTGTGAAAGTGTGAGTCCGTGCGCCCAGTCTTCCAGGATCAGAAGCCCTTTGTCAAGCATTTCCGGTTGATCAGTCGGAATCTGCAGCATGTAGACAGTCTCGTCGAAGCTGGTATATGCGTTCAAATGAGGTCCGAATTTAATGCCTATACTTTCCACATAGTTGACTAAATCATTTTTCTCAAAATTTTTACTTCCGTTGAATGCCATATGCTCAAGGAAGTGCGCGAGACCTTTTTGGTCGTCATCTTCTTGAATAGAACCTGCATTTACTGCAAGCCGGAGCTCCATTCGGTTTTCAGGTTTAGCATTTTTTCTGATGAAATATTGTAAGCCATTAGGCAATGTGCCATGTATAACTTCCGGATCTAAAGGTAAAACTTCCCTGCCTGTGGGTGGTGCAGGCGGCGTCGTAGGGGGCGGTGGTGTATTTGAATTTCGTGGTGCTTCCTCAACCACAGGAGGTGCATATTCCTCTACATTTTCTTTCTTTTTCTTTTTAGATTTTGCCTCAGCATAATTTGGAGTACTTGAAGATGTCCAGATCATCAGTGCTGCCATCAACCAAATGGTGGTTTTTTTAAATTTAATCATATCAAAAATGTTTCTTGTGTTCGTCTAATGGTTTTATCGTCAGATGGTTAAATTACAGTTTTATGCGTAACAAGTATTGTAAAGTGAAAAGTATATTAAGTGTATAATACATTTTAGTTAAAAAAGTTTTAGAAGAGATAGAACAATACCAGCAGTTATCTGATAGAATACCTATATATGGAATTCCGCTTCTGTACTTTCAAAAGTGCTTTTGGAAATTTGTAGCAGGTACTAGAGTCAGTATGTAAGGAGTTATATTAAAATAATTACTCCTTATATTTTTACTAAAAAATCTATTGTATCGATTCCATCAGCGTACTCGTGTAATTCAGGTTCTTGTGCAGCGCCAAATTCTGCGTTTCTTGAAAAATCTTCAAAGTTGATCACACATTGAATATGATCTTCTTCAGCATCCAGCCAGGATTTGATTTCTGAAGGATGATCATAATACGCCAGATTAACACAAGAAATAGGAGAGGATAAAGAGGTCTGGTCTACAAGATTGACAAAATCGCAATCTACGATAGGTGTTCCGTTCATCAGGTAAATGGTGCGCTGATAATCCAGATTGTTTTTGTAAGAGTTTTGCAGCATCAGATTAGAAAAAGGCTGCCATGCTTCAATCAGATGATCAAACAGATACTCTTTGGGAATCCAGATCATGGACACATTTCTGCAACCTAATCCAAAATATTCAAATACGTCTTTCCCCAGCAGATAAAGCTCTTCCTGGCTTTCGTTTCCGGTAAGAACTGCAACAGAATGTCTGTTCTTACGTATGATATGTGGCTTTTTTCCAAAATAATATTCAAAATATCTGCCGCTGTTGTTACTGCCGGTAGCAATCACAGCGTCCTGTTCGGTCCATCTTTGATCCACAGAAATATAATTTATCCACTCAGGATCAAGCTCCTGCAACTTTTGTAAAAGATGTAAAGTGAGCACCTGATCTCTTTCAGAAGTTTTGAGTAATAACCGGTGTCCTGTAACCAAAATACACAGAATATCATGGAATGAAACCAGCGGAATGTTACCGGCGGCAATGATTCCTACGTTTTTAGATGATATTTCTTTCAGATCATAACCATTTATCCATGCATTGATTTTGTCAGGAGCGAGCATTTGCCGGGCAATCGCCTGAAGCGCTCTTTCACAGTTTTCTTTTGTAAACCAATGATTTTTGATTCCTGCCAGACGAACTGCATTTTGTAAGGATTCGGGATATTCAGCGATATATTGACCTAATCTTATAAGAGAATCAATTCTATTGTTTAATTCCATAAATAAATTCGTGCGACTTTAGTATTTTTGTTGAGAAAACACAAAAGTAAGAAGTATATGGCGATAATGATTACTGATGAGTGTATAAACTGTGGAGCTTGCGAACCGGAATGCCCGAATAATGCTATCTATGAAGGTGGTGTTGAATGGACAATGGCAGACGGAACAGAAGTTTCAGGTACTTATACATTGATGAACGGTACTGATGTAGATGCAGATGAGAAGCTTACACCAAAATCGAATGAGGTGTATTATATAGTAGAAGATAAATGTACAGAGTGCGTGGGTTTCCATGAAGAACCGCAATGTGCTGCTGTTTGCCCTGTAGATTGTTGTGTTCCGGATCCGGATGTCGAAGAATCGGAGGATGTTCTACTTCAAAAGAAAGACAAGTTACACTTTTAAAATATACGCAGTCTGAAAAGTAAGCTCCTCCGAAACGAGGAGCTTTTTTATTACTTTTGTCTGCCTGGTCAAAATGTATGATACAGCAGAATATTAGTACGGAATCAATCGAACTTTACAGTTAAGTGTAATATTTCGTGACAGTTTACCTGCGGTTGAAAAGCAGTTTTTGAGTTTTTTCGTGGGGTCAGATAAGGATTGTATGATTTTAAAAATCCATCATCTGATTATTTCCGCCATCCATTTGGCCATCATTGCGTCTTCTTTGCTGAGTTTCACCACGGCCAAATTTATAAGATACATTGATAGCAAAAATTCTGGATTCCCATTTTCTGTTCATGTAGGAATCAAAAGTAGTTCCGGCATTATATACCCTGAAATTTCTTGTATTGAATACATCCTGTAGATTCATGGAAACAGTCAGCTTATTTTTCAGGAAATCTTTTTTGATACCAATGTCCATGCCGTGCATAGGTTTGATATATCCCTGTAAATAATTCATTTTGCTGTTAAATCTATAGGAAAGCTGTAATTCAGTACCATGCCAGAATTTGAAATTGGACATTGTTCTGGTATTCCATTGGAAACTGTTGACGCTGTTGTCATTATCATCTCCCGGAACCTGGCCGTTTACTGAATTGTGGAAGATATTTCCATTGATCATGATATTCCACCATTTGGTAATCGGCGTTCTGAAAATAATCTCGGTTCCTATATTCTGAGCATTGTCAATATTCGCCCAGCTGAGCGTTGCTACCGCTGTTTCGGTATCAATTTCTCTGTATCTCGTAAAACTGTTGGAGGTGTGCCGGTAATATACACTGGCAGTCAGGAAAGTAGAGTTCCAGTTTTTCAGGTAGGTCAGCTCCAGCGCATTGATCAGCTCAGGTTGCAGATATGGATTACCAACTCTGATATTGAGCGGATTGTCAAAATCTTCGAATGGATTCAGCATGCCTGGTTGAGGCCTATTGATCCTGTATGTATAAGATAATTGAGCTTCGTGACTTTTTGCGAATTTCTGACTTAGAAATACGGATGGAAATAGATGGATATATTGATTTTTGAACTGACCTTCTATTTTACTGTTTTCTACAAAAACGTTTGTTTGTTCCGTTCTTAGACCTACTTTATAGTTAAAATCTTTCACCTTTCCTCCGAAAGTGACATAAGCAGCATTGACAACTTCGTCATAATTAAACCTATTGGTCATCCCTTGATTGAGTACCGTTTCCTGCGTAGATCTGTCTAATGAATCAGCATAAAAATCGCTGTTCAGATTTCTGTAAGTCATCTTAAAGCCAGTCTCCAGCACACCGTGCTTTTTGAATGGATGCGCGTAGTCTGCCTGAAAGATTCCTAAAGTATTATTATTTGTATTCTGGTTAAAGTCCTGTTGAGGAACGATATCGATCATGTTGTAATCCTGATCATAGTTCAGCTGCATGAAATTTTTTGGACGAATAGAATATCCTCTTTCAAACATAGCTGAGATATCCAGTGTCTGGCCTGCATTTTTCAGCTTTTGTCTGTATGAAAGGTTTGAGCTGTTATTGAGATTCGTTCTGGAGCCGTCTCTGGTACGTATAAAACCAGCATAGTAAATTTCATTTTCATCCAGAAAGCTGGTTTCGTTGATCTCATTGTTAGGCCCTCCACCTCCTGTAAATACATTGTTGAAGGACAAAGTGGCTTTATCAGTGAGCTCGATATCTATGCCCAGGTTCAGGTTTCCGTTATAAGTTTTATGTTTGGAATCGTCTTTGGAATTGATGAAGTTGATATATTCGGGAAAGATATTTTTCCGGTTATTATCTCCACCGCTATATGATTCATGAAATCTGAAATTATAGGCAGAAGTAAAATTAATACGGTTTTTCTTGAAATTCAGCGTTGCTCCGGCGTTGTTTTTATAAGTGGTAGCGTATCCGGCTGATACGATACCGTTTAAGCCACGGTTATAATTTTTCTTTAAAACGATGTTGATGATACCGGCAGTCCCGTCTGCATCATATTTAGAGGAGGGATTGGTGATCAGTTCAATGCTTTCAATGCTGTTAGCCGGTAAAGATTCCAGGATAGCCTGCTGGCTTTCACCGGTCATTCCCGATGGTTTACCATTGATATAGATTAAGATGTTTTCTGAACCTCTCAGGGTGATATTACCATCCATAGTCACATCCAGTATTGGGATTTGCTTCATGGCATCTACCGCATTTCCTCCGGCTGAGATTGCATTTTTATCTACATTAAAGATTTTTTTCTCTCCACCCAGCTGAAACATATTTTTTTCTCCTACTACTTCAGTTACAGCCAGCTGAGATGCAGATTCTTTTAGCTTGATTTCTCCCAGGTTCACAGATAATTGAGCAGGGGTGATCTTTATCTCGCTTTTTGAGAAATTGTCATAGCCCAGATATGAAACTTCCAGAGAGTAAATGCCCGGTTTGAGACCTTCTACATTAAATCTTCCTTTTTCATCTGTCAAACCTCCTGATGTAGATTGGTTTTGAGCGCTTTTTAAAACTACTGTTGCAAATTCCAATGGGCCATTCCCGGAATCATCTAATACTATTCCGTAAACTTTTCCGGAAGGTGCCTGTGCAGATATCTGGTTGATAGATAGAATTGCCAAAAGAGAAAATAAGAATGATCGCATTATAACTTATGTTGAATCGTTCTGCAAAAATCATATTATTTGAGCAGACTGTTGCCTAAATATTGTTAACAGAATTAGTTATGACGGATCATAAAAATTGTCAGATATTATGAAAGAGGAAACTGCGGTGTCGTATTCAGTTAGGATTTCTATCCCTCCGCCGGAAATTCATATCCTTTTTCCAGATAGTGTTGCAGCTCAGGATGCTTTCTGAACATTTTTACAATAAACGGACAAACAGGGTGTATTTTTACACCTTTCTCATCTGCTAAATCCAGCAGCTGCTGAAATAACTTTTGTCCGACCCCTTTACCTTTATATTCTTCGTGTGCGATCGTATGCAATGGCTGGAGATTACCTTTTTCATTGATTACATAGACGATGTATCCTGCTTCCTGTCCATCAATGAGATGTACAATTTTTTCTTTACTCATGAGCTGATTCCTTTGATATAAAAGACAAATGTCCGGGCAAATTGTTGATTCAGATAAAAATAGCCAGTTATATACCGTGCTCTTCAACGAGTTGCTTCAGATGATTTTTTTCAGGGATTTTACTCATCGCTCTTTCAGAAATAGCAGTAATACTCAAAGATGGATTCACTCCCGGATTGGCAGAAATCATTGATCCATCGCATACATACATATTTTTGTAACCAAAAACTTTGTTGTCTTTATCTATCACGCCGTTCTCTATAGAATCACCCATGCATGCTCCTCCGAGAATATGAGCTGTCGTTGGGATTCCAAATAAGGTTTCTGTACTCAATACCATCGGTTTGCCATTGATGATGGATGCTACCTCATTTGCCAGTGCTCTGGCTTCAGGAATATCAGAAGTAGGAGCTTTTCCGGTATCTACTTTACTCAGCATTCCCATTGGAGTTTTCTTAAATCTAAGTGTACTATCCAGACTCTGCATAAACAGAAGTATAACAGTCCTTTTTGACCAATCGTCCACTGTCAGCATTTTCCAGTTTTGTACCGGATGAACGATCAGATCTTTGACCATATTGAATAACCGGGTAAAGAAATTTTTTCCCGAAACCATAGGTGCCATTCCCAGTCTCCAGAATCCTGCTCCTTCTGAATATTTTACAGGTTCTACGTGACTGTTTTCATCTGTATGGAGGATAGAACCTATGGCTACTCCTTCTGAAAAAGATTTGTCTTTATCGTAGGTCGTTACTCCGATCAGACTTTCAGAGTTGGTGCGGATTCCGTATCCGACCTTTTCGGAAAGACGTGGGAGAGAAGTGGCTTTTAGCTGTAGCAATAAATCTACTGTTCCCAATACGCCGCCTGCAAAGAGTACTGAAGTGGCAGTAACTTTATATTTTTTTGGAAAATAAGAGGTCGAATCTTTGTAATAGATTTCATATCCGTTTTCTCCCTGATGGCCTTTGGGTTTTACGTCATATACATGCGACTCGGCTACGATTTCAGCTCCCAGCTGCTGGGCGAGCCAGAGATAATTTTTATCCAGTGTATTTTTGGAATTATATCTGCATCCCAACATACAGCCACCACACTGAATACATCCTGTCCTGTCCGGGCCTTTTCCTTCAAAATATGGATCATCTACAGTAACTCCGGGTTTGCCGAAATATACCGCGACGTTAGTGGTGTCAAAGTGATCTTCTTTTCCGATTCTTTTTGCCAGCTCATGAATGACTCTGTCACTTTTACGGACAGAAGGATTTTTTTCAGCTCCCAGCATTTTTAATGCAGTTTCATAATGAGGCTGGAGCTCTTGTTCCCAATTTGCCAGTCCGGCCCAGGATCCGGTTTCAAAGAAAGGTTTTTTAGGCACGGGTAATGTATTGGCGTATACAAGCGAGCCGCCACCTACGCCTACACCGGACAGAATTCCTACATGCTGAAACAATGTAATTTTAAACAACCCCTGAAACTTAAACATGGGTACCCATAGCCATTTTTTCAGATTCCAGTTTGTAGTAGGATAATCTTCCGGTTCAAACCATTTTCCTTTCTCAATGACCAATACCTTATATCCCTTTTCTGATAATCGGAGTGCGGATACCGATCCCCCGAAACCACTGCCGATGATGACATAATCATAGTGAGATTGCTGAGCTTTTGACATGATGTGTTTTCCCTGTTAATGTTATGGTAATATAGGGAAAAGTCAGACACGAAACACATATTGCCTTGAAATTTCAATGTATGCATAGCTTATTTGTAGAAAGGATCTTCTATCTATAGATTTTGAGCTAAAAATGCATTAAGTATTTCTTGTATCAATAATGTATTTTGAAAAAGGAGAATCAAAAAGCAATGCAGTCGCTATGTGGATTTATTGCGCTGTAATTTTTTTTAATTGCTTTTTATTAAATACGTAGTGAATCTTAGCGTATAAGCCGGTTTGGACGGAGAATGGTGCAGTGCCGTTAGCTCCTCTTAAGCTTGGGAATGCTGCAAGATCTGCATTAAATGAGGCTCTGCCTCCAAATGTGAAAAATATTCTATCCACCGGATAAAGGTCAAACTCAAATCCTGCCATTAATCCCCACTGCTGCTTATTGTAATTGATCTCAAATGGTTCTACTTCACCATTAATATATGTGCTGGTTGATTTGAGCCTGCTGTAATGTAGTCCTCCTAAAAGGTTGAATGTAGCAGGTACTCCCTGGCCTGAATGCAGGAATTTTTGCCTGTATTTTATATATACCGGTATTTTCATGTAGTCAAGATCAATAAACTTGTCTACAGTGGTATTTTCAATAGGCTCTTCAAATTTTTGACCTTCAGCTGAGTTGTATATCCATTCTACACCTACTGTCCATCTGCTGTTGATAATATAACCTGCGCTAAGTCCGTAAAATGTACCGAATGTAGGAACTTGCTCCATTCGGCTGGTGTTTACGCCTTCTTTGGAAGATTTGGTCATAGCAGAATATTGAGCACCTAAAACAGGGCCAATGAAAAATCCTCTGTTCTGATGATGATTATTCTTTAGCTTTTGAGCGATTTTTTCTGCATTGAATGCATAAGGAGATTCTTCATCGTTTTGTATACAATCAACCGTAATCTTGTCCAGCTCTATATTCTCTTCATTTGAGCGATTTCTGCTTTCGATGCTGCTACTGTTTTCTGATGCCAAATGATTTATATTCTGATTATTGGATCCAGGTAAGGATAAAGAGTTATTGTCCGGGTCAGATTTAGCGGATTTCTTTTTGATTCTTTTTTGCTGTTTGTCTGATTTTTCTGCAGAACGATTTGTGGCTGTCTCAGAAGAAACTTTCTGATTGCTTCCGTGTTCTGTTTGTTTTTGGGAAACAGATGTTTCGCCTGAGCCTGTGGAATTTTGTTGAGTTTCTGCTAAGAGAGCTTTATTGCTTTCTGCAACTGCATTTCCGTTAGCGAAAGTTGAGACTTCCGTTTCTCCGGCTTCCAGTTGTGCTTTGATAGAGGCATTATAGTTTCTTTCATTCTGGCGATAATGATTGAGCACAACAAATCTGGACATCTCAGATATATTTAACCCGGATATCACTGTTGCATCTCCTGCCAGGATTTCACTGTCTCTGAGGTTATCCGTCATGAACTCATTCATGCTGGAAGCATAATCGTACTTGTTGTAGATGTAGTGAGATGAAATAAATGAAAATGCAAAAATTGCAGCAACTATAGCATATTTATACTTACGGTAGAATGGAAGAGCAGGCGGTAAATCGTCTTGTATTTTATCCCAAATACCAGGCGGAGGTGCGAAGGATGCGTCTTCGAACCTTTGTCTCATTTGATCATCGAAATGCTGATTATCCTCTGAATGCGACATTAGGTTGTTTTACTCTTTGGGCTTCATCAATAAATTTCTGCAACAAATATCTTGCTCTTGCCAACTGAGATTTGGAAGTTCCCTCACTGATATTGAGCATTTCTGCTATTTCTTTGTGAGAATATCCTTCTATGACATAGAGGTTGAAAATTGTTCTGTAACCAGTTGATAATTTTTGAATGAGATTGAGCAGATCTTCCATTTCCAAATCATCGCCATAATCATCATTGGGGATGGTCTGTAAAGCTGTCTCATTGTCAGAGACCGGAAATAATTTGCTTTCTTTTCTAAAATGTTCAACTGCGGTGTTAACAAATATTCTTCTTACCCAACCTTCAAACGAACCTTCTCCTCTGTATTTGTCCAGATTCGTAAAAACTTTTACAAATCCTTCCTGCAATACATCCTGAGCAAACTCTTTATTTGAACAATATCTCATACAGACAGCATACATTTTTGCAGACATCATATTATATAGCTGATATTGAGACTGCCTGTCGTTTAGCAGACAACCGTCTATCAGACGTTTATATAGAGCGTTTTTTTGATGTTCCGGTTGCATGATTTACATAAGAGATATACTAATATAGTATTAAATATCGGTTACTTGTCTCTGATGCATTTGTGATTTTGAAAGATAATTTTAGTTTCCGGAATTATATCGGAAGTTTTCTAACTAAATAGTATAATATCTGCAGGGATTTGCATCATTAAATCTTTCTGAAATCTGTTTGTTAAGTTTTCTATTTTTGTAAAAAGACAACATTATGGTGAGCGATATACAGACAGAACAGTTTTTTAATAAAAAAAATATTAAAGATTATCAGAAATTGATACTGAATCCATTGGCTTTTAAAGCCGGGCTGATAAAAGGGCTGCCTCTGGCGGCTTTTACAGGTGTGAAGCTGACTAAGTTGAATGAGACCGATTGTGAGGTAACTGTTCCTTATAGCTTTATCAATAAAAATCCCTTCAATACTACTTATTGGGCTGTTTTAGGTATGGCTGCAGAGATGGCGAGCGGTGCATTATTATTAATGTATACTCATAAGCTAAAACCATCAGTTTCTACATTTGTGGTAGGCTGTGATGCAAAGTTTGTTAAAAGAGCAGTAGGTATAACCACTTTTAAATGTGACCAGGGACTTGAAATCGCTGAGAAGGTATTTAATACATGTCAGACATTTGAAGGCGAAGAAATTAAATGCATGACAAATGCTTATAATGAGCAGGGAGAAATTGTAGCAGAATTCTCTTTTACGTGGGGAATTAAAGCCAGGAAATCGGAAAAATAATCTTTTTGGAATCAGAACGTCATTATTCGGCTCGTCTTGCACAGAAATTTCCTCATTTGGTGATGCTGGAAAGCCGGAGAAATGGTGGTGTAAGCGAAGCTCCATACTCAAGCCTGAATCTTGGGCTGAATACTCGGGACGATATCCGGAAAGTAAATGAAAACAGGAAAATCTTTTTCGAGGGATTGAATATTTCAACCAGCCAGGTAGCTGGAGGATTACAGGTTCATGAGACGGAAGTATTAAAAGTAGAACAAGGTGGCTGGTATTCCGGTTATGATGGGTTTATTACGAACAAGAAAGATCTTTTTCTGAGTGTGGGTATAGCTGACTGTACTCCGATACTCATTTTTGACCCGGTGACAGAATCTGCCGGAGCAGCTCATGCAGGATGGCGTGGCACCGTTGCAAAAATAGTTCCGAATGTTCTGAAAGAAATGCAGCATCATTACGGAACCAATGTGAAAGATTGCTATGCTTTTATAGGAACCTGCATAGATGCCGGACATTTTGAAGTAGGGCAGGAGGTCGCCGATCAATTCAAGCCGGAATTTGTACAGATGTTTTCAGGTAAATCGAAGCCGCATATTGATTTAAAATCTGCCAATAGAGATCAGTTGCTGGAAATGGGTGTGCTGCCTGAAAATATCGAGATATCTCCTTTCTCAACAGTCATTAATAACGATTTGTATTTTTCCTACAGAAAAGAAAACGGGCAAACAGGAAGAATGCTTGCTGTAATAGGTATCAGAAGTGGCTTGTAAGTATTTATTGAAAATAAAATTTAGACAGCCTCTTTAGTTCTCTATATAGCGAGGACGGGAGTTGAACCCGTGTCCGCCGTGGCGGATATGAATTCTGCGCTCAATGAGGTAAAGATTTGATAAATTCTCTTCCTACACCTGATTTGAGCCATTTTTCATATTTCATAGCTTCGTTTTTATTGTCAAAATCTTTAGAGAAAATGATTTTCCAGGGTCTGAATCTGGCCGTCCATCCCTTACCGAAAACATTATGAGATTCCATTCTGATGTCAAGATCGGAAGTGAAACCAGTATAGTGTTTATTGTGAATTTGAGAGAATAAAACGTAAACAATAAACTTCATATTAGATAGAATTAAAAAAGACGATGAAAGTTCATCGTCTTTAGTTTCTGGTAGCTAGGACGGGAGTTGAACCCGTGTCCGCCGCGGCGGATATGAATCTTGCACTCAATGAGGTAAAGATTTGATAAATTCTCTTCCTACGCCTGATTTGAGCCATTTTTCATATTTCATAGCTTCGTTTTTATCATCAAAATCTTTAGAGAAAATGATTTTCCAGGGTCTGAATCTGGCCGTCCATCCCTTACCGAAAACATTATGAGACTCCATTCTGATCTCAAGATCAGAAGTGAAACCAGTATAGTGTTTATTGTGAATTTGAGAGAATAAAACGTAAACAATAAACTTCATAGTTGGTAGAATTAAAAAAGACGATGAAAGTTCATCGTCTTTAGTTTCTGGTAGCGAGGACGGGAGTTGAACCCGTGACCTCAGGGTTATGAATCCTGCGCTCTAACCATCTGAGCTACCTCGCCATGGTCAAATGTGGCGCAAATGTACAATCTTTCTCTTTACAATTCCAAATCATTTTTTGATTTTCCTGTAATTTTTTATCATTTTTGTTTTGTAGCAAAAGTATTGATATGGCATTGGAACAACCCATGACAGAGGAAAAAGTAATTACGATCGAAGAACTGCTCGAGGAAACAAATACAGGTTCTGCTTTGGTGGTCTTTAATGATGATGTGAATACCTTTGACTGGGTAATAGAATCTTTAGTAGCTGTATGTAACCATACTCATGAGCAGGCAGAGCAATGCGCTGTTTACATCCATTTCAAAGGAAAGTATGCTGTAAAGCATGGTTCTGAAGCAGAGTTGATTCCAATGAAAGAGGCATTGTTGGACAGAGGGATTTCTGCAGAAATACAGGAATCATAATTTTTGAATTTTGCCTGTTTATCAGTTGACAGATACTTTTGATTTTCCCGATCCTGAAGGAGCCGAGGAAGGCATTGTGGCTGTTGGTGGTGATTTGAGCGTGCAAAGATTAATTTCAGCATATTTAAATGGAATTTTTCCATGGTACAATGATGATGAGCCTATCATCTGGTGGTCTCCTGATCCGAGATGCGTATTGTTCCCCCAGGAGATAAAGATATCTAAATCCATGCGTCAGCTGTTTAAAAAGCAATTGTACAGAGTGACTTTTGACCGGGATTTTAAATCTGTGATTCAACAATGTGCAGATGTGCGCTACAAAGATCGGGAAGCAACTTGGATCAATAATGACATCATTGGATCTTATACTGAATTGCATGAAATGGGATTGGCACATTCAGTAGAAGTCTGGAATGATCAGAATGAGCTGGTCGGGGGGCTGTATGGTATTGCGATGGGTAAATGTTTCTTTGGAGAATCTATGTTTTACACTGCTCCCAATGCATCTAAATATGGCTTTATTGCATTGATTCAAAATTTACTGCAAAGAAAATTTGAGCTTGTAGATTGCCAGGTGTATAATCCTCATCTGGAAAGTCTGGGTGCAACAGTTATTCCCAGAACCATATTTTTATCATTGCTGGATAATCATATTGAGCCGGAAATAAAGGTAGGTAAATGGAGTACATGGCAGTTTGAATCTTTGGAATTATAAATAAATGGTCATTTTGATTTAGTATTTTTAGGCAGTTTCATTCATGTTGGGCATTAAAAAGATAGATGGTATAGTATTTAAAGCGTTTATAGGACCGCTGATATTTACTTTTCTTATCTCTGAATTTATCTTTTTGATGCAGTTTCTCTGGAAATACATTGATGATCTGGTAGGTAAAGGATTGGAGTTTAACCTGATTATGCAGCTGCTCGTCCTTTTTTCGTTTAAAGTGCTCCCATTAGCACTTCCTTTATCTATTCTGCTTTCTTCAACCATGACAATGGGGAATTTTGGAGAAAATAATGAATTGGTCGCCAGTAAAGCCTCAGGGATTTCAACTTTGAGGGTGATGGGCTCGCTGATAGCTTTTGTTACTTTCCTGAGCATAGGAGCTTATTTTTTTTCCAACAAAGTATTGCCGTACACCAATCTGAAATTTATGACATTACTCATGGATATCAGAAGGCATAAGCCTGCTCTGGATATCAAAGAAGGGGTTTTTTATAAAGGGATCAGTGGATTTACATTGAAAATAGGCAAGAAATCGCCCAATAACACTACTATTTATGACATCATAGTTTATGATCATTCGTCAGGATACGGTAATGACAATGTCATCATGGCTGACAGAGGAGAAATGGCTTTGAGCGCGGATCAGAGATATATGATCTTCGAATTGTATAATGGCCGCCAGTATCATGATACCAGAAAACGCGGGAAAAATTATGAAAAGCTGTATGAGCAGAATGTAGTGGAATTTAAATACTACAGGAAGATATTTGATCTGAAAGAATTCAAGCTGAACCGGTCGGATGGCACGCTGTTCAAAGGTTATCATGAAATGCTTGACTCCAGACAGCTCAGGAATGAAATAGATTCTATGAACAGAGAGCTGGCTAAAATTCCTAAAAGTATCAATGATTTTAATAAAACCTACCTCGCATATTCCAAGCCTAAGCCGGATAGTATAAAAACAGACGAGACGCTCAGACCTGTCCATGATAGCATCAGTTTGTCTTCGATCATTAACGATTCAATCCCTTCACAAGTAGTCGTGCAGGCTGCCATTACGAATGTATCTTCGATGATGAGCTATATAGATATGCAGATATCGGATGTAGCGCTCAAAAAATTCTATATACAGAAATTTCAGGTTGAGCTGAACAAGAAGTTTATGCTTTCTTTTGCCTGTGTAATTTTATTGCTGATCGGAGGCTCGATGGGTGCTATTGTCAGAAAGGGTGGTTTGGGAATGCCGATACTGATCTCGGCCTGTTTTTATATGCTGTTTCACATCTTTAATATGATAGGAGATAAGCTGGCGTATAGTGAGGTGGTTTCAGCATTTACAGGAGCATGGTTGCCTACACTGGTATTATTACCTATTGCTTTATGGTTGACTTATCAGGCAACGAATGACTCCAATGTGGTAAAAAAAGAGACCTATACACGGTTGCTGAGTGTTTTTGGGAAGGTCGGAAAATTATTTAAGAGAAAAGATAAACGTTGATATGGCTGTCATTGTCTGGTGGTGTTTGCTGATCTCAAGTTATATCTGGTATCCTTTTCTAATGAGGCTGCTGGCAAAAAACAGAAGCATTACTCAGTATAGCTATTTCGATAAAAAGGACAATTTGCCGGCGATAACAATTGTTATGGCTGTACACAATGAAGAAAAGGTGTTAGCTCATAAGCTTCAATCTGTTTTTGCTTCTGAATATGATTTTGCTAAAATCAGGCTGCTGATCGGATTGGATAACTGCTCTGATAACAGTGTGGGAATTGTCAGAGATTTTCAAGGTAAATATCCTGAGCAGGTTTCTTTTGTACAGACGGAAAGATTAGGAAAGCCGGGAATGTTGAATCATATTTTTGAGCATTTTCAACCAGAGTCTGAACTGACAGTTTTTACCGATGCCAATGTGTTTTTTACAAAAAATACATTGTATGAGCTCGCAAAGTATTTTAAAACAGAGCAGATGGGATTGGTAGATAGTAAATTTCTACTGTCAGATGATATTGTCAGCCATGAACGCGAAAATGAGTACCTGAATTTTGAACAGGGGCTTAAGTACAATGAAGGAATAGCATGGGGTACTATGCAGGGGCCTTTTGGAGGGTGTTTTGCTATTCGTACGAAGTTGTTTATACCTATTCCTGATAAATTTATTGTAGATGATTTTTTCATAGGAATGAGCGTGATGAAGCAAGGATATCAGGCTATATTAAATCCTCTGGCAATAGTAATAGAGGAAGTTCATACGACCTGGAAAGATGAGTATAGACGGAAGCAGAGGATTGCTGCGGGTAATTTTCAGAATTTGAAATATTTTTCTTCTGTATTGACAAAGCCTTTTACGGCATTGAGCATGTCCTGGTTTTTTCATAAAATCCTCAGATGGATCCTGCCGGTGCTGTTGCTGCCTGCAATTTTATCAGGATTTGTAGAATTCTATTGCTTTGGAAGCGGTTTTGTGCCTTCATTAATTACATTAATATTAATATTGGGGGTAGTGGCCTCGCTTTACATTTTACAAAGATTAACTTTGCAGTCAAGAACAATTGAGCGGCTAAGTTATTTTATTTATATCAACTTGGCGTTAGTGCAAGGGTTCATTATTTATATTAAAGGTATACAAAGCAATGTCTGGAAACCAACACAGCGGAAGTAATATCCAATTAGATTCTATTGAATCTGCGATTGAAGATATCAAAGCTGGCAAACTCATCATCGTAGTAGATGACGAAGACCGTGAAAACGAAGGAGATTTTATCACTGCAGCAAGAAACGCCACTCCCGAAATTATCAATTTTATGGCTACTCACGGACGCGGATTGATTTGCGCTCCATTAGATGAAGAAAGATGTAATGAGCTCGAGTTGGAAATGATGGTAGGTAGAAACAATACCTCTCATTATGATACACCATTTACCGTTTCTGTGGATCTGATCGGACATGGCTGTTCTACAGGTATTTCTACTTCAGACAGAGCCAAAACTATTCAGGCTCTGATTGATCCGAATATCCATCCTTCAGAATTTGGAAAACCGGGGCATATTTTTCCGTTGAAAGCAAGAAAAGAAGGTGTTTTAAGACGTACAGGTCATACAGAAGCCGCTACAGATTTAGCCAGGCTGGCAGGATTCGAACCGGCGGGAATTCTGGTTGAGATCATGAACGAAGATGGTACTATGGCACGTCTGCCTGATTTATTGAAAATTGCTAAGAAATTTGATATGAAAATTATTTCTATCAAAGATTTAGTGACATACAGATTGAAACACGAAAAGCAGGTAACCAAGGAAGTTGAAATCAAATTGCCTACTAAATATGGTGAATTTACTTTGGTATGCTATACTCAGATCAACTCCGGTGAACAACATCTGGTATTGAAAAAAGGTAACTGGGAAGAAGGCGATGAAGTCATGGTACGCGTACATTCATCCTGTGTTACTGGTGATATCCTTGGGTCATTAAGATGTGATTGTGGCGATCAGCTGCACAATGCTATGAAAATGGTCGAGCAGGAAGGTAAAGGAATGATTTTGTACATGATGCAGGAGGGCAGAGGCATAGGATTGCTCAATAAGCTGAAAGCATATAAGCTGCAGGAAGAAGGTATGGATACTGTAGAAGCTAATCTTGCTTTAGGTTTCAGAGCTGATGAGAGAGATTTCGGAATCGGAGCTCAGATTCTGAGAGATCAGAAAGTGACAAAAATCCGTCTGATTTCCAACAATCCGAGAAAACGTGTAGCATTAGATGGCTATGGAATAGAGATTGTCGATACACTTCCGATTGAGGTCTTACCCAATATTCACAACGAAGCTTACCTTTTGACAAAGCGTGATAAAATGGGACACAATATCTTAAGAGACTAACATAACTTTTTGATATATGATCCCGGATCAAGCGTAAGTTTGGTTCGGGATTTTTTATTAGCTGTCAGTAGTTTTTACTAAAAAGAAAGGCACCTTCGTATGAAGATGCCTTTCCTAAAATGTATAGATTGCGATTACAAAGGATGATTTACAATCTCCATTAATCTTTGTATTTCTACTTCCTGTAGCCACGCAGCTTTTACAGCTTCAGCGACCTTATCAGCAACACCCATATTCAGAGAAGATGGAATGATATTGTCTCTGCTGATTTCTCCTACCTCCGCAGCAATAGCATAAGCAGCAGCCAGCTTCATGCGGGGAGTGATTCTGGTAGCTCTGATTTCCAAAGCACCCTTAAAGATGCCCGGGAACGCAAGGACATTATTGACCTGATTAGGTAAATCACTTCTTCCTGTTCCTACAACACCTGCACCGCCTGCATAAGCCTCTGCAGGAGCGATTTCCGGATTCGGATTTGCCATTGCAAAGATGATCGGATCTTTAGCCATTGTACGGATATCTTCAGCATCTAAAATGTTTTCAGAGCTTACACCAATAAACACGTCAGCACCTTCAATAGCGTCTTTTACTGTTCCTTTAAGATTGTTAGGATTAGAATATGTCAATAAAGATGCTTTTAAGCTGTTAAGATCTTTTCTTTCATTGTGAATGATACCTTTTGTATCACAGATGATGATTTCTTTCACCGGAGTGAAAACATCAGGATCCTGATCTTTACCGTTTAAAAGATTGGAAATAGCTATTCCGGCAGCACCGGCGCCATTGATCACCACTCTTAAATCTTTGATTTCTTTGCCTAAAAGCTTACATGCATTGATCAGACCCGCTACTGTTACGATTGCAGTGCCGTGCTGGTCGTCATGAAATACGGGAATGCCTAAATCTTGCAGCCTTTCTTCGATTTCAAAACAACGTGGAGATGAAATGTCTTCTAAGTTGATACCGCCAAAAGTTGGAGCTAAAAATCTTACTGTGCGGATGATTTCTTCTGTATCAGTTGTGTCCAGACAGATAGGAAATGCATCTACACCACCAAATCTTTTGAATAACATTGCCTTACCTTCCATTACCGGCATTGCTGCTGCAGGACCGATGTTGCCAAGACCTAATACAGCTGTACCATCAGATACTACTGCAACCATATTTCCTTTGCAAGTCAATGTCCATGCTTTTTCAGGATCATTAGCGATTTGCATACAAGGTTCTGCTACACCCGGGGAGTAGCAAAGGGTCATATCTTCTTTTGAATTTAATTCAGTTTTTAATTCTACACTGATTTTTCCACGAAGCTGCTCATGGAGGGCCAAGGATTCCCTTGAATAATCTTTCATAACTACACTTGATTCTCTACGAAAATAATAAAGATGTGTAATGATTAGTAGAGAACTATTAAAATAATCTTTCGTTTAATGTTAATTTAAAAATGATGTAGCATTTTTGTTGTGAAAATATTTTCAGCATGTAAAGTGAATGTGTTGAAATGATTAAAGAAAAATAGCCTGTTTTAATGCATACGACTATTAATTTAGAATAGCTGAGAAATAAAAATAGAATGAATATTCGCATTTTTACAACATGCAGCTCGTAGAATGTATTCCCAATTTTTCAGAAGGAAGAAATCCTGAAATTATTCATGCAATAGCTGATGCCATCAAAAGTGTTCCCAATGTGTGGTTATTGCACGTTGATCCCGGATATGATGCAAACAGAACTGTTTACACATTTGTTGGAGATATTTCCGTTATCGGAGAAGCTGCATATCGTGCGATTCAGGTCGCCCGTGAGCTGATAGATATGCGTGTACATTATGGTGAGCATCCGCGTATGGGTGCATGTGATGTATGTCCGTTTGTACCGCTAGGAGATACGGCTTTGTCAGATGTTATTCAACTGACACATGAATTAGGAGCAAAACTGGGTGAAGCAGGAATACCTGTATATATGTATGAGCATTCTGCTAAGCTACCAGTGAGAAAAAATCTTGCTTTCCTTCGGAAAGGAGAATATGAAGCTTTACCCGAAAAATTAAAATCTGTAGACTGGAAACCTGATTATGGCCCGGATCAGCTGAATGAACGATTCGGAGCGATGGTATTGGGCGCAAGACCGTTTCTGATTGCTTACAATGTCAATCTTGAAACGAAGGACGTGTCTGTAGCAAAAAAAATTGCAGCTGCTATCCGTGAAAGCAGCGGTGGTGTACTTAAAGGTGTAAAGGCAATTGGCTGGTGGATGGAAGAATATGATTGTGCTCAGGTTTCTACCAATATAGTAGATATCACCCAATCCGATGTTAAGCTGGTTTTCGATACAGTGAAAAGTATAGCTTCAAGATATGGTGTCGAAGTAAAAACCTCTGAGCTGATCGGGCTGATTCCTGAATCTGTGATCGTAAAAGTAGGCGAACAGCTGTTGCCGGATGAAAAAGATCCGGAAATCTTATCTCAGAACGCTTTTGAGTATCTCGGATTAAAATTTCTGAGTGATGACAGAATTTTAGAGAGAAGAATGAAGCAGGTGATGCTGCAAACCTAAATGTTAATTACTCATCTAAACAAATGCAGATTTTCTGCGTTTTTCCTTAACTTTTAACAAAGAAAATAATCATGGAATACAGACACTTGGGAAATACTGATATAAAAGCATCAGTCATCACATTCGGAGCATGGGCCGCCGGCGGATGGATGTGGGGCAGCACAGACAGAAAAGATGCAATAGATGCGATCATTGCTTCGTATCATGAAGGTGTCACCTCTATAGATACTGCTCCCATTTACGGAATGGGTGTCAGCGAGGAAATAGTAGGTGAAGCTATCAAAGGCATTCCAAGAGATAAAGTGCAGATCCTGACAAAATTCGGAATGCGTTGGGATCTCGAAAGTCCTAAAGGCGATTTTGTGATGAACAGCCAGAATAATCATGGACAACCTGTCGATATATATCGCTATGCAGGAAAAGAAAGTGTGATCAAAGAAGTAGAAGACAGTCTGAGAAGGCTGGGCACAGATTATATCGATCTGATTCAATTGCACTGGCCGGATAGTACAACGCCCATCAGTGAAACAATGGAAGCAATGGAAATACTCTTGCAACAAGGAAAAGTGCTTTCTGCAGGAGTGAGTAATTATAATACTGCTCAGGTAAAAGAAGCAGAAAAAACTTTGAAGATTGTCAGCAATCAGGTGCCGTACAGCATGCTAAACAGGGAAATTGAAAGCGAATTAGTGCCTTATGCATTGGAAACAGGTTTAAGTATTATTGCTTACAGTCCTTTAGAAAGAGGGCTTCTTTCGGGTAAATATTTTAAAAATGCAGAGCTTGCCAAAAACGACCACAGAGGTGGATATTTCCGGAAGTTTGACAAAGAAAAAGTAGAATCTTTCTTGAAAAAAATAGAACCGGTTGCAAAAAGTAAATCAGCCACATTATCACAGTTGGTATTGAGATGGACAACTTTGCAACCAGCGATTACTGTAGTTTTAGCGGGAGCGAGAAATGCACAGCAATCTGTAGAAAATGCACGTTCTATGCAGATATCTTTATCTCAGGAAGAGCTGGATTTTATAGAATCCGCATTGAATGAAATTGCTTAAAATATAGATGATATGTGTTTGATATCTAAAATTATTGTTGGCTTGGTTGCTGTTCAGCATCTGTATATACTTTGGTTTGAAATGTTTGCCTGGGAAACCAAAGGCAGACAGATATTTAAAGGTGCAATGCCGGCTGAGTTGTTCAAACCAACCAAAGGGCTTGCAGCCAACCAGGGTTTGTATAATGGCTTTTTATCAGCTGGTTTGATCTGGTCATTATTTATTCAGGATATGAATTGGCAGCAAAATGTCGCTCTCTTCTTTTTGGGATGTGTTGCTGTTGCAGGCATTTTCGGTGGTGTGACAGCTACAAAGAAAATCTTCTTTGTGCAGGGTGTTCCTGCACTGGTAGGAGTGGTGTCAATACTAATAGGATGCTGGGTGAAATAGGAATATTATTCAATAGACAGGCTTGATGGCGATCAGTGTTATCCTTTAATCTGAAAAATATTACACCTTTATTGTTTGCATTTACCTTATTGGCATGTAAAGAAAGTCAGTTTCATTATGAGGAGGTGAAAATAGATGATAAGGTTTTTGCCAGAGCAAAGATGACTAAAAATTCCGATCAGATAGTGGGAATTGAAGTGGATGATACTGCTTCTTTTTATCTGTATTTCAAGGATTATTATAATCCAATGTACTATGGGGTAGGTATATATACATATTATTGTTTGCGCTGTCATGCAGCATATCCTATTACAAAAGAGATTTTTAGAGATGAATATTTACAGATGGATAGCTTATATGATTTTATTAAAAGCAAATCACATGTAGAGAATTCCTCAGAAAACGGTATGGATGAGTTGAATAAGGAGGAAGTTTATCTGATGTTGAAGTATATAAAAGGAGAAAGTGACTAAACCACTCTGCACTGAAAGTACAGAGGTTTATAAGCGGACTAAAAGTCCGTACATCTCACTTGTCCGAGATTTTTTTGCAGAGACAAGTGATGTTGTCAGACACGAGAATAGCACGAATGAACACGAATTTAAATACCATTCGTGCTAATCTATGAAACGTGAGTTCGACGGAGTCAAATTCGTGTCTGAAAAGTTTTTAGAAACTGAAAGTTAACCGCACTAAGGTGCGGGGTTTTAACCACATCTGTGACTAATAAAAGGAGAAAGTGAATAAATGGAACATCCCTTTTTCTTATCAAGATGTTGTTTTGTCCAACTTGTTTTGATACATAATTGAAATCAGCACAAAAATCAGCAGAACATTAAACTCCATGCCATTCCTGCCACCTCCGACGACAAACCAACCTTCCTGAAAATGTATCATATAGATCCCCGTTATCAGAATAAAGATGGTAGTATATGCAGCAACTTTTACAAACTTGTCCAATAACAGTAGTACAGCACAAACAATGTGTGATAATTTAATCGCCCAGGCAAGGTATAACCCAAAAGGAGCAAACCCGATCTGATTTAAATACAGATTGCCAAAATCATTGATTCCATTATTGAAAATTCCCGGAATGCTGTGCACCAGTAAAGTGATGGCAACGGCAATTCTTAAGATAAGTGTGTTGTTCATACAATAGATTTTTCTTAAGATGAATTATATAATGAATGATCTTTTTAATGAGCTGGCAAATCACTCTACATATTCGCAGGTGACAAGATCCGAATCTTTTAAAGTCAGTGTGCTGAAGTCAAAAACTTTTGTCTGGAAATAACCCACATTTTCTTTCATCTCTTTTAATTCTTCCGGACATGGTGGAGGTGTCTGGGATGCCCTTAGTGCCTGGATTCTTGTTTTGAATGTAATAGATGGATTTTGTGCAGTCAGATCTCTGTAATCAACCACTTTTAATACCTGTGAAAGATTTTTACTGTCATAGATTTCAAGGGTTCTGACTGAAGATGTGCCGATATCAAACAATAGATAATCACCGATTTTTCCATTGAAATATGCTGCTTCTATATCAAAGGTGTGTTCTTTCCCATCTTTAATCATTCTGATGATTTCTCCCGGTTTATCCGCTTTAGGTATGGATGCGATAGTAAGATGGGGATAGATGAATATGTTTGTATCGCTGTTTGTATCAAAGTCAAATGAATCTGATCCAATAAGAACATTGTACGGGATTTCATCACCACTGTCCTTGATTTCTACAATTTCTTCGTGTTGATCTGAATTTGATTGACAGCTGATACATAAAAGCAGGAAGCAGAAAATGAACGGAGTTTTTCTCATTAGAACTGAGTTTATTTGTAACAAGATACAGCATTATACATTACAAAAGAACCCTGAGCCGGCGAAGACTCAGGGTTCAGTTATTTAGTGTGGATATTTTGAAGTTTATTTTGTAAACAAAACCTGGAAAGTAGAAGCTCGTTTCTGAGTCAGAATTGGCTGCTTATTTTCCAGATGCTTGTTAATGACCTCATCCGTATAATGTCTAATAGTCAGAATTGTGAGATCTTCTTCATGGTGAATGTTGAAGTTCTTCTCTATCGCAGCATTTACTTTTGCGATCTTTTCAGGAGTATTGTCCACTACTGCCTGCAATGAGATGGCACCTGTCTGCATCATATTGATTTTCAGATTGGCATCAGCAAAAGCCTTCAATAGCTCACCTACAGTTTCGTCTGCAACAAAAGAAAAATCTTTAGTATGGAAAGTCAGTAATGCCTGATTTTCTTTCACTACTCTTACCGGCGGGTAGTTGATATGATGAGTCGCACCATACACTTTAGTGCCTTTTCCTTCCGGGTTGATGAATGACTTTACCAACAACGGAATATTTTTGTTTTGAATAGGCTTGATTGTTTTCGGATGGATAACGCTCGCTCCGTAGAAAGTCATTTCAACAGCTTCCAGATAAGTCAATTCATCAATGAAGACTGCATCCTGGAATTTACGGGGATCGCCGCTCATTACTCCGGGAACATCTTTCCAGATCGTCTGACTTTCTGCATTCAGAATATTTGCAAAAATAGCTGCAGTATAATCTGATCCTTCTCTCCCTAAGGTAGTGGTACAGTTATCAGGAGTAGAACCAATAAAACCCTGAGCAACTACTGTATTTCTTTCCAGCATAGGTCTTAAGATTTCTTCTACTTTTTGGGTAGACTCTTCCCAATTGATCACAGCTTCACGGTAAGTATCATCTGTTTTTAGCAAATCTCTTACGTCAGCCCATTCATTTTTAAGGCCGGAGAAGTTCAGATAATGGCTTAAGATCACAGAAGAAAGCAATTCTCCTACAGATACGATCTGGTCATATACATAATTGTAGCTGTCCAGTCTGTCTTCTTCTATCTGCCATTCCAATTCTACGAACAGATTTTCCAGCTGATCGTACACACCTGTTTTTTCTTCACCGAAAAGATCTTTGCAGATATTGAAATGATTTTCCTTTATTGAGTTGATCTTAGCTTTTGCTTCACCTGTTTGCTTGAAATAAGCTTCTACAACTTCTTCCAATGCATTGGTCGTTTTGCCTGTTGCTGATACGATGACTAAAGTTTTTTCATCACCAAATCTTTTGATGATATCTGCTACATTTTTGATTCCTGCTGCATCTTTTACTGATGCTCCGCCAAATTTAAAGACTTTCATTCCGGTGGTATATATTTTATGACAAATACAATTTGTCTTTTTCTAATTTACAAGTGATCCATTCGCTGTCCAGCGAAGCATTTATTTGTTGATAAAAAGCGATTGCAGGCTCATTCCAGTTCAATACGTGCCATCTGAGCTGATTGACTCCATGCTCTCTCGCCGCTGCTATGAGTGCCTGAAAAAGTAATTTGCCGGTTCCCAAACGTCTGTGTGATTCTTTGATGACCAGATCATCCAGATACATCATATTGCCTTTCCAGGTAGAATAACCGAGGTAGTATAATGCAATGCCTAAAATTTCATTCTCCTTTTCAGCGATAATGACCCTATATCTGGGATTATTTCCTGATCCGTCTTCTATAAACTCTTCCAAAGAAACAGTTGGTTCATGCGGCGCATTTTCGTATACCGCCAATTCTTTGATTAAACCGTATACATGCGGTAAATCCTGTTTGGTAGCTATGCGTATATGCGCGGACACGTCTGTTTGCTGGTTTTATAAATGCGGTGCAAATATATACAAAAGAGATGTTCTTATAATTAATTTCAAGATTTAGGTATTACTTTTTCATAAAATTTTGGTATGTGCATCGATATGTGATCTGAATAATTTGTTGTTGCCCGTAAATAAAGAAGGCTGCCTTTTCAGACAGCCTTTCTATAGCTTTATATTTTCAGATTATTTCAAAGAAAAGCTTCCTTGGCCAATCAATAATCCGCTTTGGTAAATTTCTACTGAATAGTTACCGGAAGAGAAAGTATAGCTTTGGTTCCAGATAGAACATACTGTTTTAGCTTCGTTTCTGTAATCCGGTCTGATCAGGTAAGTGTAAGGAATAGAATTTCCGGTAGTTGCATCCGTTAAGTTTCCGCTTCCTAAAGCATCAATCTGAACAGTTTCGCCGTTTGGACTAATGATTCTGATAGCCATTTCAGTTTCTCCGGCAGGAGCAATTCTGTTGACTAACAAATCAAAACAGATTTTAAGAGCGGTCGCATCTTTCGCTTTTTTGACCTCTACTTCTTTATCTTTTTTGCCACTTTTGATAGGCGTTACTTTAATATTGCTGGTTGTCAGTACTTTAGCCTTGTCAACTGTGGATCTTAATTTCGTATTTTCCTCATCAGATCTTGCTTTTTCATTTCTGACAGTGTTGACAGTTTCATTGAGCTGATCTCGTTCTGTTACCAAAGCAACGTTCTCTATGTTTAGCTTTTCATTGGCAGCTGTCAATGAATCTATTCTGGACTGGAAGCTTACTCTTTCTTCATTCAGTTGCTTGATCATAGCACGGGCTTTATCCAGGTCCGCTTTATTCGTCTGACCGCTTTTGATCAGGTCAGAGATTTGTTTCTTTTTCATTTCAAGATCTCTTTCTCTTTCTGTCAGTAAGCTGTCTACCCCAACTTTTTCTGTCCTGATTAATTCGAGATCATCCAATGCCTGCTGATATTCTTTTTCCAGTTCTGCACGTAAGCTTTCACTGGATGTTAACTCAGAAGATGTCACTCTGATCGTTTCAGTTGACTTCTTTAGCTTAATATTCGTAAACACCAAACCTCCCAACAACAGCAGGATAAGAACGATATACAAAGCGTGTACTTTTGAATTTGAATTTTGTGACATACAATTATCGGTTTTATTTTGTTATTCAAATTTAAACTCTTGTGGATTGTTATGTTGATTTTAACAATATTTACAATAGTTTTTAGTAACTTCTTAACAAAATACTTGCATGCTTGAGCATATTCCACTCAGTAAGACACTTTTTATAGATATTGAGACCGTTCCGGGTGTTTCTGATTTGTCGGATTTATCTGAATACGAACAATTGCTTTGGGAAGGTAAAAGAGGAAAGCTACGGCCGGAAGATATGGATGCAGATGAGTATTACTTCAATAATGCAGGTATTCTGGCTGAATTCGGGAAAATTATCTGTATTTCTATGGGATATTTTACCGGCCAGGGACAAGACAGAGTGTTCAGAATAAAATCAATTGTGAATGATGATGAGCTGGTACTTTTGTCAGATTTTGTGCAGCTTCTGAAAAAGTTTGAACAGAATTTCGGAAACCAACTGATGATTTGCGGGCATAATGTAAAAGAGTTTGATATTCCGTATATCTGCAGAAGATTACTGGTACATCAGATGATAGATGACTTTCCTGCTTTTTTTCAGAAAATGCAGATGGCAAAACCATGGGAATTGTCAGCGATGGTATTGGATACGCTGGATGTATGGCGGTTCGGAGATTACAAGAATTATATTTCGCTGAAATTGCTCACTCACGTTCTGGGCTTGCCTTCTTCAAAAGATGATATAGATGGTTCAGAAGTAGGAAGGGTGTATTATCATGAGTACGGTCTGGATCGTATCAGAAAGTATTGTGAAAAAGATGTAATAGCTGTTGCATCAGTAGTGTTGAGATTAAAAGGAATGCCGGACTTGAAAATTTCAGATGTAATATTCAGCTAAATGCCTGAGTTAAAATAAAAAATCCCTGAGCAAAATCAGGGATTGAAAAGTATTTATTCGTTCATGGTTTAGACCAATCCCTTTTTGTAGGCAAATTTTAATAAGCTGGCTGTGTTTTTAACATTGAGCTTTGCCAACAGATTTTTTCTGTGAGTTTCTACGGTGTTTTTACTGATAAAAAGCTTTTGTGAAATATCCTGGCTGGTCATACCCAGTGCAATCAGCTGGAGGATTTCCAATTCTCTGCTGGTGATATTTTGCACCATCAGATCTGCTTCTTTTTCATCAAAATCTTCATCATCAGAAGAAGACATGCTGGAAATTACTTTTTCCTGTACCGCTGAATCTAAGAATGGCTTACCTTCAGAAACAGTATTAACAGCCTTGATCAGATCTTCTCTGCTGATATTTTTCAAAACATATCCTTTGGCTCCGATTTCTAAAAGCTCTTTGATAAAACGGATATCATTGAACATGGTCAATGCGATCACTTTGATTTTAGGATATCTTATTTTCAATTCCTGAGTAGCTTCAATACCATCCATGACCGGCATATTGATGTCCATCAGCACTATATCAGGTTGTTCCGTTTTTATTTTATCCAGAAACTCCTGACCATTACTGGCAGTTCCGATGATTTCAAAACCAGGAGTGTCTTTTAGCAAATTCACAATGCCATCAACGAAAATAGGATGATCATCTACTACAAATAGTTTGATGTTTGACATTAGATTTTAGATTTAAGGTGGTAAAAATAGTGAATTTCATATTCATACTCACCATCAATTTTACAACCACCTGAGATGTGCCCAGAATCTCCTGTGGCAGGTATAGGTAAGATCGTGCTGATGAGCATAGGCTTCTCTTTCAAAAGATATATTTTTATAGGCTTCTAATTTTGAACCGGTTTGTATCCATCTGAAAAGATATTCGAGTCCGTACCAGATATAAAAGAAAATAACAAGCATTTCTTTTTGCTGCTGAATATGAATTTTCTCATGATTAATCAAAACGTCATTTTCGGATAAAGGTTTACTTTTTACCAGAATAAAAGGAAATAAGGCTATCCCCGAAACCCACGGAGCCATGAAGATTTTGAAAAACCGGGGCGATACAATGACTTTACCTTTCATCTTTATAAGGTTTTATAGATAAAGGATAATAAGATTCTATGCTGGCTATAGCCTGGTCATAATATTTGCAGGGGATTTCAGCCTTCAGCAGACAGTCCGTAGTCATGTTTTGTTCCAGAATATTGCCTTCATGGTTCTGGATCCATTGATAAGCACGATTCAGTGTTTCGTAATCACTTCGGATTTCAAAATTTCTGTATAGCTGATGTTCCGAAATAGTAGCCTGTTCCAATGTTTCTTTGGCAGATGCTCTGTAAGCTGTTATCAATCCCGAAACACCCAGCTTCGTTCCTCCGAAATATCGGACTGACACAACCAGACAATTGGTAATTTTCAGGCTGTCTATCTGACCTAATATTGGTTTTCCTGCAGTGCCTGCCGGCTCTCCGTCGTCATTGGCTCTGTAATGATCTCTGTTCAATCCCAACCGCCAGGCATAACAATGATGTGTGGCTTTGGGGTGAATTTCTCTGAGCGTATTCAGATGATGTCTGATATCTTCTTCGTTTTTTACAGGAAATGCAAAGCCGAAGAATTTACTGCCTTTCTCTTTGTAGAGAGAAGTAACAGCCTGATCTATCGTCTGATATGTAAAAAGATCATTCATGTGTAGATTCAGGAGAATAAATCTGTATCAGATCACTTTCAAGATAATAGGAAGAAATCAGCGTTGAATTTGTCAATGTCGGAGCATTGATGCCTTCCGGGAGTTTGGTTTTCCCCTGAAAAATGTAACATTCATCCCAAAGATGAGCGTCGATCAATTGCTGGTGCGTGTAACTGCCACCTTCAACGAAAATACTCTGTATTCCTTTCCGATATATCTGTCGAAGAATGGCAGCTATATCTGTTTCTGTTACAGAAATATCATTGATCCGTTCACTTTGTCCGGTGATGATTCTCCACCAGTCCGTTTTTGATTGGAAGTAAGAATTTTTGTTGAGTTTCTGTTGTAGATCTATTACAATCACCTGAGGCGCTTTACCTGTCCATAACCTGTTATCTAAAGCAGGTTGATCATGGAAAACAGTTTTCCATCCGCATAAAAGCCCCTGATGTTCAGATCTGAACTTATGCGTCAGTATCTGTGTGGATGAAGAGGTAATACGAACGGGCGTTCCATCTTTCCGGGAGATTTTTCTGTGACTGCTTTCTGCCCATTTTAATGTGACAAATGGTCTTTGCTGCTGCACAGAAATTAAAAATCTTCTCAGACTCCATTTACATGCATCTTCCAGAATGCCTACTGTTACCAGAATGCCGGCATCCTTTAGTTTCCGGATTCCGTTTCCGGCTACCAGAGGATTAGGATCTGTAGTGCCTACGACTACGTGAGGAATTTTATGGCGGATAATTAAATCAGCGCATGGAGGAGTTTTACCATGATGGCTGCACGGTTCCAGGCTCACGTACAGAGTAGCTTCTGTAAGATGTATAATGTCTTCTTCTGCGACTGATTTTATAGCATTGACTTCACCGTGAGCACCGCCATAAGCAGATGTATAGCCTTCTCCTATAATACGGTTCTGAAATACTATTACAGCTCCCACACTTGGATTAGGCATGGCTGCCTGCCAGCCATTTTCGGCAATCTGCAGACATCTGCGCATAAAGTATTCATGTGAGTAAGGTATTTCCTTCATATTAATCCGTAAAATTGCAAAATCCTTTTCAACAAGCGAAAGAAATCTATATGCAACCTGATATTGAAGCTTCATTGATGAATGTGCTGATATCGCTTTATGGAGACAGGGAAGCTCAGAATATCGTGAAATATCTTTTGCCTGAATTAAAAAACATCTCTCCTGAAGAATTTCAAAATATACTGAATCGTTTATCCCGGCACGAACCCTGGCAATATATCATTGGAAAGGAATGGTTTTATGATCTGGAATTCAAGGTGACGCCTGCTACATTAATTCCACGTCCGGAAACGGAAGAATTGGTTTATCAGATTTTACAGGAAAATGATCAACATGAAATGAATGTTCTGGATATCGGAACAGGCACGGGATGTATCCCGATAGTACTAAAGAAAAATCGCCAACAATGGAATGTTTGGGCATGTGATATTTCTGGAGATGCATTGTCTGTGGCAAGAGAAAATGCTGATAGGAATGGAGTAGAGGTTCATTTTTTTCAGGAAAATATTCTGCAGCCAGCTGAGCGATCTGAGCAATGGGATGTCATCGTCAGCAATCCGCCATATATTCCTGTACAGGAGAAAAAGCTGATGAGTGACAATGTCCTGAAGTACGAGCCTCATCTGGCGTTATTTGTTTCAGATGAGGATCCTTTGATTTTTTACAGAAAAATAGGAGAATACGCTTTGCGACACCTGAATCCATCCGTTGGAAGATTATATTTTGAGCTGAATGAATTTTACGCAGAAGCAACCCGGAAAATGTTACAAAATCAAGGTTTTAAGCAAGTAGAAATCATTAGCGACCTGATGGGAAAGCAAAGAATGCTTGTGGCAAGGAAATAAGCCGGTTTGTAATCCATCTTTTATAAGGTAAATAGATTTCTATAGTTGTACTTATCCCGTTATTTTGAGCATATAAATACAATTATAGTTTTTTGTTTTGTGCCAATGATTAAATTCAGCAGTCATTAAAATTTTTCGTTTTTGCATCTTTGGAAAACAAAAAAGCATCACCCGAAGATGATGCTTTTCTATTGTCTTATGTCTTTAGTCTCTTCTCTTAAAGCTAATCCATTTCCATTACTAAGTCGTCAGTATTGACCAAAGTGCCGGGACCTAATTCTACGTGACCTACTTTGAAGTCTTGATTAGCAGTGATAGTCGTTTCCATTTTCATTGCTTCTACGATGAATAACGGTTGATTTTTCAATACTAAATCACCTTTTTGTACCAATACTTTAGATAACATACCTTGCAACGGTGCTCCGATTTGCTTGTCATTACCTTTTGTAACCTTCTTATTTTCCTGTTTGACTACTTTGATAGATCTGTCAGGAACTTCGATATTACGGGTCTGGCCATTCAGTTTGAAGAATACCGTTCTCATACCTTTTTCGTCGGCAGGGCCTATTGATAATAATCTGACCAATAAGGTTTTACCTTTCGAAATTTCAATGGTAGTTTCTTCACCAGGCTGCATACCATAGAAGAAATATTGAGTAGGTACTACAGAGACATCTCCGAATTCTCTGAAGAATTTCAAGCCGTCTTCGAATACTTTCGGATAGAATTTATAAGATAAGAAATCTTCAATTCTCAGATCTTTACCGAATTTCAACTGGAACTCTTCAAATTCTTTGTCAAAATCAACCGGAGCTACAAACTTACTTGCACGGTAAGTGAAAGGAGTTTTCTCTTTCAGGATGATTTTTTGTAATTCTTGCGGGAATCCACCTTCAGGCTGGCCTAGATCTCCCATGAAGAATTGTTGTACTGAATCCGGGAAAGAGATATTGTGACCTTTGCTGAAAATATCCTCTCTGGTGTAGTTATTAGCTACCATGAACTGAGCCAGATCTCCTACAACTTTAGAGCTTGGAGTTACCTTTACGATATCCCCGAACATATCGTTGACAGTAGCATACATTTTCTTGATATCTTCAAACTTATCACCCAAACCTAAGGCAATAGCCTGTGGCTTAAGGTTAGAGTACTGTCCACCCGGGATTTCATGCTGGAATACTTCGGCAGAGCTGTTTTTCATACCGGATTCGAAAGGGTAGTAGTATTCGCGTACAGTTTCCCAGTAGTTAGAGTATTCATTGAGTGAAGTGATATCAAATTTATTTTCACGCTCCTGGAATCTCATCATCTCCACTATTGAATTGAGGTTCGGCTGAGATGTCAGGCCGGATAGAGCACCTAAAGCACAATCTACAACATCTACACCTGCCTCAATAGCTTTCAGGTAAGTAGCCGACTGCAAAGAAGACGTATCATGTGTATGAAGGTGTAAAGGAATATTTACAGTGTCTTTTAATGCTTCTACCAGAATTTTTGCAGCGTATGGTTTCAATAAACCTGACATGTCTTTGATAGCAAGGATATGGGCTCCTGCATTTTCCAGATCTTTTGCCAATCTGATATAGTAATCCAGATTATATTTTGTCTTGGAAGGGTTGAGGATGTCACCAGTATAGCACAGAGTTCCTTCTGCAAGGCCACCTGTTTTTTTGCGTACCATTTCAATACATGGTGCAATGTTTTCCATCCAGTTGAGTGAGTCGAAAATTCTGAAAATATCGACACCTTTCTCCCATGATTTTTCTACAAATTTTTCGATCAGGTTGTCAGGATAAGAAGAATATCCTACACCGTTACAGCCACGAATCAACATTTGAAGCAGGATATTAGGAATAGCAGCGCGTAATAGCTCTAATCTTTTCCATGGATCTTCATTGAGGAAACGGATACATACATCGAATGTCGCGCCTCCCCATACTTCCATACTGAACATCTGAGGATGTGTTTTTGCAAATCCTTCAGCTACTTTCAGCATATCATATGTACGCATACGGGTAGCCAGAAGAGACTGATGCGCATCGCGGAAAGTTGTATCTGTATAGTGGATCTTCTTTTCGTTTTTCAACCATTTGGAAAACTCATCCGGACCTAATTCGGTCAGTAAGTCTTTAGTTCCTTTCGGATAAGCTGAAGTATGATCGAAATGAGGAACGACTGGCTTCTCGAATTTTTTATTCGGATCTACATTTTTTACATCAGGATGCCCGTTGACAGCTACTTCACCTAAAAACTTTAATGTTCTTGTACCTCTGTCCAGACGGGTTTTGAAATTGAATAATTCAGTATGCTCGTTGATGAAGTTAACGGTACATTCTCCATTGATAAAAGCCTCATGTGTAATAAGGTTCTCAAGGAAAGGAATATTGTTTTTAACACCTCTGATACGGAACTCTCTCAATGCGCGATGCATTTTTCTGGAAGCATCATCCAACGATACTCCATGTGCACTTACTTTCACCAGCATAGAGTCAAAGAAAGGGCTGATTTTCATACCCGGATAAGTACTGCCCTCATCCAGACGGATACCGAAACCTGCAGCATTTCTATAGGTAATCAATGTGCCATAATCAGGTTTGAAACCGTTAGCCGGATCTTCAGTTGTAATACGGCACTGGATAGCAAAGCCATTTTGTTTCACATTATCCTGACTGCCCAGTCCGATTTCAGGATCAGAAAGCTTGTAGCCATCTGCAATATAGATCTGAGTCTTGATCAGGTCAAAACCTGTGATCAGCTCGGTAACAGTATGCTCTACCTGGATACGTGGGTTTACTTCGATAAAGTAGATATTCTGATCTGCATCTACTAAGAATTCTACAGTACCTACGTTATTATAATTCACAGCAGAAGTAATGCCTACTGCATACTCATATAATTTGTTTCTGGTTTCTTCTCTTAAGTTCAGAGAAGGAGCTACTTCTACTACTTTTTGGAAACGTCTTTGTACAGAGCAGTCTCTTTCCAAAAGGTGAACGATATTTCCATAGCTGTCAGCTACAATCTGAACTTCAATGTGCTTAGGATTGTCGATAAACTTTTCTAAGAATACAGTATCATCTCCGAAAGCATTTTTTGCTTCACCACGAGCCTCTCTGTATCCTTTGATTAATTCCTCATCTGTACGGATAACACGCATACCTCTGCCACCACCGCCGGCAGCAGCTTTTAGCATAACAGGATACCCGATTCTGTGCGCTTCAGACAAAGCAATTTTATCGTCTGTTAATTCCAGAGCGCTACTTTCTATAATAGGAATATTTGCTTTGATGGCTACTTCTTTAGCTGTCACTTTATCACCAAGTGCACCCATCACTTCCGGGCGGGGACCGATAAAGATGATACCGTTGTCAGCACATTTTTGAGCAAATTCTCTGTTCTCAGACAAGAAGCCATAACCCGGATGAATTGCTTCTGCTTTACTTTCTTTAGCTACACGGATGATTTCATCAATGTCTAAATAAGGTTTGAGCGGATCATTATCTTCACCGATCTGATATGCCTCATCAGCTTTGTATCTGTGAAGTGAATATCTGTCTTCGAATGTATAAACAGACACTGTCTGAATATTCAATTCATTACAAGCTCTTGAAATTCGAATTGCGATTTCTCCACGATTCGCAATGAGTATTTTGTTTATTTTCATGAGTATATCCGAAAAATGTGCCCGAAGATATTGTTTCTGCCAATATTTTGCAATATCGTTAACCAATAAAGCAATCTATTTCATCTCTGTTAAAAACTTTTTTCTTCAGAAAGATTTATGTATTCCCTTTATGTATAGGGATTTAATTTGATTTGTACTTTCTGGTTAAGATTTTTTTGTTGATAAAATTTTGAACCCATGAAATACTATATGTAATGCACCGAAAATTAAAGAGAAGATAAACAGAGCCGTATCATCCGGCACCATTCTGTGGTGAATGAATGCTACGGCTACTAATAGGATACCGGAAGCAATAGTAATCCAGCCCAACGTATGATTGTATGTAAATGTCTTATCTGTATTTAAGTTGCTGTTTCGTGCTCCATAAAAATAGTACATATCAAAACCAATCACCATCCAGACAATCAATCGGACCCAGGTGTCCAGTGGTAAGAAAACCATCATAAATAAACAGATGCCAATTCCTAAAACCGGAACTAATGGAACCAATGGTGTTTTAAAGCTGCGCGGAGCATCAGGCATTTTTTTGCGCATGACCATCACACCTATACATACTAAAATGAAAGCAAATAATGTTCCTATACTGGTCATTTCTCCAACCACTCTACCCGGTACAAATGCTGCAAATAAGCTCACAAATACAGCAAACAGAATGGTCGCTTTATGTGGTGTCTGAAAACTCGGATGAATAGCTGAAAATCTTTTAGGAACCAATCCGTCCCTGCTCATCGTGTAAAATACTCTGGTTTGTCCTAAAAGCAGTACTAAAATCACCGACATATAACCTGCAAGGATGGCGACAATGACGCCTTGTTTTAGCCAACCGAATGGAGTATGTGAAACTGCTACGGCTACCGGGGCAATACCATCCTGACCCTGGAACTCAGTGTAATGAGCTAATCCGGTCATCACGTGTGAAAAGAGAACATATAATATAGTACAGATGATCAATGAGCCTAAAATTCCGATAGGCATATCTCTTTTAGGATTCTTTGTTTCCTGAGCAGCTGTACTTACCGCATCAAACCCGATATATGCAAAGAATAAAATGGCAGAAGCCCTGATAATTCCGGAAAATCCGAATTCACCAAAAGTACCGTTGTTTGGAATAATATAAGGTTCGTGATTGGCAGGGCTCATGTAATTCCATCCTAAGATGATAAATGCAAAAACTACTACCAGCTTCAACATGACTATTACAGATGTAAACATTGCTGATTCCTTGATTCCCTTTATCAGAATCAGAGAAATCAGTAAGACAATAAATACAGCAGGTAAATTAATGATTCCGTTGACGATAGTGCCGTCTGCAAGGGTAACAGAGTCAAACGGCGACATCACCAGCTCGGGTGGGAGCGTGATACCCATATTGGCAAAAAAGGCCACTAAATATCTGCTCCAGCTGATAGAAACAGTCGCAGCACCAACGGCATATTCCAATACTAAGTCCCATCCGATGACCCAGGCGACAAACTCTCCCATAGTAGCATAAGAATATGTGTAGGCACTTCCTGCTACTGGTATCATGGAAGCAAATTCAGCATAGCAAAGACCTGCAAATGCACAGCCTAATGCTGCAACAATAAATGCAATACTGACACTAGGTCCCGCATTATAGGCCGCAGCAGTTCCGGTGATAGAAAATAATCCTGCTCCGATGATAGCTCCGATACCTAACATAATTAAGCTGGTAGCTGTGAGCGTCTTCCTGAGCTGATGACCTTCCTCAGGTGAAGCAATAATATCTTTGAGTGATTTGACCTTGAATAAGTTATTAGCCATGTATTCCGGAATCTTAAAAGTTGTTAATGTGCTGAAATTATTAATTAAATTCAAAAAACCTGCCTGTTTTCAGGCGTTTTTTCCAAATAACTGAATATGTGAGATGTTTTTTCTCATAGATGTTGATTTTGAATTTGTTTGAAGGATGATAGATATTTATTATCATGGATAATCTTTACATTTGTTTATCATGAAAAAAGTGCTCATCATCAATGGTCCTAACCTGAATTTATTAGGCAAGCGAGAACCGGGAGTTTATGGGAATACCTCTTTTGAGGTATATTTTGAAGCTTTGCGATCAAAGTATGATGGAAAAATAGAGCTCAATTACTTTCAGAGTAATCATGAAGGAGCTATCATAGACAAAATTCACGAAACTGGATTTGAAATAGATGGAATTATCATCAATGCAGGTGCATACACACATACATCTGTGGCGATTGCCGATGCTATACGGGCAGTGAAATCACCCGTGATAGAAGTGCATATTTCCAATACACATCAGAGAGAAGCTTTCAGACATCATTCCTTTTTATCTGCTGCAGTGAAAGGTGTAATACTCGGTTTTGGAATGGATTCTTACAGACTTGCTGTGGAAAGTTTTATAGAGTAATTAAATGCGTTTTTCAACTAATCAGATAAAAAACAGTTAATTCAAAAAAGATTGAATTTTATGGCATAATTTTGTGTAGAACTTCCTAAAAATTAAAGTATGAAGACAGTATTTACTCTATTATCAGTTTTGATATTCTCTTTCAGTGTTTCTGCTCAGAATGAGTTGAACCTGAACTCTAAAATCAGCTTTTCCAAGCTGGAGCATAATTTCGGCCAGCTGCCAACAGGAAAACCGGTAGCTTATGAATTTGAATTTACCAATATTGGCAATAAGCCTTTGATTTTGAGTGAAGTAAAAGCTTCCTGCGGATGTACGACTCCTTCCTGGACGAAAGAGCCTATTATGCCGGGTCAGAAAGGCACTGTGAAAGCTCAGTACAATATGGCAAGAGAAGGTAAATACAGAAAATCTGTTTCAGTAAAAACTGCTGATGGGGAAACTATTACTTTATATATTACAGGAGAAGCTGTTCAGTCATCAGGTGTAGAAGGAGCTAAGCCTTCTATCTTCGGGAATTAATATCTTCTTAAATAATTTTAATCAACTCCATACTATATAGTGTATGGAGTTTTTATTTTTGTGCCGACTATGCCAACTATATCTAAAAAAGGTAAATTAATGCCCTCATCCCCCATCAGAAAGCTTGCGGGGTATGCAGATGCTGCCAAAAAAAATGGAGTCCATATTTATCATTTGAATATTGGACAACCGGATATAGCCACGCCGAAAGAATTCTGGAATGCTGTTAAAAAAATAGATCTGGAAGTGCTCGCATACAGTCCTTCCAACGGATATGAAGATCTACGAATCCGGTATGCACAGTATTTTTCTGAGAAATGCGGCCTGAAACATTTGACTGCCAATGACCTTCTGATCTCTACCGGAGCTTCAGAAGCATTGTTTTTTACGATGCTTTCTCTTTTTGATGAAGGTGATGAAGTCATTGTAACAGAGCCTTTATATGCTAATTATATCGGATATTCCCGAAGCGGTAACATCAAAATGAAAGCTATCTCTACTAAGTTTGAAGATGGTTTTGCTTTGCCTTCTATAGATGAGTTTGAAAAAGCCATCACAGAAAGAACAAAAGCAATTTTGATCTGTAATCCGAGTAATCCTACCGGATATAACTATTCTGTAGATGAATTGGAACGTTTGAGAGATATTGCGATTAAACACGATTTGTTCATTATCAGTGACGAAGTTTACCGTGAGTTTAATTACACCGGAACTCCGCATATCAGCATGATGAGCTATCCTGAAATCGAGCAGCACGTTATTCTGATTGATTCGTTATCAAAAAGATTTAGCGCCTGCGGAGCAAGAATCGGTATGGTCGCTACCAAGAATAAAGAAGTGCTGGATACCGTTCTGAAATTTGCACAACAAAGATTGAGCCCGCCTACAGTAGAGCAGATAGCTGCTAAAGCTTTATTCGATGTAGACGATGAATATTTCATCGAAGTCAATAAAGAGTATGTTCAGCGCAGAGATGTTTTAGTGGCCGGGCTGAATAAAATTGAAGGAGTTAAATGTCACACTCCGAAAGGCGCATTCTATTGTATGGTACAGCTTCCGGTAAAAGATACAGATCATTTTTGTCAGTGGATGCTGGAGCATTTTACATATGAAGGAGCTACGGTCATGATGGCGCCGGGTGGAGGTTTTTACTCTACTGAAGGTCTTGGTAAGGACGAGGTGAGAATTGCTTATGTGCTTGAATCTGAAGCTTTGAAAAAAGCAATGAGATGCCTGGAAGAAGGTTTGAAAGTGTACAAAGCTGATTTTCCGGAATTGAGTAAATAGATTTGATTCAAAAATAATAAATGAAGTGCTCCGGAATATCGGGGCATTTTTTGTTAGGAAGGTTATTCAATGACATTTTTGTACCTCAGCATTTTCTTCTCTACAAAATGCCACGAAAAATAAGCGAAAGCACAAGTAATAGCATAACTGCTTACAAATAATGGTAAGGATGACAACGGAATGAAATACATAATAGATTGCTGGATCAGGAATCCGTAAATGTAGATTCCGTAAGACAAATCTCCTGTGAAGTCTGTCATCTTTTGCAGATGCTTATTATAAGAAATCCCGATCAGTACGACCAGTAAAGGAATTGTCAGAGGAGCAATGACTGTAAAGAGATGAGTCCATAATGCGCCGGCCGAAAGAATGAATAGCAAAATCTTTACCCATGTATAATTGATACGTCTCAGATCAAAAAAGGTGAGTAAGCTGCCGGCAAAAAAATAAGTCGAAGTACGGAAAAAGAGTGCGCTGTTGAACTCGATGCTCGTGAAAAATTCAACCCATAATCCAGATTGAAAAGCATGAAAATAATAAGCCCCCAAAAATGCTGTAAGTATCAATAAATATTTGATCTTTAACTGTCGGAGCCAGTATAATGAAAGCAAAACCATATACATGGTGAACTCATATTTCAAGCTCCACAAGCTGCTGTTGATTGATTTCGCATGAAGATTATTTTCAAAAACACCGGAGATAGTTTCCTGAAATCTGTACAGCGATAAATTGTTAGGAAAGTACATCCAGTATTGTCGTTCAGAAAAGATTCCCGACTTTTGACCTTCATAGAAGAATGGAAATGCCATCATTGAGATGAGTAATAAAACAAATAAAGCCGGAAAGATCCTTAGGCATCTTTTCCATAAATAATTGAGCGCAGTCGTACTGTTTTGATAACTGAAAAAAACGAGATAGCCGCTCATCGCAAAAAAAATATTGACACTCAGAGCACCCAGATCGATCTGATGCCAGCTGAATTCGTACAATGGTTCCGGTGTTTTTGTCAGCGGAAAAGAATGTGAAAAAACTACTAGACTGGAGAACAGCAATCTCAAAAAGTCAAAATTATTTTGTCTGCTTTCCACAGTAATGATTTGTAAGTTTCAGAAAGATACAAATTGCATTCAATCCTGCTACACATTATTCATGACTCATACTTGACAATTGCCTGTTACTCATTGTTGCGTCAGCAAAATCAAAAATCGTAAATCAAAATTCTCCAATCACAACCCAATTTCCTTTAAGACACTTGCTACGTCAGTTATTGGAGCCTGACAGGTTTGATTTCTGCAGATATAGATATTCGGAGCTGTTTTACCTTCCAGTAACGGAAGAACATTTTCATTGCTCTGACTACCTACCGGTAATACCTGAGGAAGATAATTTTCGGATAACAATTCTAATAGTTGCTCCGGTGCATTTTCAGCTGTCAATGCCACTTCGTAGTAAGGATAAATCTGTTCCCAGAGGAGAATAGACCACTCTGCATAAAATGCTCCGTTCTGAACAGTATCTTTTATGACTGTCTGCAACATGATTTCTGCTATTTCTCTCAGCACAGGCTTGTCAAAATAATGACCCAGCTGCCATATGCATCTTGCAAAGATCGAATTGGAAGAAGATATCACATTGTCACTCAGTTCCATCGGGCGGCTCACTAATTTTTCAGCATGATCTGCGGTCAGGAAGAACATTCCCGAACGCTCATCATAAAAGTGGTCGATGACATATTCAGTCCATTGATATGCCTGTAAAAGATATTTTTCATCAAAAGTAGCCTGATACAGATGGATGTATCCCTGGATAGCGGGAGCGTAGTCTGATAGATATGCTTCTATGTACGGAGTGCCGTTATTGAAAGTATGCCACAAGCCATTTCCTTTTTTCAGTGTATTTTCAAAAAATACAGATAAATCCTTAGCTGCATTCAGATATTTTTTATCCTGAGTGGCAAAGTATGCCTGTATAAAACCACTCAGCATCAGGCCATTCCACCCGGTAATCCTTTTACTGTCCAGTCCCGGCCTGATACGCAGATTTCTATCAGCCTGCAAAAGATCTTTACATTTATCAAACTGAGCTTTTGTACTCTTTAGATCAAGACCTTTTTCCTGGCAAAACTCTTCCAGAGTAACATCACTGTGGAGGTGATTATAGCTATGTTCCCAGTTGCCATATGTAGTGCATTGATAATAATCTGCAAAAGGCAGCAAATCATTTCCTAAGATCCGGGTCAGTTCTTCCCATGTCCAGATGTAATATTTGCCTTCTACACCTTCACTGTCAGCATCCAGCGCTGAATAATAACCGCCATCTTCTGCCTTCATTTCCCTTTGCAGCCACTCAAAAGTTTGTTCTATTACATCTTTATACAAAGGAGTTCTGTATGCACGGTATGCCTGTGCGTATATCGATATCAGCTGCGCATTATCATAGAGCATCTTTTCAAAATGCGGTACATGCCATCTCTCATCCGTAGAATATCTGGCAAAGCCACCGGAAACAGCATCATTGATACCTCCGAGAGCAATTTTTTTAAAAGTATTCTGTACAAAATCTCTGACCTCCTGATTTCCTGAGCTATAAGCATATCTCAACAGATAATCATAATTGTTCGGCATCATAAATTTAGGAGCACCGGACCGTCCGCCATATTCATCATCCGTTTTGTCTCTCCATTTAGACCATTGCAGATCGAGCAGATTTTTATCCGTCTTCGTATGAGATTCCAGCTTTGGCAGATAGTCTATTTTATTTAATCCGGCTGTGACATTTTTAGCCTGTTGCAAAAGTTTGTCCGGATCCTTCTTGTATAAATCAGCGAAATATGCGAGCAGCTGTAACCAGTTTCTTTTGGGAAAATATGTTCCGGCAAATACAGGTTCCCCGTTAGGTAAAGCGATGGCATTCAGCGGCCAGCCACCCTGACCATTGATGAGCATAGCGGCATTCATATACACCTGGTCCACATCCGGACGTTCCTCCCTGTCCACCTTGATGCTTACAAAATATTCATTCATCAAAGCAGCTACTTCCACATCTTCAAACGATTCATGCTCCATCACATGACACCAGTGACACGCTGAATAACCGATACTGATGATGAGCAGCTTGTTGGATTTCTGAGCTTCATGCAGCGCTTCTTCTGACCATGGAACCCAGTTAACAGGATTATTTGTATGTTGCAAAAGATAAGGAGAATGAGAGTGTTGTAATTGATTTGCCATAGAAGATGAAGATATATGAAAACTCTATTTATGACAAAAAAACATCCGGATTGTTTGACTTTTGGGCACATCCCGCCGCGGTAACCAATTAGTTCAGGCTCACTGACCATCCGTCGAAGTGCGGCGGGCCGGGCTGTCACTGCGGCTTTCCCGATTTCCTGTTGTCATCGGAATGATCCTCCGTTCCATCCCTTGTGCAGGTGAGGGTTCTGTGAAATTTTGGTGACATTTTTCCCGAAGAAATGTGTCCTTATTGAGTAAATGATAAGAATCTTTCATGTTATTGAATAAAATCGTATAATAATCAAGTATTTAATGTACCTTTATATTACAGTGGCTTAAGTACATTGGCACTTTAGGTGTGTAGTTATATTCTTAGCAGGATTTTTAGCTCATATATTTAATTGTTAAACGCGCTTACCTGCTGGATTTTAATAACTGAATTCTAATAGTAAATGAAACTTTACGTATCAAATCTAAGCTTTAGTACCCAGGAAGATGCTTTAGCTAACTTATTCGCTTCTTACGGAGAAGTAGTATCTGTAAAAATTATTACCGACAGAGAAACCGGTCGTCCACGTGGATTCGGTTTTGTGGAAATGGGAAGCGCTGAAGAAGGTAATTCGGCAATAGAAGGACTAAACGGACAGGACGTAAACGGAAGAAACATCTCTGTTTCTGAAGCAAAAGAAAGAACTGACAGACCTTCAGGTGGCGGTGGATTCAATCGTGGTGGTGGAAACCGCAACGGTGGTGGTGGCTACGGAAATTCTGGTGGCTACGGAAGAAGATAATATTTTTCTGATTCAAATATTACAGAGGAGCGGTAATTATTTACTGCTCCTCTTTTTTATTGCAAAACGATCATAATATATTTTGGGAAATGCTATTTGATCTGTAAAAAGTATTAAATTTCATTGAAAGTCAGTCCCATGAAAGGTAAAGTCGTCCTTATTACCGGAGCTACAGCAGGAATCGGTTTGGAAACAGCTAAAGAATTAGCTCGCAAAGGTGCTCATGTACATTTTATTGCCAGAGATAAAACAAAGGCGATAGGAGTGCGGGAGCTATTGATAAAAGAAGGAAATGGTCGACCTTCTAATTTCTATATTGCGAATTTGTCCAGCCAGAAATCTATCAGAGCTGTAGTAAAGGAAATTCAGGCTAGCCTACCGGTAATAGATGTGCTGATCAATAATGCAGGAGCTGTGTTTGATGATTTTACATTAAGTCCGGAAGGAATTGAGATGACGATTGCAACCAATCATTTTTCGTATTTCCTGTTGAGCATGTTATTGCTGGAACAGCTCAAAGCTGCTAAAGAAGGACGGATTGTAAATGTGTCTTCCGGTTCCAACCGACATGGTAAAATCAATCTGGAATCTTTTACAGACAGCAAAGGATACAATATCATGAGGGCTTATGCTCAATCCAAGCTTGCAAATATTTTATTTACCATTCAGCTGTCTAAGATCCTGAGTGGTACTAATGTAACAGTGAACTGTCTGCATCCCGGTCGTGTCCGCACAGATATCGGAAAGAAGAATACAGGCTGGTTGGCATCCACTGCATGGAGTCTGTTTTTGAAATTATCCAGTATTACAGTTGAAGAAGGAGCAAAGACATCTGTTTTCCTGGCATCTTCACCTGAAGTGAAAGATATTACCGGTAAATATTTCTCAGAGTGTAAGGTGGATAGCTATAATAAGTCTGCTGATGATGTTGAATTGCAGCAGGTATTATGGGACAAATCACTGGAATTGTGTCCTGTCTGATCTTTAGATTTCCGTATTCAGCACGGGCATTTTCTCTAATGAATCCAACAATTTTTCTGCTTCCTGAATAGCTTTGTCAGCATATTCCTCAGTTTTTTGCGGGTCATCGGTAACGAATTCCGGCATCTCCTGTTTGGATTTGCAGGAAATAAATATGCAGAAGGATAAAATACAGTACAATAACTTCATATCTCTAAAATAAAAAACCCTGATCAATTGATCAGGGTATATCGCTCGTAATTTTATTACTAATTATTGAGCAGGAGCAGCAGGAGCAGCTTCGCCTTCAGCAGCAGGAGCTACTTCACCTTCAGCAGGAGCAGCATCAACTGGAGCTACTTCTTCTACTACTGGAGCTTCTTCAACAACTTCAACTGCAGCTTCTTCAACTGGAGCTTCTTCAGTTTGACCACAAGCAACTACGCCTACAAACATTGCAGCTGCTACGAAAGAATAAAATACTTTTTTCATGACAATTTTTTTAATTGGTTCGTAACAAAGGTATGTTGATTTTTAATTCCTACAAGTAGTCGGTTCTTTTTTTTGCAAACATTTAAGATTATTAACCGATTATTAACAAAGTATGCAGCTTTTAGTAACTTTTTGCCTGTAAAGACAGGGGTTTTGAATGATTTCAAGAGAATATTTTACCTGAAATCTGTTAAAATTATCGTGCTGCAGAAGATTTAGCTGCTATAAAAAGAATAAAGAAATCTAAAGGTGAATAGTTGAATGAATTTTATTTCTCAGAGTCTCTCTGGTCTGCATCATTTTGTCCTTCCAGCTCGTGAGTGCTTTTGTGATATTTACCTCTCAATTCATCGATAACTGTATTTTTCCATAGCTCAACGCCGATGATATACGCAGTCCGGGCAATCATGTGCCCGGCTACCGGAGCGGTAATAATAAGAAAGAAGATGATGGCAATAACTTTCGTCGTCACAGAAAATTCCGTGAAATAATATGCTGCTGAAAACAATAACAATCCTACACCTAAAGTGGCTGCTTTAATAGTTACGGATAGTCTTAGATAGAAGTCCGGCATTCTTAAGATGCCATAAGCTGCCACCAGAATAAACAGTGAGCCGATAGTGCTTAATACCATGATTACAATGTCAGTCATCTGTATTTCTTTTTTCTAAATAATATGAAAATGCAACAGTGCCAAGGAACGCAATCAGGGCAAGGATCATAGCATCGTCTAAAAAATTTGATTTTTTAGAAATGATACTGAATATTCCTATTACCCCAACACCTATTGTGATGATCAGATCCAAGGAAATGACTCTGTCGACTATCTGTGGACCCAGCAAAAATCTGATGAACACAAATATAATAGCCAGACAAAGCATCGGCATGATAACGTATATGAGATATGTTTCTAAGCTCATCGTATGATTTCTAATAGTTTTTTCTCAGTACCTTCTTTCATCTGCTGGATAAATTTTTCTTTATCCTTCAGGTACATCACATGAATATATATCGTAGAGCGGTCATCGCTGAGGTCTATCACCATAGTACCGGGAGTCAGAGCGATGATATTGCAGAGCATTGTGATTTCAAAATCTGTTTTGGCATCCAGCGGATAAGCTATGATTCCCGGACTGGAAAATAATCTGGGAGTTAATAAGTCGAAGGTGACTAAAAAATTTGCTTTGAGCATGTCATAGATAAAATATAGTATGAATGCTATTATTTTAGGAACTCTTAAAAAGTATTGAGTCTGATTTCCCGTACGTTCAATTACCCATAGAATGCCAAAGCCTAAAACAAAACCGAACACGAAATTGATATAATTCAGGTGTCCGGTAAGTGCCACCCAGACGAAGGAAAGTAATAGATTGAGTAGTAGGTGCGTAATCATACTTTTATATTTTTTTTCCTAAAACTGATTCAATGTAAAGTGTAGGGTTCATCATTTCATTTGCAATTCTGTCCGTGATTTCAAGAATACTGCCCGCATTCAGACCTATAATCAGAGAAATTGCAGCTAGGAAAACAATTGGTAATACCAATGAAATCTTTTCCGTAACAGATAAAGGCTTGAACTTGTCGACTTCTTCAGGATTGGGCTTTGGGAGCTCTTTCCAGAAAACTTCAGCCCATACCTTGGCAATTAATATTAAAGTAATAAAACTAGCAAAAATGATGGCTGCCAGCACAAGGTATTTTCCTTGCGCCACGGACTCGGTTACCAGATGTATTTTAGGCCAGAATCCCGAAAGTGGAGGAATTCCTGCCAAAGAAAACATGATGACAGCCATGACCAGAGACAACTTGGGATAATCTTTATATAAGCCTCCTAGTCTGCGTAAATCCGTACTTGCTCTGATTTTGTAGATAATTCCGGTCATCATAAACAGGTTGCTTTTGATAATGATGTCGTGGATCAGATAAAATACGATCCCCGAAAAAGCCAATGTGCTGTACAAGCCCATTCCCGCTATCAGATAGCCTATATGACAGACGATCAGATAAGAGAACATCCTTCTGATGCTTTTCTTATTGATGGCACCTAAAGCTCCTGTAATCATGGTGGTGATAGCAATAACACTGAAGAATTGCAGCATGAACTGATCCGGCTGAAAAATGATGGTGAAAACTCTTAATAGCGCATATATCCCCATTTTGGTAAGCAAGCCACCAAAAATTGCAGCTATTGCAGACGGCGGGGTATGGTAAGAAGAGGGAAGCCAGAAATATAAAGGGAATACAGCTGATTTGATCCCGAATCCAATAAAGAACAGGAGAGAAGTAACCTGGACCAATCCCTGATTTTCTATATTTTTTACTTTTAATCCTAAATCAGCAATGTTTAAGCTTCCTGTCAATCCGTATAAAATACCTATTGCGGTCAAAAAAATGACCGATGCCAGCATATTCATGGCGATATACTTAACTGCTGCTTCCATCTGCATTCTTTTTCCTCCCAGAGTTAAGAGTACAAAAGATGAGATAATCACAATCTCAAACCATACATACATGTTGAATATATCACCTGTCAGGAATGTCCCGCAGAGCCCCATGAGCAGGAAATGATAGATCGAGAAGTAGCCGTATTTGATTCGGCTGTCACCGATGGCAGAAGTTGAAAAAATACTCACCGCAAATCCTACGAGACAGGTCAGCAGCACCATAACTGTACTGAGTGTGTCCGATACGAATGTGATGCCGTAAGGAGGCTTCCAGTTGCCTGCAAAAACTACAATAGAACCCCAGTTCCAGTTTAAGCCAAAAATCATAACGCTGAAAAGTAATGCAACCGTTGAGCCTAATATGCTGATGAGCTTTTGCGGGCCTGCTTTCTGCCACAAAAGCAGGCAGATCACCGCAGTAATCATGTGAATAAGAATGGGAGATAATAAGATATTGGCTGTCATATATCCTTGTCTTGTACATTTAATGAATCCAAATCGTCAGATCCTGTATTGGCGTAAACTTTTTTCAATAAAATAATCGCAAATGATTGTAAGCCGAAACTGATAACAATAGCAGTCAAAATCAATGATTGGGGCACCGGGTCCGCATACGAGCCTAAGAATACTTTCTCTGCTTCATCAATAATAGGCGGTTGTCCTTTGGCTAAATCTCCCATCAGGAAGATCAGTATATTAGCTCCATTTCCTAATAAAAGTAATCCCAGCAGCAATTTTACCATGCTTCTTCTGAACATCATATAAATGCCGGAAGAATATAAAAGTCCTACTAACAAAACCAGCAATAGCTCCATTATACACTTTCTGAAATGGTGAACAATATGGTTAATGTCACGCCGATGACTACAAAATACACTCCGATGTCAAAAAACAGAGCAGTGCCTACAGATCCGATCACGGCAATCGGATCATCCATCCATAAGCCTGTCATAAAAGGTTCTCCGAAAAATACAGGCAACATACCACTAAGTATAGAGATAGAAAGGCCAATCGGTATCAGAAATCCCGGAAGATAGACGAAGAGTGACTTGGTACTTTTAACACCGTATGCAAATGAATGCAGTACAAATGCAATAGCTGCTATCAGCCCGCCCACAAATCCTCCACCGGAATAATAATGCCCTCTAAGCAGCACAAATATCGAGAACAACAGCAGTAGCGGAAGCAGATAAGTCGTAGCAGTTCTTAATATAATAGATTTCATCTTTTTACCGGATTATGATTATTCAATTTTACTTTCAGCAGTTCTGTATTTCAACAGACCATATACGCCTATTGCAGCTATTGAAAGAACAATAGTCTCTACCAGTGTGTCAAATCCTCTGAAATCGACAAGTATTACATTCACCACATTTTTACCTTTAGCCAGTAAATAGGCATTTTCAGCGTAAAACTTACTGATCTCCTTGTTAGCAGGATGTACCAAAGCTTGTAGCGTAATCAAGGCAATCAATGTCCCGAATGCTGCGGAAATTAATCCGTCTCTGATCTGAATCGGCCGTCTGCTTTTTTTGATATAGCTCGGTAATTTGAAGAGCACAAGCACGAATAATACAACTGTCAGCGTGTCAATAGTAAACTGGGTCATCGCCAGGTCGGGAGCACCGTAGAATACAAAAATCAGACAGATACAATACCCGATGATACTCAGACAAGCTATGGCTGTCAGCCTGGAATGCGTAGCTACAGTCATAACAGTCGCCACTACCATGATCAGAAATACTACAAGCTCATATATTCTGAATTCAGAGAGACCTTCAGTATTAACTTGTAACGGTACACTTGCAAATAATCTGTATCCAACCAATGCGGTTGTGAAAAACACAATTGCCAGAATGTATATCCTTAAGTAGCCATTGTGCATGATTTTGGTATATCCATATGCAAAGGATTTGAATGAACCAATGAATTTTTGAACCAGATATTTCGGAGAATATTGATCAAACTGATCAATGAAAGTAACTGAAGACGTTTTTGGTTTTCTGATAAAATATAAAATTCCACCTGAAATAATAGTTGCAGCACTTAATCCCAGTACCAGATTAAATCCATGCCAGATTTTCAGATGCATATCCACATCTATTCCGGCAATCGTGTTGGCTGCTTTTCTGAGAATCATTTCCTGTGCCAGCAGCGGGAAAAGTCCGAACACAATACCAATGATCCCCAGTATTAATGGTGGAACATATAGCGACGGAGTAGGAAGATGCAATCTCTTGTATTGTTCAGTATAGGCTCCTGTAAATGGCTTGATTCCGGCTAAAAATCCGGCATACATCAGCAGTATATTTGTCAGGAAAGCTACTCCGGTTAAAATTAATGGAAACCATCCTGTTGTGTGGAGGGTGGATTCATAGATTAAATCTTTGCCGATGAATCCGAATGTAAGTGGAATACCTGCATTGGATAAAGCCGCCAGCACACCTGCAATTCCAAGTACAGGCATGATTTTTTGCAAACCGGATAATTGAGTGATATTTCTGGTATGTACGCTGTGATCAATCGTTCCGGTAATCATGAACAGAGCAGCCTTGTATAAGGCATGTATGAGAATGAAGGTTGCAACAGCCTGGATTGCCTGATTGCTACCGATACCCAATAAAAATACCATCATTCCCAAAGCTGCAATAGTAGAATAAGCCAGAATGCTTTTTAAATCTATTCTGAATAATGAATGAATGGCGGCATATACCATGGTAATGCCTCCGACTATCATTAGTGTGTGATTCCAGACAGGAGTGTCTCCTAAAATAGGTGTTAATCTTGCTAAGAGATATATACCCGCCTTTACCATAGTTGCAGAGTGCAGGTAAGCTGAGACAGGCGTTGGTGCTTTCATGGCACCGGGAAGCCAGAAATGAAATGGAAACTGAGCAGATTTGGTAAATGCTCCGCCAAATATAAAAATGGCTATCAGTGGATAAAGAGGACTGCTTTTTATATCATAGGAGCTGTTCAGCATTTCATATAAAGAGTATGTGCCGGAAATGTTTCCCAGGCAAATAGCCCCGGCCATCAAAAAGAATCCGCCAAGCCCGGTAACTCCAAGCGCTAATAATGCGCTTTTTCTTGATTCTTCATTGTTATTATCGAAACCGATCAGAAAAAAGGATGAAATGCTGGTTAATTCCCAGAAGATAAACATTGTCAGTATATTATCTGAAAGAACTAAACCTAACATTGAACCCATGAATATGCTCAGATAACAGAAAAATCTATTGATATACTCGTGTCCTTTGAGATAGGAGGCTGCGTAAAAATAAACGAGTGTACCAATTCCTGTTATCAGCAATGCAAACAAGGAAGACAGACCATCCAGTTTGAAATCGAATGAAATACCAAGCTGAGGTATCCAGGAATTTCGAAACCAGTAATCGCCGGATTCAAGCCCCTGAATAAATGTACTGAAGAAAAGAAAAAGGGAAAAAGGAAAAAGAGATAGCCATTTAAATGCACTGCTTCTTAGATACTTTCCTATAAATAGTATAAATATTGATAATATAAAGCTGGATAAGATAGCAAAGGTCATCTACGAAGTGTTTTTCATTTTATGGTCTTTGGAATTTTCTAAAGATATGAAAAAACAGAGGGTTTTGAAAATGGCGATTTGATAATTTTCAAGGTTTTCGTAAAAATCTGATTGTTTAGGTGTTTGTTTTATGTTATCGTTAAAAATTCAGCTATTTTTTAGATATTTTAAATTGTTCTTAAATATGATGAATATCAGAATATAGTATTGGTTCCGATATGGTATATACATAAAAAAGTCCGGCTCAGTCAATGAACCGGACTTTTAGGCTATTGCTTATTAAAACTTACAGCTGGGCTTTCAGTTCTTTATCGAAGATAAATGCTCCGAATGGAATCAAAGAAAGTACGAATCCTTTCGCTGAAAACTTAGTATCCCATTTGTAAGTGCTGTGGCAAAGGTATAGCCAGATCACAAATGCGACAGTCAGTCCGCCGTGAATTCTTCCTACCCAGGATACATATTCAGGCATATCTGCAAAATATTTTAAAGGCATCGCTATGCCCAGAAGAATGAGATAAGAAATACCTTCCAATATCGCAATAAGACTGAATTGCTTTAAAAGACTTTTATTTTCCATAATTGTCAGTTTGACACTGCGAAGTAACCAACCTTTGAGGCAATCCTGAAATCTTTCGTGTCAACAAATCGTCAATTATTGAAAATCCTATTTGTCTGGTGCACTAATTAGAGCCATTATAAATTACCCTGTATTGACCTTTGGTATAATAATTCAGACAGTGTTTACAATAACTTTAAAAGCAAAACTTAAATTTGTATGTTATATATCTAATTATGAGAAGTACTCAACAAGACCTTACTGTTTTACTGGATAATATGAAATTGTCCACCGGACTCAGCAGAATAGCAGATAAGGTATTAAGAGGTGAAAGGGCTTCTTTTGATGAAGGAGTATTGTTATACGAAGAAGGTGAGCTGGGTTTTCTGGGAGCCCTTGCCAATTATATCAGAAATCAGAAGCACGGTGATAAAACATATTTCAACAGGAATTTCCATATAGAACCGACAAATATCTGTGTCTTTGATTGTAAATTTTGCTCTTATTCCAAGCTTCTGAAGCATCGTCATGATGCATGGGAGATGAGTACAGAGCAGATGCTGGATATCGTAAGATCGTATAAAGATGAACCTGTAACAGAGGTGCATATCGTAGGCGGAGTACATCCTAAAATGGGACTTGAATTCTTCGGAGAACTCATTAAATCTGTGAAAGAAATTCGCCCGGATATACATGTAAAAGCTTTTACAGCAGTAGAATTGGAATACATGGCACGTAAGGCTAAAAAATCGTACCGCGAAGCATTACAGTATTTAAAGGATTGCGGACAGGATTCATTACCTGGGGGCGGAGCGGAACTTTTCCATCCTGAAGTCAGAATACAAATCTGTGAAGATAAATGTACCGGCGATCAATGGCTGGAGATCCATAAAACAGCTCATGAATTAGGTATGCCCTCCAATGCTACTATGCTATACGGACATATTGAAAAATTCTGGCACAGAGTGGATCACATGGAGCAATTGAGAAATCTGCAGGATGAAACAGGGGGCTTCAATACATTTATTCCATTGAAATTCAGGAATAAAGACAATCAGATGTCCGGTATTCCTGAAGTAAGCGTAGTGGAAGACCTGAGAAATTACGCAGTAAGCAGAATCTACATGGACAACTTTCCGCATCTGAAAGCATACTGGCCGATGATAGGCAGAAATACAGCACAGATGTCATTGAATTTTGGCGTGAATGATATTGACGGAACCATTGATGACTCTACCAAGATCTATAGCATGGCAGGAGCGGAAGAACAGGCTCCGGCATTGAGCACCAGAGAATTATGTAATCTCATCCGTGCGATTGGACGCCAGCCTATAGAGAGGGATACTACCTATCAGGTGATAAAAGATTATACAGAGCACGTGTTTGAAGAAGATTTAGTAAACCAGCCGAGAATGTACTAATCATGAAGAAATATATTTATCTCATTCGTCACGGTCAGACAGACTATAATTTAAAAGGTGTAGTACAGGGAAGAGGAATCAATTCCAGTCTCAATGATACCGGTATATGGCAGGCTCAGCGTTTTTTCGACAGATATAAGGAGGTACCGTTTGATGCAGTATATACATCTACATTAAATCGTACACATCAGACAGTTCTGCCTTTTATTGAAACCGGTTTGGAGCATCAGGTGAGGGTAGAGCTGGATGAAATTGACTGGGGAATTTTTGAAGGAGTCGAACATGATTCAATTCTGGAAGGCGCGTATTATTCTATTCTCCAGAGCTGGACAGAAGGGCATTTGCACAACAAAATTGAAGGTGGAGAAAGTCCGCTTGAGCTGCAATCCAGACAAATAGCTCTGATAGAAGAATTGCGGGAGGCAGATTTTGAAAATCTTTTATTGTGTTCACATGGAAGAGCTATCAGAGCATTATTATGCGGATTCCTGAATAAATCTCTTTCGGAAATGGATACATTTAAGCACAATAACACTTGCCTGTACAAACTTTCTCTGGAAAACGGTGTTTTTGAAGTGGAAGTTGCTAATGACACCAGCCATTTATTAGAAGAACATGCAACGTTATAAGGTATCTGTAGTCAATTATTTAAATTCTAAGCCATTTATTTACGGCTTTCAAAAATCTGAGAAGCTTCAGGAGTGTATAGATTTAGTAGAAGAATATCCTGCTCAGTGTGCCGAAAGTCTCATTCAGGGCAGAACAGATTTGGCACTCATTCCTGCGGCGATGATTTTGCAATTGGCAACACCACATATCGCCAGCTCATATTGTATCGGTTCTGTTGGGAAAGTACAGACAGTCTGTTTGTTTTCAGACGTTCCTATTCATGAAGTTAAAGATGTAATACTGGATTATCAATCCAGAACATCCGTAAGGTTATTTCAGATTCTGGCCAATGAATACTGGAAAATTCAACCGGAGTATCACACATCTTCTCCGGGATTTGAATCTCAGATCAGAAATACTACAGCAGCAGTGGTGATAGGGGACAGAACGATAGATCTGTTTGGCCGTTTTAGCTATATCTACGATTTAGGAGAAATCTGGGAAAAGTATACAGGTTTACCTTTCGTATTTGCAGCCTGGGTTTCACCATTTGCGCTAAATCAGCATTTTTTAGAGATATTTGAAGAAGCCTGTACTACAGGAATGAAATCTTTAGATGAAATTATTGAAGATCTGTCAGAAGTGAATACACCAGCCTTTAAGCTTGAAGATTATTATCGGAAATATATCAGCTATGATCTGGATGATAAAAAAAGAGAAGGCTTAGAGTTGTTTTTGCATAAAATAGCTGAAATGGAATCCCGGAATTTTCCTGAAATAGTATATCAGATTGAAAATAATAACATTGTAGATTAATGTTATAGTATCAGTTCAAATAAAGCAAACTATTATTTAAGCTTATTACTATCTACTTTCTTACGAATTATATAGAAATAGATTATTAAGTTTTAAATAGTCTATAAAAACTATAGAATTGATAGTTTTATTTTGTTCTTTTGAAGAAAATTAAGATTTATTAACAAGCTATGATAAACTGAGCAGATGATGATAAAATTCAATAAAAATTCTATAGTCATTCCGGTACTGATAATTGCAGTTATTACTTCCTCATTTATGTTTAAAACCTATGAAGGAGATGAATATTCAATTTATTTTGATGATCATCTGATTCAGGGGAAGAAGGAATTTTTATCCGAAACAGTAATTCAAAAAGGTGAATCAAACCGGCCTAATGTTATTGTGATTCTGGCGGATGATTTAGGACAGACGGATATATCATTGTATGGTAATAAATTCATCAGCACACCCAATATTGACAGGATAGGGCAGGAAGGAGTAACATTCAGCAATGGTTACATTTCTTCACCGGTTTGCTCGCCGTCCCGGGCAGGATTATTGACAGGAAGGTACCAAAACAGGTTCGGTCACGAATTGCAGCCTAATCACAGATATCTGAGAAATATGCTCGAGTACTTTGTTTTTAAGATGATGCCAAGATTCAAACCTTTGACTCCTGTGAAGTCAAAAAGGGTTCCATCTTCTGCGGACAGAATGAGACAAGGGCTTGCTCCGTCTGAGATTACACTGGCAGAATTTCTTAAAAAATATGATTATTCAACGGCATTGATAGGAAAATGGCATCTGGGTTCAGCCGATTTTGCAAAGCCATGTGCAAGAGGATTTGACTATCAATATGGTTTCTACGAAGCTTTTACATTGTATGAAGATCCGTCGGCAAAGGATATTGTAAACATGCCGATTACTAAAGAATACATGGATTATCACCAATGGAGGCAGGCGGCAGGGCGTACAGGAAATTGTGCTATTCTCAGGAACTGCTGTGAAGAGCAGGAAGAGTTGAAGTATCTGACGGATGCATTGACAGATGAAGCTATTCAATTTGTTGATAACAATAAAGATCAGCCATTCTTTTTGTATTTGCCATACAATGCACCGCACGCGCCACTACAGGCACAGAAGAAATATTTTGATCAGTTTACCCACATAAAAGACCCTGTCAAAAGAGTTTATGCAGCAATGATTAAAAATCTGGATGATGAAATAGGTCGGTTACTGAATAAGCTGGATAGTCTTCAGTTGGCGGAAAATACAATTGTGGTGTTTTTAAGTGATAATGGAGGAGCCGGTTCAAATGGTACTACAGATAATTATCCATATCGGGGCGGTAAGTTTACAAATTTTGAAGGAGGGCTGAAAGTACCGTTTATGATCAGATATCCTGCTATGTTTTCCGGTGGAAAGAAATATCATGAGCCAGTAATTTCTCTGGATATTTTTTCAACTATTGCAGCAATTCTGGATGTTTCTTTACCGGATGACAGAGTGTATGATGGTGTGAACCTGATTCCTTACATTACAGGAGGTACAAAGGAAGTACCCCATAAAGATCTTTTCTGGAGAAGTGATTTCAATAAAGCTGTTCTGTCAGACAGATGGAAGCTCATCATTAATGAGTTTGATAATACAGTTTTATTGTATGATTTGTCGTCTGATATTTCCGAGAAAAATAATGTTGCCGGCAAATATCCGGAAAAGGTACAGGAGCTTTCCGGGAAAATAGACAGATGGGAGAAAGAGATGATAAAGCCATTGTGGCCCCGCGTGGTCAACTACGTGCATGAGGATAAGTTAGGAAAGCATGTATTTGCTATATAGCCGGAAAACAAAAAAGCACCTTCCGGATAAGAAGATGCTTTTTCTGAACCAATGAAAGATTTATTTCTGCCCTCTTTGGTATGCGTTTCTGTAATTTTCCCAGTTACCGCCGTTTTCACTCAGATATAAATTCTGCCCTAAGAAATTTACGATCGGCTCGAATTCTTCCGGTTTTACAAAGCCACTGATAGGAGTAATGATCTGAAATTGAGGATTCAGAAATACAAATGTCGGATAAGATAATTTGCCCTGCATGATTTCTGCAGCCAATTGATGATACCCGTTTCTTCCTTCTGCCACGAAAACATACTCTTTATCCATAAACTTTATAGGATCTTTGCCTTCTGCATTGAATTTTACCGGATAAAAATATTGATTCATCAGCCTGATGACATTCGGGTCAGTAAAAGTCTGTTTATCCATGACTTTACACCAGCCGCACCAGTGTGTGTAAAAATCAATAAAGATGTTTTTAGGATTTTTATCAGTCTGAGCTCTTTTAACAGCTTCTTCAAATGACATCCATTGAATAGCTGTGTCAGCTGCATTTTCAGATTGAGCAATAACCTCATTTGTATTCGCCTTGCATGAAAATGCAATCAAAATAACAGCTACAGAGAGTAAGGATTTTATATTTTTCATGTGATTATTTTCCGCTGCTTAAGTAATCTTGCCAGGATTTTGTTTTGTAAATGTTTTCTCCGAAATATTGTGCCAGAGATTTCATAGCATCTACATCTTTAAAGCCAGGGAAAGTCTGCATCTTATCCATTTTAGCATCTAATACTACTAATGTAGGATAGCCGATTCTGTTATTGACATTTCCCCATTCCCAGGCAAGCTTATGAACTTTTCTGTTATTGACCGTCTCCAGAGCATAGCTGTTTCCTTTAAACTGAACATTCACATCAGCTTCTGCGTCAAATTTTACAGCATAAAACTTCTGATTGATATACTGAACAACTCCGGGATCGGAGAAAGTACTTTCATCCATTTTTTTGCACCACACGCACCATGAAGTATACAGATCAACGATCACAGGCTTAGGTGAAACTTTCTGCGCAGCTTCTACTTCCTGCAGGGTCATCCATTTTATTGCATTGGTTTGTTCTGTCTCCTCAACGGATTTCATGAATGCCATTGAAAATGTAGCAACAGCCAAAACGGCAGGGAAAAAAAGTAGCCAGGTGTATTTTTTCTTTTTCATTAACATGGTTTGTACTTCAAAGAACAAAATTAATACCAACTTTGTCAAAGATTTTAGCTGAAATTTTTCACTGAACCAAACATTTTAATCTTGAAAAGGAGAATTGTTGTTGCAATCACTGGGGCGAGTGGTGCTGTTTACGCCAAAGTTTTATTGAAAAGTCTGATGGAAATTCAGGACCAATGGGAAAGTGTGGCCGTTTTGATGTCAAAGAATGCCTGTCAGGTATGGGAAGAAGAATTGCAGAATACTGATTATAAGACAATTCCTTTTAAAGTATATGATAAATATGATTTCAATGCGCCTTTCGCATCCGGGTCAGCAAAATATGATACAATGATCGTCGTGCCTTGCTCTATGGGAACGATGGGACGCATTGCACATGGTATTTCAGATGATCTTTTGACGAGAGCTGCAGATGTCATTTTAAAAGAGCGCAGAAAATTGATTTTAGTCACAAGAGAAACACCATTGAATCTCATTCAGATCAGAAATATGCTGACCATTACTGAGAGTGGCGGAATTATTTGTCCCGCAACTCCGTCATTTTATAGTCGCCCGGCTACTTTTGAAGCGTTGGCAGCTACAGTTACGGACAGGGTTCTGGATTTGGCCGGATTCGATAAGCCAACGTACAGATGGGGTATATCAGAAGATAAAGGCTAATATATTACAGGTAGATTTTTAGTATCATTATTTTATAGAAATTCTGAAAATAATATCTTCAATTTCCTTTTACTATTGTACTTTTGTCCTTGGTATAGTCTGATGAAAAAACTTTGGTGTTTTGTAAGACAATACTTCTTTATATTTGTCAAAACATGAATCAAATAAATTGAAGTGAATACCCTAAAATATAGCTTAAGTAATATGAATAGAATATTGACGCTTGTTTGCTGTGTAATTCTTCTGCCACAGTTGGTAAATGCTCAGGATTTTCACTGGAGTCTGATACATCTTAATCCGGTGTATTTGAATCCGGCGAACACTGGTTTTGCTAAAAAGAAAAATCGTTTAACAGGAATATACAGAGATCAATGGAGGGCTATACCTGTACCTTATAGTACTACCAATATTGGTTATGACAGAAATATCTTCCACAATGAGGAATCAGGATGGAGACTGGGCTTAGGAGCTCAGTTGCTATACGACAAAGCCGGAGATGGTGCTTTGACCACTTTCAGACCGGCAATCTCTGCAGCAATCGGTAAATATTTTAATGATAACAAACAGGTTATCCAGTTAGGTATCAATGGTGCATATGCCAGAAAACAAATTGACTTTTCAAAGCTGAAATTTGATTCTCAGTTTGACGGGGTAACATATAATCCTGACATGGCACATGGCGAGCAAATTGCAGGTGATAATGCAGGATATTTTGATCTGGGAGTAGGATTAAATTTTCATTCTGAATTGAAAGAGATCGGTGGAATCGATTTTGGAGTTTCAGCATTTAATCTGACAAGCCCGAATTATAGTTTCCTTTCAGGATCAGAAGCTTCTGTCTCTCCAAGAGTAATGGCATATACCAAAGCTAATGTAGACCTTGGACAGTCTGACTGGACTTTTAATCCGGGAGTGTATTATCAAAACCAGAACAAAGCACAGGAGACTTTGATTCAGGCGCTTTTTGGTGTAAAGCTGGGTAAAGCTGTGGAGGGACTCAAAAACACAGAACTACAGTTTGGCCCTGGTTACAGAGTCGGAGACGCAGTTGTAGGCTATGTAGGGTTGAACTGGAAAGATCTGAAGATCGGATTTGCATTTGATGGTAATACATCTGATCTGAGAACAGCTACAAGCGGCAGAGGTGCTTATGAGCTTGCTTTGAACTACGAATGGGAGAAAAAGAAGAAACCGGAGCCTGAGTTATTTGAGCCACCGGTAGAAATACCTGTTGAGGAACCGGAACCTGAAGTAGTAGAAGAAATCGCTGTGCCTGAAACTCCATTTGTAATAGAAACTCCAAAAATCAATAAAGTAGATTCTTTGATTGAAGTACTGAAGCTAAGAGCTGCTGTGGAGTTGTTCTATGCTAACGATCAGCCTAATCCAAGAACAAGAGATACAACGACTTCCGTTTCTTACGACGAAACGTATAATAAATACATCTCTGAGTTGGATAAGATCACAAATGATCAGTCTTCGAAATTTGCTGATAAAGTAAAATCTGCCAATACTGAGCTAGAGACATTGTTGATAGATGTTGAAGAGCTATTGAAAGAAGGTAAATCAATTGTAGCAGAAGTGAGAGGTTTTGCTTCTCCGCTGGCAAGCTCTGGTTACAATGTGAATCTTACAAAACGCAGAGCTGTTGCATTGATTAACTACCTGAAAAAATGGAACAACGGAGCATTGGTGAAATATATGGACAACGGACAGCTGTCATTTGATCAGAAAGCTTATGGAGCAGCCCAGGCTGATGATGCTATCAGCAGTGATCCAAAAGATAAAGCTAAATCAATCTACAGCACTGATGCAGCTTATGAAAGAAGAGTTGAATTGAAAGTGATTCAGGTGAAATAATCCTGAAAAGCTCTGAATATTAAAACAGCCCGGTAAAATTTTACCGGGCTGTTTCTTTATCATGATAGTTGAATGAGTCCTTCTATGATCGGGATATCTGCTTCTGCCCAATCCAGAGATTGCAATTCATCCTTTTGTAGCCAACGGAAAGCCTGATGTTCTGTGAGAGAAATTTCACCGCTTTTAATCAAGGCAAGAAAAGGAATCAGCTCAATTGATTTTCCGGGATAATTGAATTTGACAGAACCTAAAGCTTGTCCTGTTTCGATCTCTACAGAAAGCTCTTCTTTGATTTCCCGGATGAGCGCAGATTCAGGAGTTTCGCCGTTCTCAATTTTACCCCCGGGGAATTCCCATTTAAGAGGATGTGACATCAGAGCACTTCTTTGCACTGCAAGAAAAAAGCTGTCTTTTCTGATGACTGCACAACAGACACGTATATAGCTCATTTTTGCAAGATAAAGATTAAGGATGTATCATGGAAATATGAGGAATTCCGTCCTCCATATATCTGTCACCAGTAGGAACAAATCCCAAAGACTGATAGAAGTTGTCCAGATATTCCTGAGCACTTATTTTAATCGGGAAGTTTGGAAAAAGCTCTTTGCAGAGTTCAATGCTTTTCTCCATAAGAAATCTTCCGGCTCCGGTTCTTCTGGCTGATTGTACTGACAGTACTCTTCCTATGGATGAATAACCACTGTAAGAAATGCCTTCAGGAATGATTCTGCAATAAGCCACTAGCTCATTGTCCAGAAATATGGAAAGATGATATGCATCGACATCTTTATGATCTAAATCCTGATATGGACAATCCTGTTCCAGAATAAATACCTCGATACGTTTGCGAACAATATGATGGAACTCTTCTTTGCTGAGTTCATGATAATGTTTACAAGCCCAGGTGAAATGATGAGAAGACATTATTCTCCGTAATATTCACAGTAGATATTCTCCGTTTCGTATAACTTAACACAGTGCAGCTGGCACTCAGTAATGTGAGGGGTTAGCTGCTCCCAGATGAGTTTTACCAGATTTTCTGTAGTGGGATGGATGTTTTTAGGGATGAAATCTACATCCAGGTTCAGATTAGTATGATCCAGCTTATCTACCACATATTTCTTGATGATAGCACTCAGTTCTTTTACGTTCATGATAAATCCTGTATCAGGATGAGGATGACCTTTTACCGTGATATACAGAACATAATTATGTCCATGCCAGTTTTTATTGGCGCATTTGCCAAAAACTTCAGCATTGGTTTCTTCTGACCAATATTGATTATACAATCTGTGAGCTGCATTAAATGTTTCCCTGCGGGTCAGGTACACCATCCCTATAATTTTTTTGCAAAGATAATCCAAAGGAATAAGTTAATCCTATACCATCGCATTATATTTACCTTATGTTAGTCACCGTAGTCGCTGCTACCAGGATGGAGGTCACCCCATTGATACAGCATTTTCAGTTGGAAGAAATTGAGAAAGGTAAATTCTGGGCTTCCAAAGATCAGAAAATTCATGTGCTGATTACGGGAATGGGAATGATGCAGACGGCAACACATCTGGCTATTTATGCAATGAGACATAACAGAGATGTCTATATTGATGCAGGAGTAGCGGGTTCTTTCAACAGAGATATAAAGATAGGTGAGGTCGTGCAGGTGATTTCTGAGACCTATGGTGATTTTGGAGTAGAAGACGGTGATGAGTTTAAAGATTTCTATGACTTAGGATTTCTGGAAAAAAGAGAAGATGAATTTGAGCATGGTTTGTTGAAACCTGTAGGAGAATTGATTCATCATGCTGCCATCTCACATTTGAGAAAATCTTCTTCTTTGACGGTCAATAAAGTCCATGGCAAAGAAGAAACGATTGCCATGATTATAAAAAAATATCCGGCTGATATAGAAAACATGGAAGGTCTGGCTTTCTTCAATGTGCTGAATGAATTAAATAAACCTTGCATAGAGATTCGTTCTGTCTCTAATTATGTGGAACGAAGGAATAAAGAAAACTGGGATTTACCGCTTTCTGTGAAAAGTCTGAATGATGAATTGGTTGGGTTACTGAAATTATTGTGAAAAGAAATGTTGCTCTAAAGCCAATCTTTTTGTATAAAATGTCATACTGAAAGTATCCCACTTCTAATATATCGGTATCAGGTGCTAGTGATACGAATTAAAACATTCGTGCTAATCTGTGAAATTCGTGTTTGAAAATACCATCAGTCTTTACAGACAAGTGGAATGTACGGACTTTTACTCCCAACTTCCTGCAAACCAGTCGTATCCGTCAATGTTATAGTATTCTGTTGGAACTAAATCTAAAACCTTTATGACCTTACTGTATGGTCTGTCTTTTGACAGGATAATTTTTCCGGTTTTCACGCCCTTGTCGTTTTTTTCATGAGAGACATACTCTATCGTATCTATTTTTTCTCCGTTCCATTTGTATTTATACATTTCCGTTTCTCCGAAATGTCCGTAGCAAATGCCCCTGATGACCTTTTCTTTTGGTGAAAAAGTCGGGTTGATAAACCAAAAACTATTAGAAAAAGATAATTTATCGGGTCGTAACAAATAGACTTCGCTAAAGGCTTTTAGGCAACATCCACTGGCTCCGTATCCGTTTACGACAAAATCACTGAGTCCGTCTCCGTCAATATCCCGGATGGTGTCATTAATATAGACCATGGATGATTCTTCGTGGGAAAGCACTTTCTCAAATTCATTGCCCTTTCTGGCGTAGATGTCGATATAGGTCGTGCCAGAATCACTTCTTCGGATGATTAAGTGCACTTGATTTTTGGTGAAATGGTAGCTCGAATTGATTTCTACATCCACAGGAATACTGTCTGCTACGGTTTTATATTGTTCAATAAATATGTCCTTTTCAATATTTTGGCTTGCAATTTTCAGTGCTTCCTCCAAAACTTTTTCGTGCCTTATGCTGTCTGCAATTCTTTGTTCTTCAATTTCTTTTTCAAGGTTTTCCTGCACGGTATCGGTGACATTCTTTTTGCCGTCCGATTGTCGGCATGCAAGAAATAAGGCAACAATTGGCAATATAAAAAGTTGGATATTCGTCCGCATTGATTACTGCTTTTCAATATTAGAGTCCCTGACCACGTAGGGCGGGCGACCTCTGACATTATCCAGTACTCTGCCCAGGTATTCACCTAAAATACCGATACAGATCAACTGTACACCACCAATAAATAGCATGGTGACCATTAATGAAGGCCATCCTTTTACAAAATCATCGGTAAATAATCTTACATAAAATGTTCTGACAAACATTCCAACGGCTATTCCTGCAGTGATGAAGCCCAGCCAGGTAGCCATTTTAAGTGGGAAATTTGAAAATGCACTGATACCATCCATAGCAAATTTGAACATCTTGCTGTAAGAATATTTGGTCTCTCCGCTATGTCTTGCATGACGTTCATATTCTACATAAGTTTGTTGAAATCCGGTCCAGGCTATCTGTCCCCTCAAAAATTTATTTCTTTCAGGCATATTACAAACAGTCTCACAAACTTTTTTAGATATGATCCTGAAATCTCCCGTATCTAATGGTATGGCAACTTCTGACAGCTTATTGATAAGCAGATAAAAATATTTGGCCGTCAACAGCTTATGCCATGATTCTCCTTTCCGTGCAATTCTCTGGGCGTATACCACATCATAACCTTCCTGCAGCTTTTTGTATAAATCAGCAATTACTTCAGGTGGATCCTGTAAATCAGCGTCAATAATCACCACAGCATCCCCGGTACTGTGATCCATTCCGGCAAAAACAGCATTCTGGTGACCAAAATTTCTGCTTAAATCGATAAATCTGATTTTTCCATCCTGACTTGCCAATGATTTGATAATAGAAATACTCGAATCCTTACTGCCATCGTTGACAAAGATGATTTCATAATTATCAGCGGTTAAGGAAGAAAGCGTTTTAGAAAGCCTGTCATAAAGAGGACGGATATTATCTTCCTCGTTAAAGATGGGTACAATTGTGCTGATCAACGGCATGAGTCAAAATTAGCAAATACATTTAATTATTATATACTGCTTTTGCCGGAGAGTAAAGCCGTAAGTAGCGTATATTTTTTTATCTTGAGCAGGGTATAAATATACCGGATAGAGATAAAATTATGGCAAATACTGTTAAATCCACGTCTGCTGTAGCAGGAAATATTGAATGGGAAGTGGCTAGACTGATTCATGACAGCTGGGATATTTTGATTAATAATTTTCTGGAATATACCAGTCAGGGGAAAAGTCATTTTGAGGAAAGAAAGTATAAGGAATTATTTGGGCTGGCAGTAAAAAGGTACAATTTGTACGGAGGGATGGTTCGTACGACATACGACCAGATCGAAGCAATCATGAGAGATCAGCTCCATAGTATAGATGCCTGGGAAAAGATCAAACATTATTATTCACATTTAATTCAGAATCGTTACGATAAGCCCAATACCGAAACTTTTTATAATTCTATCTCCAGAAAAGTATTCAATTCTGTCAATGTAGGTTTTAGTGAGCAATTTGAATTTTTTAATAATGAAGATTACCATGTTGTAGAGTTTACAGAGCCGAAAGTATATCGGGAGATGACTGTACATAAGCTGACTTCTGATGTTTTTAAGGATATCCTGTTGTCAATGGATTTTAAGGTAGAATGGGAAGACATCGACAGAGATTGTAAGGCCATTATGGATGAATTGACTCCTGTGATGATTTTCCAGAAAAACAACCTCTTTCTGGACTGTATAGAATTAGTAAATACAATTTTCTACAGAAACAGAGGAGCTTTTATCGTTGGGAAATTAAGGTACAGACGTTGGGTAATGCCTTTCGTGATTGCTATACTGAATGAAGAGAAGGGGTTGTATGTAGATGCATTTGTCAATAATGTTTCTGACATCAGCATCATGTTCAGCTTTACGAGATCATCGTTTATGGCCAATACGCGCAAGCCGGTAGAATTGATTGATTACCTGAAAACGATCATGCCATACAAGCCTATTGCAGAGCTATACGATGCTATTGGTTACTTCCGCAACGGTAAAACCACTATGTACCGGGACTTGATGAATTATGTCAGAAATTACGATGATAAGTTTATCATAGCTCCGGGCATCAAAGGAATGGTCATGTGTGTATTTACGTTGACGAATTACCCTTTTGTATTTAAAATTATCAAGGATAAATTTGACAATCCTAAAAATGTCACCAGAGCCCAGGTGATCAGAAAATACCAGGAAGTGGAGCTCAGTGACCGTGTAGGACGTATGGCTTATGCACATCAGTTTGAGCATTTGCGTTTCCCACGACACCTTTTTTCAGAAGAGCTGATTGAAGAGTTTAGACTGGTAGCTACAAAATCTGTTGTGATAGAAGATGATTATGTGACAGTGTTGCATTGTTACATGGAGCGCAAAATGGAACCATTGAACCTGTATCTGGAAAAAGCAAGCCTGGTGGATACCTGCAAAGCGATGATTGATTATGGCGATTGTATTAAAGAGCTGGCAAAGGCCAATATCTTTCCGGGTGATTTGTTGCTGAAAAACTTTGGAGTTACTCGTCACGGCAGGGTGATTTTCTACGATTATGATGAAATCTCACAAGTGACAGAGTGCCGTTTCCGGAAATTGCCTGAGATCATAGAAGGAGAGGAGATGTATGGTCATGAGACTTCGTTTTCTGTAGAACATCATGATATTTTCCCTGAAGAGTTTAAAAATTTCATGGTTCCTGACGGACCGGTGGGAGCATTATTTATGCAGGAGCATGCTGATATCTTTCAGGCGAAGTTCTGGAGACAGATACAAAAAGATATCAATAAAGGTGAGTATCTGAAGTTTTTCGCTTATCCGAAAGACTCCAGGTTTCCGGCACACAGAAACGAACAATAGCAGCCGGAAATTGACTGACGTAACTAAATGGTAATAGTAAATTGAACCGGAGTGTTACCAATGTTACTTTTTAGGAGAAATGAATGAGTTATTTTTGCTTCGGAAATTCAAAAGGATTTACTGACAGAATTTCTGTTTTATTGAATTGGTGCTAAAAGATCTGATAATGGCAAGAGATGTCAAAGAATTGAAGAAGCAAAGAAGTGCATTGAAGGTATTGCTACACTCGAAATGTCCGAGGTGCGGACAAGGTGAAATGTTTAAAGATCCAAATCCTTATAATATCTATAACTATGATAAAATGAATAGATATTGCAGTAAATGCCAGATGGATTTTGAGCCGGAAACCGGTTTTTATTTTGGAGCCATGTATATCAGCTACGGATTGTGTATAGGATTATCAGTAGCTACCTTTATTCTTTACGCTTTGATTTTTGGGTTTGGGAGAATCTATATTTATCTGATTGCAAACTCAATTGTATTGTTTTTACTTTGGCCATTCGTATTCAGGCTGTCAAGAGTTTTATATCTCTGGTTAATGGATGTTATGTTTCAGGGAGAAGGTGTAGATGCTGATAAGGCATAATTCAGAGAATATTATAAAATAAAAATGGCATCCTACCGGATGCCATTTTTATTAAAAACTGATTTGGATTACTCCTTAGGTAATACGTTACCTTTGATTTGTAATACATCAGTAGAGTTAGCTGCGTTACTTACAACAGTTACAGATTTAGTGAAAGAACCTGTTCTGTTAGTGTCATAGTTTACTTTGATAGTACTTTTTTGACCAGGAAGAATTGGTTCTTTTGGCCAAACCGGAACTGTACAACCGCAAGAGCCGGTCGCATTGGAAATAATCAAAGGCGCATTGCCGGTGTTTGTCAGTACAAACTCACGTGATCCATTCTCACCTTGTTGAATTGTACCATAGTCAATAGTTGTAGCTTCCCAGGTAATTACCGGACCTGCAGTGCTTTGTGCGTTAGCAACAAAAAAAACAGATAGTAAAAGCGTTAGAGATAACATGAATTTTTTCATAAAAATTACTTTTGGTTTTTAATACTAGTTCTTCAAATCTAATGCCTAAAAATCTTTTTCCCCAAAAATATTTTCTCCTTTTCTGTTATTTTAACATAATATTATAGATAGTCAAGTAGATATCTTCATGTATCTTTGAAAATAATGAAAAGATTCCTCTTTGTCCTAATGACTTTACTGGCTTTTTCTTCCCTGAAAGCTGAAAGCACGGATACCGCGTCTATATCTGATAGGATCAGGATTTATTCCGGTTTCAGGTTTGGTTTTGGTGGTGCCAAGCAGAGAAATACAGTGATCAGAAATGATGACGGAAAGTTTGCCGTAAATCCTAATATCGGAGCTGTGCTATGGATAAGATTCAGACAGCATATCGGTTTAATGGCGGAAGCTAATTATTCACTGAAAGGTATCAGATTTAAGAATGAGTTCAACGATACGCTTTCAATTTATCAAAGAAGGTTACATTATCTGGAATTTCCTGTTTTGTTACATGCATCTATAGGAAATCACCGGTTTACTGAATTTGTAGAGATAGGCTTTGCGCCATCTTATGTTTCAGGGATCTATGATCAGACTACTACTTTTGTAGACGGACAACCGATAGCGAGTGAGTCTACGGAATTTATTTACAACAAACCATTACCGCTTCCTACCAAAAGGTTTGATCTGAGTATGGTACTTGGTGCAGGTATGAGTGTTAAGCTGGGGCCCGGGTTATTGCATACTGGTTTTAGAACGAATATTGGGTTACTGGACATCTACAATTCTGACCGGATTGGTTATATCAATCAGAATCAAAGACAATTCAGCTTTCAGATCCAGTTTGGGTATCTCTGGCATGTGAAGTCAATTAAATAGAAGAGCTTTTTGCCTTATAATGATCTTTGGATAAAAGTGTGTTTTTCCTGATTTGAAGAACTCCCCAGAATGCTTCTTTGAATATTTTAGTAGACATTTTAGAAACACCTAAAACACGATCTTTGAAAGTAATAGGTACTTCCTTGATTTTAAACCCACTGGACCAGACTGCATACTTCATTTCAATTTGAAAAGCATATCCGATAAAAGTAATTTTGTCAAGATTAATCCCTAACAGCGTATTCTTCTTATAGCACACAAATCCTCCGGTAGTATCAGCTACAGGCATCCATGTGATAATGCGGACATAAATAGAGGCAAAATAAGACATCATAATCCTGTCTTTAGGCCAGTTGATGACTTTACCACCTCTGATATATCTGGAACCCACTGACATGTCAGCACCATTTTTGCAGGCATTCAGTAATGGAATCAAAGATTCAGGGTTATGTGAGAAGTCGGCATCCATTTCAAAGATATAATCATATCCTTTATTCAAAGCCCATTTAAACCCGGTAATGTAAGCAGTGCCTAATCCTAATTTTCCGCTTCTTTCCAGTAAATGAACATTCGGATTCGATGGCTGTATTTCTTTGACTTTTAAAGCCGTACCGTCAGGAGAGTTGTCATCAATGATGAGAATGTCAAAAGATTCAGGCAGGGCAGAAATTGCCTCTATTATGAGATGAATATTGTCAAACTCATTATAAGTAGGGATAATAATTACCGACCTTTGCATGGACTGCAAAATAACGAAATTTAATAGCTTGTGAATTGTTAAAACAAATTAAATTGCTTTGTTATATAGTTTTTTTAACTCCAATCCGCCCCAATGTCCTGAACTCATGAGCAATACTACAGTATTGGGCTCAGTTTGTTTTTTTATCCAAAAGTTCAACTCTTCGGAATCTTTGGGTATGAACAGATGAGAGTTGCCGAATTGTTCTTTAAGCCATTCTGACTCAATAGGTTCTCTTCTCTTGAGCTTTAGTGCTTCACTATCCACATACACGCAAGCGGCTTCTGCAGCATCTAATGAATTTTTGTATTGTTCTATAAAATTTTTCTGCAAGCTGCTGTATGTGTGCAGTTCCAGAGCTGTGACAAGCTTTCTGTCCGGATACCGGGCTCTGATCGCTTTAACAGTAGCTTTTACTTTGGAAGGTGCATGGGCAAAATCTTTGTAAAACGTAATTTTTTGCGCTGTGTCATCACTTAATAATTCCATTCTTTTGGCAGCACCTTTAAAAGAGCGGATATGCAGGAAGAAATCTTCGGCTGTGATCCCTGATTCAAGACAGACGTGTAATGCCGCGCTGAGATTGGCCATATTATGTTCTCCGAAGATCTGGACCGGGTATTTTTTGCCTTTATACAAAATAGAAACCTGATTATTTTCCATTTCAGTATCCAGCGGATGGTAAGGAATTAATTCTGCGATATGGTCTTCTTGTGCCAATAATTGGAGATCTTTATCATCGTAATAGTAGAAAATCTTTTCAGTGACTGAGTGAATAAATTTTCTGAAAGTATCTACATACTCAGGATAAGTAGGAAAGACATTGATATGATCCCATGCTATTCCCGTAATGATCGCGATATGAGGATGGTAATGCAGGAATTTAGATCTTAAATCCAGTGGTGAAGTCAGATATTCATCACCTTCAATAATGATGCATGAAGCGCTTGCAGAAGTTTTAACTACATAATCAAATCCTTCAATCTGTGCACCTACCAGGTAATCAAAATCTTTTCCGGCAGTGTTCAGCACGTGCATAATCATGGAAGTTGTCGTTGTTTTTCCATGGCTACCGGCTACTACAATTCTTTTTTTATCTTTTGATTGTTCAAAAATAAATTCCGGGAAAGAATAGATTTTTATTCCCAATGCCTGAGCCGCTTTTAGTTCCGGATTATCCTGCTGGGCATGCATTCCGAGAATAACTGCATCCAATCCTTTATGAATGCGTTCGGGAAACCAGCCCAATTGTCCGGGAAGGATACCGTGGTTTTTAAGATTTGTCAGGGCAGGATCAAAAATGGCATCATCGGAACCCGTAATCTGATACCCCATATTGTGTAAATGCAATGCCAGTTGATGCATGACAGCGCCACCGATAGCAATAAAATGATAACTTTTTTCTGACATACAACACAAGATATTTATTAGTTTTGCATTATTATTTAAAATGTAATTTTTTATGCAAAAAAGAAGAGTAGTTGCAGTATTATTAGCAGTAACGATGTTAGTAGCTGTAAGTTGTGGTCGTAAGGGAACCGGTTGTCCTACTTTTTCCAAAGTGACAGCTGAGCAAACAAACGCTAAACAAGGATAATTTTGAACTGGATAAGTATCACAAGTGAAGAACAAATAAAAGACTTGTTGACCAGTCAACAGGTCTTTGCTGTTTTTAAGCATAGCACCAGATGCTCCATCAGCTCGATGGTGAAAAACAGGCTGGAAAGGGACTGGGCTTCCGATGCTCCTGTCTATTATCTGGACTTGTTATCTTATCGGAATGTGTCTGATTTGATCGCTCAGCTGAGTGGAGTTGTTCATGAATCCCCACAAATAATCGTTTTTAAAGATGGCAAAGCAGCCTTTGATGCATCCCATACTGCCATTGCAGCGGATGAAGTCATAGAAAATATGCAATAAGTATTTCAGGGAGGTTTTCTTGTGCTTTTATCTGAAGTATTTGAACTAAATTAGTTGAATAGGATTAATTAAGAAATGAAAGTCAGAATTTTCTTGATCGCTGCTTTTTTACAATTACTACTCGTTGACGCTATCGGTCAGGAAGCTCCTTCCCGTCCCAGATTGAGCAGTAATGTAGGTAAGGAATTCGTTTATGAATCCAACTGGTCTATGAATTTCAGATTGAGATCAGACGGGTGGCAGATCGGAGGAGAATACTCAAAATATAAAAATTATTCCAGAAGCACTATTTATCAGTTTGATCTTGGAATGTATAAGCATCCCAAGCAAGTCAGACAGAATAAGGATCCTTATGCCGGCTGGTTCAACAGTAATGGGATCAAGCCGTTTATTTACGGTAAGCAGAATTCCCTGATCGCTATTCATGCTGCTATGGGGCAACGATTTCTTTTGGCAGAAAAAGCAAGAAGAAACGGAGTGATGATCAATTACTACTATGCAGGAGGAGTTTCTTTAGGCTTATTGAAACCTTATTATTTAAGGGTTTGTGGCGATGATTTATGTTCTTACTATGAAGTAGTTACTTATGATCCTGCAATAAATAACAGATTTACCAGCTATGATTATATCATCGGTGGAGCAGGACTGGGAGTAGGATGGAAAATGAAGTTCAGGCCGGGATTGCATTTGAAATCAGGTTTTCAATTTGACTGGTCCAGTCAGGACAATATGATCAAAGCCGTAGATGTAGGTTTGAGTATTGATGGTTACTTTGGTAGAGTGCCTATTATGGTGACCGAAAAAAATAAATTTTTATTTGTGAATGCATACGTGGGCATTAGCTTAGGTAAAAAGAAATAACCATGGAAACTGTTCTTTCAGACAAACAAAGAATCAGGAAGCCTGATTGGTTAAAAGTGAAAATCCCGATAGGAGAGGAGTATAAAAAGGTAAAATCTCTTGTAGACGGACATAAGCTGCATACGATCTGTCAAAGCGGAAATTGTCCCAATATGGGAGAATGCTGGGGTGCAGGAACCGCGACATTCATGATTCTTGGAAATGTATGCACACGTTCCTGTTCATTTTGTGCAGTGGCCACAGGAAGACCTAAAACTTTAGATGAGGGAGAACCCCAGAGAGTGGCTGAAGCGGTACGTTTGATGGGTGTAAAGCATGCAGTAATTACATCTGTCAACAGAGATGAGCTGCCTGATAAAGGTGCCCGCATCTGGCATGAAACAGTCAAAGCTGTTAAGATAGCTTGTCCTGATACGACCATAGAAACCTTAATACCTGATGTAAAAGGAGATTGGGATGCGCTGGAATTAATGATCTCTGCAGGCCAGGAAGTGGTGTCTCATAATATGGAAACTGTCAAAAGGTTATACAGAAAGGTACGTCCTCAGGCAAAGTATGAGCGTAGTCTGGAAGAGCTGAAACGTATCAAAGATTACGGTAAACGAACCAAAACTGGCATCATGCTGGGTTGTGGAGAGACCGAGGAAGAAGTATATGAAGCTATGAATGATCTTCTGGAAGCGGGAGTAGATGTGCTGACTTTAGGGCAATATCTTCAACCTACTAAAATGCATCTGGAAGTAGCCCGTTTTGTCCATCCCGAGGAATTCAAAAGATATGAAGAAATCGGACTGCAACAGGGATTTATGTTTGTAGAGAGCGGACCTTTGGTACGTTCTTCTTATCATGCAGAAAAACATGTGTTGTAAATACCTTGAGATGTTATCCTGAGTGATTTAGGGCTAATTATGTCTGAAAAGCTGATATGGATTCTCTATGATGATATCAAATGCTAAATAGTGTACATCATAAGGATATGTTTTACCCACTATATTGTACATATATCCTCCGTTGAAAATCAGCGGAAGGTTCTCAGGAGCAAAAGAATAGTATACAGCAAATCTGCTTTCTTTATAACTAAAGTCAGTCCATAGAGCGGGGTTTTTATCTTTACTGATTGCAAAGAGTTGTTCAGAGCTTAATGTTAAGCGATGCTGTTTTTTCTTGTCCAGATTTACAGCCAGCTGCAGCTTGAATCTGGATCGTAATTGAAAGTTCTCTGTGGAGTTAGTGGTGGAGGAAAAATACTTTCTGAATTCCTGTCTGAAAGCTGGAGTTAATTTTATCCATGAAGATTTCAGATTGTAAAAAAGTCTTCCGTACATTCTGAATTCGTGACTAATTTCAGGATTTTCATGTATGAAGGGAAATTCGTCCTCATATTCATGTTGCCTGCGATAACTTACAGCCAGAGAATATTGCCAGTTTTTGGGAAGTTGATGATAAAATTCCTGATTGATGACGAAAAGTGCCGGCTTCTGAACAGGATCATAGTTATCTGGATTGCTGATTCTTCCCACTCCGAGATATGTCATGGATTGCCATCCTTTGTCCGGAATTGTGTCCAGATCCTGTCGGACACCTATGGCCAGCCAGCCCGCCGTATGTGCTTTCCCTAAACCCGGCGGACTGATTTGTGCCATGATTGTCTGAATATAGCCGATGCTGATCAGACAACAGATGAAGATGGCTTTTTTCAACTTAATCTGCTATTTTTTGTAAGATATTACCTGCTGCATCGATAGCAAGCTTCCATTCTTCCGTTAGTTTTTTGACTTCCAGAGTGTAAACTATTTTGCTGCCTTCTGTGATTTTTTTGACATCACTTACCCAATATCCATTGAACTCGCTGCTGATTTTTGCTGTAACTTTTTGCGGCAGATCACTCTTCGAAATTTCTTCTTCATGTTTCACAAGCTTACCTGCTTTATCAAACCATACATCGTGGTCGGTGCCAAGCAATCCCGTCTGAAATTCCACTTTGAATAAATCTCCCGATAATTCCCATTCTATATCTGTAGCTTTAGGAAATTTTTGCTGAAAGCTGTTGACAACCAGCGATGGTACCTGGCTTTGGGGAATGTCTTGTCCGAATACTGTATTTGCGAATGTGAAAAATGCAAATGTTCCGATTAAAAATACTCTTTTCATAATCTCTGATTTTTAAATGATACTTCAAAGTAAAAACCTGATTCTGGAAAGAATTGGGAATTGTATTACTCTGTTTTTAGAGATTACTATTGCGGGTGGGAAAATCGTTTCGGCTTGTTTTTCAAAAATCGACTAAATATGCCTGCTTTCGAAGAAAATTAAAAAGCCCGGTTCATTCAGTTTGAACCGGGCTTCCTGGTTATGAATAAAAGAAATGGTTAGTTTTTAGGAGCTGGTCTTTCGCCACCTTTGTACGGATGCTGTCCATGACCGTCTTTTTTATTTTTGAATTCTTCTTTTTTCTGCGCTCTGAATTCTTCTAATTTTTTCAACTGTTCCGGAGTGAGGATTTTTTTGAAGTCTTCGTGAGCTTTTTGTCTCTGAGCTTTTTGTTGCTCATGCAGCGCTTTATTTTCTTTTATTTGCTGAAGCTTCAGATTGTAAACCTGCTTTTTTTGTTGTTCAGTCAGATTCAGTTTTTCGGAAAGCTTCTCTACATGTGCTGTTGCTCTTTCTTCCGGAGTTTTCTGAGTGAATTCTTTTCTCATCTCAGCTTTTTTCGGAGCTTCTTCCTGAGCATTTACCTGAATAAAAGATGTTGAAAGTAACATCGCACCTACAGTGAAAAATTTAATAGCCTTGTTCATAGTTGTCATTTTTATTTTGTGATGAATGCCCGGTAAGACGATGAGAGTGGCGATTCGTTTAATCTGATACCATAAATTAACATTTGTTGACATTGTGTTTTGCTTTGTAGCATTTATAGCTAATTTTCTGAGTTAGTGGTTATTGAAGACTGTTAATTAAATTTTAATAAAACTTATATTTACATTGTTCATGTAGGATATTCTATTTATTTTTATATAAAATAAATAAAGTCATGAAATCTTTTAACACTTTTGTTTTGATTCTTACAGGATTAGTTGCTTTTCAAAGCTGTAGCCCTGATGATTTACCAAAACAGATTGAAAATGAATTAGAAGAGCCCGAAGAGCCTGCTGATGTAAGACTTACATCTATATCTGTGACCAATAATGGGAATACGTCTTCTCTGACAATAGTATATGACGGGAATATTGTTGATAAAATGTATAACTCTTCAGGAGGAATAACGGATACTACTGATGTCAGTTATAATGGCGATAGTATACTTCTGTATAATCAGACCTCTACAAGGTTAAATCTTGATACTATATTACTTTCTGGAGGGAAACCCTCTGAATTTTATAGAGGCGTTTTTATTGCAGGTGAAAAAAAGCAACATCATAAAGCTACTTATTTATACACCAGCAATTTGTTAATTAAGTATATAAGGTCTGAAAAAACTTTTAGAAGTATAAGTATGCCAACTCCAATTGACAATAGGAACTATTTAGTTGAACTAGTATCGGATACTGGTAGTATTAAAGATTTTAGATTTAATCAACCTGCAGGACTTGTGGGAAATCCGCAAAGAGTACATTTTCATTATACCGGTACAAATGTGGATTCTATTATTGTTTATGAAGGATTAACATATGGTTCGGGAATGGTTAATGATAAATACATAGTATCCAGAAGCGCTAATATTGAGACTTTTGAAAGATATCTCTCTGGAAATGTTTATACAGGGAAAATTGTTGTAGAAAAAGATCCGATATCAGCAAAAATTGTTAAAATAACCAAGTATGATGCAAGTAATCAAATCATATATACTGAGGTAAGGACATACGCGTCGGGTGAGGCTAATTATAGAAATGTTTTGATTAATACATATCCGTATGATAATTTCCTTATAGGGGATGAGCTGTAATTTCCTGAGTGGCAAAAATGTAAAAAATCCTCAAACGTTCAGTTTGAGGATTTTTTTATGCTTTGAAAGCAGAATAAAAATTCAGTAATTAAGACTAATTCTAAATCAGTGTAAAGTCATGTGTTTGACAATGCAATGACAATTATAGGTAGTAATTATTGGAATTTTGCACTGCGATTATTTAAGAGTATTTCAGGTGCAGCGATATAAAATTGTAACGATTTCTCACAAGACCACTCATCTTCAATCTTTGAAGGATTATCTGGTAGTAGATGCTTCTGAGCAGAACTATCCTGCCCAGACACTTCAAAGGATAAAGAGCGCGCTGGGTATTAAAGAGTTGTTGTATCTCAATACCTGTAACAGAGTTACTTTCTTTTTTACTTCGGAGCATGATGTGGATAATGAATATCTTTTACATTTCTTCAAGCAGGTAAATCCTAATTTTACTGACGAATTGATTGAAAAGCACGCATCTAAGGTATTGACATTTGAAGGAGATGCTGCTATCCGCCACTTATTTGGAGTAGCTGCATCGTTAGATTCATTGGTATTGGGTGAAAGAGAAATATTAGGGCAAATAAAGCAGGCTTTTGCTTTATCAAAGCAACATGGCTTATCCGGAGATGCCATCCGTCTGGCTGTAGATAATTGTATTCTGTTTGCGAAAAAAATCTATTCAGAGACAAGAATAGGTGAGAAACCTGTTTCTGTCGTTTCTCTGGCTTTCAGAGAATTGCTGAACAGAGGAATTTCATCTGAAGCCAAATTATATGTCATTGGAGCTGGTCAGACGAATCATCTGATGGCTAATCTTTTAGTGAAGTATGGTTTTAAAAATGTCAAAGTATTTAACCGTACTCTGACAAAAGCAGAAGAGCTGGCTCAGAGATTTAAAGGTGGAAAGGGTTATACGCTGGGAGATCTGGATACGGAAAAAGAAACTCCGGACTTCATTCTGACCTGTACAGGTGCGCACGGATTTGTATTGAACAAAGCTCATTTCGAAAACTGGCAGGTTAATCCTAAAGTACCTTTTACAATCATAGATTTGGCAGTTCCTGCAGATACAGATACCGAATTGATCGGCAATTATAGCATTGATTATATCGACGTTCCATCATTAAAATTGCTCGCAGAACAGAATATGGAGTTTCGGAGACAGGAATTGGTAAAAGCTTATTTATTACTGGATAATTTCATTGAAGAATTTTTTATGAAGTTTAAGGAACGTCAGCTGGAGCTTGCATTCAGTCATATTCCTCAGCAGGTGAAAGAGCTCAAGAGATTTGCTGTGGAAGAGGTATTTTCTAAAGATCTGGAAGGAGTGGATGACAATGCCCGCGAGGTATTGGATAAAATCATCAGCTACATGGAGAAAAAGTATATCTCTATTCCTATGAAAAGTGCTAAAGTGGCATTTCTCGGAGAGGATAATTTTAAATAAAGTAAACGAATAAGTACGATTTACGAAGTACGAATTTACAAATGCTGTCAACAGGATATTGTCAAAATGTGGTCTGTCGGCTGTCATCCATTGTCAATCAAACAGAAATTAATTAAAAGTTCACTATCATTATCCAATGAAATCTATCGTTATCGGTACCAGGGGAAGTCAGTTAGCATTGTGGCAGGCGCATTTTACTAAAGATATATTAGAACAGCACGGCTACGAAGTGACCCTGAATGTTATCAGTACCAAAGGCGACCGGACTCAGGAGTGGAACCTTTCTTTTGATAAAATTGAAGGAAAAGGATTTTTTACCAAAGAGATAGAAGATGCTTTACTGGATGGATCAGCGGATCTGGCAGTGCATTCATGTAAAGATATGCCAACAGAAAATGCTCCCGGATTGGCCATCAAAGCATATTCATACAGAGCGAATCCTGCTGATGTCCTTTTGATAAGAAAAGAATCGATAGATGAATCATTACATATTCCTGTAAAAAAGCTGGCTGTAATAGGAACCTCCAGTGCGAGAAGAAAATCTCAGTTTTTATCTCACAGACCCGATGTGGAAGTGAAGGATCTGAGAGGAAACGTGCCTACAAGGATTGAAAAGCTGCGTTCAGGTCAGTACGATGCGATTATTCTTGCAGCGGCAGGTTTGGAAAGATTGAATCCTGATGTCTCAGATTTAAGAGTATTTTCATTAGCAGCGCCTTTATACATACCGGCACCGGCGCAAGGTGTTCTGGCGTATCAGATTCGGGAAAATGATGCCGAAATGGACAAAGTGTGTCAGATTTTGCATGACGTAGAAGCTTACAAAGCGGTGCAGCTTGAAAGAGATATTCTAAGAGATTTTCACGGGGGGTGCCAGGTTCCGTTGGGTGTTTTTGCTCAATGCGAGGGTAATAAAACACATCTATGGATTTCCAAAGCTACAGCATGGGATGCGCCATTGTTCAGAACTTATTCCGTTTTTGAAGGTCAGATTCCGGCTTCTCAGGAACTGGTCAGGAAATTTTCTTCCATTCAGCCGAAGAAAGTTTTCATCAGCAGAGATTTGGAAGAAGGTGCGTATTTCAGAACGTTTTTAACCAAGGCCGGGTTTGCAGTAGAAGATAAAAACCTTTTGAATATCAATGGTGTCAGCTTCGAAACAGATGGTCAGGCAGACTGGTTGTTTTTTACCAGCAGAAACGGAGTGAAATATTATTTTGAGCAGATTCAATATTCAAAAGACAATTGCCCTAAAATTGGTGTGGTGAATGCAGGAACAGCTCAGGCAGTAAGAGCATTAGGATACCGGGTCGATTTTGAAGGTACATCTGCATGCACCCAAAAAACTGCTGAACAATTTGGAAGCATTGCACAAGGTAAAGTGATTTTACCACAGGCTACACAGGCAAGAGGTGTAATAGAGCAATCTTTGGGACATTGTGAAGTGGTATCTCTTCCGGTATATAGCAATACTATTTTAGAAGATATTGAAAAAATAAATGCTGATATTCTGGTCTTTACCAGTCCGATGAATGCTCAATCGTATTTGCAAAAGTATCAGCCGGAAGCACATCAGCAAATTGTATCTATCGGTCCGTCCACACAAAAAGCTATTGCAGATTTAGATTATCAAAGTACAGAGTCTTATGGTCCGATGCCCTGGGATCTGACAGATGTGGTAATGTGGCTGGCTACGGAATTGTAGTTACTATACCATTCTTAGTCTTTGCTGAATCTATAACCTTTCAGGAACTCTGAGATATACATGCGTTTTTTACCTTCCAGCTGCAGCTCGATGATATTTAGCCATCCATCCTCACATTTTACTCTCAGATATGTTTTGCCATCCGTGTCAAAAATTCCGTTGGCAATATCTCCATGTATTTTTTGTACCTCTGTCTGATAGATTTTTAAGATTTTTCCATCCAGATGTGTAAATGCTGCAGGAAAAGGAGATAAGCCACGAACCTTGTTATGGATTTTTTCAACCGGGTCATTGAAGTCCAGTTCGCAATCTTCTTTGAAAATTTTTGGTGCATGTTTGATCTCTGTATCAGGTTGAGGCTGTGGTCTTACATCTTCATTTTCTATTGCCTGTACAGTTTTCAATGTGAGCCTGGCTCCGAGATGCATGAGCTTGTCGTGCAGTGCAGAGGCATTATCCTCAGGAAGTATATCTACAGATTCACTCATCAGAATATCGCCTGTATCTATTTCATGTTGAAGGAAAAAAGTTGTGACGCCGGTTTTAGTTTCTCCGTTGATAATTGCCCAATTGATCGGGGCTGCACCACGATACTGAGGCAGTAAACTCGCATGAAGATTAAATGTGCCTATCTCCGGCATATTCCAGACAACTTCCGGTAACATGCGAAATGCTACTACGATGAACAGATTTGCCTGAATGTCTTTCAGCTCCTGAATGAAGCTTTCATCCTTGAGCTTTACAGGCTGTAATACATGCAGGTTGTGTTCAAGAGCATATTTTTTGACAGCAGACATGCTGAGCTTTTGTCCCCGGCCAGCAGGCTTATCCGGAGCCGTTACCACAGCAGCAACATCATAGCCCTTTTTTACAAGGATATCAAGACTCTCTACCGCAAATTCCGGTGTACCCATGAAAACAATTCTCAGCTTCTTTGTCATGATACAAAGTTAACGCTAATTACGGTTTTTGAGGTGTTGTTGGCGATTGCAAGGTCAATAATTGTCAATCAATGTCTTTGTAAATAAGACAAACATCATTAACGAGGATATAATATGATATTTTGCAAACTAAACAACATTGGATTCTGCAATTGAAAATCCCAAATCAACAATCTAAAAATCCCAAATCAGGATGCTCTCAATCTTCCCGGAAGCATACCGGATCCCACTTGTTTTAATAAGACTCTGAAAAATGCGAGAATTGGTAATTCATTTGGATTAGCGCCTTCTCCTTTTCCTATGCGCTTGAGTTGGCCGGTATACCACGACACTTCCATGATACCCATTTTGTCTATCATGGGTACGCCTGTTTTGATGGGCTTGACGGTATGCTGAGCCATTCTGCCAGCTAAAAGCTTGTTGGGGAGATCGGGTTCTATGGCCAGTGATCTTGCAAGACCTACTAAATCTACGGCTCCGGATTCAATGGCCTGAGCCATTCCTCCTGCTGTCCTGAATCCGCCCGTGACGACTAATGGTGCTATGCTGATATTTCTGGCTTTTTCTGCAAAATCCAGAAAATATGCTTCCCGCTGACGGGTGCTGTCTTTCATTTTGATACCGGTCATAGCAGGTGCTTCATAAGTCCCGCCTGAAATTTCAATCAGATCTATACCTGCTTCTGCCAGCTGCCTGATGGTATCTAAAGATTCTTCTTCGGTAAATCCTCCCCGCTGGAAATCTGCAGAATTCAGCTTTATACTCACCGGGAAATCTTTCCCAACATTTTCACGGATAGATTTATAAACTTCGATGACAAATCTTCTCCTGTTTTCAGGAGAGCCTCCCCAGCGGTCGGTACGGATATTATGGTGCGGAGATAAGAACTGGCTTACCAGATACCCGTGCGCTCCGTGAATCTGCACTCCTGTGAAACCTGCTTTTTTGACAATGCCTGCTGCTCTGCCGAATCTTTGTATGATATCAATGATCTCTTCATCAGTAAGCTCGCGGGGTGTAGCAAAAAATGCCTGCATCTCCTTTTTGAAAGGTACAGCGGAAGGTGATACATTTTCTTTATTCAATCCCTTTGGCGATTGCTTGCCGGGATGGTTGAGCTGTACCCAGCAATGAGTGTTATTTTGAGTAGCCGCTTGCGCCCATTCATTTAACTCTTTGAGATGGGTTTCATTTTCGATGACCACGTTTCCCGGTTCACCTATGTATCTTTTGTCCACCATGACATTGCCGGTGATATTGATGCCAATACCGCCCTGTGCCCAGGTGCTATAAAGCTTTTTCAGTTCCTGAGTAGGAGCGTGGCTTTTACTTCCGAGCGCTTCACTCATTGCTGATTTTAAAAGTCTGTTTTTGATAACTACTCCATTGGTTAAAGTAAAAGGTTGTGCAATGACTTCTTTGGCTTTCATGAAAGATATTTATCTGAACAAAATAGTGAAATATGTGAGAGAATAGAAATTTAATAATGAGGAATAGGCAAATGAGCAAATGGCAAGAATGCAATTATGATTTTTGATTTTTGATTGATGATTTTGCTGATGCAAAAATGAAAATATATATTAGTATAAAAAATAAACTATTAAAGTGTATTATTTATTTGAGGGGAAATCAAAAAAATACAGAGACTTTCCGGAGCCATATCCGAAGAGAGAAGGATATATCTTTTACGAAGTTGACCCCGGGAGAATTCTCATTAAAAATGATAGACCATTTTGGCTTTTTCAAAAAGACGATGAAAGATAAATTTTGGACGGATTTGGTGAAGCGGTTGGATGAATTGGCTGAGGGATAGAAGCGATATGACGAAGCAGAGCGGAGGCATACAAGCTGAAAGCCTGACCTCCCGCATAGCTATCGGGAGGGCAGCCCAAAAAATATTTAAAAAGCAATATCTGCATAGAAACATCGTTAGCATAACATAGTCAAAACAGCATCGTGCTCCTTTCCAATATTATTTTTTCGGGAAATATCTTTTGTAATCGAATGATATCAGGAGTATTCATCAAATTTGTACCAATTTTCAGTGAGATATGAAATTTTTTACGTTGTCCTTTTTGTGTCTGGTGGGTTTTCTGACAGGAACTTTACATGCGCAGGAAGAAAAATTTACGATTAGTGGTTATGTGACCGATGATTCCAATGGTGAATCTCTGATCGGTGCCAATGTGTATATCACAAATCCGGATGGAAAGAAAACCGGTGTTTCTACCAATGTGTATGGTTTCTATTCCTTACAATTAACAAAAGGGGAATATGAGGTGAATTATTCCTATATCGGATTCAATACAGTTGTTAAGCCGGTCAATTTAGAGTCTAATACCAAAATCAATATCAGCCTGAAAGAAGGTCAGGAACTGCAGGAAATAGTTGTGACAGCGGACCGCAAAGATGAAAATGTGCAAAGTACTGACATGGGGAAGGTAGAGTTGGGTATAGATGCTATCAAATCCATTCCTGCGCTGATGGGTGAAGTGGATGTGATCAAGGCCATACAATTGCTACCGGGTGTACAGGCAGCAGGCGAGGGAAATTCAGGGATTTATGTAAGAGGTGGAGGACCGGATCAGAACCTGGTGCTTCTGGACGATGCGATCGTATATAATCCCGGGCACTTATTCGGATTTTTCTCGGTATTTAATCCCGATGCAGTCAAGGGGGCTACGCTGATCAAAGGCGGAATGCCTTCGGGTTATGGGGGAAGAATTTCTTCAGTGATAGATGTGGCGATGAAGGAAGGAAACAGTAAAAGATTCCAGATGGATGGCGGGATTGGATTGATCAGTTCCAGATTGACTTTGCAGGGGCCGATTCAGAAAGATAAAAGCTCTTTCCTGGTTGCAGCGAGAAGAACTTATGCATTTGATGTTGCTCAGCCTTTGTTGAAACAAACGGACTTTGCAGGCACCAATTATAATTTTTATGATATTAACCTAAAAGCCAATTATACCTTTTCTGATAAAGACAGATTGTTTGTGAGCGGTTATTTCGGACGGGATGTTTTTGTGTATAACAATACTGACAATCAGACGAATATCCGTATGCCATGGGGGAATGCAACAGCTACTTTGAGATGGAACCACTTGTTCAATGACAAATTGTTTATGAATACCACTTTAGTGTTCAATGATTATAATTTTGCATTCAACGGGGGACAGAGAGATTTTAAATTTTCTGTAAAATCAGGAGTAAGGGATTATAATGCCAAGATAGACTTAGAGCATTATGCTTCTACTAAACACAAGCTGAAATACGGTATCAATTATACTTATCACATTTTTACACCTAATGTAGGAAGTGCCAGTTCGGGAGATTCTGAGTTTACCCTTTCAGAAGGTAGGAAATTTGCACATGAAATGGCTTTTTATGCGCAGGATGATTGGGATATCAGTGAAAGATTTAAGTTGACTACGGGTTTCAGATTAAGTATGTTCCAGCAGGTAGGACCGTATAATTATCTGCCGAATGGTGTTTATGCAGGAGATACTATCAAATACAAAAGAGGTCAGCCGGTGCGCACCTGGTGGGGACCAGAACCCCGTGTAGCTATGAGATATGCCATCAATGGCGAGCAATCTATCAAGGCAGGTTTTTCTATGAACTATCAGTACGTGCATCTGGTGTCCAGCTCTAACAGTACTTTGCCTACTGATCTGTGGGTGCCGAGCTCAGCGCTGGTAGAGCCTCAGTGGGGATTGCAATATTCACTGGGATATTTCAGAAATTTCAAAAACAACGCATATGAATTTTCTGCGGAAGCGTACTATAAGGATATGAGAAACCAGATAGAATTCTCTGAAGATCATGTGCAGGAAGTCAACCAGGAAATAGAAACCGGTTATGTATTTGGTAAAGGCTGGTCTTACGGACTGGAATTATTTGCCAAAAAATCCAAAGGGAAGTTCAACGGCTGGGTTGGTTATACTTTGTCATACACCTGGAGGCGGTTTGATGAGCTGAACGGAGGAAAGAAATTTCCTGCGAGGTATGACAGAAGACATGACATCTCTGTAAATCTGGTCTATGAAATCAATAATAAGTGGAGCATGGGTGCCACATGGGTATATGCTACCGGTAACGCATTTACACTGCCGACAGAGAAATATCTGATCGATTTTATGCTGATTACAGGCTACGGTGATCGGAATGCTTATCGTATTCCGCCATTCCACAGGCTGGATTATTCTGTAACTTACAAACCGAACAGAAAGCCTGAGAAAAGATTCAAATCAGAGTATAATCTGTCGATTTACAACGTTTATAACAGGAAAAATACTTACTTCATTTATTACAAGACGGAGGGTGATTTGCTGATGGGCAATCTGACGACTAAAGCAGTCAGCGTATCGTTATTCCCTATTATTCCATCATTTACCTGGAACTTTAAATTTTAAGAGATGACTGTAAAAAATATCTATATCGTATTGATGCTGGCTTTTGCACTCATTTCCTGTGAGAAAGAGATCACGGTCAATCTGCCTAAGCCGTCGGAGCAAATAGTTGTGGAAGGTTATATCGAAAATGATTTGCCGCCTTATGTATATCTGACAAAGAATTCACCGTATTTCGGGGATTTTGATGTGAATGACTTGTCTAAATATTTTGTCAAAGGTGCGAGAATTGTTGTCAGCTCGGAAACTGATAGCGTAGAATTGATAGAATACTCTTCGGAATTGATTCAGTTTTTACCGGAAGAAGAAAGACTGGCATTGTCGCAGTTTTTCGGATTACCGCTGGATACGAATTTCCAGCTGCCGAATATATCTGTTTATACAATTCCTTTGGAAAGTGAATTTGTAGGTGAATTCGGGAAAACATATCAGCTGAAAATAGAGGTTGACGGAAAAGTACTGACATCTTCGACGACCATTCCTCAACCGGTATCTTTTCAATCATTGTGGACAGTGCCTCATCCTAATCCTCAATATGACACATTAATAGAGTTGAAAGGAAGGTTAAAAGATCCTGATACTTTGGGGAATTTTTACAGGTACTTTACCCGCAAGAACAGTCAGAACTATACAAAAGGTTTTCAGACAGTTTTTGATGATTTACTGTACAACGGCAGAGAATTTGATATCCAGGTTCCTTATGGCTGGGAACGTTTCGCTGAAGATCAGGAATTTGATTTTAACACTTTCGGGTTCTGGAATAAAAAAGATACCTGTTATGTCAAGTTGTGTGTGATAGATAAAGCACACTATGACTTCTGGCGTACACTCGAGAATGAATTGGGTAATCAGGGCAGCCCTTTCGGAACTTTTACACGAATCCGGACCAATATCAAAGGTGGCCTGGGAATCTGGGGCGGATATGCCAGCAGTGTGAGTGTATATTATCCGTGATCATAGCTAAGGTATAGTCAATGTAGAATTCGCTTTTTAAGTGGATAGAAAAGCTTTGAGTTTAACGCAATTCATTAGCTGAAATAGCTTTAAGCGATGTTATATTGATTATTAATACAATCATTCAGACAATATTTTAACAATACAATGCATGCATTGTATTGTTGTGTTTATTATATTCAGATAAAATATTGAATCATGACAGCTACAACTGGTACTATTAAGGTGAGAAATGTATCGTTTAATTTTGATGATGTGACGAGGCATTGGGTGCTGGGCAATCCGATCATGACACATTTTGTCAATAGCATGCACGTAGTATTTCCGGAAGGAGAGAAGTTTTTTATCAGGAGTGTCAGAAGATTTGCAAAAGAGGTGAAAGATGAGCAGCTCAAAAAAGATATCAAAGCTTTTTGTGGCCAGGAAGGTATCCATGCACGCGAGCATGAACGTTTTTGGGAAGTGATGGAAAAACAAGGACTGAGACCGGAGAGATTTGCCCGTTTTTTGAACAAGGCAGCCTTCAAGGGAAAATATAGCGCAGAGAGCTTATTGGTCAATGGATTGAATAAAGTGTCTCCGGGACTGGGTGATAAGATGGGCTTGTCTGTTACAGCGGCATTGGAACATTATACTGCTATTTTTGCCAACGCGGCTTTTCATGAGCCGATTTTTACCAATGACAATATGGCTTCCCAGATGCTGGAAATGCTGCACTGGCATGCTTCTGAGGAAATTGAGCATAAAGCGGTCTGTTTTGACGTGATGAAAGAAATAGACGACAGTTATCTGCTGAGAATTTCAGGTATGGGCGTAGCTACTATAATGTTGTGGAGCTATATAGGTATTGGTCAGTTGTATTTCATCGTTCAGGACAAAGAGGTTCAATGGAAAAAAATGCCATCACAGACAAAATCTTTTACAAACAGGATTGTATTCGGAAAAATAGGAACCGGACTGGCTGAGAATTTTACCAAATATTTTCAAAAAGATTTCCATCCTAATGATATTGATGACAGAGAGATGGTAGAACGCTTTTTTGCAGATAAATCTTATGCTTAATTACCTTGTGATGAACAGGTAGGCAGGATGATGCCGGAATATCCTGTAAATTATTCAATTGCGCATGAAATAAATACCGGCAATGATTTAATCAGATTTTAAAAATTAATTACTTAAAAATAGAATTATGGCTACTACAACTAAAAAACCGGAAGAAAAAAAGAAATATGACCACGAGGAGGTAAAAGTAAGAAGGGTTAATTTTTCCTTTGATAAAGAAACACCTCGTTTTTACTACAGAAATAATCCCTTCAGCACTCATTTTATCAATACTTTACATATCGTTTTCCCGACAGGAGAGCGGTTTTTTGTCAATTCAACCCTGAAGCACCAGAAAACACTGACGGATGAAAAGCTGAAAAAGCAAGTCAGAAATTTTTGCGGACAAGAGGGTATTCACTCTGTGATGCATGAAAGATTCTGGAGCATTTTACGGGCAAACGGATACAATATAGAAGGCTATGAAGATCATATTGATAAGCTGCTGCATAAAATTGTTGCAAAAATTGAGATAGAAGGTACTAAAATTAACAATATAGATTTGGCTGCAACAGTTTGCTTAGAACATTTTACAGCATTGTTCGGGCATGCGTTATTTAATCACGTTGATATCAATCCTGATGTTGCGCCGGAAGACATTGCAGAATTATTCCAGTGGCACGCAGCAGAAGAAATCGAGCACAAGCACGTAGCTTTTGATGTTTTCAAAACAGTAGATAAGGATGAGTATGTCAAAAGAGCTGCAATTATGCCGATAGCAACAGTGATTTTATACTTTTATCTGAGCATAGGGACGATCATGCTGATGTACCAGGACAGAAAATATCTGAAGCTGACACAGCTACCGAAACAATTTTATCAGTTTGCAACAGGATTGTTTGCGGATTTGCATGGAGAAATGGCCGGAGAATTTTTAAAATTCTTTAAAAAAGATTTCCATCCTTCCGATTTGGATGATTATCACCTGGCGGAGAAATTCTTTGCAGATAAAGCGTATGCATAATATTTGTTTAAGGTCTAAAGTTTGATGTTCAAAGTTTGATAACGCGTCTGCCATCAACGAAAACGGAGGTCGGTTGTCTGTGGTCTTTTTTCGAGGTAAAACCCATGAAATCAATCTGCTTTTTCTTTATACTTTTTATCATATCCTGCTCTACTGCAGTGAAAAAAGAATGTATTTCTGTAGATATTTCCAAGCATGGGCTTTTGGAAAAATGGAGGGCTGATTCCACGGGTTGTTTGGGTGACCGCCTCCAAATCATCAAGGATGGACAGGTGGATTTAAACGAATGGATAGGTTTCGGTGTGGAATGTTTAGAAAATACATTGGGAAATCCCGACCCGATTTATAGCATAAGGGATCAGACCTATACGGATTATGTCTATTTTGTTACCTGCAAATATAGCCCGCCCTTTTTAGACCAAGACAGTATTATCAATAGTGAAGCGACTTTATTGGTGATGCATCTTGACATGAGTCATCAGGTGTATCGTTATAGCGTAGTGACTCCCTGATTATCGGGAAGCTCCCCAAACACCTTGAATTGTTTAATACCTGAAGCATAACCTTTCGACTGCTCGGGGTTAAGTGTTCAAAGTTGGCTAACGCAAGGATTTTTCGTGCGTAAGCCAACTTTAAACCAAAAACTTTCTGAAATATTCAGCAGAATACAGTACCATACTGCCATGCCAGGAAAAGTATTCTCCATTCACCAGTAAAACCTTAGTGTCGGGCAGTAACTGCTGAAATTCTTCTACGTGTTTTTGCTTAAAAGGATATGGCTCAGTAGAGAGCAGAAGATATTCCGGTTGAGCTGTAATGATATCTTCTATTTCAATAGTAGGATATCTGTTCTGGTCTTGAAAAAGGTTGTTGAAACCAATATGCTGCAATATATCGTGGATGAAAGTATCGTGTCCTATGGTCATATACGGAGCTTTCCAAATCAGATATATAGCAGTTCTTTGCTGAAAGAGATTTTTGACTTCCTGCATGGAAGCTGCAATCTGTTTATTGATTCTTCCGGCGAGAGCTGATTGTTTTGTCAATGTTCCCAAAAGTTGAATCAGGCGGGCGTTGTCTTCCAGATTCTTAGTGACAGTAACAATAGTGGGAATTCCTGCATTTTTCAGGCTCTCAAAGATTTCTAAAGTATTTTCTTCCTGATTACAGATAACCAGATCAGGCCGGCTCTCAATTATTTTATCCAGGTGAATTTGTTTGGTTCCACCTACAATAGGTATTGAGGCAACCTGCGTTTTTGGTAAAATACAGAATTTGGTTCTGCCCACCAGAAGATGCGCACTGTGTAAATCGAAAAAAGTATAGGTAACAGATGGTACTAATGAAATGATCCGTTGAGGAGTTTTTTCAAAGTGAAAGGATTGCCCGATGTCATCTGTGAAGTGGATCATTTTGATTAAAGATTATGTCAAACCTTGTGTCTGTTATACAACTAAAATAAGATGTTTTGTTAAATTATAGAAATGTTTTATGGATTTAGTATAACCATTTGACATATAATTACTTGTGATTAAATTGTGTTATACAAGGAAAAAAGTATCGGCTGTGTCATAAATAAGCTGATGAGAATTAAAGGAGATGTGCTCACCAGCATGACTTCTAATAATTATATCATTCTGAAAGAATCTAAAATTGCAAACTTATGACACTACCGAAAGTCTTTGGCTCCAAACTCTTTATCAAACCAGTCTTGAAGAGTTAGTATCTGCTCACAACTTCTACTGACTATTAGACTCTGCTCCTCATTAGTATCTCATGACCGCTCCATATTACGATACAGAAGAGCAGGAGAGCATTGATCCGTTTGTTTTCTTCAAGATACTGGTAGGCTACCTGAATAATCTGTCGGGCGATTGAGCCTTGATATCCTTTTGTCCTGATAGCTTGTCTATCCGCTTGTTTTTGGGGGTATATCTGGATGAGGGTTTGCTCTAGCATAGTACGGATCAGCAGGACGTGTCAATTGTCCGGAGAAGGTTTTTCTGAGTTTTTTTAGAGAGGTGCTGAGTAAGTGTGCCTCCAAAGGTATGGGTTTTGTCCAACCACACTCATTACAGTGCTACTGATCCGGATGCCAAAATTTCCATCAAACCGGGCAACCTTGTCAATTGAACTATGTCAATCAACGGGCGTAGGGGAGGGAACACAAAAGTTTGCGCGGGATAAATACCTGAAAGTCTGACAGGGCTTTCTGCCGGCGCACCCCTGCCTTGTGCCAAACCGTTTATTATCGGCTGATTTCTTGTGTTGCTTCCATTCTCATTTTGGGGTATACTTCCCAATTAATATTGGAAAATATTTATTACAAATCCAAATACATCCGCCAAAAAACAGCATGATAAAGCAAGTGTATAGTAAGTTGATTAAGATATTATTTACTGGATAAATAGTTTCCAGAATACTAATGAAAAAATCATGAAATCCTATCATCAGCAATGTTCCCATTGAGATTGTTTTCACAAAAGAATTTCTCTTATTGAATAGGTTTTTCATAACAGAAAGAAACAATAGTGAAATTCCAACTGCCACCATATAAAATAGTATCAAACTTTTACCATAAACACTTCGAAAAGTATTCACGTCGCCATTGAAAGTAGCAACCGCAACACAAATTATTCCTATACTTACTAACAACCACATCATCTTCTTGCTTAATATTCTGTCATCTTTTTTTAAGTATATACCCCAAATAAAAAACGGCAATAATAAACAAGTGGTTGCTAACTGAAAATAATCAGTATTGGAAACATTTAATTGAAGTAGTTTTATAAAAACTGTAACACATATAGATAGTATTGTTAGTAGTAAATATGTGATTTTTGTATTGTATTTTATTGTATGTACTAATGAAAATAAGCACCTCATTGTAAAAATTGTAATTATAAACCACATAATTCTGAAATTGGATGGTAACATTTCTTGTTGTCCTAATATAATATATTTGAATTCTGATATGTGCAACTTTCCTATGAGCAAATAGATAGAAACAAGAATGATGTTGTATATTAGATATGGAATTATTAGGCAATAAAAGGAACGAATGAATTCTTGTTTGAAAGTAATCGGTTTGAATAAAAAACCAGATATAATGACAAACAAAGGCATATGAAAGCAGTATATTAATTCTCTCAAATATGGTATGGATATAGACATATGTCCCATAACAACCAATGTCATACCAAAAAACTTAGTCGAATCTATCCAATACAGTCTGTCATTTGTTATAGTCATATATTTTTTAGTTATTTAGTTAATGTATCTTGCATTGTGCTTAGTCGCACCGCTTGCAGATAACATTTTGGGTATTGTCAAAGGCAAATCGAAGCAATAAGTTCCGATTTTACATCGAGGCTAGTCAAAACGAATTTATATGAGATGAATTTATGAAAAAAAGCGAATATAATTCGTTTTTGGCGAGTAAGGAAGCACAAACTTTTAATTTAGTGCGTTCGCGCCGCGTTTGGCAATATCTTGTCTATTGCACAACTAAAATAAGCTGTTTTGTTAAATTATGAAATTTTTCATGTCTTTAGTGTGTTCTATTTGATGTATAATTATTTGTGATTAAATGTGTTATGTAATGTAAAGAAAGTATTGGCTGTGTCATAAATAAGCTGATAAAATTAAGGAGGTATGCCTACCAGCGTGACATTCTACTAATTATGTCATTCTGAAAGAATCTATAATTGCAAATTTATGACACTATCGAAAGTATTTGGCTCCAAACTCTTTTATCAAACCAGTTTTGAAGAGTTGGTGTCTGTTCACAACTTCTACCGACGATTATACTCTGAGATTAAGGATCAACGATCGATAACTTATCTCTAATAATACTGGAAGATTAATATAGTTAAATCTGAAACTCGAAGTTACGTTAAGGTTTAAATTCACTGGTTGTCCATCTAAGAATACATCGCTACTATATCTTTGCTTAACCTCCTTGCATAAAAAAAGTAATTATAGTTGCAATCCTAGAAACTTATTGAAAGTTATATTGACAAGACCTCCGGCATGAAAGTCAAAAGCTGTTCCATCGATCGCATATTTATAGAAGTTCCATATGCAGATGCTTTTAATTTGGAGATATTGGAAATAGACATCAGATAGCTGATTGAGAGTAGTCTATATTAACAACTTATTTTTTATTCACTCAAAATCTCAAATAATTTGTATTATCTAAATGGTTTGATCAAACAGAGATGTTGTGTTCTTTCACTGTAATTATATTCAAGTGTCTGTAAGTCGGAAAAAAGCTAATAAATTACAATTGAGTAATTATTTTGACTCTGCAGCTATGGTTATATTTAATCTTAACGAATGAATATTTTCTAATAAATATCAAAACGATTTGCAATGAATGACATTTTTTATTGAGTTTGCCTTCACTAAGCCAAACATTTTACCCCAAAAAGCTAAGATTGGGAAAACCATCTTCTGTATAAAAAGTGGAAAATCTCCCAGGTAATACTCGCCTTTTAGCTGTCCTAAGATATAGGAAGCATCAAACGCAGAAGGTAACCTAGAGCTGCTTCTATTGCTGGATTCTACCATTTCAGTCAGGAAATATTCTATTCCTAATGCCGGTGAAATGACAGAGCTGAAGGTGACATCCTGGTCATTGATCGCATAATAAGTGTGCAAAGAATTGGGAGGAACAGAAAAAGTATCTCCGGCTTCTAAAATGATGTTTGCTCCGTCACAGATGATACCAAGTTTTCCTACAAGAACTTCAAGCGTTTCGGTTTGTGAGTGATGGAAATGGGCAGGAGGACCGTCAGCATGTGCCGGGAGCTTTGTAATAATTTCTACAAATTCACCATTAGTATCTTCTGATGTTTTAACAAAAATTATTTTTTCACCTGTTGCCTTAAACTCTAGTAACTTATGCATTCTGATCTGTTTTAAAAATAATACCTCAAACTAAGTATTATTAAAAAGAACATACGATACCAAGGCTGATTTGTTTACAAACAGAATGTCTTTAAGAATTTTTTAAGTCTTTTTTAGAAATGATTTGACAATTATCACCATTTAGTAGCCTAAAACTAAAACTAAACGTGGGGCATTTTTAGCAATCAGAAGTCGCACAGCTACTACAGATGTTGTTTGTTGTTCTTTTGTCAAATGGTTTCCAGTTTTCATCATACTCTGCATCATTATATGGCTTTCTGACATTGGGAATCATATTTTTTCTACAAGCTCCAGATTCTGAGAAATTCTGTTGCGCTTGTCGTAATGATACAAGATTAGGTCCAATATCAAAGCCCGGGTCGTTAAGTTCGATGGTGTCATCTTCCCAAAAGCAAACCGGGAAATTACCATATGAACCATCTGGCTCGGAATAAATGTTTTATACCTGCAACAAGGGCGAGCAAATTCAGGCTCATAAATATTGTTATTGGTAGACGATCGGAAATGATAGTATATAGCTGCCTGGGAAATACCTTTGTTGGCATAATTTTTATTCAGGTGATTTTTTATTTTTCTTCAGCATCAAAAATATTACTACGATAAATGTAATGAGGTAAAGAAAACCTAATGCAGGTTTTTTGAATGTAAAGCTTTGAAAATCAAATTCCCGAAGCAATGCTAATCCTATCGGAAATGCAATCAATGCGAAAATTAAGTTGAAGCCTATTTTGTCCTTCATGGTATTATTGTTTTCTATGAATGAGCTCTTGCTGTTATAGTCTGTTTATCTATAACTTACATTAAAACTCTTCTTTTGCAATAATAATTATTCCGGTTGTAATTGTTTCATACTTAAGATGGTAGAACTCCTAATTGCCCTAATAATCCGATGTTGTCCATGATTATTCTGCTTTCACAAAATATATTGTTCCGCACAACATCAATTACAATTCCCCAAACTTCCACTTGCTTATTTGTTGGAGGTATACCCATGAATTCACCTTGATGGGTTCCTGTCCACGTAAATCGGGTGACGACATTTTCGCCTTCTGCAATTTGTTCTTGTACCGTCCATTTCATATCCGGAAATCCGGTAAACATTGAATTAAGTGCAAATTTCAACCCTTCTCTTCCAGGCGTTTGTCCAGGGAATGGAATCTGTTCTATGAAATCTTCCGAAACTATCTCATTTGCTGCGTCCAGATTTTTGTTGTTAATTACTTCCTCAATAAAGTAACTGATTATTTTTCTACTTTCTTCCATAATTGTTTTTTGTATTTAAGAGTGATTTTGTTTTCTGATTACGATGCAAAATTTACAATACTTAAAATCCCTATAAATGTAAAAAATCGTTTTTCTACAAGAAGTGTTTGAATTTTTCAGGTGTGTCGCCCGTGAATTGTTTGAAGTCTTTGATAAAGTGAGCCTGGTCAAAGAAATTGTTTTCGTAGCAAATTTCTGTAAGTGATTTTGTTTTGCTCATATTGTCAAGAACAGAATTAAAGCGAACAAAGGAAGCGAATTTTTTGGCAGTTGTTCCTACCACTTTTCTAAATCGTTTTTCAAATGGGCTTTGGCTGATGAATAATTTTTCGTTTATTTCTTTTACTCTGATTGTTCCATTACTTTGATAAATAAGTTTTACTGCTTCAATAATTAGTTTGTCGGTTTCAATGTCTTTAAGTTGAGTTAGCAAGAACTGTTCAACAACTTTTATTCGTTGGTTGTCGGTTGTTGCAATAGCTAATTTATCTTCAACTTCTTCCACTTTGTTTTTGTCAAAAATGTTGTCAAGCGAAAGAATTAAATCATAAAACTCGTTGGCTGGGTGCAAAGCAAAGTGAGTAAAACCAATTTCGGAAAAGTAGATTAAAATGATTCCGATGCCAGGCGAATTTTTATAGACTTTGTAGCCGTCAGAAATAACCGTAATTACTGCTGATTCCAGTTTGCTTTCTGTATTGTCCTTTTTTGTTGCAAGTTGTCCTTTGTACTGGAAGCCAATAACCAAACCAGTAGATGGAAATATTTTGTATTCATTTTCAAATTCATTCTCCGCCACTACAAAATATTTGATGTAGGGTTTCAGTTTTTCTGTCGGAAGATGTTTGTCAAATTTCATTGATATGTCTGTTGGCGTGGGTTTCGGTAAAATTGTCTACAAAGGTTCGGGGCTTTGCGAAGTGGTGGATTTTTACCACAAAACTTGATACGAAGCACACACTTCAAAGATAGTACAAATGTGTTTTCGAAGTACGAAACCCCGCCTTGCGTGTAGGTGCTGTTAGCAGCTGGCTTGCTGTTCGTCAGAAGTCGTGCTATTTGGAATATCAATATTGCATTGTTTGAATTCTTCTTGGTCCCAAGATTATTTCCAATACCTCATGTCTTTCAACAATTCGTGAAACCCAAAATAAGTGATTGTAATCTTTGAGATATTTTCTCTCCTCATCCCATTTTCTTTTTACCGATTCTATTTGCTCTGTTGTCCAAATTTGTTTAGCGGTATTATCTGTTTTCAATTCGTTTCTAACAAATATTAATTCAGCAATAAATCGTTCCTCAACTTTTTGTTCTGCTTGGTATCTCAAGACAAATAGAGCCGGAATGCAAAGAATTAGAACAATGAAAAATCTAAAAGTAGTTCTTAGTCGTTTACCATTTTTAATCCGAATCTTTCTAATGAATGTTAAGATGAAAAGTATGAGTAGGCATCCAAACAAATGAAAATACCTTATTCTATTGTTGAATGATTTGTCCGTCCAACCAACCCACGACTCGTATTTGTCAGGATGCTTTGCTTTATACTCTTCAATGTATTTCGTTCTTAACTGGTCAATTACATTATAAGAACCAGTCGTATCTGTGCTATATTGGGCTATGTCAGTTAGGTCTTCCTTTACAATATACTCTCTCATAAACTCATCGTTTGAGTAAACAAAGTCAAATGGGAAGAGCCGTATTGAAGAAATAAAACTTGTCGCACTGTTGAATAGTGCTAAATAAATGAGTCCTGAAATAAGAAGTATAAAAGGTAATTTAGTCCACAGCTCAAATTGTTGAAGTATTTTCTTCGTTCTTTCAAAACTTTCGCTTGCAACATATTTTTCAAGTTGACTTTTGATTGAAATATTGTCAAAAGCAAATCTGAAAAGCAAGTAGAAAATGATGTGAAATAAAATAATAGGATAGATGTTATCCCAGAAAGATGTTATGTCAGAGTATATGTCGTTTACATTCATTTCTTGCAGTTAGTTTAATGATTGCACTGTCGTTCAAAGCTTGCTGCTAATGGTTTGCGGCTTGGTGTAGTGGCGGATTTTTAGCACAAGAAATCAATCGAAGAACGGAAGCTGAACCTTGTACAAATGTCCAATGGAAGCCTTTCTGCCCCGCTTTTGGAAATACCATCTTAGCAGAAGTTTTTTATCTTCTAAATATTTTTATAACTACACCGAATATGATTTTTGTGTCTCGACCTACTTCGGAAGAATCTAATTCTTGTAAATATTCTTCAGGTAAGTCTGAATAATCGTTAGTCGATTTAATTGTAAACACTTTGTCTATTATTTCAAAATCGGTTGAACTAAAATTTACTTGCTCTGATATTTCTGATTTGAGTTCGGTGATGAATCTTTCCTTTGCCTTTAATAGGCTTTCTGTTTTAGATAAGCGAATATTTCCACCAAGTTTCTTTACAAATATTGAGAAGCAGCTTTCAATTGAATTATCAAAATCTTGTAATTCGTTTTCCATTGACTCAACAAGTCTATTAATATCTTCAATCAGTAATTCTGTTGAGGGATTAATTCCTTTCAATTCAATACCGTGCTTACTTGAAAAATGACTGTAATAGTTTTGTTCTGTAATTGTTAGTCCAATATCTATACGTCCAGATCTAGTTGGGCCGTTTACTGTTGTTGGACGAGTTACAATATCATTATTGAATAGTTCGTTCCCAGATTCTCTATAGGGGAAGAAAGCATTTTTGAAAAATAAGTCAGCATCATATTCGAGGTTTATTACGAATTTCCCATTCTCATAATCTAAGAGTTTTTGAGCAGTCGTTACTGTTAAAAGGTATTCAATTATACTTGAAGTTGCATCATTTGTATATGCTTGATTAAATCTTTCATTAAGGAAATATCCCTCTCTAAGTCCTTCAAATAGATTATCTGTCATTTTTATTGTCTTCTTTGTCTGTAAAATTTCTGTTAACTGCTAAATATACGCAAATATCTATATTATTTATTGTTTTGTGGTGTATAGTTTGTTGATTTTGAAACACATTGATTTTCAATTAGATATTTTCTTCTTGGATATGATAAGTGGTTTTGCATTTTGTATATTAATTTCAACTTTGCAGTTCTGGAAATATTTGTTTTGCACATGTAGATTTTTGCAAAAAGGAGTTCGTATACTTTGTTTGGTTACTCAACCTCCGATTAACGGCTCCGCCGCCGCCCGGATAGAACGAAATATCACCCGCCGCATTTCGACTATCGCTCAATGACCGCGGTGGGAAGATGTAGTGATACCGATTATATATCTGTAATAGCCCAATCTTATTGGACTAAACAGCTATTATATCGGCATTAACCATTCTAAAATTTTTAAAATCGTTTGGACTCTTTGAAAATTAGAATTGGTATTATAGCCGGATAAGCTGCCAATGAAATAGTATCAGGTATAGGGTATTGAGTATTGGGACATGAATACAGAAAGATAATTGAGAACCAAGAATCAAGACGAAAAGACTTACACGTTTATCTATTTTGCAGGTAGGAGTAGAGTTTATGAGAATTTTTAAGAGAAAAGTTTGTTCTGTTAATGTTGTTTTAATATCTCAGCTATTGTATGAATGAAAATAATTCTTTTTATTTGCAACCAATTATGGAAAAAGCATTCTTTTACAGCTATTACTTTAATCTCTAAACATGGGACTGAAATAGCTATATCTGAATGATAGAATAATAAGGTCCCGAAGTTCGGGACTTTTTTTTTGAACAAATATGAGTACAAAGGTTGCCATACAAGGATTTAAAGCGTCGTTCCACGAGATCGCTGCTTATACTTTTTTCGGAAGAGAAATCGAAACTATTGAGTGTGATACTTTTCAGGCGCTCTTTGATTCGATAGCTCCCGACCGTGCCGCTGACTATGCGGTCATGGCGATAGAAAACTCTGTAGCTGGAGCTATTTTGCCGAATTATGCAAGGCTGAGAGAAGCTGAGCTGGAAATATTCGGTGAGGTGTATCTCCGTATAGAGATGAATCTGATGGCGCTGCCGGGTGAAACGATCAACTCTATTACTGAGGTGCATTCGCATCCGATGGCTTTGTTGCAGACACAGCAGTATTTCAGACAGTTTCCGCATATACAATTGGTGGAATCCAGAGATACGGCGCTGAGTGCTATAGAAATTGTAGAACAAGGTATCAAAGGTCGTGGCGCATTGGGCAGTAAGCTGATTGCCGAAACTTTTGGCCTGGATGTACTGGCCGAAGGGATAGAGACGAATAAAAGGAATTTTACCAGATTTCTGGTGCTGAAAAGGGTAGGTGCTGCTTCACCGATGCAGGAAAGTGTGCCGAATAAGGCTTCGCTTTCTTTTAGAGCATTGCACAGACCGGGCAGCTTGTCTGCTGCTTTGTCAGCGATGGCGATGTTTGGGATGAACCTGTCCAAAATTCAGTCTCTGCCTGTACTGGGAGAGGAGTGGCAGTATTATATGTATGTAGATCTGGAGTTTGATGACTATGAGAGCTACAAGGAAATGTTGAAAGTGCTGCAACCTTTGACCAACGATTTGAAAATTTTAGGAGAATACACACAAGGACAGAAATATTTATGATCATCGCACCCGCACATAAATTAGATTATATACAGGAGTACTACTTTTCCAGAAAGCTGAGAGAAGTGGCTCATATGGTCGCTGCCGGTAAACCTGTGATCAATCTCGGTATCGGCAATCCGGATCAGGCACCTGCACAGGAAGTCGTGAAGGCTCTGCAGGACTCTGCTGCCAATCCTAAAAATCATGGCTACCAAAGCTATATAGGTATTCCAGCTTTGAGAAAAGCAATGACAGACTGGTATCTGCATACTTATGATGTGACTTTAGACCCGAATATTGAAATGTTGCCTTTGTTGGGCTCAAAAGAAGGGATTACTCACATCAATCAGGCATTTTTGAATCCGGGTGATAAAGTATTGATTCCGAATCCGGGATATCCTACTTATGCTTCTGCGGCAAGATTGTCCGGAGCGATACCTGTGACGTATGATCTGGATGAAAACAATGGCTGGGCACCGGATTGGTCATCTGTTGCTGAAGAAGATCTGAAAGAAGCTAAAATCATCTGGGTCAACTATCCGCACATGCCTACGGGAGCGGCAGGTAGTGAAGATATCTTTAAAGATGTTCTGGAAAAAGCACTGAAATACAAACTCTTGGTAGTCAATGACAATCCATATAGTCTGGTATTACCGAAAGGCCGTGCGGTATCTTTCCTTCAGCTGGAAGGAGCTAAAGAAGCGGTGATAGAACTGAACTCGCTGTCCAAATCTCACAATCTGGCAGGAGCGAGAGTCGGAATGATTGCCGGAGATAAAGCATACATAGATACGATACTGAAAGTAAAATCCAATGTGGATTCGGGGATGTACCTGCCTGTACAGGAAGCGGCAGTTGCGGCACTTGGTTTGTCTGATGAATGGCATGCTGAGCGAAATGCAGTTTATGCTTCCAGATTAGCTTTGGCAAAAGGTATCATGGATGCCATGAATTGTGTATATAGTGATGATCAGGTAGGCATGTTCCTTTGGGCAAAAATTCCTGATACATATAATCATGTAGAAGAACTTACGGAGAAAGTTCTGCATGAAGCAAATGTATTCCTGACGCCGGGATTTATTTTCGGTACTAAAGGAGAAAGATATGTACGTATTTCACTTTGTTGTAACAATGAAATGCTTGAACAGGCGTTGAACAGAATCAAATCTCTTGCATTATGAAAAAGGTAGCGATTCTGGGAATGGGTTTGATAGGTGGTTCTGCCGGGATAGATCTCAAAAAGAGAGGCTTTGCCTCTGAGATCATCGGGGTAGGTCGTTCTGCTGCCAATATCGCAAAGGCATTGGAATTGGGACTGGCAGATAAAATGGTCTCTAAAACAGAAGCCGTACAGGAAGCTGATGTCATCATTCTGGCTGTTCCGGTGAATATTCTGATAGATGAGCTGAAATTTGTACTGGACAATATGCGTCCTGATGCGGTAGTGACGGATATGGGTTCTACCAAATCCAAAATGGTGGACGCTGTTCAACAACATCCGTTGAGAAAACGTTATGTGCCGAGTCATCCGATGGCAGGTACGGAGTTTTCCGGGCCTATGGCAGCTTTTTCGGGATTGTTTGACGGCAAAGTTTCTATCATCTGTGACAAGGAAGATTCTGATGAAGATGCAGTAGAAATTGTAGAAAATCTGTATCGTACACTGGGCATGAAGCTCTTGTACATGGATGCGGTTTCGCATGATCTGCATGCAGCTTATGTATCTCACGTATCGCATATCACGAGCTTTGTACTGGGAGCAACGGTACTGGAAAAAGAAAAAAGCGAAAAAGCTATTCTGAGCATGGCGGGTGGTGGTTTTGAATCTACTGTGCGACTTGCTAAAAGCTCGCCCGAAATGTGGTCACAGATTTTTGAGCAGAATGCAGACAATATTGTGGAGGTGTTGGATACTTATATTGATAAAATGACTGTCTTCCGCCAGAAAATCAAAGAAGGAGATTTCGATTACCTGAAAAACTTTATGGCTGAGACCAACGACATAAAACGAATTTTAAAATAACTCTAACGATAAAACAAACAATTATGGGAGAATTAAATATCGCGCCCTTATCATCATGGGGCATAGATTCAGAAAGACCTATCATTATTTCAGGTCCATGCAGCGCTGAATCTGAAGAACAAGTACTGGAAACTGCACAGAGATTGGCTGATAAAGGTATCGACGTATTGAGAGCAGGTATCTGGAAACCAAGAACCCGTCCGGGATCTTTTGAAGGATTGGGACGTATCGCTTTGCCTTGGTTGAAAAAAGCAGGTGAGCAAATCGGCAAACCTATCGCAGTAGAAGTAGCTACGAGAGAGCACGTATTCGACTGTCTGAAAGCGGGTGTAGATATCCTTTGGATTGGTGCACGTACGACTGCTAACCCATTCTCTGTACAGGAAATTGCAGACGCATTGGAAGGTGTAGACATTCCGGTGATTGTAAAAAATCCGGTAAATCCAGATTTGCAGTTGTGGATTGGTGCACTGGAGCGTATCAACAGAGCAGGCATCACTAAAATCGGAGCACTTCACAGAGGTTTCTCTTCTCATGACAAATCCAAATACAGAAACAAACCGATGTGGGAGTTTGCTGTAGAATTGAAAAGACTATACCCTAATCTGCCTATTTTCAACGACCCTTCTCACATCTGTGGCAACAGAGAATTACTTTCTTCAGTAGCTCAAAAAGCTTTGGATTTGGACTTTGACGGATTGATGCTGGAGTCTCACAGAGATCCTGACAAAGCATGGTCTGATGCTGCTCAGCAAGTTACTCCAGAGCGTTTAGGCGAGATTGTTTCCGGTCTGGTTATCCGTGAAGCGAATCAGGAAGTTACGGCATTTAAATTAGAAGAATTGCGTAACCAGATCGACAGAGTAGATAACTACATCATGGATATCTTATCTGAGCGTATGGAGATCGCTAAAAAAATCGGTCAGTTCAAACGCGACAACAATATCACGATCTTACAGTCTTCAAGATGGGATGAGATTGTTCACGACAGAATCCAGAAAGGTACTCAGAAAGAGTTGACAGAAGATTTTATCAAAGATCTTTTTGAAGCCATCCACCAGGAGTCTATCCGTCATCAGACAAAAGTGATGAACGACTAATAGAGTCAGGATAAGGATGTGCCAGTTGACAAATATGTCATGCTAGGGTCAGTGAGTTTTTGGTCACTGAGCGTAGCCGAAGTGACTAACTGAAAGCATCTGAATTAAAACGAAGAAAGACCCTTACATGGTGATATTTCTTTTAAAATAAAATACAAGTCCCTGAGAACAATTTCAGGGACTTCCTTTTTTATTTATTTGTAAATCCAAGGAATTTCAGAAAAGAAACGCTGCCTTTAGAAATTATCTTGTCACCATTAGAGTACCGGACTTGATAGTTCTGGTTTTATCGTTCAGACTAATAGTATAAGAACCGGTTGCCCAGCTACTGGTGTCTAATTGATCTTGAAAAACATTTTGATTAATAACTCTTTTAGAATACACTAGTTGACCGTTTGAAGAGTAAACGTTTAGGAAATATTCTCCGTCCGAACGCAAGTTGTCAATATCCAGCTGTACTTTGCTATTGGTAGGATTAGGGTAATATCTGAAACCCTCAGAACGTTGATTCAAAGGAGCATCATCTTTTTGTTGTATTCCCGGGCAACCATTGCTGCATATATTGTTCAGCCTGTTTTCCAATGCATTTAATCTTTCTGCCAGTTGATCTATTACCAGAGCTTGTTTTTCTACTTCTTCTTTCAGAGAGTCTGATTCTTCTTGTTTTTCATTGAAGGCACTGATGAGAAGTGGTATAAATTCCTGATAGTTGACTGCGTAGATTTCTTCAGAAGGTCTGATACTATTTGAATGCAAGCTTTTTAGTTCCGGTGTCTGAATTTTTATAACTGCATGCGGAAGAACTTCTTCAATCTCCTGAGCGAGCAGGCCTATCTGAGTACCACGGATAGAGCTGATGTTTTTAGATGCGCTGTTATTATATTCATATTGATATGATTTGATTTTTTGAAGAATATCTGAGGCATTTTTTATTTCTTCTTTATTTTTCTTCAATCTTGCATCGGACAGAACATACGGTGTACCCAGAGTAACGGTGTTTCCATAAAAAAGCGCAGCAAGATCAGCTTTAATTGCTGGATATTCTTCCAGATCTTCCAATGTACAATCAGGACCTGGATCGTCCGGAAAATCTCTCGGGTCTGTGGATGCTATAATACCGATTCTGGATACTCCTCCGGATGCAGACACAATAATACCTGCACTGGCCGCGTCACCTTCACAAGAGGAAACCCCTCTGAAAAATCCGCCGACATTATTAGAATAATAACCCTGGGACATCCCTACTACTCCGACATTAAGTTGTATGTTCTCAGATGTACCATTTCCCATACAAGCTCCCATTGCACCGATGTTGTTAATACCATCGTCCTGGTCACTTACATCATTGGCTTCTGTATAAAAGAAACCTGCCACATTACTTCCTCCGTCTGATTGGATATGACCGACTACAGCTTTTCTGCTATCAAGCTCGTTGTCTACACTGCCATAGATAGCAATTGTGTTCCAATCTACAGGAGAATTAAAGAAAGAAGGAGAAGTAATTGGTGTACCATTTGCAACTGTAAGTCGTGCACCTGGTAGTGTTCCGATTCCTACATTCTGATTGGTATCAATTCGAAGAGCCTCTATATTTTTCGTCTTCAAAATCAATGATGCAATATTAGTAGTTCCTAAAAAATCACTACCTGTTACTGAATTGCCGGATAAATCCCAGCTGGTCTGAGCCTGTAGCATGCTGATACTGCTCAGAATAATTGTTGTTAATGTTAATCTTTTCATAAATGTTGTGTTTTTGTGTATGACTAATTTAATAAAAATATAATTGTGTTTTTTATTATTTATGAAATTTAATTTTAAATACTTGGTGAATATTTGAATGCTGAATTGGGTAATAGCACTGATAGTAAATGAAATAAGCCCTTATATATAAAGCCGATCTGTCTTCATTTATATAGTATTTTCTGCTTATGACGTATAAAAGTCAATTTGTCTTTCATTCCGTTATTATTCAGAAATTATTAGCTTGAATTCTTCTTTTATATTCAGGAATGCTGTTGATATCTTTTACTCTGATGACTGCTGAACTTTTGATCATTAAAATGTACTTCCCAAATTCTCTGAATGATCCCAAAATGGAAAAGGTGCGATCAAACATTTATGGAGAATTCTGAGCAGGGATAAAAGCTTATTGTTTAAAATGACAGATGATACTTTGGAGCTTTCCTGTCAATTATTTCTATCGTACAAGCACAATCTTTTTGCTATTTTGGTGTTATTATTGATGTAGTCCTGATGATGAATTTTCGTAACAGTTGTTTGTTTTTTTTATTTCTATTGACAAGTATGAGTGTACAGGCTCAGAAGAAGTCTGTCAGTGCTCAGGTACCGTCGTTTGATTATCAAAAAATGAAGACCTTTCATGATTCACTGAAAGTTTATAATCGTCAGATAGTCAATGATACTACAGATGTATTGCGCTCCGAAGCCGCGCTGAAAATTATCAAAACATTTTCCAAAGCATTGAGAGAAGAAGGCTCTTTTCAGTATCCTTTTGATTCATTGACATCTATTGCCATTATGACTCCGGAAGATAAAACATTCAGGATTTTTACCTGGCAGCTGGCTTTTGATAATGGTACTTTCAGATACTTTGGCGTAATCCAGTCCAATGAAGCTAAGCCCCGGCTACAGCCTTTAGTTGATTATGGCGATTATTATGAGTTTGTAGATTCAGTAATAGTGGATGCTGACAGATGGATCGGTGCATTGTATTACCGGATTATTCCTTTTAAATCAGGTAAAAATAACTACTATGCGCTTTTGGGATGGGATGGGAATAATGCTGTAACGAATAGAAAGTATATAGATATTCTTTGGTTCGATAAAGACGGTAAAGCAAAGTTCGGTTATCCGGTATTTGAGATTGAAAATCAAAAAAGCCCTTGCCGGATCGTTTTGGATTATAAAAAAGATGCGACACTTTCTTTGTCTTACGTAGAGAGCGAAAAACAGATTTATTTCGATCATCTTGTTTCACTGAGCGGAAATCCTGAACCAGATGCGTTTGATAAGGTACCGGATGGTACTATCGAAGCATACAAGCTGGTGAAAGGTAAATGGCGTCATGTGAATCTGATCGAGTACGAACGCCGCGAAAATGGCGATGTGCCTAACGTGGTAAAAGAAGAGCAAACGAAGCAATTATACCAGCCGCTACCCCCGCGTTAAGTGATTCTGCATCCCCTAATCTCGGGATAAGGACGCCCTGGGTGATATATGGTAGAAGATTTTCAGAAATCCCTTTAGCTTCATTTCCTATCAATAAAATACCCGGTTGAGAGAAATCAACAGAACGTATATCTGATCCATTCAGCAAACCGGCATAGATCTTTCTTGGAGTTTGCTGATGTTCAATCCATTCTGTTAATGTATGATAATGTATGTGCACATGCGCGATAGAGCCCATTGTAGCCTGAACCACCTTAGGATTATATGCATCCACTGTGTCATCTGAACAAAGTATATGTTGAATACCAAACCAGTCAGCAATTCTGATCAATGTACCCAGGTTTCCCGGATCCTGTATGTTGTCTGTAGCTAAAATCCAGGCATTTTCAGGAATAGGGGCTGCAGGCTTGGGTATATTGAACATTCCCAGGCAACCGGGCGCTTGTTTTAATGAAGAAATTTTAGATAATTCATCCTCTGATACAATACGGATACGGTCAGGAGCGATATTATTAAAAGCCGTTTCAAATTCATTGGTACAAACCAATAGTTCCGGTTCTGAACCAGATTGTATTAACTCGATAATAATTTTTTGTCCCTCAGCTATAAATTGTCCTTCTATACTTCTGTATTTCTTAATTTTAAGCGAATTAATTCTTTTAATTTCAGATTTAGATAACATCATATGCATAACCAGATAAAACAGCAACACAAAATACTATATTTCATGGTGTTGTTGCTTTTGTGGAGTTGTAATTCTACTAAAAATCTAAAAGAAGGTGAGTACCTGTTGAAAAGCAATAATATTCATATAGAAGATGTCGAGAATGTAGAGAAAATTGCTAAGACAGAAAAAAACAGGCTTTCTTCCGAGTTGCTGGCTATGGCAGCACAGACACCCAATAAAAAATTTCTGTTCATTCTGCAGCCAAGATTGTTTTTCTACAATGCTACTTTCAAACCCCAGAAAGAAGAAAGGAGAGTGGCAAAAGGTAAGCAGCCTCAGAATAAGCTGAATCGGTGGATCAGAGAAAAGCTGGGAGAAGCTCCTGTAATTTTTGATTCTACCCAACTGGCATCCAGTGATGAGCGCATGACCAATTATCTCATCAACCAGGGGTATTTCAATGCCAGTGTGAAAAGCGGATTTGTACTGGATAAGAAAAAGGCAGAAGTTGTTTTTGATGCATTTCCCGCAAAAAGATATTATTTCAATGATTGTTTTTTTGAAATAGAAGATCCTGCTATAGATAGTGTCGTAAAAGCGAATATGACAGCTACCCATATTAAAAAAGGAGATCCATACACAACAGATGCTTTGAAGCTGGAACAGGAAAGAGTTGCCCTGGTATTGAATAACAACGGTTTTTTCTCTTTTACAAAGAATAATATTTTGTTTGAAGTAGATACATCAGGAGAGAGTACTGCCAAGAATATCTATATGCAGATCAAAAATGATGAAGATGATCTGGGACGAAAGCAATATAAGGTCGGTGAAGTAACTTTTAACATCAATTATACCAATACCACTCTCAAACGAAGCAAATTCAAATCAGATACGCTGAGAGATTTATTGATTTACTATTCGCCGCAGGATGTAAGATCCGATCTTATTGCACAATCTATTTTCTATTATCCGGATTCTACCTTCAAGAAAGATGATTATCAGAAGACAATCAGCAGGTTATCTGAATTAGGGATTTTTAGATTTGTAAATATCAAATACAAGCCTTTATTGGTTTCTGAGACAGAAGGTTACGTAGATACTGAGATTGTTGCAGAGCTAAGGAAACGCCAGTCAGGTAAAGTTGAGCTGGAAACGAATACGGATGCAAAAGACAGAATCGGAACATTTATCAATCTGTCATACGTGAATAGAAATATTTTCAGAAGAGCTGACAGGTTACAGTTTAATCTTTCCAATGGAGTAGAATTCCGTTTTTCAAATCTTGTAAGAGATGGACAGAGAGATACCAGAATTAGCTCTGTGAATTTAATGGCAAATGCAAGGTTGTATTTTCCAAAGATTTTCCCGGAAACCAAGAAAGCTGTTGTCAGAAAAAACTATAAGCCCTTACAATATCCAAGAAGCACATTTTTAAATTTAGGCTATAATCTTCAAAGAAGAATTGGCTATTACTCATACTCTGTAAACACGTTTAATATCGGGTATGGTTATGATATCAGATCTAAACGTATCAGGCATGAAGTGCAGCCGTTTACGATGAGCTTTATCAAACCACGGGAAGCTTCATTTAATACAAACTTTAATGACTTTCTGACCTCTAACCCAATTTTTGCCCAGTCATACAGGCAGCAATTTATCATGGGACAGGAGTACATTTTTTCCTATAGCTCCCAGGATATAAATTTCGGCGGGGTAAGAAGCTTTTTGTATTACAGGGGAACGCTCAATACTGCAGGAAATCTGGTGTATGGTGTTCAATCGATATTCAGAGATAAGCCTGAAGAAGGATTTACGCTGAGCAAGATCCCTTATGCATCTTTTACCAAGCTGGATAATGACTTCAGGTACTATTTTACTTTTAAAAATAAAAGCACATTAGTTACCAGATTGTTTGCAGGCATAGGAATGCCGTATGGTAACTCAAAAGTGATGCCGTTCATCAAGCAATATGCTTCCGGAGGACCTCAGTCTATGCGTGGATGGAACTATCGGGAGCTGGGACCGGGCAGCGCAGATACTTCTGTGACATCCAGAGACCTGAATACCGGAGACATTCAGCTGGAGTTTAATCTTGAATATCGTTTTAGCTTAACCAAGCTTTTTAAGCTGGCATTGTTTACAGATGTAGGAAATATCTGGCTGATGAGAGCAGATAGCACGAAGCCCGATGCTGAATTTAATTTCAAGCGTCTCAATCAGGATTTGGCATGGAGTGCCGGGTTTGGTTTCAGGCTGGATTTCGGATTGTTCGTGATCAGGTTAGACCATTCCTATAAATTGTACAATCCGAATATAGAAAAAGGACACAGATGGATTTCTCAGTACCCGGGCTACGGGGAGCTAAATCCCGGAGGATCCGGAGAATGGGGCGACAGATGGAAATCGTGGAGAAGCCGCTATTCTAATTTTGTGATTGGTATTGGATATCCGTTCTAAGACATAGAAGATATGAAGTGTAAGACAGAAGACGTAAGACAGAGGACAGAAGGCATGAAATACTTTATTGCCTGCAGTCCACGTCTCGCCGTCTGTTGTCTGTTGTCTGTTGTCTCTTGTCTCCTGTCATCACTCTCATTAAACGCTCAGATTAATTTTAAAGAAATAGATTATATTCCGGTTTCTGATGGGACCAGATTTCTGGATTATCCATGGGCCGGAGGTTTGAATAGCTCTCAGTTTTGTGATCCTGATCTGAATGGCGACGGACTGAGAGATTTATTAGTGTATGAAAAAACAGAAAACAGGGTAATTACATTTATTGCTAAAGGTCCCGGAGAATACTCACTTGACAGAGCTTTTATTCCGCATGTTCCGGAAATCCAGGGCTGGGTGGTTACAAAAGACATGAACTGCGACGGAATAGATGAACTGTTGACCTATAGTAATGGATCTATAATGGTTTACAGAGGATACCGGGATAATGATACTTTGAAGTTCAGTATGTGGAGTGACGGCATCTATTATCAGGGAAACAGCAGCAGAATAAATCTCTATTCTACATTTGTAGACAGACCGGCAATAGCAGATCTGGATTTTGACGGAGATCCGGATATTCTGACTTTTAATGTCACATCCAATAGGATGCTTTGGTACAAAAATCAGAGAATAGAATCAGAATTGCCATGTGATACACTTGCCTTTATTTTAAAAGATAATTGCTGGGGGAATGTCTTTGAGTCGGGCTTGAGTCCGATTATAGATATGAGAGATACCTGTGAATACAAGCTGGCAAATGGCAGAGTAGCAGCGGCGGGCAATATGCGTCATGCGGGCTCTACATTGGAAGCATTTGATATCAGAGGGAGAGGTGTTCCGGATGTTTTGATGGGAGATGTGACGCTGAGTATAATGAATCATCTTAAAAACGATGGTACCAGAACTTATGCATCTATTCTCGCCCAGGATACTTCTTATCCGTCTTATAACGTACCTGTCAGCACCAGCTCATTTCCATTGGCAGTATTTATTGATGTGGATCATGACGGAAAAAAAGATATGATCGTTACTCCGTTTGAAGGGTTAGGCGTAGATAACTATGAGAATGTTTTGCTGTATCAGAATCAAAGTGCAGATTCAGCCAGACTTTCATTTCTGACGCGATCATTTATGGTGGGAGATATGATAGATGTCGGTGAAAATGCAGTACCTGCTTTGTTGGATGTTAATGGTGACGGATTGAAAGACCTGGTCATCGGAGGTGGATACAGGAAAAATGGTACGCTGAAATATCATCTGCACTATTACAGAAATACAGGTAGTGAGGATTACCCGGTGTTCAGGCTTGAGCAGAATGACTTCCTGAATTTTAGCACTCTCGGATTGTCGGAACCGTTTCCACATGCAGGAGATCTGGATGGTGACGGAAAAATTGATTTGCTGGTTGGTCTTGCGGACGGAAGAGTATTATTTTATAAAAATACAAGTTCGGGTAGTAGTTTTCAAACGGGAACTCCTGTGTACTTAAAACTGAATAGTTCCGATCTGGATGTAGGGCAGAATGCAGCACCTTTCGTTATTGATTTAGACAGAGATGGTAAAACTGAGCTGGTAATAGGTGAGTATAACGGAAATGTCAACTTATACAGAAATACTGCAGCTGCGGGAAGTGTACAGCTGATACTGTTAACTGACTCTTTGGGAAAAGTAACGACAACTTCCCAGTTTATGCCTTTCGGATATAGCACCGTTTCTATTGCAGATCTGAATGAAGACGGGAAATATGATATGCTGCTGGGAGGCTATGATAATGTACTGTACCTGATCGATAATATAGAAGATAGCATTCACCAGAAAGTTTCTCCACAGGTGATCGCTTCATTACCGTCGCGGATTGGCAGGAGAGTAGTCCCGTATTTTGCCAACGTGACCAATGAAAATGACGGAACTTTATTGGTAGGATTACAAGCGGGAGGGGTTCGCTGGTGGAGCATACGCCCGCCAGAGTACAGACCGGTGAGTACTATTGACCGTACTATACATGAAATAGATTTTCAACTTTATCCCAATCCGAATAAAGGACAGTTTTCAGTTTACATTCCGGACAATCCCCCAAAACGCCTGCAATGGCAGCTGATAGATATGATGGGACGAGTTCATCTTGCAGGAACGCTCAATTCCGACAGAGAAAATATAGAGATACCACAATTGCCGGCAGGAATTTATTTGTTTCATATTCATGACGGACAAAACATATTGGGAAATAAATTGTTGATAAAGTCAGAATGAGTGGTTATACAGCAATAGTTGCAGGAGCGACAGGATTAGTAGGACAGCATGTCGTCCGGTTCCTTTCAGAAGATGATGATTTTGAAACGGTTTATGTATTGAATCGTAGAAATGTTGCTTACACACATCCTAAAATTCAGCAGATTATAACAGATTTCGATAATGTACAGGAGTCTGTAGCTGAACTAAAGCCTACACATGCGTTTTGTTGTCTGGGTACTACTATTAAGCAAGCAGGTAGTAAAGAAGCATTTCGTAAAGTAGATGAAGAGTATGTGCTGAATTTTGCCCGCGCAGTATATGAGTCCGGCTGTAGAAACTTCAATGTAATCACTGCTTTGGGAACGAATAGCAGCTCCATGATTTTTTACAACCAGGTAAAATACGAAGTGACTATAGCACTTGAAAAAATTGGCTTTGATCAGTTAAATATTCTTCAGCCCTCTCTTTTATTAGGCGATAGAGGTGACAATAGAATGGGAGAAAATATTGCCCAAAAATTTTTCAATATCACAAAGAAGCTTTGGATAGGTCCACTTAAAAATGTAGCGGGTATACAGGGCGAGCAAGTTGCCAAAGCGATGGTGGCAATTTCAAAAAATACAGGTAGGGGTATATTTAAGATCGCCTCAGGGGATTTACAAGACTATTAAAATCTGATCAGATCACAGGATTTATCCTTCCTGTTTTAGATATCATAATTCGTTATGTAATTTTTGGATGTAATGTTTTCTGTAGATAAACATATTGATATTTATGTATGTACCTAGTATTGTGTGTTCGTTTTTTTGTTTTTTTATGACTATGAAAAGCTGATTTTCTTATTTTAAATCCGGCTGGTTTATATGTAATATAATTTTTGAAGTTTTAGAGCTATATTTTCTGGATTTCAGAATAGACCAATCATTTATACCTGCATTATTATAATTTGAGAATAGGATATTTATTTTTTCATTTTTCATTTTTTGCTTTATTAAGATTAGGTAATTTATTTTTCAGGTTACTTTTTTTCCTGTTTTTCAACTTTTTGTGACATATATCTATTTTATTTTTTGCTTTCTTTTGATGTATCATGAAAATATATTTGTTTGATTAAGAATTATTTAACATTGATTCTATTCAGTTATTTGTATGAAAATCTGTGATTAATGTTACACATAGACTGTTGTTATATTATACTTATATATTGACTGTAACACATTTTTGTTATAGATTGAATAGTAGTTTATAAAAATTTGATATATGAAAAGAGTCTTTACGTTGTTATTTATATTGTTGTATAGCTTCAGTAATGCCTGGGCACAGCGATTTGCGTGTAATAATCCATTAGTAGGTTATAATTACGTGGTAGATAATGTTGATGAAGGAATATTGTCAGTATTATCAGGAGGGAATTCGTTTAATAATTTGCTGGATCAAGACCTGACAAATTTTACACAAATCAATGTCACTGCAGTCTTATTGGGAGGGAAGATTGTTTCTGTAAAACGGATAACAGGAAGCTTTTCAAGTGGGAAAAAAGTCGGATTTGTAATTGAAGTGCCGGGATCAGCTGTGACGCTGGATCTTTTGAGTGGCCTGTCTTTGCGTACATATCTGAATAATGGCATTCAGGAAACAGTCTCTTTGGGGGGAGGCAGCGGGTTATTAAAACTTTCATTGTTGAATTCCGGAACTCCGGGACACAAGCGAATTGAGTTTACTACCACATTGCCTTTTGATGAAGTGGAATTGATCAAATCAAGCGCCGTAGAAGCTTTAGCGAATATCAGAGTGTATAATGCATATGTTTCCGATGCTTCCTGTAATAATGATTGCCTTATAACATTGACGACCAATAATTATAGCGCTGCATCTGCATCAACAAATAATTTCTTAAATCCTACAAGAGTAACTGATACAAGCCTTACTAACTATGCAACTCAGGCATCTGCCTTAAATTTGGGATTAGTTGGTTTGCCTGGCTATATTCAGGTAAATGCAGGAGTTGATATTCTGGCAGGTTCGGATGTAGGTTTTAATATTCAACAACCGGAATTATTGGGGTTGATTTCACTGGATCTTTTACAGGATATAACTTTAACTACATACAACAATAGCGATGTGGTACAGGAAACCTTTAATGCAGGCGATCTTTTGGATGTTTCTTTGCTGTCCGGGGGAAACGCAACGCTGGTTTTTAAAACGACCAAGGACTTCAGAAAAGTAAGGCTGGCTATAGGTGGTTTGGGACTTACTCCCATCAGAGTCTTTTATGCTTTCATAAGACCGGATGCTGATGCGGATGGTGTTCCTGACTGTCTGGATAACTGTTCCGGTAATGATTTACTGGTGAATGGAAAAGGGGAACCTCTGGCATGTTATCCAGATTGTAACCTGAATGCAGGAGCAGATATCAGTGAATGTCCTGCCAATAGTGCCGGTTCTGTACAACTAAACAGTGCTGGTTCCGGTAATACATGGTTAGCGCTTTCCGGTAATCCATCTGCAGCCACGATCAATTCTGCCGGATTGGTACAGGGGATGTCTGCACCGGGAATTTACAGGTTCAGGTTATATAATTCTGTTTGTTCAGATACAGTATCTGTCAGCTATCAGATGGGTAATCTGAATCTGGATTGCAACAGGGCATTAGTAGGACCCAATGTTATTTTAGATGAAAAAACTTCCTTTGGTGGAATCTGTTTGTTATGCGGGAATAGTGGTGATTCCAGTGTCGTAGATGGAAATCTGCGCAATTATTTAGAGTATAGTCAATTACTTAGCTTGTTGGACTCCACATCTTTAATTGCAGTGAGAGATACAAATAATATCTATCCGGCCGGTAGTAGAGTTGGATACGTTGTTTCGTTTCCGGATGGTTTGCTCAATGCAAATCTACTATCTGCATTTCAGTTACGTACCTCTCTGAACGGAAACCTGGTCGAAGTCGCTACGAGTGATAACGGTCTGTTAGGAGCAGGTGTTTTGGCTGGTATCGGAAATAATCCCAGAGTGAGTTTTGTCACGACTCAGCCATTTGATAAAGTGGAATTGATAGTGGGTAAGGTTTTGGGTTTTTGGACTACCATCAGAGTATACCATGCTTTTGTGGAGCCATCTTCTTGTCCTGCAGGAGAAACGATTGCGTTGGAGCCACAAACCGCCTGCTATGAAATACTTACAGTAGATTCCGTGAGTGTCACAAAAGTCAATTATGATAAAACGGGTTTCAGCGGAGTAGCTTGTGCATTATGTAAAATAGATAGCATCTCGCATATAGTGGATAAAACCTATTCTAATTATGCAACATTGACATTACCGGTGGGAGTGGCCCAAAAAGGTTTTGTTTCTGTACAATCGAAGAAAGTATTTACAAGTGGCTATGAAGCAGGGTTTGCAATTTCAGCAGATAGTACATTACTTCAATTAGATATTTTATCCAATATTTCTGTTGTTACCTATCTGAATGGAGCGAGACAGGATTCTGTCAGTGGTGATAATACAGGATTATTGTCCGCCTCGCTGCTTCCCGGAGCCAATTCAGTCGGATTTGTAGGCTTCAGATCTCAAAAGGCATTTAATGAAGTCAGGATAGTTGTCACAGCACCGGTCAGCGCAAATCTGCTTTCTTCAGGATTGAGAATTTATTATGCCTATGCCAGACTGGATACAGATGGTGACGGAATACCTGACTGCCTGGATAAATGTTGCTCAGGTGATGATCTGACAGACAATGACGGTGACGGAGTTCCTGATGGATGTGATGTAGATATAAATGCTGAAAATGATATAATTGATGGCTTGGAAAATACTTCTATTCAGATAGATGTATTAAATAATGACACTTATGGTATTCATGGCCTGGATGCATTTACAATTACTCAACAACCTGCACATGGTACTGTGATAATTGATGACAATGGAACACCAAACGATTTGACAGATGATTTCTTAGTGTACACTCCTGATAGTAGTTTTGTCGGAAAGGATACTGCTCTTTATCAGATTTGTGATAGCTATCATATTTGTTCCCAGGCATCAGTTATTATTGATGTACGGGAGGCTTTTAAAGTTCTGGATGATACAGTGACGTTAAATGAAGACACTCCTGCTGTTGTATACGTATTAAATAATGATACTTTTGGTCCGGAGGGTCCGGGTACTTCTCCGGTGACCATTGTCACTCCACCGGCAAATGGCACAGCAACGGTCAATAATAACGGAACTCCCAATGATCCTACGGATGACTTTATTGAATATAGCCCGGATGCTAATTTCAACGGAACAGATTCTCTGGAATATGAGGTTTGCGATGCGGCCAATACTTGCCAGACAGCAACAGTATATTTTAATGTAAGTCCGGTAAACGATGCGCCGGTGGTGAATAATGATACTGTAACAGTGAGTGCCAATAACCCTTTATCAATAAATGTATTGGCCAATGACCATGATTTAGCTGATGGATTAAATAGTTTGGACAGCAATAGTCTTTCTATCATTACTCAACCGGAAAATGGAATTGTGAGCATCGATCCTGTTACACATGAGATATTATATACGCCGGATACAGATTTCTATGGGTTGGATAGCTTTGTGTATCAGGTCTGCGACTTGGGTGATCCATTACCTGCATTGTGCGGCCAGGCTACAGTCTATATCCGGGTCGATGAGATTTTATCTGTAAAAAGTGATACTGTCATCATCAATGAAGATACACCTGTAACTGTGGATGTATTGGATAATGATTCGTTTGGTTCAGAAGGTCCTGGAGCTTCTCCGGTGACTATTGTTACACCTGCTGCGAATGGAACAGCGATCGTCAATAACAACGGAACTCCCAATGATCCTACGGATGACTTTATTGAATACACACCCAATCTGAATTTTTACGGAACTGATTCATTGATATACGAGATCTGTGACGGTACGAATAACTGTGCCTCTGCAACTGTTGTTATTTATATACAGGCAGTGAATGATGCTCCAATCGCTAATGATGATTATGTGGTTCTGCCTTCAGGAGGTTCGATAGGAGTAAGTGTGTTGGATAATGATAATGATGATGCAGATGCTCCATTGGGAGGTTTGGATTTGGCTACGCTTACAATTTTATCTCAGCCTTTTAATGGAACTGCTACTGTTAATACGTTTAACGGCCACATTATATATACTGCTGATCCTGGCTTTTACGGTTATGATACGATTGTTTACAGAATCTGTGATATAGGATATCCTCTCCCTTCAAAATGTGATACAGCACAGTTGGTAGTGAAAGCCGGAGAACCGGATTTGTCGCCTAATATATTGATACTTCCATCTATTCTGGAAGGGCCATCCACGTTCTATATCGTGGTAGAGGCTCATGAGATTAACAACGCACCTACTGACGGAAGTGAGATCCTGCTCATTATGCCACGGGATCCGTATATCCATTTTACCTACGATCCTTTATTGACCAGTGTTCCCTTCTTTAATGTAAATAACAGCAACTGGACATACGACAACAGCAATCCGGATTTCCATATTTTCAGAACCAGTGAGGTGATTCCTCCCAATGGTGGATTGTCCTTCGGATTAGAAGCATTTTTTGATCCTCAGGGAAGTAGCGGACAAAAACCTATTACGATTTCTATCTATCAGGGTGGAGGAGAAAGTAATTATACAAATAATACAGACGTGGAAATATTAATCTATTATGGTAACTAAATTTTTAAATGCAAAAAATATTCCTATGAAACAGTTTCTTATAATATTCATTTTTTACAGTGTTACCATGAATACATATGCTCAGTCATGGAATCCATTTGTGAATTCTACTCATATCAGTGAAAGTCCCGTTAATTTGTCAAACGGAGAATTTGTTGAGCTGAGCTTTAATATCGGTAACGCAGGTTCACTTCCCCTGGATAACTTAGATAGCCCATTAAGAGCTTTGGTGACTCTGTCAGGATTTGAACCTCAGAATACAACAGCTCCTGTATCATCAGTATCCGGAGCCAGCTTCTTTAATGTGAGCTATGATCAAGAGTTAAATACCTACCTTTTTCAACAGTCTGTCTCTATTCCACCGGCATTGAATGGAGGAGTAAACTCTGTTACAATCCGGGTAAGAGTAACGAGGATTTCCACGGCAGAAGATCCACGGAACGGTTTTCAGGTAAATATTACTCCGCCGGCATATACTTCACCTTTTAATAATGTCAATGATGACCGGGCACAGGTGATTACATATACCTTAAATTCAGTGCTTCCGGTAGAGATGGTACGTTTTACGGGTGAAATATCAGATTGTAACGCAATTCTCAAATGGGAAACAGCTTCTGAAACAAATAATGATTACTTTCTGGTTGAAAAGAGTACAGATGCTGTACAATGGGCAGCGGCAGGTAAAGTAGCAGGAAATGGAAACAGCCTTATTCCGCAGTATTACGAGTTTAGCGATATAGGAATTCATAGTAAAGAAACCTACTATAGATTAGTACAGTTTGATTATGACGGAACAAAAGAGTACAGCAATATCATTTTAGTGAATTCTCCCGATTGCGCAAATGAAACATACAAAGTGTATCCCAATCCAGCCCAGGAAATAATCAATATAGAGTATTCAAGTCCTGTAGAGGAACAATCAGTTTCCACCTTGTTCTCGGCCAGCGGACAACTGGTGAAAACCGTTACACTCAAAAATATGAACAATCGCATTTATGTAGGAGATCTCGTGCCGGGTTCATACCTGTTACAAATGCAGACTTCTGATAAAACGCAGACACATGCTATTGTCATCCAGCGATAATTGATTTTAGTCTTATTACATACACACAACAACGCAGTTAGAGGGTATCCGCAAAGGATACCTTCTTTATTGTAAGGAGATTGTAAATAAAAGTGAATCATCCGTTTTTTTTAGTTTTTACTATTGACCTTCATTAACTTTACTAAGTAAATTTTGAGTTATGTTGAGACGTCCGAGAAGAAACAGAGTATCAGGTGTAATCAGGTCTATGGTGAGTGAAACAACAGTGTCTCCCAAACATCTGATACAGCCGCTTTTTGTGATTGACGGCAATAATATTAATAATCCTATCGCATCTCTTCCGGGCATGGCACAGCTGAGTATTGACCAGCTGCTCAAAGAAGTAGAATCCTGCCTGGAGTTAGGTTTGACAAACTTCATGTTATTCCCGGCAGTGAAAGAATCTTTGAAAGATGCTGAAGCTTCCTACAGCCACAATCCACGCAACTTTTACTTGCAGGCAATTCGCAGCATCAAGCAGGAATTTCCTGAGACTTGCTTGATCAGTGATGTTGCCATGGATCCATATAGCTCGGATGGTCATGATGGCTTAGTCGTAGGAGATAAGATTGATAATGACAGAACTTTACCTATCCTTGCAGCTATGTCTCTGGCTCAGTGCGATGCAGGTATCGATATTTTAGGTCCTTCGGATATGATGGATGGACGGGTGGGATATATCCGCGAGGTGTTAGGTGATCAGGGTTTCCATGATGTAGGAATTATGTCCTATACGGCAAAGTATGCATCTGCATTTTATGGTCCGTTCAGAGATGCGCTGGATTCTGCTCCTAAAAAAGGAGATAAAAAAAGCTATCAGATGGATCCCGCAAATAAAAGAGAAGCTATCAGAGAAGCAGAGCTGGATATGGAGGAAGGTGCTGATTTCCTGATGGTCAAGCCGGCATTACACTATATGGATGTGATACATGTACTGAAAGAAATTTCTAACGTACCGGTTGCCGCATACCATGTCAGCGGGGAATTTGCAATGTTGAAAGCTGCAGCCCAAAATGGCTGGTTGAATTACGAACAAAGCTTAGTAGAAACACTCATTTCATTGCGCAGAGCCGGTTCAGATGTTATTATCACATATGGCGCTAAAGATTTTGCAAAGTTGAAAATCTAATACTCTAATTCAGACTAGACTGATACTTTTTCAAAGTATCCCAAATCTTGTAAAATGTATCATTCCCACCTTTATCTGTAAAGTTGGTATTGGTAATAAAGATTCTTCCTGTCTGAGTCTTTGGATGGAAAAACATCATGGATGAAACGCCCGGATCACCACCTGTATGACCGATATATCCTGTATATCCAAATCCGATGAAAATACCGGTATTATATGAATCACTGGACGGATTGCGTTCATTTCTTTCAATAAAATTCTGAGCAGATAATTGTTGTTTGTAGTATTCACTATAGCTTTCCGGAGAAAGAATTTTTCCGTTTCCGTAATATCCCTTCATGAGTTCTGACAAAAAAATACCCAGGTCATGAGCCGAAGTGATAAATCCTCCGTCCGGATAGGTAATCATCTCATAAAATGGTAAAACTGATTTCGGATTTTCATACAGTCTGGAATAGTCTGACAGCTGAATATCTTTTATTCGCCAGCCTGATTGATTCATTTCCAATGGTTCCAGAATATATTGTTTCACAAATTCGTGGAAAGACATCTGAGTCGCCTGTTCTATAGTAAATGCAGCAAGCGTAGTTCCCGTATTGGAGTATTCATAAATTTTTCCCGGACAGTATTGCGTGTAGCTGCCTGTATTCCATTTCCCTTGTTTTGAAAGCAGGTTTTCTAAAAATGAGCTTAAGGGAATCACTGAATCTGCCGGATTGAAAATCTGCATTTCTTCAAACATTAATTTTACTCCTTTCAGATTCTGGTGAGGATAAAGGAAATAATTTTTAGAGAGATAAAATTCGTTGTCAATAATAGAGGAAGTATGTGTAGCAAGTTGCCTGATGGTGATTTTTTGATCAGAAAAGTTAGGGTTGAAAACATCAAAAGGCAAATATTTCTCAATCGGATCATCTAAGTTCAATTTCCCAAGTTCCTGAGCTTTTAAAAGCGCGATACCCACAAGTGTTTTGGAGATAGAGGCTATGTTCTGAATCGTTTTTTCGGTATATTTTTTATTGTTTTTTATATCTGAATATCCAAAGCCATTTTCATATAAAGTGCCATTTTCATTGACAATAGAAACACTGAAACCATTAAAATACCTGAGCTCGTATAATTGTTGTAATTCTGTTGTTAATGAATCTTTCGCACTATGGACAGGAGTGGAGGAAAATGTTTTTTTTGAATCTGAACAGGATAGGGCAGATATCATCCAGAGCAGTGTAAAAAGATAAATTTTCATGATTTCTATTTATCAAAATAGCTGATTGTGATGGGTGCTTTTACGACACTGCATTTATCTTCAGCAATTCATTTTCCAGTCTGTCAAAAACTTCTTCATTTTTATCGGTTACAAAAGGTTTGATTTTATTACATGCCTCGGGAGTATCGAAAATCTGTCTGAAAACAATCTTTGTTCTTTCCGGTGATACAGGTTCAAATGTAGCAACTACCCGAAACCAGGGTTGCGAATACCGTTTCCATGCAATCAGTTCAGGATATACAATATGCGTAAACTCGCAGGAGTTGACAAAATTGCCTTTGACAGGTGAGTGCATGATGAAATCCCATTTTCCACCCACACGGAAATCAAATTCTTTAAATGTATTGGTAAAACCAGCTGGTCCCCACCAGTTTTTCAGATGGTCGGGATTTGACCACGCAGAAAAAGCTTTCTCTCTGGTGGCATCTACTGTTCTGATACATACGATTTCTCTTTCAGGATGTTGTGGAAATAGCTCTGTTGCCATGACACCTTCTTTTTAATATCCAATAAATAGAAAATCATTCATACGAAATGGATGTGTATATAAATATAACAAGAGTCATTCAGCAAACAATATGCTCAATGACTTTTAAAAATGTAGGGTGTGGGGTTAGTCTATTTTCTTATTGGTGCTGACAGCGATACGATTCCATGAATTAATGGTGACAATCGCCATAATAATCTGAGCAATGTAGTTTTCACTGAAAAGACTGGCTGCTTTTTGATAGGTTGCATCTGATAGTCCATGCTGATGAATGAGTGTAACTTCCTCCGTCATAGATAAAATGACTCTTTCCTCTTCGGAGTAAAGTTCCGTTTCTCTCCATGCGTTCAACAGAAAAATTCTCTGATTGGTTTCACCATTTTTCAAAGCATCTGTCGTATGCATGTTGATACAAAATGCACAACCATTGATTTGTGAAGCGCGTATTTTGATGAGTTCGAGATGTGTTTTTGATAATTCGCTGTTTTGAAGATAACTCTCCAATGCCAGCATGTGCTTGTAAGCTCTCGGTTCAGTTACAGAAATGTCGATACGATTTTCCATTGTTGTTTATTTCTCTCAAAGGTAATTTTTACCTGAGTGAAAAATCTTAAACTACTTTAAGAACGTCTTTTATTCTTGATTTCACTCAGATATTCAGGTGTCATATTTAAGTAAGAAGCCAGTAAATGCTGAGGAATTCTTTGAGTAAACTCCGGAAAGCTGTCATTGAACTGGTGGTACATCTCTTCTCTTGACAAGCTGTACAGATATTTGATTCGTAGTTGCGATGCAGAATAAGCCCTTTGATATATCAGCCTGAAATATCGTTCAAATGCAGGAAAACGTTCCAGTAGCTTTTCCTGATGGTGAAAATCTATCACCAGAATTTCGGTCTTTTCTATTGCCTGAATGATGAAGTTCGTTCGGGTATTGTTCTGGAAAGCAAAATAGTCTGTTAACCACCAGTTTTCTATGGCAAATTGAGTCGTTTGCTCTATTCCTTTTTCATTGATAAAAAACATCCGAAGACAACCTTTTACAACGAAGAAATGCTGTCTGCATTTAGTATTGAGCTCCGTCAGGTTCTCTTTTTTATTGAATGTTTTTATCTGAAAAAAATCTAAAATATCAGATTCATCCTCATGTCTGACATCTATGTATTTTCTGAAATGACTGAGGAGGACTAATGACATGATTTGACTAAAATAATAATTCTGATATGGAAACGGAAGCACTATTCGTTGGCTTGAAATATTTTAAGTACAGTTATTCAGTAAAGAGAGTTTTAATTCTTCTCAAGATTAATTCAGCTTTTTTACTATGAGCATAAGCCTTGTGTGTTCAAATTAGCTATTTTGGCATTTCATTAAGGATTTTTTATCTCTAATCTAAACTGAAATGTCAGAAGAACAGAAAAGAATATTGGAGCAGCAGCTTTGGAATATAGCCAATACATTACGGGGGAAAATGAACGCGGACGAGTTTCGAGATTATATTCTGGGCTTTATTTTCTATAAATATCTGGCTGAGAAAATGGAACTCTATGCCAATTCTATCTTAAAGCAGGATAATATTCAGTTCAGAGATATACAGGAGCATACAGCAGAAGGACAGGAGTATATCGAAGCTATCAGAGAAGAATCACTGGAGATTTTAGGCTATTTCCTGAAACCATCTGAACTGTTCAGTGAGATTGCCAAAAGAGGGAATAGCGATAGCAATACATTTATATTGGAAGATTTACAGAAAATTCTGACTAATATCCAGTTGAGTACAATGGGTACACAGAGCGAGGAAGACTTTGATAATCTGTTTGAAGATATGGACCTCAACAGTACGAAGCTGGGGAAAACTGCTGAGGCACGGAATGCCCTTATTGCTAAAGTGCTGGCACATCTGGATGAAATTGATTTCAAATTAGAGCATACAGAGCTGGATGTATTGGGAGATGCCTATGAATATCTGATTGGTCAGTTTGCCAGTGGTGCAGGTAAAAAAGCAGGTGAATTTTATACACCTCAGGAAGTTTCAAAAATACTGGCTAAAATAGTCACTACCGGAAAAAATAGATTAAAATCAGTCTATGACCCGACATGTGGCTCGGGTTCTTTGTTGCTACGGGTTGCCCGAGAGGTGAAAGATGTCAATAACTTCTACGGGCAGGAAATGAACCGTACTACCTACAATCTTGCCCGGATGAATATGATACTTCACGGAGTACATTACCGGAAGTTCGATATCAAGCAGGAAGATACGCTGGAGCATCCGCAACATCTGAATGACATGCCTTTCGAGGCAATAGTGGCCAACCCTCCGTTCTCAGCGAACTGGAGTGCCAATCCTTTGTTCCTGACAGACGACCGTTTCAGTCAATACGGGAAATTAGCTCCTGCAAGCAAAGCCGACTTTGCATTTGTACAGCATATGATTTACCATCTGGCAGAAAATGGTGTCATGGCAGTAGTATTACCGCACGGAGTATTATTTCGTGGTGCAGCCGAGCAGCATATTCGCAAATATCTCATCGAACAGAAAAATTATCTGGATGCAGTGATTGGTCTGCCTGCCAATATTTTCTACGGTACGAGTATTCCGACATGTATTCTGGTGTTCAAAAAATGCAGGGAAACACCCGATAATATCTTATTCATTGATGCAAGTAAGGAATTTGAAAAAGTGAAAAATCAGAATATGCTTCGTGAAGAGCATATCGAAAAAATCATTGACACTTTCCGTAACAGAACTGTTATAGAAAAATATAGTCACCTCGCTACTTTGAAAGAAGTGGAGGAAAATGATTTTAATCTGAACATTCCCCGCTATGTGGACACTTTCGAAGCTGAAGAAGAAATAGATATCCAGGCGGTCATGGCAGAAATCAAATCTCTGGAAGCCAAACGTGCCGAACTGGATAAAGAAATAGAAGTGTATTTCAAGGAATTGGGATTGGTTTTTTAGTGATAAAATAAATCCTCAATTATGAAGTCAGAAGAAATAAAACAACTTTTTGAGCAATTTGAAGCCGCAGCTTCTGAATTGGAAAACATAGAATGTTGGAGCGCCAGGGATTTACAATCCTTATTAGGTTATAGCAAATGGGAAAACTTTGAAAAGGTAATTCAAAAAGCAAAGGATGCTTGTAGAAACGCTGGTGAAGAAATTACATACCATTTTCCTGACATCAGGAAGATGGTACCAATAGGCTCAGGCGCTGAAAAAGAGATAGATGATATTTTACTCACTCGCTACGCTTGTTATTTGATTGCTCAAAACGGTGATAGTCGTAAGCAGGAGATTGCTTTTGCTCAAAACTATTTTGCAGTACAAACCCGCAGGGCGGAGTTGGTAGAACAGCGGTTATTGGAATATGAGCAGGTAAAAGCCAGAGAAAAACTAAGTCAGACAGAAAAACAACTTTCGGGAATTCTCTACGAAAGAGGTGTAGATAGTCAGGGATTTGCAATCATCAGAAGTAAAGGCGACCAGGCTTTATTCAGGCTCAATACTCAAACGTTGAAAAAGAAAATGGGTGTACCCGATAGCAGGCCTGTTGCGGATTTTCTTCCGACTATCAGTATAAAGGCAAAAGATTTAGCTGCTGAAATGACTGGATTGAATGTGCTAACCAAAGACTTGTCTGGTCAGAGTAAAATCGAAAAAGAGCACATAGATAATAATCAGGCAGTGCGGGACATGCTCACTAAGCGAGGAATTATTCCCGAAAATCTTCCACCGGCAGAAGATGTCAAAAAGCTTCAACGCAAGCTGGACAGCGACGAGAAAAAACTTTTAAAAGAGAATAAGAAGAAAGTGTAATAATTTTAATCTCAAAGGCAAAAGCTTTGGGATTAAAATATCCTTAATGTAAATTAGCTGAATGGCTGATGTTACTAAGGCTCAAAATTCAAATTCTACAATCCCTAATGTTCGGTTTCCCGAATTTTCAGAATCTTGGAAATCAATGAGATTAGGAGAAGTTGGAGATGTGAAAATGTGCAAGCGAATTTTCAATGATGAAACTTCACCAGCGGGAGAAATTCCTTTTTTCAAAATTGGTTCATTTGGAAAAGTAGCTGATGCATTCATTTCTAGAGAACTATATTTAGATTACAGAAAAAGATTTTCATTCCCTAAGAAAGGTGATATTTTGATTTCTGCTGCTGGTACAATTGGTAGAACAGTTGTGTATGAAGGTGAAGATGCCTATTATCAAGATTCTAATATTGTATGGATTGATAATGATAATACAAAAGTTAGCAATAAATTTTTATTCTATGTCCTAGGAATCGTTAAATACAACACAGAGGGCGGAACTATACAACGATTGTATAATAATATCTTGAAATCAACAGAATTTAGCAGTCCTTCAATTTTAGAACAATCTAAAATAGCCAACTTCTTATCATTGATAGATACTCGCATTCAAACTCAAAGCAAAATACTACTACATTACCAATCACTAATTGAAAATCTCAGAAACGATATTTTTACACGAAAACTACGATTTCTGGGAGAAAACAATAGTGTTTTTCCTGATTGGACGGGAAAAGAGATTGGAGATGTACTGAAAATTGG
>JBBCIS010000002.1:0-241577 GCA_037189845.1 bacterium
ACAATGCCTTTATCCTGAGCAAATGTACTCACGCTAATACATAAAAATACCAGTACACTCAACAAATACCTCATGGCTTACCCCTTTTTGAGCGTTCTGAAACATATTCCGGGCCATGAAAATTATAGGTGGAATAGGGAGATTTATTGAATATCTTAACCAAGATAAGTCCGGCTTGTGCTAAATATTTCGAATTTGAATTTAGACTGTACAAAATTATTAATGGGTAATAGTACTTCTGTCCCGGAACTAAGGGTGTTCCTCTAAATTTATCATAGCTACTTGTAACTGATACAACCGAAAAACAAAATAAAAACAGCAACAGGCCTTTCATATTAAATGTTTTACAACTTGTTACAAGTTACAGAAAGAGATTCATTATTCGAAATTTAGATTTAATAAAATTTTTAAAATATACATTCTAATATCACTTAAAATCCATACCTGATCGTCCTATCTTCTTAAGGCTTGCCTATACTTCAAGCTAACATAGCTCTATATCCAGAAAAAGAAGATATAAGATTGAAATATCTGATGCATTAATTATCGCATTCATCAGTATAGAAGTAGTTTTCAAACAAAATAACAGAAGTTACCAGCTATAAATTCAATTGGACCAAGGTTCCTGTATAAAGAAATAATTATCATTTGTTCCCTATCTTTGAGAATAGCCTCTAAAACAGGAATCATGTCATTTGAAGATAATTATCTGGAAATCAATAAGCAATCCTGGAACAAAAGAACAGAAGTTCACTTAACCTCAGATTTTTATGATGTTGCAGGATTTTTAAAGGGTCGTTCTTCTCTAAATGATATTGAGCTCAATTTATTAGGAGATATTGAAGGAAAAGACATCTTACACTTGCAATGTCATTTTGGCCAGGATGCTATTTCTCTATCCAGAAAAGGTGCAAAAGTTACCGGAGTAGATCTATCAGATCTGGCAATTCAGAGTGCAAAAGATCTGGCACAAAAAGCCGGCACTGATACGGCATTCATCTGTTGTGATGTATACGATTCGCCCAACCACATTGACAGAAAATTTGATATTGTCTATACAAGCTACGGAGTGATAGGTTGGCTGCCCGATATGAATAGATGGGCAAAGGTCATCAGCCATTTCCTCCGACCAGGCGGAAAGCTGGTTTTTGCTGAATTTCATCCTGTAGTCTGGATGTTTGACTATGATTTTCAAAAAGTAGAATATAACTACTTCAATTCCAATGCTATTATAGAAACTGAGTCCGGCACTTATGGTGACAGGGACGCAGACATTCAGATTCAGGATGTATCATGGAATCATAGTATCAGTGAAGTAGTCAATAGCCTGATTCAAAACGGCTTAACTATTTTATCGCTGGATGAATTTGATTACTCACCGTATAATTGCTTCAAAAACACTATTGAATCAGAACCGGGCAAATTCAGAATCAACCACTTAGGCAATAAAATCCCAATGTTGTATACTTTGGTAGCAGAAAAGAAATAATCATCAAACCTCTCCGGTAATAATATCCGGATTTCCATGAAGAAATAGCTATACCTGAAGAATATTATTTCTTTCTCATGAAGATATTGATCGGAACACCACTGAAATCAAAATTTTCTCTCAGGCGGTTTTCTAGATAACTTTTATATGCTTGTCTGACATGATCCGGGTGGTTACAGAAAAATGCAAATGATGGCACTCTTGTAGGCAGCTGAGTCACAAATTTGATGCGGATATATTCACCACGATATGCCGGCGGCGGGTATTTTTCAATTTCTGCAAGCATCACTTCATTGAGCTTGGAAGTAGATATTTTACGTTGCGTATTATCATACACTTCCAGAATTTTGTCTATCGCTTTATGTATTCTTTGTTTTTCAATTGCTGAGATAAAAATAATAGGTACATCTCTGAAAGGTGCGATTTTTTCACGTATCACGTTTTCGTACTCCTTCATCGTATTGGTTTCCTTCTCTATCGCATCCCATTTATTTACCAGAATGACAACTCCTTTTTTCTTCAGTTGAATTTGTCTGAAGATCGTCATGTCCTGTGCTTCTATGCCCAGAGTAGCATCTATTATCAGCAGGCACACATCTGATTCATCTATTGCTTTAATAGCACGAATAACAGAATAGAACTCCAGATTTTCATTGACTTTATTTTTCTTACGGATACCTGCTGTATCAATCAGTAAAAACTCTTTACCGTAAAGATTGTAATAGGTATGAATAGAATCACGTGTAGTACCTGCAATATCTGTAACAATATTTCTTTGTTTTCCGGTCAATGTATTGAGCAATGTAGATTTTCCTACATTCGGCTGACCAACGATAGCTATTTTAGGCAAAACAGGAGCATCTTCATCAATAGTCACATCATCCTCTTTAATGTGAGCTGTGATAGCATCCATTAATTCGCCTGTCCCGCTTCCGCTGATAGAAGATATAAAAAACGCATCGGCAAACCCCATCGCATAAAACTCTGCTCCCTGATACAGGCGCTGAGAATTATCGACTTTATTGACTGCTAATAATACCGGCTTTTTAGATTTTCTGAGCTCATCTGTCATCGCATCATCCAGGTCAGTAATACCTGTAGTCACATCTGTAACGAATACGATCAGTGAAGCTTCTTCAATAGCAATCCGAACCTGTTCCCTGATAGCAGATTCAAAAACATCAGCAGAATTAGGAACAAATCCTCCTGTATCAACAATGTTAAACAATTTACCATCCCATTCGGTCACTCCATACTGACGGTCACGGGTCACTCCGCTCAAGTCATCTGTAATGGCTTTTCTATATCCGACCATACGGTTGAAAAGTGTAGATTTTCCTACGTTTGGACGACCCACTATGGCTACTGTAAAACTCATTTCTGTTTAATATTGAGGTGCAAAGATACGTGTATATTATTCTTTATAGCCAAAACTTCGAAGATTCCTGTCGTTATTTCTCCAATTTGGCAATACCTTAACATAGGTTTCAAGAAAAATTTTCTTTTGAAAAAACACTTCCATATCTTTTCTGGCATCCATTCCTACTTTTTTGAGCATGGCACCATTTTTACCGATAACAATCGGCTTCTGAGATTCCCTCTCAACATAAATCACCGCCGAAATCCGGATCAGGTTATCTTCTTCCTTAAAGCTATCTACAGCTACTTCACAGGAATAGGGTATTTCTTTAGTGTAGTTCTGAAGAATCTTTTCTCTGATAATTTCAGTTACAAAAAATCTTTCCGGTTTGTCCGTAAACTGATCTTTATCAAAATAGGCCTCCCCTTCAGGAAGTCTGGCCAATACCCACTGAAAAGCGATATCTATATTGACATTTTCAATAGCAGAAACAGGCAAAATATGAGCTGCCGGGAAATCCTGAGCATACTGTTCTACCCACTCGTTTAGCTGTTCAGGCTGGATCTGATCTATTTTATTTACTAAAAGAAGAACGGGAATATCCATCTCTTTGATAATACGATATTCATCCGGCTGTTTTTCAGGAGCATCTCCTGCCTCTATCATATAGATAAAAATATCCGCATCTTCTAAAGACGTTCTTACAAAGCTCATCATGGATTCCTGCATTTTGTAGGCAGGTTTGTCTATGATGCCGGGAAGATCAGAAATCACTACCTGAAAATTTTCCCCGCTTAAGATTCCGAATATTCTATGTCTGGTTGTTTGAGCCTTGGAAGTAATGATGGACAAACGCTCACCCATCAATGCATTCATAAAAGTAGATTTACCGACATTAGGTTTACCGAGAATATTGACGAAACCGGAAAGATGCTTCACAAAGAAAAAATTTATGCAAATATACTTGTTTATTCTTTAAACTTATGTACCTTTGCACTCGCAATATCGCGGGATGGAGCAGTTGGTAGCTCGTCGGGCTCATAACCCGAAGGCCACAGGTTCGAGTCCTGTTCCCGCTACAAGATGAAAAGCTCCGGATTCCGGGGCTTTTTTTATTTTCTATTCCTGTCAGATTTGTGCTCAAGCTTTTTTGTTCTTTGGCTTTTAAGAAAACGAATACCAATTTCGGTTTTCAACTTTAACAGGTGATTTATACACTATTTTTACCACAAAGCTCATCTGCTTATCAACATTACCTTCACACAATTCATCCTTCTTTTCCACAATATAAAAAGTGAACGTTATAACAGTTACCTTTAAAAATGAAGAACCAATATAATCTTTGACATATAATTCATTTATTATTAACAAAATAGACATTCAGACTAAAAAGAAAAAAAATTATATTTAACAAGTTTTAGGTATACTTTATGGGAAGATTTTTTACACTATTTTTTATAATACTTTTTGGAATTAATAATAATATCTGGGGGCAGGTAGACACAATAGCTGTTCAGGATTTTGAAACCACCCCTGCTGCACCTGTTTTAACATACACAACGTCAGGTTCAGGAACATCAGTTTTAATTGGGCAATTATCAGGAGGACTGCCTTCAAATAGCCCTTACTACGTTAGTGGGACGAGAGGGTTTACAAGAAGTGCAGGTAGCGGAACCGGCACTTTGACATCTTCGGTAACAGACGTGAGTGCTTATACGGATATTTCTATTTCGTTTAGATTGGCATCACTTTCTACTACTACCGGAAATGGTGCAGAAACAGGAGATTATGTATCTATCAGCATTTCTACTGATGGTGGTGCTACATGGGACGAACAAAGTAGAATTACAGGGACTAATAATACTTGTTGGGCGTTTACTGACGGCAGAAGTGCTGACAGGACTTATTCAACTTCGGCTTATACGACTTTCAATCCGGGATACAATAATTACAGTACACCAGCAAATGGATACAGCACCGTGGTTGTCAACGCCATACCTCCCACTACCCAATTGCAAATCAGAATAGTACTTGCCAATAACTCAACAAATGAGATATGGGCCATAGACAATATTGTCATCACCGGAATACCTGCAGATCCCGCTATCATCAACCTTTCCAGATCCAGCGCAAGCGACTTTACTTACGTTTTTGGTGCAGGTCCATCTGCTGTGGACACATTCAGAATCTCTGGCGATAGTTTAGTACCGCAAAATGGATATTTAGGCCTGAAGGCAAGTTCTAATTACCAAATAAGCACTAGCTCAGGAGGTCCATTTTCGGATTCTATCAGTGTAGCTTATACAGATTCCACATTGACATGGACAACTATATATGCCAGAATGGTCAGTGGATTATCAGTAGGCTCGCATACCGGAACAGTAACTGTATCCGGAGGAGATGCTACGAACAAAACACTGAATCTCAGCGGTACTGTCACTCCCGGGCCTTGCGGAGATTTAATTATTTCAGAATATGTTTTAGGAAGCAGCAACAATAAATACATAGAAATCTATAATCCAACTTCCGGCACTATACAATTAAATGACGGAAGCACCCATTTTTACAGGCTTACATACTATGCAAACGGTGCTTCATCCCCTACCAATACAATAAATTTATCCTCTAACGCATCCATTCCTGCTTACGGTACTTATGTGATTGGACATTCTTCGGGAACTATACACTCACCCAATCAAACATTCGGATGGGCATTTAACGGGGATGATGCTATTTCTTTACAAAAAAGAGTTGGTGCAACGTATCAGGATATTGATGTATTTGGAGAAATAGGTGTAGATCCAGGAACGGACTGGACAGTCGGAGGTGTATCTACTCTGGCAACTACATTAGTCAGAAGACCTGAAGTGCAAACAGGAAGTCCATCTCAGTCAGGATTCCCTTCATTAGGAACAGAATGGATTTCTTATACTAATAATGAAGGACACACATTAGGAGCACATGCCAGTTCCTGTCAGAATACCAATATCACTTATATCACAGGCTTATCGGTCAGCACTATATGCCCCGGACAAACAATGACTGTAGATTTTACTACTACAGGGACATATAACTCCGGCAATATTTTTACAGTTCAGCTATCCGGCAGCAACGGATTATTCTCCAGCCCTGTTAATATAGGAACTTTGTCTCTTTCCGGAACAAATCCATCCGGAACTATCAATGTAACTATTCCCGGCGGCACTACTTCTTCAGCAAATTATCATCTGAGAATTATTTCCAGTAATCCGAGCTCAGGAACCGTCATCAGCATACAGCATCTCAATGTACCCAGTACGACTCCTCCTGTTGTCACCGGCCCTGCCACAACTCAGGAAAATAATGCCACGACTCTATCCTGGACAAACCCTTCATCCGGGTGCTGGGAAGAAGTCATGGCAGTCATTTCTACTACTCCGTCATTTACTTTTACCCCTACGGGAAATGGCAGTTTGTATACCGCCAACCCTGTTTATGGTTCCGGAAATCAGGTAATATACAAAGGCACTGGAAATGCAGTAAATATTACAGGATTAACCAACGGAACCATTTATTATATAAAAATATTCACCCGTAACGGAACAACGTGGTCATCAGCAGTAGAGCATGAAATATTAGTGGACCCATATTGTCATCCTAAATATAATTACTATCCAATCTCTCCTTCTGCTGGAAGCTGCGATGAATATATCTCCAATGTAACCCTTGAGACCATCAATAATACCACAGCACCAGGTTGTGGATTTAATGGCTATAGCTGGTATGCCAACCAATCTACTACTTTAGTAAAAGGCGAAACTTATATTCTGAACGTAAGAGTAGGTATTGTGGTTGGATCTGATGATGAATCTTATAGTGGAGACGATATCAGAGTCTATATTGATTATAACCAGGATGGTATTTTCCAAAATAATGCAACAGAACGAATTGTTAACTTAGTGAACAATGGCGGTACAGGCTCTTACACCTTTACAGTACCCGCAGGTATACTGGCAGGAAGCTACCGTATGAGAATACAGCTAATGTACTACAGTGGCTCCGGCTCTCCATCTGATCCAAACGGTGCATGTGATCAGACTTTCAGAGACGGAGAGACGGAGGACTATACCCTGACTATTATAGATCCATGTACACCAATTGTCTCCAACTTCAGCTTTTATCCCAACAATGGTACTGAGGGAACAGAGGTGAAAATTACAAAAGTAACGACTGCTTCAACAGGTAATTTCTCAATAGTTACCGGAGTTCTATTCAATAATATTCCCGCTGCTTCATTCAGGATCGAAGATGATAATACTATTTATGCCATTGTTCCTAACGGAGCAGGTACCGGAAGGATTACATTAATAGAAAGCACCCCTTGTAAACGAAACTCTACATCCAATTTTACTTACGAACTGAACACAGGTACATGTAATAATTATTCAGAATTATTTATTTCAGAGGTTTATGACCCGACCTCAGGCAATAATCATTACATAGAAATTTTCAATGGCACTGAAAATGCTATCAATCTGGATATTCCTAACAACTATACATTGAGAGTTGTAAATAAAAGTTCGCTCACCGATCCTAACCCAACTATTAACACGATTAATATCACAGGTGTTATCAGACCAGGACAGGTAAGAGTATATTACGCAGGTTCAAACGGAGGACTGGCAACCGGCTCTCAAGCCTCTGCAGGTTCAGGTTTCAACGCATATGATGAAATTCAGTTAGTGAAAAATGGAACTATTATTGATTTAGTGCAGGGGCATACCGCTGTAGGCTACGATTTCAGAAGACTCAATTCTGCTGTAGCTCCAGCTGCTACCTATGCTTCCGGCGATTGGAACAGGATCACTTCCGGGATCTCAACTTCTGATCTGGGATCATTCATACCGCTTTTACCCTTAAGCATTATCACACAACCTGTAGATGTTAATGGTTGCTCTATTTCGATGACTACATTAGCTACAGGAAGCGGGACGCTTACCTATCAGTGGTATTACAATAATAACAGAGCGAATGAAACCGGATGGACAGCGCTCATCGACGGCACATCACAGTTTCCCAATGTAACCATTTCAGGAGCTACCGGCACAAATCTCCTTATTAACGGAGATTTAGGACCATTAAACAATTATCAATTCTATTGTGTAGCATCTAATGCGACTTGCTCCGAATACAGCAACGCAGCACAGTTCATTGCTACTCCTGAGCCATATTTCAGGTCTAACGGCAGCGGCGACTGGAAATTAGCTTCTACCTGGCAGATGTCACCCAATGGACTACCCGGCACATGGGTTGATGCCTGTACTTATCCGTGGGATACAAATTCGGTTTCAGTTACAATACTCAATACCCATCATATTAATGTTATTGAAGTCAGTGCTGTTACTCCGGATGTCCAAATCGACCAGCTGATAATTGATGAAGGCGGAACTTTGGAGTTAGAACCTAATGCAGAAATCTGGTTCAGCGATGGTCCAGGGGCAGATATCACCGTAAACGGGACTTTTTACGACAGATCTACTGCTTCACCCAATGGTATCGACTTCCTGACCGGAGCGACATGGCAGATGGGCAACAATGGCACTATCATAAAAACCGGAACATCAACTGTCAATAAATACAGAGATAATTACGAGGGGGGAATATCCGGCATTCCGGCAACAGCTCACTGGATATACAGACGAGAAATCAATAATATAGTATCTGTTTCATCAACAGGGATGTTTTACCCTAATCTGTATTTTGAAAATACTTCCGGATCAGCCGGGACATACACTTTCAGCGGTTCTACCGGAGGCTTCACTACAGTAAAAGGCAATATGATTCTGCGTGGTGATTACTCCACTACCGTCCTTGACACCAATACCAACACCACCCCTATGAGAGTACTCGGGGATATAGAAATTTCAACCCTGAATACATTAAGAACACATACTACTACTTCTGTCGCAGGAACAGGAATTGAGGTTGCGGGAAATATTGTCAATAATGGTACAATCGTCATCAATAAGGACTCCTCTTTCTTAAGACTCAACGGGACAGGAACTCAAAACATTAGTGGTACAGGAACATTTGATCTGGGAAGACTTGAAACTGTAAAACCTGCCCAAACCAAAGTAAACCTTCTGACTAACTTAGAAGTTAAAGACAGATTAAGATTCAATGGAGGCATCATACAAACCAATAGCAATATATTAAATGTAAGCAATAAACATCCTCTTAATTCAATTATAGGATTTGATCTTCCAAACGGTACCGGTGTATACTCTAATGACAACTACGTGTACGGTTCGTTACGCAGAGCTATCGACTCATTAAATATTTATGTCTTCCCGGTAGGAGATATAGAAACAGGTCTTGGGTACAATCCTTCCAGATTGACCATCAGATCTGTTCCCGCAGGCACACCTTATGCCACCGGACAATTCGTTGCCAGCTGGCCGGGCACAATTAACACACGCCGCTATATAGATTGTGGCGGAAGCACTAAATTCATTGAGTATACAGGTTTGACCAATCTGGGATACTGGCAATTTGGTGGCAGTACTTTCAACAACTATGACATCAACATTCATCCTAATGTTGCCAATGTGAATATCATGCCTAATGAATATTCTGCATTAGGCCACCACAATAACTATCGCGCTTTGAAAGAAAATAACTCGCAGGCGGGAACAGTGTGGAATCCCAATGTTTCTGTAGCCGGGAATCCATGTATCGTATCCTATAATTACTATGACATCATCGGCGCCGGATATAGCGGTTTTTCGATTTTTGCTCCGGGTGGCGGAAATGGTAACACTACAGCATTACCTATTGAATTATTGTATTTCAACATTTCTTGCACTCAACCCAAACCGGTTATCCAATGGGCAACAGCTTCAGAGATGAATACTGCTTACTTTACAATTGAAAAATCTGAAGACGGGATTAGCTACACGCCTTTGACACATATGGACGCAGCAGGAAATTCTTCTAAAAAGATTGAATATTCCTATTCTGTCAGTACTGACGATCTGACCAGCTATTACAGATTAGTGGAGGTAGACCTGGATGGTAATATATATTATCACGGAATTATCCATAATGGCTGTAAGACCATCTCTTCTGATAAAAATAAAGTTTACTATCAGCCAAACAATGGCATTGTGATTCAATTCGGCAGCAGAATACCTGAAGCGGTTCACGTGTATGATGCGACCGGAAGGTTAATGGTTTCAGATAAGATCACAGGAAGCCAGAGCATTCACAATATTTATAACGCTACCAACTGGGCACAGGCAGTCTATTTTGTCACATTACTCTATTCCGATAACGATATAGAAACAGAAAAAGTAGTTGTTTACTGATTCAACTCTACCATCAGTTTTTTACGGAGTTTATACTGGTCACAAAAGTCAGTATAAATTCATTTGTACATCATCTCACTATTTTTATTTGCCGATCATAAATGCTTATCTTTGCGCAAATTATTCACTATGATTCAGGAAGTTGCTTGTCCGGAATGCCAATCCGAGTTTACCTATCCGGATGAAAATAAGATGGTTTGCTCACAGTGCTTCCACGAGTGGGATCCGCAGGATATCAAACAGGAAAATGAAATCAGCGATAAAGTTCTGGATGCCAATGGCAACGAGCTTACTGACGGCGATACTGTGGTAGTCATTAAAGATTTACCGGTCAAAGGTTCTCCTAAACCTATTAAAATCGGGACTAAAGTCAAAAATATCAGGCTGACAGATGGAGATCATAATATTTCCTGCAAAATAGAGGGATTCGGTGCGATGGCATTAAAGTCTGAATTTGTCAGAAAAGCTTAATTGCATTCGGATGAAACTCATTTTAGCCACTGGCAATCAAAACAAAGTAAAAGAAATCGCATCCCAGCTTCCTTCATACATAGAGTTACTATCTCTGGAAGACATTATTTATCATACTGAAATTCCGGAAGATCACGATAATTTAGAAGATAATTCTCTTCAAAAAGCACGTACTATCTGGGAACAAACTAAAATCAACTGCCTGGCAGAGGATACCGGCTTATTTATAGATGCACTGAACGGGGAACCGGGAGTGTATAGTGCCAGATATGCAGGTTCTCAAAAAAATGATCAGGATAACATTGAAAAAGTTCTGAAAAACCTCACAAATGAGGATAACAGAAATGCTCATTTCAAGACAGTTTTCACACTGATATTAGATGGTGCAGCATATCAGTTTACAGGAAAATTTGAAGGTAAAATCACCCAAATGCCTCAGGGAGATGGCGGCTTTGGTTACGATCCCATTTTTTCACATACAGAAGGGAAAACTCTGGCCGAAATTCCACTGGAAGAAAAGAAGAAAATCAGTCACAGAGCCCAGGCACTTCAGCAAGTGATTCTTTTTCTGAAGCAATGAGTGGTCCGAAGTTAAAGACGTCCTATTTATGTCTTGTATATCTCGGATCTAATGCAAAATTTTCAGGATAACAACCATGAATAGAATCGTAGAACTCCATCATTTTAGCCATATCATCTTCTAAATTTGCAGGCCAGATAACCGGTCCCACTCCTGCTCTTTTTTCTTTATAATCCAGGTATCCCAAACAGATGGGTACGCCTGCCTGCTTAGCAGTATACCAGAATCCTGTTTTCCAGTTTTCATTTCTTTTTCTGGTACCTTCCGGTGTCACCATTACAGCAATAGAATCTCTCCCTGTAAAAATATTGGCCATTGCATCTACCATACTTAACCTTTTTTCTCCCGGCACTTTCGGACTTCTATCAATAGGAATACCGCCCAAAGGACCAATCAGAAGATTAAATGGAAATCTGAACCATTCTTTTTTTATTGTAAACTTCAATGGTATTTTCATTTCATGAAATGCCGCAGATGCAAATACTATATCCCAATTGCTGGTATGCGGGGAAGCAATCATCACACATCTTTGAGCTTCAGGAGGTACCACACCTTTCATAGACCAACCTTTGAGCTTATATATGATATAGAAGATAATTTTCAGAAGCATGGGAAAATTTTTTCAAAGATATAAATGCAAATCAGATATACAGCAACCGGCAACAAAGTATTTGCAGCACTTCTCTCCCTTTTTTCACAACCTGATAACAACATCATTATACCGGCTTAAATATCTATTACTGGTTTAATCAGAGGAGCGGACCAGTGAAAACCATGTTATTTTTTACAAAGAGATATAGGCCACCACATGCTTTTCAGGAGATGATCTCTTTAATATTCAATTATTCCGGCTTAGCATTCATCTAAGATATGGATCCGACGGACTAATTGTAATTGATAAACTAAAAAGCTCCCAATCGGGAGCTTTTTATATTGAGAATTTTATTCTACTATAAAGCTGGCAGGATAGAGCTTTCTGATCTCAGATAAAAATGTCTGTGCATCCTGACGAGCCAGAAAATTACCAACTCTTAATTTGAATGTAGGTGGATCAAAGCTCATAAACACAGGAATACCCGGATATTTGGCAGAGAACTGCGCTTTAGCATCATTGACTTCTGTACGGGATTTGGATGTAGCAATCTGAACTCTGTAAACTTTTTTGGCTACAACATTGATTTTATTTTTCGCAGAATATACTTTTTGCAAGTAATCTATTCTCGGATCTTTATAAATCAAAGCATTACCTGTCGTAAGAGAATCCGCTGATGATTGAGCATGGGCAACTGTACTCATACCAACTACCATGACCGCTAATATCCAAAACCACTTTTTCATATTATGCTCCCTGACCGTGACATTGTTTAAATTTCTTACCGCTTCCACAAGGACAAGGATCGTTTCTTCCTATTTTCACCTCATTTCTCACCGGTTGCTGCTTTTCCTGTCTGCTGACAGCCTCTCCCGCTTCTCTCGCTGCATCAGCATCTGCATCCTGTCCTCTGCTTTCAGTCGTTCTGGCAATCTGCTGAGCTGCCATACGTGCTCTTTCCTGAGCTACACGCATTTCTTCTTCGCTCGGAGCAGGCAGCTCACATTGAACCAGGAATGAAATTGTATTTTCATTGACTTCTCTCAGCATGGATTTGAAGATTTTGAATGCTTCAAATTTATAAATCAACAACGGATCTTTCTGCTCATGGACAGCCATCTGTACAGACTGGCGTAAATCATCCATTTTACGCAAGTGTTCTTTCCAGAATTGATCTATATAGCTTAAGATAATATTTTGTTGCAATAGTTTGATAACTTCGCGCCCTTCTGTTTCTACAGCTTTCTGAAGATTTGCTACTACATTCAAAGATTTGCTGCTGTCAGTAAATGGCACGATGATGTTCTGGATCTGCTGACCTCTGTTTTCATAAATCTGCTTCAGCGTAGGTGCACTTTGTTCCCTGATAGCATCCATTCTTCTGTTAAAGCCTGCTTCTGCCTGATCATAGATTGTATTTGCCAATACTTCCGGAGTCCATTTTGCCAGCTGATCCTTATCAATATTAATATCAATTCCCAGGAATCTGTATCCATCCAGCTTCAATGCTTCCACATCATTGCTGACTTTAGCTGATTCAGCGATATCAAAGCAAAGGTCAAACATCATACTATCTAAGTCGTATGCGATTCTTTCACCTTTCAATGCATGCTGTCGGCGTTTGTATACCACTTCTCTCTGAGCATTCATCACGTCGTCGTATTCCAACAAACGCTTACGGATACCAAAGTTGTTTTCTTCTACTTTTTTCTGAGCTCTTTCGATAGACTTAGTCACCATGGAATGCTGAATCACTTCACCTTCCTTATAGCCCATCCTATCCATGATTTTCGCCAATCTGTCTGAACCGAATAAACGCATCAAATCATCTTCCAGAGACACATAGAATTGTGAGCTTCCCGGATCTCCCTGACGACCGGCACGACCTCTCAACTGTCTGTCCACACGCCTGGAATCATGTCTTTCGCAACCAATGATCGCCAAACCTCCTGCTTCTTTCACACCCGGACCAAGCTTGATATCCGTACCACGGCCTGCCATGTTGGTAGCGATCGTAATCTTGCCGGCAAGACCTGCCTCAGCTACGATATCCGCCTCACGGGCATGTTGTTTCGCGTTCAATACATTGTGCGGGATTTTTCTCATCGTGAGTAATTTGCTCAACAACTCAGAAACCTCCACATTGGTAGTACCTACCAGCACCGGACGACCTGCCTGTCTAAGCACTTCGATCTCCTCAATGATGGCATTGTATTTTTCGCGTTTGGTTTTATAGATCAAATCTTCACGATCATCTCGCTTAATAGGTCTGTTGGTCGGGATGATAACAGTATCTAATTTATAAATGGTCCAGAACTCACCAGCTTCTGTTTCTGCAGTACCGGTCATACCGGCAAGCTTGTGGTACATTCTGAAAAAGTTCTGTAAAGTAATCGTTGCAAAAGTTTGAGTTGCAGCTTCGATTTTCACATTTTCCTTCGCTTCTATTGCCTGGTGCAAACCATCAGAATATCTGCGACCATCCATGATACGGCCAGTTTGCTCGTCAACAATTTTCACTTTATTGTCCAAAACGACATATTCCACATCCTTTTCGAATAAGCAATACGCTTTCAATAACTGATTAACAGTATGTAATCTTTCTGACTTCACAGAGAAATCTCTGATGACTTCATCTTTTTTCGATTGCTTTTCTTCTACCGGCGCTGATTCTTTTTCTATTCCGGCCAGCATTCCACCCAAATCAGGCAAAATGAAGAAATCATCCTCTTCTGAATCCAGTGTGATCAGCTCAATACCTTTTTCCGTGAGATCTATCTGGTTATTTTTTTCATCAATCACGAAATATAGCTGAGCATCACATTTCGGCATTTCTTTTTGCTGATCCTGCAAGTAATAATTTTCAGCTTTGGTCAAAATCTGACGCATACCCGGCTCACTCAGGAATTTGATCAAAGCACCGCTTTTAGGGAAGCCTCTGTGCGCTCTTAACAACGCCAGACCGCCTTCTCCTTCATTATAACCGGATTTACCATCACTGATTAATCTCCTGGCATCCTGCAAAAACTTAATGGTAGCTTTTTTCTGTGTCTCTACCAGTCTTTCTATTCTTGGTTTCAATACATGGAACTCCTGCTCATCTCCTTTCGGTACCGGGCCACTGATGATCAATGGAGTTCTTGCATCGTCCACCAATACGGAGTCCACCTCATCCACCATAGCATAATGGTGTTTTCTCTGTACCTGCTCGTCTGCTGTGCGGGCCATGTTATCTCTCAGATAGTCAAAGCCAAACTCATTGTTTGTACCATAAGTAACATCCGCCAGATAGGCTTTCTTTCTTGCTTCCGTATGCGGTTGATGCCTGTCAATACAATCAATTGTCAAACCTAAAAAGTTAAACAACGGATTCATCCATTCAGAGTCACGCTTAGCGAGATAGTCGTTGACAGTTACTACGTGTACGCCCAATCCTGCTAATGCATTCAGGTAAGATGGTAATGTTGCCACCAAAGTTTTACCCTCACCGGTGGCCATCTCTGAAATTTTACCCTTGTGTAAGATGATACCACCAATCAGCTGAACATCATAGTGTACCATTTCCCATTTGATATCTGAGCCGGCTACAGACCATGTAGTGTTATATTGTACCTGATCACCTGATACACTCAGATATTTTTGAGTGACAGCCAAATCTCTGTCCAGTTGATTTGCTGTAGCGACAACTACTTCATTTTCTTTGAACCTTCTTGCTGTTTCTTTTACTACCGCAAATGCTTCCGGAAGAATCTCCAGCAATACTTCTTCAATCGCGGTATCTCTGTCTTTTGACAGCGTATCTATTTCTTTGAATAATTTATCTTTTTCTTCTAAATCTGTATCATCCTTTTCTGCAACAGATTTCAGCTCATTAATTTTCGTATTGATTTCCGATATATAAGTAGCGATCTTTTCTTTGAATTCCTGTGTTTTATTCCTTAGCTGGTCATTTGTCAGAGACTGATAAGAGTCGAAGTGCTTGTTGATAGCTTCCACGAGTGGCATCACTTCTTTGATATCTCTGTTGGATTTACTGCCAAACAGTTTGGCTAATCCTTTTGCAAATATGTCTAACATTTAGTTTTTGCTTTAAGCGACGTAAAATTAAAATTTATGTGCATAATCTGGTGACAAATAAAATACCAATTAGAGTTTACTGACATTATTTCTGACTCCGTAAAAAAACACCATGCGAAATGGCAGAAACTTCGACAGAAGCATTACTTTAGATAAATTTTTCAATTTATATAAATCTGCCAATCCCTACAAATAAAAACTGCTGACATGAAAAAATCTATATACTACATTTTTGCTTTAATTATTGCCGCAACAAGTAATCTTGTAATTGCACAGAATATTGATATTCCTGATACTAATTTTAAAAATGCATTAATTGCTGCTGGAGTCGATAAAAATAGAGATGGTGTAATTCAGGAGAGCGAAGCTCTATTGGTTACATCATTGGATGTAAGTAAAGCAGTAAATTCCAATTATGTCGATGCTATTTTTGACTTAACAGGCATTGAATATTTTACAAATTTGATTTCTTTGAATTGTACCAGAAATCAAATATCCATTTTGAATATCGACGGTTTAACAAAATTAACCAAATTACACTGTGGCTCAAATAAACTTATCAACCTAGATCTTAGTAATCTAACGAAGCTTGGTGAATTAGATTGCTCTTTTAATGATTTAACAACATTGAATATCAGCAGCTTAACAGATATAACTATACTAAACTATTCAGGAAATAAACTGCCCAATTTGGATATTAGTAAGTTAACAAAACTCATTTCATTAAATTGCAATTCAAATAAAATATCAAGTTTAGATATCAGCAAACTAACAAATCTAACAACTTTAAGTTGTGGATTTAATTCTTTGACAACATTAGATGTCAGTAAAATATTAAAACTTACTGAATTAACATGCAATAGAAATCAAATTACAAGTTTGGATATTAGTATGTTAACAAACATAAAAAAACTAAATTGCTCAGAAAATAAATTAACTAATTTAAATATTGGCAACATTACTGGTCTTACAGATCTGAATTGTTCAAAAAATCAATTGCCAGGTTTGGATCTGAGTAAGTTCTCTAGTCTTACCAATCTAAATTGCTCGGAAAATAAATTGACAACCCTAAATTTAGGAAATATAACCAGCCTCATTGATTTAAATTGTTCAAAAAATCTTTTAACAAATTTAGATGTCAATAATCAATTTAATCTAACTAAGATAAATTGCAGTTCAAATAAATTGACAAACATCAATTTACCAAATCATACAAATCTTAGCTATTTGAATTGCTCATCAAATTTAATGACATCTTTAAATTTAAATCCACTGGTTAATCTTACATCTTTATATTGCTCTAATAATAAATTAACAAGTTTAAATCTAAACAATCAACCAAAACTTTACTCATTATATTGCGATTCTAATCAAATCACAAATCTTGATTTATCAAATCAGACTAGACTCACAAGTTTAACATGTAGCGTCAATCAGTTATCTAACTTGGATGTAAGTAAGTCAACAAATCTATACTCACTAAATTGTGCTTCAAATAAATTGACAAGTTTAACCTTAGGGAGTTTACCAGAACTCAAATATTTAGAATGTCAAAAAAATCAGTTAACAAATCTAGATGTTAGTTTACTTCCAGTTCTTGAAGAATTTAATTGCTCGAACAACAAATTGACAGTTTTAAATTTAGAAAAATCACCCAACCTCACGATACTAGATTGTAGCCATAACAAATTGAATCAACTGGATGTGAATAATTCAAAAAACATTTATCATCTATTTGCAAATAACAATTTATTTAAAACTTTGGATCTCAATCTCCTAACAGAATTATGGCTATTAGATATCACTAATAACGAACTGCTGGAGGCATTATACATCAAGAATGGTCATGATGATTATTTTTACGATTTATACGAATGGGATGATTACATAGAATACAATTTCAACATGCTTGAAGGAAATGATAATTTAAAATACATCTGCACCGATAACAACGATACGCAAACTCTAATACATTTAATAAATTATTTATGGGAGTTCAGAAATGAATATTATGATATTATTGTAAGCTCTTTATGTAATTCTACTACAACAGGAACGACTAATTATTTAATGGGAAAAATTAAATATGATGCAAATTCTGATGGTTGTAATAAATTAGACAAAGCTTTTCCGAGTATTAAAGTTAAAATCAGCAATCCTCAAGATTCTGTAATATTAATTTCCGGTGATAACGGAAATTTCTCTACTTATTTAGGACCAGGAAGCTATACTTCAAGACCTATTTTAAAACATCCAGACTATTATACAGTCAGTCCACAAAGTATTACTTTCTCACTGCCTGATACAACAAGTCCTGTATTTTGTATTGCTCCCAAAGGAAATTTCAATGACTTAGCCGTCAGCATCATTCCTGTCAGAGCTGCCCGCCCGGGATTCTCTGATGCTTCCTATAAAATAGTTTATAAAAATCAGGGAACTACTACTCAAAATGGAACAGTAACTTTCAGCTTTGATGATGATAAGATGAATGTCATTTCTTCTTCACCGTCTGCTAATCAATCTGATTTCGGCCTGCTTACTTTTAATTTCACAAACCTCGCTCCTTTTGAAACCAAATCAGCTTGGATCACCATGCGCACCAACGCTCCTACTGACAATCCGGCAGTCAATGTCAATGATGTACTGAATTTCTCTGCAAATATCACTGCTCAAACAGACCAAACTCCCGATGATAATATTGCAATTTTGTATCAAACAGTTATTGGAAGCTATGACCCGAATGATAAAACATGTCTCCAAGGAGATATCATCACTCCTGACATGGTCGGAAAAAGAGTCAACTATCTCATCCGTTTTGAAAACACAGGTACTGCTCCTGCTGAAAATGTAGTCGTTACAGATTATATCGACACAACGGTTTTTGATGTCAATTCTTTACTTGTTACAGATGCATCGCATACCTGCCATACACAAATCAGCAAAGGAAATAAAGTGCAGTTTATCTTCAGTGATATTCATTTACCATTTACAGAACCTGACAAGCATGGTTATGTTGCTTTCAGCATCCTGTTGAAAGATAATTTGCAAATAGGTGACAGCATTAAAAACTATGCAGATATCTATTTTGATTACAACCTGCCTATCACTACCAACGAAGCTGTATCAGAAGTCAAAAACAGAGTCATCACATCTGTAAAACAAAAAATCAGCGATGCTACTTTGTTAGTCTATCCTAATCCATCCAAAGGCAGCTTCTCTGTAGAATTGAAAAGCAATAAAACGGCTCCTGTACAAATCAGCGTCATAGACATTGAAGGAAAAATAGTTTTTGCAAAACAATATGCTCAGCAGCAAAATATAATCCCTCTGCAGCTGAATCAATTAGCTCAGGGTACTTATCTCATCAGAGCTGAGATAGATAATGATATCATTTCTAAGAAAATTGTGATATATTAGTTAATCAAAATACATTCTTCTCAACTTTCAGATAATCTAAAAACATCCGACATGAAAAAATCTTTACTCTTCATTTTTGCATTGATACTTGCCACGACAAGTAATCTTGTAATTGCACAGAATATTACGTTCCCTGACAATGCTTTCAGAATAGCCTTGATTACTGCCGGAGTAGATAAAAACAAAGACAATATCATTCAAATTAGCGAAGCAGAAGAAACGACAAGTTTATATCTCATTGCTAATAATGTTACAAGTATGGATGGTATTGAACATTTCATTAATCTAGATACTTTTTCTTATAATAATAGTCAGATCACTAGTCTTAATCTACAAAATCTTACCAAACTCAAATACCTAAACTGTACTAGAAGTAAATTGACAAATTTAGACTTGAGCAATCAACAAAATCTTCAATATTTAAGGAGTAATGATAATTTATTAACCAACTTAAATCTTGGTAATCAAACTCAACTGACTTATTTATCCATTGAAAGGAATCAAATCACGAATATAGACCTGAGCAAACAAACTTTACTATCTACATTATATGCAGGATCCAATTTATTAGACAATTTGAATGTCAATCATTTGACACAATTGAAACATATAGGATGTAGTAATAACAAACTAAAAAATTTAGAAATTAACAATTTAACCCAATTAATAAGTTTAGACTTCTCTAGCAATAATATTACAAGTATTGACTTAAAAAATTCAACTCAATTAGAAAGTTTAAGTTGTTATTTCACTAAGTTGACCGAATTGAATGTATCCAAATTAGTAAACCTTAAATTATTAAATTGTGCATCAAATCAATTAACAGAGTTAGACTTAAGCAATACGAAAAAACTAGAGACGTTAAATTTTGGTTCAAACTATATCAAAGAAATCAACTTAAATCATTTAGTAAATATAGAGGTGTTAGGCACGGGAGGAAATCCTTTAAAAACTTTAGATATTTCTAACTTAGAACAACTTTACTTTTTCTCATGCTTACAAAGTCCGGATTTAGAGGTATTAATCATGAAAAAAAATATCAGTAACGAATATATAGATGAAGGTTCTTTTATGATTTTCGATTCATTATCCAACATCAAATATATCTGTACTTCTGAAGACAAAATTGAACTTTTAAAACAATTAGCTATCAATAAAGGTCATAATGATGTAATCGTCAATTCATTCTGTAGTTCTTCCTCTAGTGGAGTTTCATATCCTTTATATGGACAAGCAAAATTAGATTGGGAAAATAATGGTTGCAATATTGATGCAGATATATATCCTCAATTCAAAATCAAAGTCTCCAATTCTACCGATACTGGTTACGTTATTTCAGGCACCGATGGTAATTTCTCATTATTTTCTAATGTAGGAACAAATACATTCGAACCAGTTTTAAACCATCCTGATTATTTCAATGTAACTCCTTCAATTGCTACGTATACTTTCCCAGACACTGTATCTCCATCATTCTGTATCACCCCAAAAGGAAATTTCAATGACTTGACCGTTAGCATCATTCCTGTCAGAGCGGCACGCCCGGGATTCTCTGATGCTACCTATAAAGTGGTTTATAAAAATCAGGGTACTACTACCCAAAGCGGAACAGTCACTTTCAGCTTTGATGATGACAGAATGAATCTTATCTCTGCTACACCTACAACTGACAACTCAGAAACAGGACTTCTTACTTTCAACTTCACTAACCTCGCTCCTTTTGAAAGCAAATCAGTTTTAGTGACCATGCGCACCAACGCTCCTACTGACAATCCAGCAGTCAATGTCAATGATGTACTGAATTTCTCTGCAAATATCACTGCTCAGACTGATGAAACTCCGGAAGATAATACGGCTGTGCTTTATCAAACAGTCATCGGAAGCTATGACCCCAACGACAAAACCTGCTTAGAGGGCGATATCATCACTCCTGACATGGTAGGAAAAAGAGTGAACTATCTCATCCGTTTTGAAAACACAGGTACTGCTCCTGCAGAAAATGTAGTCGTTACAGATTATATCGACACGACTGTTTTTGATGTCAGCTCGTTGTTGGTCACAGATGCTTCACATACCTGTCATACCCAAATCAGCAAAGGAAACAAAGTTCAGTTCATCTTCAGCGATATTCAATTGCCTTTCACAGAACCTGACAAACATGGTTATGTAGCTTTCAGCATTTTACTGAAAGATGACTTACAAATAGGTGACAGCATTAAAAACTATGCGGATATCTATTTCGATTACAACTTACCTATCACGACCAATGAAGCTGTTTCTGAAGTTAAAAACAGAGTTATCACATCTGTAAAACAAAAAATCAGCGATGCGACACTGTTGGTTTATCCTAATCCGTCCAAAGGAAGTTTCTCAGTGGAATTGAAAAGCAATAGAACTACTCCTGTACAAATCAGCGTCATAGATATTGAAGGGAAAATAGTTTTTGCAAAACAATATACCCAACAGCAAAGCATCATTCCTCTACAGCTGAATCAATTAGCTCAAGGCACTTATCTCATCAGGGCAGAAATAGATAATGATATCATCACTAAGAAAATTGTGATACAGTAGGAAGTTTGAAGTGATTTTTGAGCCACTAAGGCACCAAGACTCTAAGGTTTTCAAATTTGTGGCATTCATATTTTACAAGTTTGATACCCATTCTTATCGTAACTCGAATTATCATGACCTTTATTGCACTAACTCTACTGCAATAAAGGTCATTTGTATATTACAATCCGGTAACTTTTCAAATATTTATTCAATCAGCAACGGGCGTTTGTAATTCTTGTCTTATTTTTGCGCCATGAAAATTCTTTTAATCGGTTCAGGGGGTAGAGAAAATGCATTTGCAAGACAGATTTCACTTAGTAAACATTGTCAAAAATTGTTCATCGCTCCGGGCAATCCAGGTACTACTCAATACGGAGAAAATGTAGCTATCTCTGCAACAGATTTTCCTGCACTGAAAGAATTTACATTAAAAGAAGAAATTGACATGGTCATAGTCGGTCCCGAAGTTCCATTGGTGGAAGGTATTTATGACTATTATCTACAGGATGAATCCTTGAAAAACATTCCTGTGATTGGCCCATCTCAGCAAGGTGCTATGCTGGAAGGCAGCAAGTCATTTTCAAAGGCATTCATGATGCGTCATGATGTACCGACAGCCGCTTACAGAGAATTTACCAATAATGATATTCAGGAAGGATTAGATTATATCGCCACACAGACACCGCCTATCGTATTGAAAGCAGACGGATTGGCAGCCGGCAAAGGGGTTTTAATCTGTAGCTCTATCGAAGAAGCTCAGGCAGAATTTCAGGAAATGCTGGGCGGAAAATTCGGCACTGCCGGAAGCAAAGTCGTCATTGAAGAATTCATGAGTGGAATTGAGTTCTCCGTTTTTGTACTTTCTGATGGTGAGAACTATAAAATCCTGCCGATTGCCAAAGATTACAAGCGTATCGGCGAGGGCGATGCGGGTCTGAATACCGGTGGCATGGGAGCTGTATCTCCGCCTCCATTCGTCACTACGGCTATCATGGAGCGCGTGGAGCAGGAAGTGATTATACCGACAGTGCAAGGTCTTAAAAAAGATAATATTATCTACAAAGGATTTATCTATATCGGTCTGATGAATACTCCCGGAGATATTCCGAGAGTCGTGGAATACAACTGCCGTATGGGCGACCCGGAAACTCAGGCTGTACTACCACGTATCGAATCTGACTTTTTAGAGCTCATGCAGCACGTAGCCGACGGTACACTGGACAAAGCAGAACTGAACATCTCTGAGGAAGCAGCTGTGACTGTTATCCTTGCATCCGGTGGATATCCGGGCGATTTTGAAAAAGGTTTTGAAATTACCGGTATCGGTGACGTCAAAGATGCTTTGGTTTTCCATGCCGGCACTCAGCTGAAAGACAATATATTAGTCAATAGTGGCGGACGTGTGATTGCCGTAACTGCTTTAGACAAAGACTGGCTCAAAGCATTGGAAAAAAGCAATACTGCTGCTGCAACTATCCAATATCTGGGTAAATATTACAGAAAGGACATCGGTTTTGATTTGAAATAATTTTTGGGGTAGCTATTCCGGCTTTCAGCTTTTATTCCTCGCTCCATTGCATTCCACTGTGGGCTACCGCTTCTATCCGGGCTGTGCTGACGCTAGTTTGAGTATCTATAAAGATGCTAGTTCTTCTTTTTGCTTCTTAGTCAATCCTGATTTCACCCGCTCATAAGAATGTAAAATCATTTCCCTGATAAACTCAGAAGATATGCTTCCGTCCAGCTTCACTGTATTCCAGTGCTTTTTATTCATGTGGTATCCCGGCTGAACAGCATCATATTGCTCACGCCATTCCAGGGCCTGTTCAGGTTCAGCTTTCAGATTCAATGAGATAGGCACATTCATGATGCCTGTCAATAAGAATATTTTTCCCATCACTCTGAATACCATCGTATCTTCTCCAAATGGAAAATCATAAGAAGTTCCCGGAAGTCTCAGACAAAAAGCTTCTATATCTTCGATATGATTCATCAGATTTTCATTTTACTGCGTTTGATTAAATAGGTTTGTAAAATATCTGCAAAACCATTGTCTATATCCGCATCTACCCAATCAATTCTATATTGTGCACACTTTTGCTTTATCTTTTGATGATAATCCGTAATTTTCTGCTGATAAAAATCTTTTACCTGATGTGGTAGAAGCTTGATGCTCGCTCCGGTTTCCATATCAATGAACTCATGCGGACGGTTTTCAAATACAAAATCTTCTTCTTCTTTTTTGCGGTAAACATGAAATACAACTACTTCATGCTTATTATGCTTCAAATGCTGGACTGCATTAAAGAAGTCATCCATCTTATCCGGATTCTCTAAAAAATCGCTGAAAATAAACACCAGTGAACGTTTGTGTATTAGCTCTGCCGCCTGATGAATACACACAGACAGATTCGTCGTTTTTTTGACATTACTCTTTTCTGTCAAAACGTTATACAAGTGATTATTGATCATCTGCTGGTGAGCAGCATTGGTTTTGGCAGGAGTATGTACCTCTATTCTATCACTGATCAATGTCAGTCCGGCTGCGTCTCTTTGTTTTCTTAAAAGATAATTCAAAGCAGCAGCAGAAACAGCAGAAAATTCCAGCTTATTCAGCTGACCAGGTTCTGTAACAACCGGATAGCGCATAGAAGAAGATACATCTATCAATATCTGACAACGAAGATTGGTTTCCTCCTCAAATTTCTTGAGATACATTTTACCGGTCTTGGCATAAGCTTTCCAGTCTACATTTCTCACAGAATCACCTGAATTGTAGCTTCTATACTCAGCAAATTCTACAGAAAAACCATGATACGGACTCTTGTGCAAACCTATGATAAATCCCTCTACTACTTGTCTTGCCAGCAAATCCAGCTTGTCAAACTGTCTATAATCTATTTTATTGAACTGCATTTTGAAGTAGTTAGTTGCCTATGGTTAATTTCCGGTATTTTAAAGATAGTAAGATAGCAAAACGTTTTTAGTAGTGTTTGCTTTTTATCTGTAGACAATTGTATTTTTGGACTTTTGCAAATCTGTTATAAGTTCTTTTATGAATGAAGAAATACTTCAAGAACTGGAAGAGGCATCCTTAGTTTGGGATTCATGGCTAAAATCTGGTTATAATACCAGTAAATCTATGGAAGTAGATTTTGAATTTTATTCTGTGAATAAAACCAAAGCATTTGAATTCTTTAATTTTTTGAAAGAAAACGTTGATTCTGAGCCTAAAATTTATTCAAGAAGAACTATGCTTATCTTCAAAGGTTGGTGTATTGCCATCAGAATAGAAAGGACATGGACTTGGGATGATTTCAAATCAGTCACTATATTTTTGCTTATGAAAGCAAAGGAGTATAATTCAATCCTTGAAGGCTACGGAGCACTCATCTCCGAAAAAAACAAAAAATCTATTAACTGCTGAAATGATAAATAAAAAACGGCAGACTTCAGCTTTTCAACTTCAGCACTGCCGCTTTTCGACTTATCAGAATTCTCTGGTTAGACTAAGCTGTCTAATTTTTGCTTTAAAGTAGATTTAGGAACTGCACCTACTACTCTGTCCACTAGTTCTCCGTCTTTGAAGAATAAAATTGTAGGAATACTACGGATACCAAATTGTGCAGCTACTTCACCGTGATCATCCACGTTGCATTTGGAGATCAAAGCTTTGCCCTCATATTCAGAAGCTAGCTCTTCAACTACCGGCCCAATCATGCGGCAAGGGCCACACCATTCTGCCCAAAAATCTACTAATGCTACTTTTTTGCTATCCAACACTTCAGGTTGGAAATTGTCGGTCGTGATTTCGAATGCCATAATATAAATGTGTTAATCGTTTACTTTTTAATGCCTGTTTATGATAACAAAATTTTGTGTACAATAGTTGCGTCTAATCGTTCATTCATGATATCACAAAGTGAGCCTGCTGCCATTTGCAGATTTTGTCTCAATGAAGAGCTTTCTATCTTCGCTTTCAGAATTCCGTTGCTGAAATCTACTTTCTGAATGTATCTTCGGGATGATTCTGGGATAGAGTTTACAAACACTTCAGCGACTTTGATAGCTTCCAGCTTCTTGTCCAGCTTGTTTTCTTTTGCAAATAAGCCCAATGCATCTGACAGAGAAATATTTCTGCTATACCTCAAATCCACTGTTTTTCTTTTCGACATACCCTTTTTCTACCTTAAAAATCTCAAATCTTTGTTTGGTCAATGCCAGCACCTTCTCAATTCTTTCCATGTGAGTATCTGTCACAAATACCTGTCCATGCTGCACTTCACTCAGAATTTTAAATAACTGTCCGACTCTTGATTCGTCAAACTTCTCAAAGATATCATCCAGCAGCAATATTGGTGATACTTTTTTTCTATCAGCTAATAGATAATACAATGCCAGCTTCATGGAAACCACATAAGTTTTTTGCTGCCCCTGTGACCCTACTTTCTTCAATGGATACCCATTCAGTGTTAATTCCAGATCATCCAGGTGAATTCCTCTGGTTGTACGCTGTAATAGAATATCTTTTTGCCGCTGGTTTTTCAGCAATTCAGACAGTTCTCCCTGATGCAGATGAGATTTATATTGAACTTCTATGCGTTCTTTTTCCTGACAGATATAATTATAAATCCGTTCAAATTCCTTTGAGAAATTTTCTATAAATACTTTTCTTCTGACAAAAATCTGTTCAGCAGCTTTGGACAACATCATGTCCAGAGTACTTAGCAGTTCTTCCTGTCCGAAAGAATTTTCTGCCATCTGCTTTAAAAGAGCATTTCTGTTGGCCAGGATCTTATTGTACTGAATCAGCAGTTCGGTGTAAGTGATATCTGACTGGCATAATACATTATCTATCATCTTCCTGCGCTCTTCACTCCCGCCGATAATAATCTGATTGTCATCAGGAGCAACCATTATCACGGGAAATTTACCAACATATTCAATGAGCTTATCTTCTTTGACCTGATTGAGCAGAATTTCCTTTTTCCTGCCTTTCTGAATTTTCATGGACACCTTATAATTCCTGTCCTCCTTTTTCACAAGAGATTGCAGGAGCATTCCCTCACATTCATGTCTGAAATTGAATTGTTCTGTGGAATTAAAATAGCTTTTAGTAGTGCATACATAATAAATAGCGTCAAGTATATTCGTCTTACCTTCACCATTTTCACCTACAAAACCAATGAAATTTCCTGAAAACTGAAGTTCCAGCTGACCGTAATTTTTGAAATCAGTCAGCAGCAGTCGGTCTATCAGCAAAAGGTTATCCACGAAACAAAGATAAAGATGATATATTGAGTACAAGTAATTATATGAAAAACACAATGAAAATTATACCTTTGCGCCATACATTTAAAATAGCATTCAATGTCAATCAAGGAAACTGACAAATTTTTTGAAGCAGAACAAGCAGTTGAAAAGAAAGCAAGAGGCTTTTTTGAGAAAAACAGCAAAATAATTGCAGGCGCAACCATAGCATTATTGGTACTGGTGATAGGTGGTTACGGATACAAACAATTGATACTAACCCCTAAAGAAGGAAAAGCTCAAAGCCAGATGATCCGTGCTCAACAATATTTTGAAAAAGATTCTTTCAATTTAGCTTTGAATGGAGATGGTGTTGCTCTAGGCTTTAAAGAAATAGCTTCCAAATATAGCGGTACAAAAGCAGGAAATGGAGCAAAATTTTACGCAGGAGTCTCTGCATTACATACAGGAGATTTTGAAGGTGCTATCAAATATTTAGAAGGATTCAGTACGGATGATGCATTGTTGAATGCCCGTAAATATGGTTGTATCGGTGATGCAAAATCTGAATTGAATGATTTATCTACTGCAGCTGTTATGTATCAGAAAGCAGTAGATGCTGATAAAGAAAATGCCATTACAGCTCCTTTCTATCTTTACAGGCTGGCTAAGGCTCAGGTGGTAAACGGCAAACCAGATGAAGCAATCAAAGCTTTGCAAACTATCGTAGATAATTTCCCTGCATCTGCTGAAGGTTCAGTAGCTGAAAAAGAATTAGCTCAGATACAGGCAAGTAAATAATATGGCTTCTTCTTTAAAAAACCTCTCTGATTACGATCCGGCAACCGTGCCTTCCGGTGCAGGCAAAAAATTCGGTGTAGTTGTAGCAGAATGGAACCAGCATATCACTTTTGCTTTGATGGAAGGGTGCAATGATACCCTTCAACAGTATGGGGTACAACCTGAAGACATCCTGATCAGCTTTGTTCCGGGCACTTTTGAGCTTCCATATGCAGCAAAGAAATTAGCAAAAGAGAATCATCTTTCCGGTGTAGTATGTATCGGTTGTGTCATCAAAGGAGAAACCAAGCATGATGAGTATATCAACAATTCCGTAGCACATGCTTTACAGAATTTAAATATTGATTACAATATTCCTTTCATTTTTGGTGTACTGACTCCTAATACGGAACAACAGGCACTGGACAGAGCCGGAGGAAAATATGGCAATAAAGGTGTAGAAGCTGCAGTGACAGTACTCAAGATGGCGGCATTGTAGGTTTTAAGGTTTAAAGTTTGAGTTGTTTAATGTTAGCTAACGCTTCATAAAATCTCAAGAGAACACATATATACAACGCAGGACGAAAGTTCTGCGTTTTTTTATAAATATACTGATAGCATATAAATCAAACAATACAGTATTAATGAGCCATCATACCATAACATAATCTGCCATTTCTCGGATCTGTTACTTCTTATGATTGTTTTATATAACAAACAGAAAATCAAAAATATAATTCCTGATAAGAAAAACACATCATGAATGCTTATCTTATTAAAATCAATATACCATACTGAAAATAATATCACATAAACCACAGACAAAACAGTCAATAAAACCTTGGATTTATTGATTCCGATATAGATGGGGATTGTCTTCACTCCTACTTCCATATCTGCCTCAACATCATTGATATCAAAAGGAAGGGTGATGATAAAAATAAACAGGAATTGCAAACCGAATAACTCCCAAACTCCGGCTTCAAATTGCCAGCCGTGATGATGTACCCAAGGCAGAATTACACCCATGGAAGCCCAAACCAGCGCTATCATAAAGATTTTGGCAAAAGGCACGTTTCGAAGTGTAAGAACTGTACTACCCATCGGAATTTTCAGATTATATAAAAATGATATCGCCCCCAACCCGAATAAGACCAAAACGACCTCTATACTGACTTTAAATGCGCAAAATGCACCTGTAAACACACTGCTAATCATCAGTATTCTGACTATTATTTGATTTTGCTGCATCCAATTGTACAGTTTATCTTTACTCAACTCATTTGGATCTTTTTTAAAAAACACCCATCTGCTGAATTGATAAATAAACATTGTCGCAGCACCTATGATCAGCAATAAATACGGGTGGTGCTTGACTTGCAATCCAAGAAGATGCATATTGACATAAGCAAAAGCTACTGCACCAAGAGAAATATAGATATTGCTGAAAATAATCCACTGTACAAAGACGAGCATCTTTTGATACATGTTTTGTATTACACCGGTTTGATTCAGCTGCTTTGTCACAATGATTGCTAATTTATCAAACCCTGCTATACTTCGCTACTAAATATTCAGTTATTCTTAAAAGGCCTTCACTTGCTCAGCCGTGATATGTTTTACTCCGGAAGCATCTTCCCAGAATTCTCCGGATACCTCTATCTTATTTCTAACTTCATATCTCTTAAATTCGTTGCCACTTTTTTGCAAATTGACAATACTGATAGTGACAACATATATCTGCCCTTCATTTGTTTCAATGGTTGCCATATAACCATCTTTTCCATTTTCAATAGAATGAATAATTCCATTGACAGTCATTTTATTAGATGCGGATAATTCAATCTTCTCTTCAATAATTTCTTCGGCTTGTTCAGTTTCTTTCTGCTGGCAGCTCGTGACACTCAACAAAAATAAAGTACCAGCTAACAAATAATTTTTCATATACTATTTTTTAATATTTCACTATCATCAAAATCTTATCGGTTTCTGATCATCTGTAAAAAATCAGATGATAATTGTTCCAAACTTTTGTGCAATTGTAATCTTAGGATTCTGCAGGAAAGTTTTTTGCTCCATTAATCTCAGGCATTCATCAAAGTCTTCCGGAGGCAATTGTTTAATCTGCTGATCTATTTCTGACAATTGCTCTTTGATCTTGTGTAGGATATATCTGTTGATCGTCGAATGAACATCATTTTCCCAGGTTCGGTCTGTGCTTTTCACAGTGATATTGTGCTGAGATTCCCAATTTGGGCTCAATTGATAAGGGGAAATTTTACAATCAATGATAAACCCTTTGATCTCTTCATCATCGTAAAACTGCTCATCCTGCAATTGTTCATAAGATGCTCCTTTTTCGTAAGCAAGAAATACAGCATCCAATACTTTCTGATACACAGGATGCCTGAATGAGACTCCTCCAATCTGACTTTTAATAAAATCTATGGCAATAACTCCACCTTCCATCACCCTGCTTCCATGTGTCAGCAGCACACGCAACACATCTTTCTCCTGAATCTGTAGTGCTGACGTCTGAGATGCGGGTTCTTTAAACTGATCTGACTGAGACGGAGCAACATTCTCTGTCAGCAGTTCTTCTGCTACCATAGCAGAAGCTTCGCTCATCTGCTGCTTTTGCTTATGCTGGCTGATGGTAAATTTATTCACTTCCTTGATCAGCATTTCTTCGGGAAGCTCAGCCAGCTTACTTGATTCGCGGGTATAATATGCCCTTCGTATAGGATCTTTGATGAGGGCAATACTTTCTACAATACTATGGATCGCCTGAGATTTCAGCTTAGGATCGTTATTGGCATCCTTCAGGAGGATATCTGCCTTGAAGAAGATGAAATCCTTTTTTTTATCCTGTATATACTTCAATGTCGCATCTGTACCCTGAGTACGGACAAACGAATCCGGATCTTCTCCGTCCGGTAGTATGACGACCTTGACATCCATACCTTCATCCAGCATAATATCTACCCCGCGTAATGCAGCCTTGATCCCTGCATTATCACCGTCATATATCAGAATGATATTTTCCGTAAATCTGTGAATCAGCCTGACTTGTTCTTTTGTCAAAGCGGTACCTGAACTGGCTACAACATTTGAAATTCCTGCCTGGTACAATCCCAGAACATCTGTGTAACCCTCCACAAGATAACAGGCATCTTTTTTCCGTATCTCTGTTTTTGCCTGATAAATACCATAAACCAGCTGACCTTTGGTATAAATATCTGTCTCTGCTGTATTGATATATTTAGCCTGCTTGGGATCTTTGGTCATGATACGGCCACCAAATGCTACCACTTTACCACTCAGATTGTGGATCGGAAACATCACTCTGGCACGAAAAAAATCATAAGGATTTCGTCCCTCTTTTACTTTTATCAGCCCTGCTTTTTCTAATATATCTGTCTGATAGCCTGCTTTTTGTGCTGCCTTAGTAAAAGTTTCAAAACCTTCCGGCGCGTAACCCAGCTGAAAATCTTCTATTGTCTTATCTGTAAAACCTCTGTGCCTGAAATAGGATAAACCGATATTTCGGCCTTCCTCGGTCTCCAGAAGGCTTTCCTGGTAATATCTGGCAGCATACTTCATAGCAATGAATAAGCTGTCCTTTAAAGATTGCTGTTCTTTGTACTCCTGATTTCTTTCTACATTTTCGGTTTCTACGACTTCAATTCTGTACTTGGCAGCAAGATATTTCAATGCTTCGGGATAGCTGAGCGATTCATGCTCCATCACGAACTTCAACGGATCACCTGCGGCACCGCAACCAAAGCATTTATAGATATTTTTAGCAGGAGAAACCACAAAAGACGGACTCTTTTCATCATGAAAAGGACAATTGCCTTTCAGATTGGCTCCGGCTCTTTTCAGATTCACAAAATCTCCCACTACCTCTTCTATCCGGGCATGGTCTAAAATTTTGTTCTTTGTATCCTGAGAAATCATATTGTTCCCTAAAGTTATAGAAATCTGTCCTTAAAACACTTTTATGGCTTCCTGAGTCAGAATATTTTCGCATCCATCCGGAAAATTTATTCGACACATATTGATATACCTTTTATATTTAGATGAAAATAAGTTGATGTTTCATTGACGAATATTCTTTTAGATTCAGGAAGCAATTAAAAATTACATACTAAATACTTTAAGAATTGAGTTTTAAATAATTAAAATCAATTATTTATGATCGAAAAAAAGATAAAATTCGGACTATTCTCATGGGCTGATCTTACAGTAAAAGATACTACTCCACTCAAAGCATTTTACAAAGAAATCTTTGGATGGAAAGAACATCCGGTAGATATGAAAGATGAGGAAGGTGCTTATCAGGATTTTGCGATGATGGCAGACGAAACCACTCCCGTCGGGGGCATCTGTCATCAGCGGGGTGTTAATCACAACATTCCCTCGCAGTGGATCATGTATGTTTCTGTAGAAAATGTGGAAACAACTCTTCAAAAGTGTCTGCAACTGGGTGGAGAATTAATTCACGGAAATAAAAAGAAAGACGGGGCATACGGTTTTGTCATTGTAAAAGATCCTCAGGGGCATATTTTTGGATTCGGAAACATGTAATCTATGAAAACACTTTATTATACGGCATTTATACAGGCATCTCCCGAAAAAGTATACGGGATAATGCTCGCCAGAGATACTTACAGAGAATGGACAAAACCATTCAGTACGACATCTGATATAGACGGCGACTGGTCAGAAGATTCCAAAATGTATTTTATCTCCACAGATGAAAAAGGCGATAAAATGGGTATGATTTCTACCATTGACAAAAACATTCCTGCTGAAGTAGTCACCATCAGGCATATAGGCATATTCAATCAGGAAGGAGAGGCTTATTCAGGTGAAGCAGTAGATTCATGGAAGAATGCTTACGAAATTTATCGCTTTCAACCTTTCGATGATGGCACAAAACTCACTTGTAGTGTTGAAATTGAAGGCTATGATTATGAGAAGTCTTTTGATGTTCAGTGGCCAGAGGCATTACAGATATTGAAAGAACTTTGTGAAAAACCATAATATATGCCAGCTAATAAGACCACATTTACAGAAGAAGATGCTCTGAAATTTTTAGATGCTGTAAAAAACGAGCAGCAAAGAAAAGATAGCCTGCGCCTCGTACAGCTGATGGAAAAAGTATCCGGCAAAAAGGCTAAAATGTACGGTCCTACAATCATTGGTTTCGGAGAATATCACTATAAATATGACAGCGGACATAGCGGATCTGCTCCTTTGTTAGGGTTTTCTCCCAGAAAAGCAGCTATATCTTTGTATGTCTCCACCGGCTGCGCAGTACAGGAAGACCTTCTATCCAAGCTGGGGAAATTCACGATGGGGAAAGCCTGCATTTATGTAAAAAGATTAAGTGATATCAATGAAGACATATTGATAAAGCTAATGCAATCTACTATTACTTTTACATCTGAAAAATACACCAGAATATAGTAACAATGTCAGGCATATCTACCATAGATGAATATATTGATACTTTTGAAGGTCCCAGAAGAGAGATGCTGAAAAAAGTAAGAAGCATCATCTCCGGTGCTGCACCTGTCGAGACAACTGAAACTATCTCCTATCAGATACCAACATTCAGATACAATGGAAATCTGATACATTTCGCTGGTTCTAAAAATCATATCGGTATCTATCCCGGTCCGGGAGCTATTGAATATTTTGCAGAAGAGTTACAACCTTACAAAACTAATAAAGGAACTATTCAACTTTCCTGGGATCAACCTCTTCCGACAAAGCTCATTCAGGATATTGTTGCTTACAATACTGAATTGCTCAAAAATAAGAAAGGTCCTGGTTGGCACAATTACAGAGAGAAATGGACTGATGCGGAAGAAATCATGCAACAAATCATTGTTGAAACTCCTTTGAAAAAATCTTTCAAATGGGGAATGGATGTCTATACATACCAAGGCAAAAACGTAGTAGCCTGGAGTGGATTCAAAGATTTTTTCTCCATCTGGTTTTACAATGGCTATTTTCTGACTGACAAAGAACAAGTGCTCGTTTCAGCATCTGAAGGGAAAACGAAATCTCTCAGACAATGGCGATTCAAATCAGCCGGTGACATGAACCCTGAAAAAATTTCAGCTTATATAGAAGAAGCTATTCAGACAGTTATAGAAGGCAAAGAAGTACTACCCGAAAGATCTGAACCCATAGCTCCTACAGGATTACTTTTAACTGCATTGAAAAACAACGAAGAGTTATTTGAAAAATTCAGACAGCTCACTCCCGGTAAACAAAAAGATTATATTCTTTATATAGATGGTGCCAAACAGGAAACTACCAGGCTTTCCCGGATTGAAAAAATTACACCTCTTATACTAGCAGGTAAAGGTCTGAACGACAAGTACAAGAGATAAGGATACCTGAGCTATATTAACACGAAATAATATTTTTTTGACTTTTTGCGTTGTTCTGAAAAACGCTGATATGTCAAAAATTATTTATTGGATATTATGTGCAGGAATTCTCTTTTCTGCCTGCCGCAAATATGAAGAAGAGGTTGTAGAAGCAGCTGCAATGGAACTTGTTGTAGAAAGCCATACTCCACCGGATTTATCATCCCCTGCATCTCCAACAGAAAAAAGTAAAAAGCTCATTAAAACTGCTGATGTAGTATTTCCCACATCCGATATTGCCCTGACATACGAGCAGATGAATGCTTTGATAAAAAAGCATAAAGGTTATATTTCTGAAGAAAGGGAATACAAATCTGAATATGAAATCAACAAATCTCTCCAGGTACAGATACCTGCCGAGCACTTTGATGCATTTATCGATGAGCTGAGCAAAAATGTCAGAAATTTTGATAATAAAAATATCAATATTGCTGATGTAACGGATACTTACACGGATACAGAAGCGAGAATCAACAGCCGCAAAAGTCTGGAACAAAGATATCTGGAGATACTGAAACAAGCCAAAACGGTAGAAGAAATCATCAATATAGAGAAAGAGTTGGAAGACATCCGTTATGAAATAGAATCTTCTCAAAGCAGACTGGATAATATGTCCAAAAGCATTAAGTATTCCGGAATTCAAATCCGTTTTTATGAGAAGCTGAATAGTCAAAATGAATTGCTTTACAAAGTAAAAAATGCTTTTCAGGACGGTTGGAGCAGTTTCCTGAGCTGTATTGTTTTTGTTATCAAATTATGGCCGTTTGCATTGGTGATCGGAGTATTGATTTTCTGGTGGAGAAAAAGAAGAAACAGACTATGAGATTCAGTATCTACTTCTGTTTTATTTTCGTTTTCCTGTCAGAAATAAATGCACAATCTCTTGTATCAGATAGCTGCAGTAAAAAATACATGAGCTACGCTTATCATAAGATGAATGAAGACTGTCAGAAAATAAAACTTTCCAGTCAACATGATATCAGAATTTATCTTGACATTACTTACAGAAATAGACTTTACTATTCTGATGAAGCAAAAAAATATCTTGAATTTGCTGAAAAGACAGATCCTGCAATCATGAAAATTCCCAACTGGGAAAAATTAAACACAACACAGAAAAAAGAATACATCCATCGTTTAAAAAACAACTTTATTCACAAAGCTGATTCTATCAATGATATCAGCAATGTTTTTCATTTTGCATTAGAAAATCATACGACTGACAGTATAGAAATTATACTAAGTGATTTTTCTGTTCTGAGTTTTACTGAGGCTAAAAATCGTTCCGGCGAATGGCATCCTATAGAATACTGGGGATATTCAGACTGTGGACTCAGTATAAAGAAAATCCGGCAACCGCCTTCTACAAAAAGATTTATTGCAATTCACTATCCAAACGAAGGAGATTTTAAGACTAAAGGAAGATTGAAAGTGTATATCAATAACCAGACAATATATTCAGAGGAATTTGACATCACAATAGATGAATGTCGGTTTAAGCCACATGCAGGGAATACGCTTACTGGTATCAACTGGTTTACGGAAGATCAAATTCCAATCCTGAATAAGAATTACAAAATGTACAGATTACGAACTTATGGAAGCTGTCCTTAAATTCAGAAAAATAATCCTGGGCATCATTGTTTCTACATTGTTGGTCCCGATAGAAGCACAGACTTCAAAAGGTGATATCAATTGTGAAGAATTGTGGGATCAGCTTTCATTTAATAGCTTTTACAGAAATAAAGAGGTTGTTTCGAGAGACTCAATTCCGTCTATAAAGGTTTACAAAGAGCCGGAATTCAGAAATGAATCTTATACAGAAAATGCCAAAAAATATATTTCGTATGCCAAAATGATCAACATTAAAAATATGGCAATACCCAATTGGGAGAATTTATCCCAGGAACAAAAAGAAACTTATGTTTCCAATCTGAAACAGAGCTTTATCAATAAGGCTGATTCGATTCAGCGGGCAGAGACAGCGGATATTATTTATTTCACCATTGAAAATAATACTCCAGACACTATTTCCATTCAAATGCAGGATTTTACAATCATTACAATCCTCGAAGCTAAAAATGCTTCCGGAGCCTGGCAACCTGTAGAATACTGGAGCTTATCCGATTGCGACCATAGCTTTTTCATCTTTAAAGCGGATGCATATACTAAAAACTATTTCGCCAGACGCATTATTCATTCCGGAAATTTTCACACAAAGGGCCGAATAGCAACATTTGTTTATCACCAAATCATTTATTCTGACGAATTTGACTTGACTATAGATGAATGCAAACTAAATATCCCACAAAAGGTCTTAGAATCAGATTATAAGTGGTTAGGCGATGTAGATGTACTCAACGAATATCTTAAAGGATTTCGCAATAGAGTCTACATGAGGTAAAATATGAAGTTAATGAATAGCTACTCCGAAAAAGCTTTACCGGGTAATTGAATAAGAAATAATATCTTCGCCGGAAACAATTAAACTTACTATGAAAAAACTATTTTGTTTCCTGTTGTTAACCTCCGTACTCATTTCCTGTAAAAAAGATGATGACAACAATGGAAGAAATACCAATTGCTCTAATGACTTTCCTTTTCTACAAAAATCTGCTACAGCAGTTTATGACAATTTAGACTTACTGGGTCTTTTTGACAAAGTTACGGTGACTTATACACTTTCCTCTTCATCCACTAAATTAGATTTCAAATTCACCGGCACAAGCACATATCAATCTTCGTTGTATTACTCTGCATGCGGTTCCAAGCTTTATCAGTCCAAAAACAGCAACATGAAAGATGCGCAGCTGGTAGTAGATTTTAATACTCCTTTGAACGAAGTCTTTAAAGCAAAAACATACTCTGCACAGGGAGATTTAGTGGAGAGTGAATATAGAATTGTTGACAAAAGCTACGAATTCACACTCGACGGTAAAAAAACCACTGCTTATAAAGTTGAAAATGTACAGCTTATTTTTGATGAATATATGGCACTAGGCTATGAAATCATCAGTAAAGAATATGGTCAGCTCGAATACAGCGCAATGGATAGCAAAAGAGAGCTGGTTTCCTACGAATAAAATCAATCCTACATCCAAGATATAAGCGGACTTTCTATTGTCCGCTTTTTTATTTCTATGAGATCAGTTTTCTATCACAGATTTTCGTTGTTCCAGCCCGCATATCCAGATATTTAACAAAAATTCTCCGATCTCGCCAATTCATATTTACTGCTAAAATACAGCAGTCAGGATATTGAATAAGTGGCTCCCTGTGGACAGTAATACACCGTCAATGTTCATATTACAAGTGGTGAGACAAAACTAAAGTCTTGTACTTTCTTTTCTGCCGTTATTGCCAAGCCCAAAACCGATAGCTGGAACTCATATTCATACAGAGAAATGGCTGAAGCAAGCAATATTCAACACACGATTCTTATATGGATTTATAGAGAAAAGATGGCATATCCATATTATATTGCTTAGGAATAGATGAAAAAAGGTGTGGTTATATTTAATTCTGACATTCAAAATTTTTCACAAGTATTGGATTGAAAAAGGACGATTCTCCAAAATTGAAAGAAAGTTGAGTAAATAAATCAATGCAACAAAAATCACCATACCTGTAACAGATAATAGATACTAAATACTACATTTATCTAGTCAATCAATTACTAAATGAACCTATTTGATCTCATATTCGGGGCATTTGCTTTGCTCACAGGACTTTATACTTTTTATCTGAGATTTACCGGTGGTTTTCAGGATTCCGTGAAACTGCAGGAGATGAAATCCAGATTCGGAGAAAAAGGCGGAGATTATCTTCATATGTTTGCATATACAGTATTACCACTCACTGTGGGAATTGTATTCTTGTATTTATATTTCAGGTAGCTAGATATGCCTCTCCTACTCTCCCGCCCTTTAAGAAAAACGCTGAAAATATCAGGCATTCTGATTTTATTGCTCAATATTCTGCTCATTATCGCTGCATATCAGCTGACCCACTTTAAAAACCCAAATTCATTTGCTTCGAAAGAATCTTCATTCTTTAACAGCTTTCTGATTCTGGACAGACCGATGAACAAAACCACTCCATCTCCGGAAGACAATATCAGATATCTTCAAAGCGGAAATGAAAGGATAGAAATATGGTACCACCCTGTCGACAGTACGAAAGGTATTATCGTTTTATTTCATGGCTACAAAGGAGAAAAAACCTCTCTGAATGACAATGCTGCTGCATTCAGAGATCTGGGATGCAGTACTATATTGGTAGATTTCAGAGGTTCAGGGAACTCAGACGGCTGGTCCACTTCTATCGGATACAAAGAAGCTGAAAATGTTGTCGCAGTATATGAATACGCCCGTCAGCAACACGAGAATGTTATCTTATACGGAGTGTCTATGGGTGCAGCATCTATCATGAGAGCAGTAGCGGTCAACGATATTCAGCCAGAAAAAATCATTCTCGAATGTCCCTTTGCAACGATGCAGCAAACAATCAGAAACAGATTTGTAAGATTTCATGTCCCTATACTTCCCCTCGCAGATCTGATGGCGTTTTGGGGCGGCAAGCTTCAGGGATTTGATGCGTTCAAGCATAATCCTGTAGATTATGCAAAAAATATTCAGGTTCCGGTATTGCTGATGTGTGGTAACGAGGATAAAAATGTAAAGAATTTTGAAACTGACAGCATTTTTGAAGCATTTCCATCCAAAGGGAAAACTCTGCATATTTTCAAAGGTGCAGATCACGAAAACTATATCTTCCGCTATAGAGACGAGTGGACAAAAACCATTGAAGATTTTTTGGATATTTGCCATTAGAAAGAACCTCCGGATTGTATACCATTATAGTGAAACTTCTTCAACATTATGAACGAAAAACGGATCAATCATCTTAGCAAGTTCCTGAGCCTGGTACTGCGTCATCAACCGGAAACTATTGGTATACATCTGGATGAAAACGGCTGGACAGATGTCAATATACTGATAGAAAAAATCAACGAATACGGTCAGAAAATAGATTTTGACACCCTGAAAACCGTCGTAGAGACCAATAGCAAAAAGAGATTTGCCTTTAATGAAAGCATGAATAAAATAAGGGCAAGCCAGGGACATTCAGTACAGGTAGAATTAGGATATTCCAACCGGAGGCCTCCCGCAATTCTCTTTCACGGTACAGATATCCGATCAGCAGTTTCTATTCTGCAAACCGGTCTTGAAAAGCGCAGCAGACAACACGTACATCTGAGCAGCGATGAAGCTACAGCGATCAAAGTAGGTCAAAGACACGGGAAACCTTGTGTTTTAATAGTTCTCGCCGGGCAGATGTACAATGACAATTTTGAGTTTTATCTTTCTGATAACGGGGTCTGGCTGACAGACCACGTCCCTGTCAAATATTTGAAAGCACAAGAGTAAGTTCTTGTCTCAATGATGGGTTTGCATCTGTTATTTCTCAAACAAAGATTCGTAAAACTTCCCTTAAATTCAACCGGGCGCATCTTTCAGACCGCGTGTTCCGCTACGGAAGTGTTCCATTACATTCCGCACGTTCCCCGCTGCACCCGCTTGCGCAGACTATATCCGCGATTGAATCAAAGGCACTCAAATGAATAAATAGTTACTACGATTTGAAAAACACAAAATCAAAATCTATCTTCGTACCGATATAAGTTCTTTACATACTTCATCAAACGGAATAGGTTTTACTTTACGTAGATTAATAGGGAATCGTGTGAGAATCACGAGCTGTCGCGCAACTGTAAGTAACATACCAAAAGTTTTTATCCATGAATGTCCACTATCTGCCAAAAACGGATGGGAAGGACGATAAAAGCTGTTACAAGTCAGGAGACCTGCCTCTTTCCGATATGACAATGCTCTCGCGTTTTGGAGTTCCGGTCAGGCATGATGCAATTACAGACATAATATTCAGGGGTGAATGTGTCTCGTACCCTGTTGCATCTATACTTTTCTGTACACATATCGCATAGCATTGCGAAGCACAAAAGAGCTTTTAACTTATTTTTTATTCTTAAAAAGTTAAAAGAAAATGCAAACGCACATTCTTGGCTATCCGCGAATTGGTAGCAACAGAGAACTCAAAAAAGCCTGCGAGCAATACTGGGCAGGCAAAATTTCCTTAAAAGATTTGCAACAAGTAGACAGAGCGATCTGTCTTGAGAACTGGAAGCTGCAAAAAGCAGCAGGTATAGACCTGATCCCTTCCAATGATTTTTCCTACTACGACCAGGTTTTGGACATGACACTCACACTGGGAGCTATTCCTCCACGGTACAAAGATGTTATCCTGAACAAATCCAATACTGAGCCGGACCTGTATTTTGCCATGGCAAGAGGATACCAGAAAAACGGCCTGGATATCACTGCAATGGAAATGACCAAATGGTTTGATACCAACTACCATTATATTGTGCCGGAATTTTATAAGAACCAGAATTTCAAGCTTTTTTCCAATAAAATAGTCAATGAATTTGTCGGAGCCAAACAAGCCGGGTTCCTGACCAAACCAGTCATCATCGGGCCAGTCTCCTACCTTTTGCTCGGGAAAGAAAAAGAAGAAGGTTTCGACAAGCTGAATTATATTCATCAGCTTTTACCCATTTACATTCAGATAATTGAGCAGCTCAACTCTCAGGGAGTGGAATGGATACAGTTTGACGAGCCTTTCCTTGCCATGGATATCAGTTCAAAAGCCAAAGAAGCATATCAGATTTTTTACAGCAAAATCAGAAAAGTCTTTCCATTCCTCAAAATTATCGTAGCCACCTATTTCGACGGATTAAAAGATAACCTCTCACTCGCTGTCAATCTTCCTGTTTGTGCGCTACATATAGATCTGGTTCGGTGCCCGGAGCAGCTGGACGAAGTTCTGGACACAATTCCATCCGGACTGACATTATCTTTAGGTGTAGTGGATGGCAGGAATATCTGGAAAAATGATTTTGATCAATCTCTGTCACTCATCATAAAAGCCATCGACAAATTAGGCAGAAACAGAGTAATGATAGCACCGTCCTGTTCATTGTTACATTCACCCTCCGATCTGGATCTGGAAACCAACGAAGATGTTCTTTCTTCTGAAATCAAGCAATGGATGGCTTTTGCCAAACAAAAACTGGAAGAAGTAGCCACCTTAAAGGAGCTTGTCTCCGATCATCCGTCACCACAAGCACTGAATAAGCTGACAGAAAACCGGAAAGCTGTTGAAAGCAGAAAAATTTCTGCATTGATACATGATGAGCAGGTAAAATCCCGGACCGCAGCTATTACTGACAACGATGCAAAAAGAATCAGCCCTTTTAATATCCGTAAGCCGCTTCAACAGGCAGCCTTACATCTTCCTGATTTCCCGACGACCACTATCGGTTCATTTCCCCAGACACAGGAAGTCAGAAGCTGGAGAGCCAAATTCAAAAAGGGCGGATACACAGCAACGGAATATGATGCTTTACTGAAAGAAGAAACTCAAAAAGCGATCCGCTGGCAGGAAGAAACTGGAATAGATGTGCTCGTACACGGAGAATTTGAGCGCAATGACATGGTCGAATACTTCGGAGAACAGCTTAACGGATTTACTTTTACTCAAAACGGATGGGTACAAAGCTATGGCAGCCGTTGTGTCAAGCCTCCTATTATTTACGGAGATGTATCCCGTCCGGAACCGATTACCGTTTACTGGTCAGCATATGCACAATCCCTGACAGACAAGATTGTCAAAGGGATGCTCACGGGTCCGGTGACTATTTTACAATGGAGCTTTGTCAGAAACGACCAGCCACGCTCTGTAACCTGTAACCAGATAGCATTAGCTATCCGCGATGAAGTACACGATCTGGAAAAAGCAGGTATCAAAATCATTCAAATTGACGAGCCCGCCATTCGGGAAGGATTACCTCTCCGTCAGGCAGAATGGGACACCTATCTGCAATGGGCCGTAAGAGCCTTTTTGGTAGCTTCCACAGGAGTAAAGGATGAAACGCAAATCCATACCCATATGTGCTATTCCGAATTCAATGACATCATACAAAATATCGCGGATATGGATGCCGACGTCATCACGATAGAGTGTTCCCGCTCACAGATGGAACTACTGGATGCCTTTGCTGAATTTCAGTATCCCAACGATATCGGCCCTGGTGTATATGACATCCATTCCCCCAGAGTGCCCTCTAAGACAGAAATGGTAGATTTGCTGAAAAAAGCTGAAAAAGTTATCCCTCCCGAACAATTATGGGTCAATCCTGATTGTGGTTTAAAGACCAGACATTGGGAAGAAACTAAAAAAGCTTTGATTGAAATGGTAGCTGCTGCAAAAGAAATGCGTTCAGTAATCACTCACAATTCAAAACCGGATTATCAGATATTTTGAATAAGCACGAAGTAATACCATTTAGTTAACAAAATGGATTGCTTTTTAGATTCTTCCAGAATGACATAAATCAATCCATTTTGTATAGTAATATGTCATGCCGGAAGCATCTTATTTCTAAAATAGGTCTTAACTAAACGACATTGAAGCACGAAGTAAAATATTGCCCAAGATGCAAGGCTTTGTTTGAATGCAAAGCAGGTTCGATTCTTTTATGTCAGTGCAGGGATATTGTGCTGACAGAAAAAGAAAGTGACTACATTCGTAAACAATACGATGACTGCCTGTGCATCCATTGTATGAAAGAGTTAAAAAATGAGTATCACAACGAGAACTTTCAGAGCAGACTCAAAGCCGTTTTGGGCATATTTTACAAAAAATCAGACAAGAAAAAATGAACATTATCCAGGAAAAAATCCAACAATCTATTACCAGAGTTTTCAAAGCCGTTTTCCCCAATACGACCAATCATTACAACACTCTTTTCGGAGGTGAAGCCATGCAGATGATGGATGAAGTTGCTTTCATTACTGCCACCCGGTTCTGCCGCAAAAAAATGGTCACCGTATCTTCCGATAAGATAGATTTCAAACGTCCCATTCCGGCAGGTACTATCATCGAGCTGATCGGCAAAGTCACTCATGTAGGCAATTCCAGCCTTAAAGTACGGGTAGAGATCTATATCGAACAGATGTACACTGATCACCGGGAAGGAGCCATTACAGGAGAATTTACCTTCGTAGCATTAGACGACAATAAAAAACCGATAAGCGTTCTGGATTGAGATATAAATCAGTCCATTTTGCATAGTAAAATGTCATGCTGCGGTCAGTGAGCGAAGTCGAACTGTAAGCATCTCATTTCTAAAATAAGTCTTAACTAAACGGTATTGAATAAATACAGCCGGATACTACACAATTATCTGCTGCTATCTTCCTACAATCCTGAAATACTTCTGATAACTATCCGTTTGCAACAACCAGCTTCCTGCCATCTTTCTGGGAATTTTAACCGTATCGTTTACCGGAGCAAATGTTCCGAAAACCCTGTCCCAGAAATTTGTTGTAACACCATAGTTAGACTTAGGATTGTGGAAATGATGGTATAAATGTCTTTGACGAAGTTTGATAAATATGCGGATAGGATGTTTAGCATGAAACCTGTAATGCGTCAGCTCATACATCATATACATACCGGTATAACCAATAGTAAACGATATGGCTGATTGCCAGTTAAAGATAGATACCAAGATGAGTACTAACGAAACAGATACCATCATTGCCACCAATACCTTTTTATATGCAGGAGCAAAATAATTAGCCCTGCTGTGGTGTACAACATGCTCTTTTTTGAAAAAATTCTTACCCTTATGCTCATGTCCCAGATAACGATGCAGATGGTACTCCGAAAATGTCCATGCGATAACTCCTGCAATAAAAAATATCAATATCATTTTCATTATTTTATACCTAAAAATAGCTACCAATAAATAAGTAAACAACTGAAATATTGTTAAATTTTGAAAATATTAGCCTTCTATTAATAGAGATCTTCAGTGAAACTCACGATACGGTAAAATACCATTACAGCAAAATCATTTTTGCAGTAATGGACGAAACAGAGCACATAAGACCACGTGGTTTGCTAAGGAAGTACTTCCTTACATTACGTACGTTCCCCGCTGCACCCGCTTGTGCAGACTATGTCAGCGACATAACGACTTAATCCAAAATGATAAATGTTAAAATCAGGTATTAACCCACTTTACCCAATTGGCTTTTATATAGTCATATTTCCCATCTGTAATACGGCATACAACCATACCAGCCGGATATGTTATTTCCTTATTAATAAGGAATTCAGTTTCGATAGCAGTCCATCCCATAGGTAGAGAATCCTGCATACCTGGTCCGGATTGATACCTTAAATAGATGTTCCCTTCCGGATCAAGTAAAAGATGATAAGTAGTGTCTTTTTCTATGAATGATTTCTTTAGCAGGAATCATTTCAAAATTTTTAGTATAACTCATATTAGTTCTATTTCAACATAAAATACAAAAAATATCTTAAAATAAATATATTTTATAAAAAAATATTTAAATGTGCTAACATTTACTACAAGCATTAAAACAGTCTCAATAAGCTTAAAAAATCCGACTGACCTGAAATTTTCATCAATTAACCTTTCTAAATTATTTTGCTAAAAATAACAGGTACTTCAGAGCACTCATGCGAAAATCAGATACTTCTTACTACATTAACAAATCATTACCAACTTGGAAAACAAATATCCAACGTCTAACTTCGTCACTGAATAGTTCTTTATTTATTTCTTTCAACTGATATAGGTCTGTGGTGAGAACCATAGATAATAGGGAATCGTGTGAAATTCACGAGCTGTCGCGCAACTGTAAGTAACGCAAAAGTTTTTACCCATGTATGTCCACTGTACGCCGAAGGCGGATGGGAAGGACGGTAAAAATGTTACAAGTCAGGATACCTGCCTGTATTAATTTGACAATGCTTTCGCGATTTGAAGCAATAGTCACAGACATTAGACGAAAGACCAGAGACATTTTAGACTGTCTTGTGTCTTATCTCTCTTAATCCTGAGTCTAGAATTCTTCATAAAGCATTGCGAAATACAGTAAAGGGCTTTTAACTGATTTTATCACTTAAAAGTACCGATGTATGTTATTTTTTACAACGAATGGGCTGACATGCGCAGACCAACCTTTGCCCAAACGAAAAACGCGTCTGAGCATACAACAGAAGAATGGACTTTTAGCAGTTCTTCTGCTTTTCTCTATGAACGTAAATGCTCAGAATCTCGTACCCAATCCGAGCTTTGAGAGTGTCAATTGTCCCACGCTGTATGAAGGCTGGCCGGATCAGATAGAAAGATATGTTCATCACTGGTACACCGCAAACTGCGGCTCACCGGACGTAATGGCCGGATGCAGCAACTCTACAACAGGTCTGGCCACTCGTCCGCCGGATATATTGTTTGGCCATCAATATGCCAGAACAGGGGGTAATTTTATCGGCATCAGCCACTATGGCTTCACTGACTACATAGGAACCCAATTGACAGAACCGCTCGAAGCCAATGAGGCATATCAAGTCAAGTTCTATGTTAGTATTGCCGATGGAACAAGATATTTAACGGACAACATAGGGATGCATTTTTCCACCACTAAGATTTGGCGGACTGCTCCAAAGTGCCTAACCGGTGCATGGCTCAACTATACTCCGCAGGTTAGATCCACTCCGGGAGTATTTATCAATGAGTATGAAGATTGGTATGAGATTTCAGGAATATATGTAGCATCCGGTGGAGAAGAATATATAGTCATAGGTTGCTTCTTTTTATTCAATGCGACCACCTCTCCCCATGTGCTGGACTTAGGAGCAAATCAAAAGGTTAATCCTAATTTTCCTGGTTCGTCACAAGCCCGAATCAGCTATTATTTAGATGACGTATCTATTGAAAAAATCAGTATGCTTCCCGTAAAGCTGGTTTCTTTTGAAGGAAAAAATACAGACGAAGGGATAATATTAGATTGGAAAACAGCTTCTGAAATCAATAACTGCCGTTTTGAAATCCAGAGAGGTGAAAATCCCCGCTCCTTTACGACTATCGGCACAGTAGAGGGAGCCATCAACAGCAATGCTTTTGAAGAATACTCTTTTATTGACAAGCAGCCATTATCCACTACTGCATACTATCGCTTACGTCAGGTGGACTGCGATGGAAAATTTGAATACAGCAAAATCATCGCCATAGAAGGTGTCGCTCCAAGAATGACCATTCATCCTAATCCGGTACAAGATAATATCCGTCTCCAATGGGAAAAACCGGGTACTTTCGAGGTAGGCATCTGGAATATTTCCGGTCAGGAGGTCGTTGCACCTCAAAAATATAATGAACAGGCTTTTGATATCGGGCTCTCACACCTTCCCCCGGGCATTTATCTATTGAAAGCTGTACACAACGGACATTCCTATACAGAAAAAATCATCAAAAGATAAGTGATAAGATTTAACAGAATTTTGCTTCATTTCCATTGCAGAGGTCATTTCCTCATAAAAAATCAACTCTGCAAATGGACAGTAATCCCTACCAAGGGATTATTGTTTTTTTGTTTTATCACTTTTTCCACGATTTCCACTGCTTCAGCTCAGTGCGGATTAGATATTTTCATTGCCAATGACCAGAGTGGGTCTGTCGATGCACAGGAAAATACTCAGAGCAGATCATTTATCACGACTCTTGCATCTTCATTGGAATTAGGCAATAACAGCGACCAGATTCGCATAGCGATTGCCGACTGGGATTTTAATGACCAATGGATACAATACAATTTTCCTGGATCAGGTAAAAATTTCACCGCCGACCTGAGTGATATCATAGCTTATCAGAATACAAACCGTGTTCTTCACGGAGGAACAGACTTGTCGATGGCATTGAGAAAAACCTACGAAATGATTATCAATAATCCGGACAGACGAGGTGTTCCGGAGATGATTATTTTACTGACAGATGCCTGCGGAGCAAGAACAGACATTCTCGAACTTTCAGCACAAATCATGGCAGAAGGTATTTTCATTGCCCTTTTCGGAATAGATGCTGCTTATAATTGTCCGGTTTTCAGCGAAGTCGCTTCACCCGGCGGACATTTTGAAGCCTATAATTATGCAGATTTGGAATTATTCGGCGTGGAATATACCAACACACTCATTGGAGTAGCCTGTTCAAATATCAAGTATGTATATGATTTTGCTATCAAAGTCAACAGCTTCAATGCAAATGGCTGTTTTCCCGGCCCCGGAACTTACGAAGCTGCTTTTACTATAGAAAACCGGGGTATGGAAGATTTCGATGATGAGCTGCTGGTATCTTTTTACGATGAAGACCCGTCTTTGCCCTCTGCTAAGCTGATAGGCGTACATTCCACTGGAAAAATCCATTTACAAAAAGGTGAAAAATATGAGGGGATATATAACAGCGATGAGCTAAAGTACTACGAAACACTGTATGCCATTGTGAATTTTGACGGAAGAAAACCGGAAAATACCATACCTGTTTATCCTCAGTTCCTGCATCCTCTTCTGGTTTTTGAAGGAGAAAGAACCGCACTCAACAATATCAGCAACGGAGTAGTCCGTAACAACGGACCGGGCTGTATTCCCACTGCGACTATACAGGTGAAGGTGCAGACAGACGGTGTCAGCTGTAATGACCTAGTAGCATATCATACGACTATCTGCAACACAGGAAATGCGGACGGAATCATATCCAATGTCGTCCCGGTAGCTGATGAACAGTTTACAATGCTACACGCAGACATATCAGTGGACAGCACACTGACCACACACTGGGCAACCTATTACGGAGGAAATATTCACGATTATATTTATGCTGCCTCTTTTGATAAATATGGCAACATTTATCTGCTCGGGCAAACCAACAGCACGACAGGAATAGCTTCGCTTTCCGCACACCAACCCTATCATCAAGGTTTAGAGGATGCTTTTTTAGTCAAAATGAACTCTCAGGGAAAAAGGCTCTGGGCCACTTATTTCGGTGGTACAGGTACAGAAGACGGCTTTTACGTTACGACAGACAACGACGGCAATGTCATCATTACCGGACAAACACAGAATAGCGCAAATCTTTCCACTTCCGGAGCACATCAGACTCAGAACAACGGAATGATAGATGCATACATAGCCAAATTCGACCCGGCAGGAAATCTGCTTTGGGCGACCTATTATGGAGGATCAGGTATAGATAAAGGCAAGGCCGTTTACACCGATTCAGAAAACAATATCTATCTGTTGGGAGATACAGAAAGTGCTGATAAAATATCTACTCCGGGAAGTTATCAGGAAAATCTGAGCGGAACAAGTGATGCTTTTCTGGTAAAACTTGACAAAAACGGAAACAGGATCTGGGGTACTTATATCGGAGGAACAGGATTGGAAACAGGCTTTGGAATCACTATCGACAAAAATAATTTTATCTATATCACAGGTCTTACAGGCAGCACATCAGGCATTTCCACACCAGGAACAGGACAGGTCAGCAAAAGCACCGGTAATGACGGATATGTAATAAAAATGGATAAAAACGGAAACAGAATCTGGGGTTCTTATCTCGGTGGCAACGGCAATGACAGCGGTACAGGAGTTGCATTGGATAGTGATGACAATGTTTACATTTCAGGAAATAGCGGAAGTACAACAGGAATAGCAACTACAGGGTCACACCAGACCGCTTTAGGAGGTGGAACAGATGCTTTTTTATCCAAATTCACATCCAACGGGCAAAAGGTCTGGACAACATATTATGGTGGCTCAGCAACAGACAATGGCAGATTTGTCAGTGTAGATGCCCAGAATAATATTTATCTGACCGGCTATACATTAAGCTCCGACAATATTTCTACAACAGAAGGCATACAACCTGCTCCCGGAGGTGGCGCAGATGCATTTATTGCCAAGTTTGATAAAGATGGAAAAAGAGACCGGGGTACGTATTTCGGAGGCGTGGGCAATGATTACGGGCTGTCTGTCCTTACCGACCCTTTAGGGAAAATCTACCTGGCAGGAGCTACGCAAAGCCAGAGCGATTTAGCAACGGAAAAAACCTATCAGCCCACCTATGGCGGAGGGCCCAATGATGGCTATCTTTTAAAGATCGATGACGATTACTCATTTATTTTAAAAGCCGGTGAATGTGTGGATTTCAAATATTATTACAATACAAAAAATGCACTTCCGGGAGATTATGACTTCTCTCTGCTGATAAAAGCTGAAAAAGTCAACAGTAGCGACGGCGAGCCCAATATTTTACCCGATATAAATTTTAATTTATCTGATACAACAGGTGTGAATGGATTTTCAGGCATCATTCAATCCATTGATAATGTTACCGTTACAAATACGTCTGTCACTTGTCCCGCAGGAGACCAGGTTTCCGTAGAAGTTATTTTTGACAACAATGTATCCTGTACAATCAGCGATGCGCCTGTCATGGCAGAAATCAAAATCAATAATACTTCAGGAATCAACATCAGACAGCTGAATCTACAAATGAATCTGAATGGCAGTGGAGCTTATTTTGACAGCGAACCTTATCAGTTATCGACAGGATTATCTCTTGCCCGTCCGAATCCATTTCACCCTGACTATCCTAATATCCCACACGCTTTGCAAACAAAACAGGGAACAGCAGAGCTTCCTGTGTATGCCGTTCCACCCGGTGCAAGCTCATTCAAAATCAATATCTTTCCCGGCACAGCTACTGCCAATTTGCAGGCACTTTTGACAGGCATTCCCAAAATTCACAACGAATCAGAAAAAAGTAATACCGCTACAGCTGTACAGAGCATCACGGTTTTAGCTTCTCCTGAAATCCTGAACTGGACCTGTCCGGCATCCGTCACCGCAAACCAAAGTATTTCTGTCTCAGGTATCACCACATCCAATACACACCAGGTTTTCTGGAACAGCTCTACAGCCGGAGTATTGAATAATAGCGGTACCATCTCCCAGCCATCCCTCAACTATACTCCCACTCCATTAGATATTGCCAAAGGTTATGCAGATATTTCATTGCAGGTTCAAAACAATAATGGCTGTACATCGCAGAAATTTTGCAGGGTTCTCATTAATAATGTAGCATTAGATTATGGAGATGCCCCACAAAGCTATGATTTGGGAAAAAATCAGGAACCTGTGGCTGGCAGTGCTTCGCTTTCTACTGAAATCTTTTTGGGTAAAACACGACCATCTTCTGAAAACATTGCCAAACACAGCCCACAAGCCAATGGCGATGGTGTGGAAGAAGATGGCTTGTCCATACAATGCTTTAGCCGTCCCCAAGTCAATACACTTTACACGATAAAAGTAGGTGCGAATAACACCTCCACGAAGAAAGCTTACCTGAACGGTTTTATAGACTGGAATCACTCCGGCGACTGGACAGACACGCTTAAAAAAGCTCAAAATATTTTAAGTATTCCTCCAAATTCCGGCTATCAGGAATACGACCTGACATTTATTGTTTCCTCGAATGTTTCTCTTCATGCAGACGGATATTTTATGAGATTGAGAATTTCATCCGACTCTGCTGCTACCAGATATCCTTTCGGTGCATCTCCCGAAGGTGAAGTAGAAGACCACTATTTCAAGATCTCTGAAAAAGATTCAATATATCAGTCAAAAGAAATCTGCTCAGGCGACAGCATACAGGTAGGAACAAACATTTATAAAGCCACAGGAATTTATAAAGATATCTTATTGAACCAATTTGGTTGCGACAGTATTATCGTAACGAATCTGGCGCTTAAATATTCATCTACTTACAACAATAATCAAAGCATCTGTCAGGGTGGTTCCTATATTATCAACGGACATACTTACACGACAGCAGGTATTTACAGAGATACTTTGAAAAATGCGACATCAGGCGGTTGCGACAGCATTATTATGACAAATCTGACCGTGACAAATCAACTTGAAACGAACCTAACGAAAACTATCTGTTCAGGAAAAAGCTTTACGGTCGGCAGTCAGACATTTATTACATCAGGAAATTACCAGGTATTACTTTCGTCATCTGGCGGATGTGACAGCCTGGTAAAACTGAATCTAACTGTTGCCAACCAAATAGAAACGAATCTGACAGAAACTATCTGTTCAGGAAAGAGCTTTATAGTCGACAATCAGGTATTTACTACATCGGGAAATTACCAGGTTCTGCTGACTTCTTCCGGTGGTTGTGACAGCATCGTGAATCTGGATTTAACAGTAGCCAATCAAATAGAAACGAATCTGACAGAAACTATCTGTTCAGGAAAAAGCTTTACAATCGGCAATCAGACATTTACTACATCGGGAAATTACCAGGTTTTGCTGACTTCGTCCGGTGGTTGCGATAGCTTAGTGAAACTGAATTTAACCTTAGCTAATCAAATAGAAACGAATCTGACAGAAACCATTTGCAGCGGTTCATCTTTTATCGTTGGAGCTCAAACATTCGCTACAACCGGAAATTACACAATCAATCTGCTATCTGTTAGTGGTTGTGACAGCATTGTTTACCTAAGCCTGAATGTCAGAGATGTTTTGGAAATTCCCCTCAACAAATCTATCTGTACAGGACAAGTTTTCACAGTAGGCAATCAGAATTTCAACGCCACAGGACAATATGATATTCAACTTGCCTCTACTGTTTCAGGATGCGATAGTTTAGTAAAATTGGATCTGACAGTCTTAGAAGCTGATTTTTCCGAAGAAATACGAACTATTTGTCCAAGTGAAGTTATTTATTGGAATAACCAGGAAATAGATTCTGAAGGCATTTATCAAGAGTCATTCACTAATGAAGCAGGTTGTGACAGCACCGTACAATTATTGGTGATAGTTTCAGACACCTGTCAGCAAGAGCAGGAAGATTGTTATCTGTTGTTCCCCAATGTCTTCACTCCTAATGGTGACGGAATCAACGATATTTTTCGTCCGATATACAATTGTGAAGTAGAAAATTATCTGCTCGAAATTTACAACCGATGGGGAATTTTAGTATTCTCCTCCACTGATCCGAAGATAGGTTGGAACGGATATTCTAAAAGTGAATCTATCCAAGATAATTATATTTATCACGCTGCATTTACCATAAATAATCAGCTGCAAGCTGTAAAAGGTTACGTATTAATAATTCCCTAACCCAAAATAAAGCTGGCTGCCATTACTGACAGCCAGCTTACTATACTTGCTTTATAAATTATCTACCTTTTAGTAGCTGTGGCCTTGCCTTCTTCTTCACCAGTGGAATAAAAATGATATGTTAAATAATCAAACACAATATTTTTATCATTAATCACTCCCTGAAATGATCTGAAAACATGGTCATCATCATCGTCAGAAATATTCAGTAAATCTAAAACATCTCCGCTTGGAGACAAAGTTGCATAGATTTTCTCTGTAGGTCTTGTAATTAATAAGTTTTTAATTTCCACAACATTCTCCGCTAAGCCCAAATCTGATCCCGGCTTATCTATTGTTATAATATATGTTTTGGATGAATTAATTGTATCATAGCGGGGTTCTTCCCGACTCAAGATAACTGTGGTGTAGTTGTTAGTTACATTATAAGACCCTAAAATGGCAGCTATACCCTCTTTTTTAGTATCAATTTTCTTTCCTTCATCATCTTTTTTACATGCAACAGTTACAGCTACCATAACTATCAGCAACAATGCTTTTAAATTTCTCATAATTAATTTTTGGGCATAAAAATATAAAATAGTTGAAAAATAAAAATTATTAAAAAAATTATAATTACGAATTTTATTACATGATCAAGCTTAATTACTTTACTAACCTAAAACGACCAAAATAATAAAGGCAACCCTCACGAGTTGCCTTTATTATTTTATCCGGGGACAGACTAATCTGCCTTAGGTTGCTGTTGTTTTTTCTCAGGTCTTTCCGGTCTTGGCAACAATACTTTGTGGCTCAATTTGAATTTGCCTGTTTTAGGATCAACACCTATTAACTTCACTTTGATTTCATCACCTTCTTTCAATACTCCGTCCATAGTCTCTAAACGGGAATGAGAAATCTCAGAAATATGCAATAAACCTTGTTTGCCCGGCATGAATTCAACAAATGCACCGAATGCTACAATGCTTTTCACTACAGAATCATATACGTCTCCTACTTCAGGAACAGCTACGATACCTTTGATTTTTCTGATAGCAGCATCCATGTTGTCTTTGTTGTTAGACATGATGATCACACGACCGATTCCCAGTTCTTTGATCTCTTCAATTGTGATCTCAGTCTGAGTCTCTTCCTGCATTCCCTGGATAATTTTACCACCGGGACCGATGACAGCACCGATAAATTCTTTAGGAATTTCCATAACAAATGCTCTCGGAGTGTGAGGTTTCAAGTCTGCTCTCGGAGCTTCCACGCACTCATACATGTGGTTCAATATATGCAATCTACCGCGTTTTGCCTGTTCCAATGCTTCGCGCAACACTGTCATAGACAAACCGTCTACTTTGATATCCATCTGGCAACCAGTAATACCATCTCTTGTGCCGGTTACTTTGAAGTCCATATCTCCCAGGTGATCTTCATCACCTAAGATATCTGAAAGGATTGCATAGTCACTTCCTGAAGAAATCATCCCCATAGCAATACCTGAAACATGCTTTTTCACCTGAATACCTGCATCCATCAATGCAAGTGAGCCTGCGCAAACTGTAGCCATAGATGAAGAACCGTTAGATTCTAGGATATCTGAAACTACACGGATAGTGTAAGGATTTTCAGAATCAGCCGGCAGCATATTTTTCAATGATCTCAAAGCTAAGTTAGCATGACCAACCTCTCTTCTTGACGGGCCTCTTTGTGGTTTTACTTCACCTGTACTGAATGGAGGAAAATTGTAGTGTAACAGGAATTTTTTGAATTCCAGACCAGCTGCTTTATCTACCAGCTGTTCATCCTGTTTTGAGCCTAATGTAACGGTAGTCAAAGACTGCGTTTCACCTCTTGTGAATAATGCAGAACCGTGCGGAGAAGGAAGATAATCTATCTCCATCGCCAAAGGTCTGATTTCATCCAGCTGACGACCATCCAGACGTACTCTTTCTTTCAGCACAACGTTACGGATGGTTGTCCATTCAAGATTTCCGTATATTTCATCAAAAGCTTTATAATCAAAAGTTTCAACCTCTTCCTCCGGAATAGATTCGAGGAAAGCTTTTTTCACTTCTTTTAATCTGTTTTTTCTTTCATGCTTACCCAAAGCAGATTTCGCTACATCAGCAATACCTGTCTCACAAGCAGCTGCAACTCTTGCTTCTAACTCTGTCAAAGGTTCAGGAGCAGTAAATTCTCTTTTTACCACACCTTTTTCAGCAGCTAAATCTTTTTGCTGACGGCAATGATTTTTGACAGCCTCATGTCCAACAATAATCGCTTCAATCAATTCTTCTTCCTGTGCTTCAAGCGCTTCACCTTCTACCATCAGGATATTTTCTTCAGTAGCTCCAAGCATGATATCCAAAGTCGCTCTCACAGCATCAGAAGTTTTAGGATTGATCACATATTCGCCATCAATTTTGCATACTCTTACTTCTGAAATCGGTTCCAGGAAAGGAATATCGGATACCGCCAAAGCTGCGGAAGCTGCCAATCCTGCCAGATTCTCACCCGGAACTTCCGGATCCTGGGAAATCACTGATATTAAAATCTGTGTCTCGTTTAGGTATCCTTCCGGAAATAAAGGACGGATAGCTCTGTCCACCAGTCTGGAAACCAGAATTTCAGGATCGGTAATTCTTGTTTCTCTTCTCGGGAAAGAACCCGGAATACGGCCGCTTGCAGCAAATTTCTCCTGATAATCTACTGATAAAGGGAAAAAGCCCTGACCTGGCTTGGCTTCAAGAGCAGACACTACGGTAGCTAAAATCATCGTATTGCCGCATCTTACCATGACACTACCATCCGCTTGTCTTGCAAGTTTTCCGGTTTCGATAGTTACATTCTGACCGTTGCCGATGTCGAATGTTTTGGAAAGTATATTAAAATGCATCTAAAAATCTTAATTATTAAAAATACAAAAAAGCGAGGCTTCATTTCTAAACCTCGCTTTTTATTTCATCGCTTAAAATTACTTACGTAAGTTAAGCTTCTCAATCAATGCTCTGTAACGTTGAATATCTGTATTAGAAAGATATTTCAACAATTTTTTTCTCTGACCTACCAATTTGTACAATGAACGAGTAGAAGAGAAATCTTTTCTGTGAGTTTTCAGGTGATCTGAAATGTGGTTGATACGGTTAGTGATCAACGCAACTTGTGATTCTACAGAACCTGTATTTGTCTCAGCACCACCAAATTCCGCAAAAATTTCTTTTTTCTTATCTGCTGTCAGCATTTTCGTCTAATTATTTTCGTCTATTAAATTCCGTGCAAAGTTACTAAATTCTCTGAAAAAATAGCAATTGATGTAAATTTAAAGTTCCGCTATGTGGATAAGTCTTATGACAAGCCATTGAACAACGAAAGACAACCCCTATTAACCCGGAGCTTGTAACCTTAACCGAATTAAATTGTACGAATTTCTTTATAATTTCAACAGAACAAACCCTTATTTCCGGGACGAAAGTGCTGTTATATCCACTTGTACATTAATTACACCCATTTAATAAAAAGCTACAAATTTACTCTTCAAACAGAGCAATTTTGTTCAAAACCCATTTTCTATTTTTATGGAAAAACACCTGCTTCTGCATCTTAATCATATAAAGAATCAGGTTTAATGTATACTTTGATAAAAGCAATCCAAAACGTGATAACCGGAGATTGGTTTGACTGTACAATTGCGCCGGTTTCTACTTCTGACTTTCCCTTTATTAAAAAAGACTTTTCATTTGATTGGAAGAAAATAGCTCAAACCCAAGAAATTCACATTGTAAAACTAACTATAGCTGACAACCATAGAATTGAAGGCTTAATGGCATATCAGTATGAAACAGGTTTTATCGAAGTCGTAAATATAGAACGCCGTCAATACAAAGTGGAAAAAGTCTACGACAGTATTGCGAAGGTTTTATTTCACTACGCTGCTAAAATATCTTTTGAATCGCCAGGAAACAAAGGCTATATCAGCTTCAATGCTAAAGGGAGTCTGATAGAATACTATAAAACCGAAATTGGAGCAAAACTCATCTATAAGACACGAATGGCTATAGACACCGTGGCTTCTAAAAATTTATTATCTTTATATAGGGAGCAATAAAATAATTTTATGAAAAGAACAACGAAGGCGACGGACGAAGGCATTTTTGTTTATATGGACGACAAGCCAATCAGCAAAAAAGAAAAAAAATTAATTGCTGAGCTTATCGTAAAAGACAAGGCAGAGTTACGGTCAAAAGCCCTGATAACAAAGACAAAAGCTCAATCCTAAACACAAATCAATTAATTCCGGGTTGTCTTTACGAGTTCCTCTGTATTAATTTCTTCCATACACTTAAAATGCCCTTTGGGACAAGTAGAACGACCATACTTGGAACATGGGCGGCAGGAAAGATCTTCTACCTGAATGATTTTTGACAGATTTTCATCCAGATCATACGGCTCAAAACCCAGATACGGCACTGTACCGCCCCAAATTGAAATAGTTTTCTTTCTCAATGCTGCTGCAATATGCATCATACCGGTATCCTGCGTAATAACAAACTTCGCCTGAGCTACCACACTGGCAGACTGCCCGATGGTATACTTTCCGCACTTATTGATAATTTTCAAGTCATCTGTTGCTACCAGTTGCTCACCTGTCTCCCACTCATCTTTACCTCCAACGAGAATCAGAGGCAAGTGCAAAAGATTACATATTTCTACCCATTTATTCAGAGGAAGCTTCTTTGTAAAATGTGTTGCACCCAAAGACAAAACTGCATATCCGGAACCATGTGTCAGCGGCAAATCTCCTCTGTATACCCAATCCTGCTCAGGGATTAAAAATTCCAGTCCCTTGCCATCGTTTTCTACATCTAAAGGCTGTAAAGTTTTAAGATATTGCTCTGCTACCTGCTCACCACGATACAGATCTTTTTTCAGCCATACACTGAGCGTTCTTCTTAATGATTGTTTATTATACTGAAAAAACTCCACTGCTTCAGGAAGCAACTGTCTGAGCAATCCTGTTCTGAGATTGGCATGAAAATCTACTACACAATCATAATTCCTCTGCGTTATTTTCTGCGCAGTCTGCCAAAGACTGCCTTCAAAAGCTATTACATCAGACACGGGAAGATGATTCCTGACCAATGTGCAATATTGTGATTTGGTCAGGAAATCAATCTGAATATCCGGATACGTATTTTTTAAACATCTTATTGCCAAAGATGTCAAAACGATATCTCCTATTGAGCTCAGACGTATCAGCAAGATTTTCTTCACTCAGCTAAAGATACTATATCAATGGGTTTTAGAAGAACAATTTTCAACGGTAAACAACACCTCATCCATCCATTCTTCCGCAACATTTTCAAGGGCTATACTCAGACTTTCGTTCCATTGGTTGGATACATGCTTCATCTCATCTTCATAGTAACGTTTCTCTACCAGCTGAAAACTATCTTTTCTATAGATAACTACATCTATCGGAAAACCCACATCATTCGCGCTTACACGTGTGGAATCGAAAGAAAGAAAACCTGCTTTCAATGCTTTGGAAAACGATGTATTATGATTGATCACTCTGTTCAGAATAGGTTTTCCATAACCTGAATTACCAATGATTACAAACGGTGTCCCCGGTCCCACTTCTATCCAGTTGCCTTCAGGATATAATAAAAACATACTCGGCTCATCATCTTCTCTCAACTGCCCGCCGACTATTGTATGCAGATTAAAGGATAAGCCTGATGCCTCCAGACTTTCTCTGTCTTCTTTTGCTACTCTCCTCAGTTGTTCACCAAAGGCATTTACGGCTTTGTACATCTTATCAAAATGATGCCCTTCATCGTGTAAAAGCTCCTTAAAATATGTCAAGGCTTTATCTCTGACGGATCTCAATCCGCTGGTCATTAAAAATAAAGCATGGTCCTCTCCTACATTGAGAAAAATCTTCTTAGCTGTGGTAGTCTCATTGCCCGAAGTAATCCTCGTATCAGCGATTGCCAACAATCCGGACTCCAACCTCATACCTACACAATATGTCATCTTCTTGTTATTTTAAGTAATAATAGTACCTGTAATTTAACACTTATTGTTGTTGTTGGCTTATAGATTGTAAAATTACTTGCACATCATGCTCTGTAGCGTTCTGTCCGAAGGTGTTTAAAATGCCTTTTATCGGGCTGCAATCATTGTAATCCGTACCATGACTGACCTTGATAAAGTTTTCATTAACAAAAATATTATTGGTGGGATCAATGCCTACCCATCCCAGGTCGGGAACAAACACTTCTACCCATGCATGCATCTGGAGCGCGCCTACCAGGTCATCACTCGGAAAAATATAACCGGAAACATATCTTGCCGGAATTCCATTGTACCGGCATACGGATATAAATAAGTGTGCATAATCCTGACAGACTCCTTCCTGTGACATCAGTATCTCATTGGCTGTAGTACTGACTGTTGTCGCTCCTTTTGTATATGTAATATACTGATGAGTATACAGATTTAAGGTCGTCAGAAACAGGATGATCGGTGTCCTGTTATCCATCTTCAGAATTTTATCTCTGTTACTTTCGTTGATTTCTGTCAAAGGAGTAGATCGCAGGAATAGCTGATGATCGATCAAAAATTCATTGCTTCGGATATCATTTAAAATCATAGAAGATTTCAATGGTTTTCTGGAACCTATCTTTTTTCTGACATCAGCAGTCAGATGTATCTGAAGCTCAGAAAATTTTTGCCTGGTTCTGAATTGCAGCACATTAAAACCGAAAAGATTCTGTGTTACTGAAAAATCAGAATGCAGGGAATTCTTTATTGCATACCCGGTCAAAACCTGGACATGGTCAGTACATGGCAGGATGTTCAGCTCAAAAATTGCGTCATAGACCGGCTCTAAATATGTATTTCTGGCTACGTATGATATTGTATAATCTCTCATAATTATGTCAGATATTCCTGGTTAAAAACAAATGCCAGCTCATTGATATGCTCCATCAGCCTAAAAAAATATTGTTGCGGATTTTCATTAAAATCTTCCGGCACTAAATAATGCAGCTGGCTGTTGAGACGGGCTATTTTGAATTTCAAATCATTAAATAAAGGTGTTTCCGCTAATTGCAACATTTCCAGATTCTGCTCTAATTCAGAAATATTATAAGCGACGGATCTTGGTAGCCGGTAATTGGACAACAGAAACATAATAGCATTCTGCGTATCCGGTACTTTATTGAAATAAATCCTGCTCATATCAAAAGACTCTGCGCTTCTAAGCATAGTGATACACAGATAATTTTCGTATGCTCCGGGCGCCTGGCTATCTCTTCCTTCCATAATCTCATTCCATTTCGTGTACAATATTCTGGCAACCTGATATGCTCTTTCTACGTGCTGACCGGCTTTTAACACAGCCCAAACATCATTGTGAATCAGTGTATTATCAATATATCCGTTGATGATAGAAATATTATTCCGGATAGACTTTGATACATCATCGAAGGTTTCAATATCCAGACTGATCGTATCATTGATCTGATGATAAAGAATATTTACAGCTTCCCAGAGCTCTGTCAGCAAAAGATCTCTGCAACTCCTCGCATTTTCTCTGGTCAGCTGAATATTGTGCTTGACAGAATTCTGATTATAAGTGTCCAGAAAAAGATAATACAGGACATCCTTATCTGCAAATCCTTCGTACATCTCTGTAAATGAATCGTACAAGCCCGGGTACTTCAATACGGATGTGTGCACATCTTCTTTTGGCATTAATACATTGGCATCCAATGCTGAATAATAATGCACCTGAGCGTATCTCGCAAGGTACTCAGCACGCTCGAGATACCTGCCCATCCAGAACAAATGGTTCGCTAATCTTGATAACATATTTTTTGTTTAAGACTTTTTTAATAGTATTGGGTATTGAGAAGCATTGTGCCAACTGTCCCAATCCGCCGCGGCGAACCTACTAATCAATACCTGCTTTTTAATCAATCACCCATGTGTCTTTGGAACCTCCTCCCTGAGAGGAATTCACAACAAGGCTTCCCTTGCTCAAAGCCACTCTGGTCAGACCACCTTTCAATGCAAAAAATTTATCTTTTCCCATCAGGCTATATGTTCTCAAATCTATATGGCGGGGTTCAAAGCAATTTTCCTTCTCTATATATGTAGAATGAACGGATAAGGACATCGTAGGCTGAGCGATATATTTCCGCCTGTTGCTCTTAATGCGGGCAATACATTCTTCTGTTTCTTTTTTTGTTGCCTGATGGCCGATAAAGATGCCGTATCCACCTGATTCATCTACCGGCTTTACTACCAGCTCATTGATATGTTCCAGTACGTATTTACATTCATCATCTTTTTCGCATCGGTATGTTTTCACATTTTTTAGAATCGGCTCTTCTCCGAGATAGTATTTGATAATATCCGGCACATAGGCATAAACGGCTTTATCATCTGCCACACCTGTTCCCGGGGCATTCAGAATATTTACTGTACCGGCCCTGTATGCAGACATCAAACCAGGCACTCCCAGCAAGCTGTCGGACTTATATGCAAACGGATCAATAAATTCATCATCTATCCTGCGGTAGATGGCATCTACTTTTTTAGGACCTAAAACAGTCTTCATGTATACATGTCTGTTTTCTACAAACAAATCCCTGCCTTCTACCAACGGAATTCCCATGCTTTGAGCCAGAAAAGTATGTTCAAAATACGCCGAATTAAAACTGCCCGGAGTTAATACGACACAATTGGGCTGATGCGAGAAAATTTTATCCGGAATCACTGAATGTATCGTTTCCAGTAATTGCTGGGAATAATCTGTCACCGTTTTGATTCTGTACTCAAAAAACAAATCGCTGAACAAACGCTTCATTGCTTCACGATTAGCTATTACATAGCTCACTCCTGACGGACATCTGAGATTATCTTCCAGCACATAATATTCTCCGTCAGAATGCTTGATCAGATCCGTTCCTACAATATGGGTATAAACCCCGCCAATAGGATTAAAATCCAGCATGTATTTGTCATAAAATTTTGAAGAAAAGATCAGATCTGCCGGGACTATGCCCTCTTTTATAATTTTTTTATCATGATACAAATCCCAAAGAAACAGATTAATAGCCCGATTGCGTTGCTCCAGTCCATGCTCTATTTTACTCCATTCTGCTGAAGGGATGACTCTGGGAAAAATATCAAACGGAAATATTCTTTCCACTCCCTGGGAAGTATCATTATACACATTAAATGTGATACCCTGATTGTAAAAAGATACCTTCGCATAATCAGACAACCTTTTAATACCATGCCAGTCAACTTCATTAAATTTTTCTAATATTTTATAATATAACGGTCGGGCTTCCTGTTCTTTCAAAAAGACTTCATCAAGTATTCCATCTAATAAAGGATAATGCATCATACTTTTTTGTTTTCAAAAAGATATACCAATAAGATTTAAAAACAAAATAACGTAATTATTTATCATCATAAATTAATTATCATTTAACAACCTAAATTATTTATCACATATAATAAAATATAAACTATTGTTTAAAACAAAAAAACCGTAGCTGAAAAACTACGGTTCACTTTACTAACCTTTACTAAAAAAACTATTTTCTGAAAACTAAATTTATTAAAAATAAAATCACAACTGCTCCGATCGCACCGGTAATTATACTACCTATTACGCCTCCACCCAAACTGATATTTAATAATCCAAACAACCAAAAACCTACAAAACTTCCTAAAATACCTACTACAATATTTCCAATTAAACCCAATCCGCTTCCTTTATATAAAACAGCGCCTAACCAGCCTGCAATTCCACCTATTAATAATGTTGCTAAAATTTCCATACTCAATTTTTATATTTTTAAGCCTATGTTCTGATATACGCAGCATTCCGCATAATGTTACAACAGCAATAGCAAAATGTAAACAAATTATTAAGCAGCGAATTTCTCTGTAGCTGAGAATAGTACCAGACCCATTTTCCGAGCCTTATTTTTATCTCAAAACACAGTCAATAAACCATACAGCATTATCTGGTGATATCAACCTGTCCTGCAATTTAAAATACTGCCAATCATTATTCTCTGGTATAAATCATCAGCAAAACATGTCGTTGTAGCACCGAATTCCATAATAGAGTAATTTTGCTGCCGTTATCATGAGAAACGCATACATTTATCTGCACATTTCAGTACTACTGGCGGGTTTTACGGGCATCTTCGGGAAACTGATAGATCTTAATGAGGCATTATTGGTATGGTACAGAATTGCGCTGGCGACAGTTTTACTATGGATTATTTTATACATTGGTAAAGACCGTATCAAATATCCGATGACAGAAGTTTTGTCTATGTCAAAATCCGGGTGCATTCTGACTTTACACTGGCTCTTTTTCTTTGCGAGCATCAAGCATTCCAATGTTTCTATAGGTGTGGTTTGCTTTGGTCTGACCAGCTTTTTTACTGCCATTCTTCAACCACTGATCAGAAGAAAAAGGCTTGTATTCAGTGAGCTCATGCTAAGCATGCTTACAATGCTGGGTATTGCTTTGATTTTCCATTTTGACACACAATACAGGCTGGGTATTACCTTAGGAGTCATATCTGCTGTGTTCTCTGCATTGTACACGATATTCAATGAAGAGCTGGTACAGAAGTATGAATCCAAACTGCTCAATTTCTATCAGCTGGGTGCGGGCACGCTTTTCCTGGGTGCTATTATGCCTGTATATCTGCATTTTAATCCTACCAACTATTTATTCCCGACAGCACAAGACTGGATATATACATTTATACTGGCGTTTTTATGTACAGTAGTGCTGTATGTTTTATTCAATCTGGCATTAAAAAAATTATCTGCATTTACCGTAAGCCTGAGCTTCAATCTGGAACCTATTTACTCGATCGTTCTTGCCTTTATATTATTTAAAGAAAACCAGGATTTAAATCATTCATTTTACATTGGTATTTCTCTTGTCATGCTTTCTGTAATACTACAGGCTGTATCATCTTATAAGAGTCATCAACCTAAAGCTGTTTAATTCATCCCACGAACTTCCAACATAAGTGGACTTTTCTTACTTTAGCGAAAATTTTTAGCATGATACTGACCGACAAGAGCATATTGGCAGAAATGGAAGCCGGTAGAATCGTCATTGAGCCTTTTCAAGCAAAAAGCTTAGGAACAAACTCTTATGATGTACATCTGAGCAAACATCTTGCTGTATATACCGGTGATGTATTAGATGCAAGACAACACAATCCTATCCAGCATATAGAAATTCCGGAAGAAGGCTATGTTCTGCAACCAGGTACTTTATATCTTGGCTCTACTCTGGAATATACAGAAACGCATGCTCATGTACCGTTTTTAGAAGGAAAATCATCTATAGGAAGATTAGGAATCGACATTCATGCTACGGCAGGTAAAGGAGATGTAGGATTCTGTAATCACTGGACTCTGGAAATTTCATGCATTATGCCGGTACGGGTGTATGCCGGTATGCCCGTAGGACAGCTCATCTATTTCATTGTGGAAGGTGATATCGAAAACCTGTACAATAAAAAACAATCTGCTAAGTACATCCAGAGAAGTCCTCTTCCTCAGGAATCCATGATGTGGAAAAATTTCAGGTAATATCTCTCAAAATTCCGGAGAATATTCAGTTTGTGTTATGATTTTCACTGACTGACATTGCTTTATATCTTCTATCAGAAGTTAATATCCTAACCTTGCAACTTGTAATGAAGTTGCTATTTGTTTTTATTGCTCAAGTAGCGAAAAGATTGTCCGGACCGATCTTTTTAAAAATATTAACAGTGTTAAATACTCTTATCTCAAAAACAAGAGAAATACACTTTCCGTTATCATAATGTTAAGCAGCTAAAACTAACATTTATGAAAGTAATCACAATTGATAAAAATGAGATAGACAGGACAAAAACCACTTCTATCAACCATGCGACAGGCAAATCCGAACCACTACCATCTACTATTTATCATCTTCACAAGCAGGTAGACAGAGCCGTAGTATTAGGAAATGGTTCAAAATCAAAAGTTAAAATCCTGTTCCAGACCAAAGAAGGTCTCCGGATGGTCCATACCACGGTCTGGGCAGCAACAGAAGAATACATTATCCTCAAAGGTGGTCTTTCTATCCCTATGGATGCCATACTTGATATCATAGAATAAGCTACAATCTGAACAAATAAAAAATCGCACCATCGTTTTAGAATCATCCGATAGTGCGATTTTTCATTTTAATATAATCAGGATTTTTTCTTCTTACCCAGAATTTCTCCCGGATCATAGCTGATTCCTGCAAATATCATTCTTCCTATATAAGGCCCGCCTATGATTGTTCTGTAGGTTGGACCTACCAGATTGGTTCCTCCCAGCTTAAATACTGTATGCCAGTTTTTTACCTGATATGTAAAAGCTGCATCTAATGTGCCGTAAGACTGAATATCTCCGCTGCCAAAGCTGGATGACCAGTAAAATCCTTGCTGCCATCTGTAGCTGATATCAAATCCCGCATTTGAATTATTTACATTCATATTTGCTACACCAATATTGAACATATTTTTAGGTGAGTTAAACTCAACAGACTTACTGTCTGCATCTGATTGTGCCTTGTAGTCCATGTAGGTATAATTTCCTTTCAATAAATAGCCTTTTTTCAATCTGTAGCTGAGTCCGATAGCAGTACCCCAGGAGGTTACCTTGCTTTTGATATTGTGAGAAGGTCTGAAAACTGTTGGTGCTGTAGCTTCTCCGCTCAACACCTGATTTACGCCCGGTAATGCCTGCCCTTTATGATAAGTCTGCTCGATATTCACTACATGAGAATTTCCGATAAAATCCCTGTACCAGTTGAAATACGCATTCCAGTCGATGTACAAACCTTTGATCATAGATTTGTAGCCAACTTCTACTGAAGTTAGTTTTTCAGGGGAAATATAGTCCATATAGAATACTTTCAGCAATGAAGTATCGGGCTGGCCATTGATTACACTTTGCTGAAATGCATTGTAAGAATCCAACGAATAAGCTCCGCCTTCATAAATACCATAACGTTCTGCATTTTTCTTAGCTCCGCCCATCAGGATATTTGTAGCCGGGAAGTATAAAAACTGTGCTTGGGTATCCGGATTTCTGAAGCCGGTCTGAAACGAAGCTCTGATATTGTGCTGTCTTTGTTTACCCAAAGTCACCACAGTTGCCACACGCGGGGAAAACTGTCCTTCGAAATTTTCGTTTTTGTCGTATCTGATAGAAGCAGATAATCTCAGTTTATCTTCAAAAAATTTCCTGGTAGCCTGTATAAAAGCGCCGTACTCGCCAATGTGAATTCTGTCATTCACACCGGTACCATCCGGATCTTCATTAAAGACTGTTCCATTGGTAAAGAGGTCATACAATCTGTAATTACCGCCGATCAGGATGCCAATTTTGTCTTTAAATAACCTGGTAAAATCATAAGTTCCTTCTGCATGCCACAATCTGGAATCATCGATAAATTTTGCTCCTCCCTGCTGGAATAATCTGTTTCTGACGGTTTCTATCGCAGCTTGTCTTTGTGTTGACAAAAGCTCATCAGCACCGTTTCTTCCTGCTGCATGCGCCTCTCTGAAAATATTCGCTCCCAGTCTGCTAACGGGGCGATTTTTGATAAATGATCCGGCCATTAAAACACCCATGTAATTTCCCAGATAGGTAGGAGCCCATGCCTCTTCTGTCAATGCCAGCTCTTCGTTTGCATATGCACCTAATGCTGATAGATTATAAGAATCTCCCGCTTTGGTTTGAGTCATGTATGCCCGCACCATAAAATCTTTTCCGGTAGCTTCTATTTTATTGACATACACCAGAAAATTGCGCAATGCATATCTTTCATCCCCCTGATATATGGAGTTTCCCGAACCAAATCTGAAATTATAGCTGATATTTATATCTTCTTTAGGTCTGTAATACAAGGAAGCTCCTGCTTTTAAACTGGAAGCATTTCTGTTATCCAGTAATTCTTCTTCTGTCAATCCTGTGCGTCTGAGATCCACCGGAGTAAGATCTACCATCCTCCGGTCTAAAAATGCCATCGTTTTCTGCATATCACCACCAAAAAGATTATCTGCGAGTCCCTGGGCCAGCTCGCTGGATTTTAAAGCATTGATCACTTCTTCTGTAAAAGGTACAAAGATCTGTACTTCATCTCCATAAGTATTGACTCCGTCAAAATTGGAAGGCTTGATTTCTTTATTGTAATATTTTCCTGTTTTGATGTCTGTTTTATAATCATTCGCCAGCCAGTCGGTTGCCCCGAAATATCCTCCGGTCACTTTAAAGCCAAACTTTTTCCATGCTTTGGCATATCTGAGATCCACGCTATACATAGGATGCGGATCATCATTGGTAGCATGTGTCACTCCTACTTTTGCACTCAGATTCAAACCGGCATAATCCCAGGGATTTTTACTGGCCATCAGCATAATCCCGTTGAATGCATTGGGGCCATACAAAGCTGAAGCTGCTCCGGGCACTAATTCAATGCTCCTGGTATCACTTTCTGTTAGTCCGATGAGGTTTCCCATCGGGAAATTCAATAAAGGTGCGGAATTATCTACTCCATCTACCAGCTGCACAAATCTCACATTGCTCACTCCACCAAAACCACGGGTATTGATAGCATTAAAATTCATTGAGCCGGAAGAAGTAGTCACGCCTTTCAGCTTGGTCATCTGATCAAAAAAATCTGCAGAAGCTGCTCCTTTAATCATTTGCAAATCCAGCTTTTCGATAGTTACCGGAGACTCCAGAATTTTTTCTTCTACTCTGGAAGCAGATACAACAACTTCATCCAGGATGGAGCTTTCATCATCCAATGCTATTTTCAATGAGCCTACAGAACCTTTGACTTCAATTTCAGAGTTCTTATAGCCTACATATGATATTACAATTGTAAAAGGTGGTTTTTCGTTGATTACCAATGAGAAATTCCCATCAAAATCAGTAATGGTTCCCGAGGTTGTACCCTTTAATACTACATTGGCTCCAATGAGTGGTTCCTGATTTTTATCGGTGACAGTGCCCGTGATAGTTACCTGTGCAGCAACTGACAACGTCATCATCATAAAAGAGATAAAGAAGTATAAACTACGCATATCTGCTCACATTTAATTAAACCAAATCTAACACTAAACAAACATCTTTAACCTATTTGTAAAAAAATCATACGAAAAAATATTTTAGCAAATGTCATTAAGTCGTAGTAGCACTTTAATTATCTTACGCAACTATGCGCAATTCCATCTTTTCATTCTCAGCATCACTGAAAAAAATAATCAGCTGCTTATTTGCAGCAACATTTGTCTTTATTATTTCATGTAAAAAAGATCCTAAAAGCCAGGACGAAACACCTGTCACTCCTTCCAATCAGGCTGTACTGACGGCAAAAAGAGGGAATGATGCAGGCATTTATGACCGGGAAGGCAGATTTGTCATCTTACGTGGTGTCAATTACAACGTTTTAGGGGATTACTGGCACGCAAATCCGTCTATTCCTGCGACAGCGCAACATCATGAAGAGCAGTTCCGCATCATGGCATCTTACGGATTTAACTGTATCAGATTGCTTTTCAGTTGGAGTGCATTGGAACCGGAACGTGGCCAACACAATCAGGCATATATACAGAATCTGGCCAGAGTGATAGAAGATGCTAAAAAATACGGTATTTATGTAATGCTGGATTTACATCAGGATGCTTATTCCAAATACATTTTCAGTACACCGGAAGATAATTGTGAACGGAATCAGAAAGGTTGGGACGGTGCACCGCTCTGGGCAACTTATACAGACGGTCAATCTGTGTGCAGCAACGACGGTTCCAGAGAGGGAGTTCCTGCAGTATATTACGCATGGCAAAATCTGTGGGATAACAGAGACGGTATACAAGATAATCTGATAGCATCCTGGAAGGTGCTCATTGCAGCTTTAGGTCATCATGAAAATGTCATCGGCTACGACCTGATCAATGAGCCAAGTCTCGGATACTCCTCATTACAAGACCAGCAGAAAAAATTAAGCGGGTTTTACAGCAGGCTTATCAAGGCTATCCGTGAAACTGAAAAACAACATCAACAGACGGAAAAGATTGCATTTTTCGAACCGGCTGTCACTCATGCCGGGCAACAAATTCCGGCTGTAGTCGGGGCAAATTTTACAGCAGATCAAAATATTGTCTTTGCTCCGCATAACTATTTCGAAGTCATAACACAATTGCTTACAGTAGAACAGGGCTTTACCTTGTACAATACGTTGGCTCAATCTTATCAGACAGCCTGCTTTATCGGCGAATGGGGAGTCTATTCTGAGCCATCTGTAGGAAAAGACAAAATGAAAAGATTTGCTCAACAGGAAGATCATTATAGAATGGGCAGTACATTCTGGCAATGGTGTCAGGCACCCGGCGATCCACATGGTATCAGCTGGGATGGTCAAACATACGATCAGACTTCACTCCATCTGATGGAGCTGGATGCTCAGGGCAACTATACAGGTAAAAGAAATGATATTTTTCTACAAATTCTGGGGAGGACGAGACCTATTGTTATCCAGGGAAAAAATATAAAATATACCAGTGATCCTGATTCCGGGACATTTTTCCTGAAAGCCAGAGCTGCAAAAAAGGGTATTACTGAACTATGGATTCCTAACTTTTTCGGTCAGCCTGAAATTTCTGGTAAAAATATTGCTGTAAAAAATCTGAAAGAAGTAGACGGTGGTTACATTGCAGAAATTGAAGTAGAAGCCGATTACGAAATCAACATTACGCATTAAAGCTAGCAGATATGAGTATCTTAAAGGATCTTCAGGAATTAGTAGAAAAAAATGTTATTTCTGAAGATACGGCTGCTGATATTCATGCTTATTACCAGATAGAAAATTCCTCTAAAAGCCAGCGCCTTCTGACGATTTTCAGTGTTATTGGTGCCGGATTGATTAGTCTGGGAATTATTTTACTGATTGCCCACAACTGGGATAATTTTTCCAGAACAGTCAAAACCATCTTCTCCATATCTCCTGTCATCATCGGACAAGGGTTATGTGTCTATAGTTATTTCAGAAAAAAGTCATGGACAGAAGCTTCTTCTTTATTTTTAGGATTAGCGATAGGTGCCTGTATTACCCTGATCGCGCAGATATATCATATTCCGGATAATGAAAACAAATTTTTCTTCACCTGGACTGTACTGACCTTACCATTAGTATTACTGTTGCGTTCACGGATAGTCAGCTTACTTTGTCTGATACTAGCAGGAACTTTCAGCCTTGCTCCCGACTACAATAATGAAGGATTTCCCATTTTTTTCTACTGGATATTTTACGGAAGCATTGTATGGTTTTATCTGTCCGGAGTCAGCAAAGATTCCAAAAGCTTTTTCAATCGTTCATTTATCTGGGTGCTGGCATTAGCCCCGCTGGTTTCACTGAATCAATTTACAGAACGTAATACAGAGATTTTATTTGTCAACTATTTTCTGGTGTTCAACCTGTATTTTATTCTTTCAGAACATAGCATTGTCATTCAGAAAATCCCAAATACTGCTGCGTTGAAAATCATTGGCCTCATAGGGATGAATTTTATCTTTATTTTGCTATCCTTCAATCGACCATGGGAAGTATTGCAGAAAAATGATGGAATTTTCTTTCACCAAGAAATTTTCATCCTGGTCATTTTATTCCTTTCCACCTTTATCTACTACTACAAAAATGAGAATAAGCTTCACTCCCTGTCCTTATATAATTTCCTGAAAATCCCTTTCATCATCTTTTTCTTTTCGGGATATTTCTCCGATATGGGATATTTTCTGATGAATGTTCTCACATTGCTGGTGAGTATTTATACGATACAACAAGGACTCAAACATGAATCTTTACGCATTACCAATATCGGTTTACTGACGCTCGGCGCACTCATTCTCTGCAGATTTTTCGATAATGAGTACAGCTTCGTTGCCAGAGGGATTGTGTTCATTATTGTCGGAGTTGGATTCCTTTTAACTAATTTTTTCATTCTCAAAAAAAGGAATTCCAATGCAGCGTAAAACGTGGATAATCATAGCTATTATCGTTGGTCTGGCTCAGGTGAGCATTCCTTTGTACATGATATGGAATAAGGAGCAAACTATCCGAAAAGGCAATTCATTTCTGTTTGAAATAGCTCCTATTGACCCTACACATCCGTTGAAAGGGAAGTATATAATCCTGAACTACCCGGTGCTGAATGTCATCAGCAAATCCGAAATCAATCTGAACAAACCGGTTTATGCCATTCTTGAGAAAAAAGAAAATCAGGAATATAACATCATCAGCCTCAGTAATGTTGCACCTTCTCGTACAAGCGATTTTGTCAAGGTAGAAGTAAATAATTGGATATTTGAGAGAAATCAAGAAGATTCACTACAATACAATATCAATTTCCCTTTCACTGAATTTTACATGGAAGAAAGCAAAGCTCCCAAAGCTGAAGAAATTTATCGATCATTGAATCAGGATACTACTCAAACTGCTTATGCCGTCGTGAGCATATACAAAGGCGACGCAGTCGTTACCGATGTTGTCATCAATGGCAAAAGTATTGTGGAATTGAGCAAGTAGGAATCAGTACATAGTTGTAAGTCCCCAAGTATTCACATTATCACTTAAAAGTGCCTAAGCTAAAATATGAAGAAGGATAATAGAATTCCGATTTCATTAATTATAAGTATCATCAAAGGCAGGCTTCTTTTCTTTTTTATTTTGAAAATCGGACTTAAACAGCTTATGATAGGCTTTGGCTTTGTTAGGCAACCTCAGATGATAAGTAACTCCCATAGCATAATCCACTGCAGGTCTTGAAAAAGAAACAATATCAGGTTGTACCAGATAAAAGAGTGTAAATGACTGGTATTTATTATACCTAACCCGGAATTGTGAAACCAACCGAATTCTGCTCAGGTGCATACGCCTGTCAGAAGAGAATTTGAGATATGGCTCTGCTGAAGCAGCCGCAGTAAAAATTTTATTAAATTTATACATCATCCGAATTCTGTTTCTCCATTCGAAATATGACTCGTCAAACTGATGAATGCCGGTAAAGTAGTTGCGGACAGTCTGAAAAGATGTACGGTTGAAAATGGCACTTTTCTTCCCGAGTCTGGTTTTATGTGTTGCGCCAATATAAAAGGTATGCTGATCCTGCAGATAGTTAGTATTTAACTGATAAAGCGTTTCTAACTGAAGGTTTTTAAGAACCTTGATCCCGTAGATGAAATAAATATTGCTTCGGTCAAAACGTGTAACATTCTCAGTGAATCTGGTCTGATACTGGAACTCTGCGTATTGATTTTTTCCGATTTTTTTCTCCACCTGAAACCACAACCATAATGACAAATCCTGTTCACGATTACTCGCAGAAATAGCAGAAAATGGAATCAAAAACAAGAGCGTTAATGATACTAGCCTGTATTTGTCAATCATTAACTGCATCGTATATCTCCCTTCTTACTTTCGAAGATATTATTTTCCAGGCTCCCACCCAACCCTTTTCCGGGTGTACGATAAAAACCTGTCATCTGATCTTTACAAGAGCTCCCTATTACTAATCCTTTTCTATTAATCTATCATTTACACCTACTTCTAACATATTATTCAGGACATCTGATATTTCCTGTGACGGAAGAATATGTATGGTCGTGATTCCGGCTTTCTCTGCGCCTTCCAGATTGGCAATTTTGTCGTCAATAAATAAAGCTTCACCAGCTTTTATCTGCTGTTCTTTCAAAACTCTGAGATATATCTCCACATCAGGCTTTACCTCTCTTATCTCATAGGAATAATAACAGTGATCAAAGATTTCGTATAACACATCGCTTCCGAACCTTTCAATTAATGCTGCTTTGATAAAATCCAGATGAATTTCATTGGTATTACTCAACAGGTATATTTCATATTGATCTTTCAGGTTTCTCAGAAAATCCAGTCTCTCTTCCGGTATTTCTTTCAAAAGAGCATTCCACTTGTCAGCAATATCTTTCTTTTGATATTCAGGCTTAAGATATTGGCTCAGTGTCTCTAAAAAATATGAAGTATCAAAAGTACCTTTTTCATATTCCACGAAAAACCCTTCATCTTTCAGTTGACGAACAGATTCTGGCTGCTCAAAAATTCCCAGGAACTGCTCATTCCACCAAAAAGCTTCATCTTCCAGCGGAATAATGACATTTCCCAGATCAAATATCACTGCTTTAATTGCTTTCATTTTCAATATTTTTCATTGCAACTCATACACATAGCAGAGGCTATATGATCACAAAGTTAAAGAGTTTCGACAGATACTTAATTGCTGATGTTTTACAGTAAAAAACTTCTAAAATCAAAAGAACTGGCTTACTTACTCAAATCTCAATGCCTCGATAGGATCCTGACGGGACGCTTTTACTGCCGGGTAAATACCAGAAATCAAACCTACTATCAAACAGAAAATCACGCCTAAGATCATCCATGTCCATGGAATGATAAATGAGCCGCCTATCATCAGTGAAACTATATTCCCGATGATAATTCCCAATACAATTCCCAAAGCTCCACCCAGCTGGCAGATCACTATAGCTTCTATCAGAAACTGTTTCAGGATATCTGAGCTTCTCGCTCCTACTGCTTTCAGCGTACCTATTTCTCTGGTGCGTTCTGTAACCGATACCAGCATGATATTCATCAGACCTACTGCTGCACCAAACAATGTGATCAATCCAATCACAAATCCACCGATTGTAGCATAAGAAAGATTTTCATTCAGCAATTCAGAAATACTGTCGCTTTTCATGATATCAAAGTTATTTTCATCTCGCGGATTCAGTTTCCGGGCAAGACGCATCGTTCCTTTAGCCTCTTCAATAGCAGACTCCAATCGTTCCTGCTCATGTACCTTTATACCGATGATATAGCTGGTATTGGCAGAAGTATAAAACTGCCGGCAATTTTGCATCGGGATCAAAGCAAAATTATCGGAAGAAACCATGCTGGAACCTTTTGAATTAAAAATTCCGATAACCTGATATCTCCGGCCATCCATGATAATATTCCGGCCAATGCCGTCCAATTCTGCACCGAATAGTTTTAAGGCAACATCATAACCCAGCACACAGACATTTCCTCCTGAGGTCATTTCACTCACCGAAAAATTACGTCCTTTCAGAAATGTGTAGCTTTCCACTTCCGGATAACCGTCGTCAACTCCCACAATCATCACATTGGGATTGCTCTTGACGTTTTTATATTTCAAAAGCCCTACACCGGTACCGATCGTCTGAATATTGACCGGATGCCTATCATTAAAGAGCTCTTTAAACTTCTGTGCTTCCAGATAAGTAATAGATCTGAAAACTTTAGGAGCAACTCTTGCTGCACCAATATTAATTGCGAGCCCTCTGTTCCTGATTTTAAAAGTATTGGCGCCCATGCTGCTGAAATCCTTGCTGATATAAGATTTCAATCCATCTATGGCCGTCAGAATTCCTACCAGAGACATAATTCCGAAGCCTATAATACAACATGTTATAATCGTACGCGTTCCATTTTGCCTGATGGAATTATACGCCAGAATAATAATCTCTGAAATCTTCATGAATAGTAAGCGAATAAAAGTACAAAAATTGCTTTTGTACGATGCGAATAAAGGATTAAATAATGTAAAGACGTAAGATTCAGATTTTTTAAAATTCAGAAAGTGATTTTTAACATTTTCAATTGGTCTCAATTAAATTATCAATATCAATCCTACCCTAAACACAACAAATAGAAAACATGATTTTAACCCTTAAAGAAATTATGTTGCAGATATTTGAAAAGCTATAATAACTAAAAAAAGATGGACGATCTGATAGCAGCCAGAAGCCTGATGGGCTTGAGTTTGGGCTTCCATATCATCTTTGCTTGTATTGGTATGGTGATGCCTTTTATGATGGCAGTTGCACATTACAAATGGAATACTACGGGGAAAGAAAAATATTATATTCTGACTAAATCCTGGAGCAAAGGCGTTGCTATATTTTTTGTAACGGGCGCCGTGAGCGGTACTCTTTTATCTTTTGAATTAGGTCTGCTCTGGCCAACATTTATGAAGCATGCAGGTCCGATATTCGGAATGCCGTTTTCATTAGAAGGCACAGCATTTTTTGTAGAAGCTATTGCTTTAGGGTTTTATATGTACGGCTGGGGCAAATTCAGCAAATGGTTTCATTGGTTTACAGGTGTACTGGTAGGAATTTCGGGAGTAGCATCCGGAGTGCTCGTTGTTGCAGCCAATGCATGGATGAACAGTCCTGCGGGTTTTAATTATCAGGATGGAGTTTATTCTAATATAGATCCTCTGAAAGCAATGATGAATGATGCATGGTTTACACAGGCACTTCACATGACGATCGCAGCATTTTCGGCAACAGGCTTTGCTGTAGCAGGTATCCATGCTTATCATTATTACAAAGGGAATTACCGGGCATTTCATAAAAGCGCATTCAGAATAGCACTTGCAATCGGTGCAATAGCTGCATTTCTGCAACCTATCAGCGGTGATATTTCTGCAAAAGATATAGCTAAAAGACAGCCGGCAAAGCTGGCCGCAATGGAAGCACATTATCACACTGAGCCTAAAGCTCCGCTTATCATTGGTGGTATTGTAGATGAAAAATCAGAATCTGTCAAATATGCCATTCGACTACCCGGATTCCTCAGTTTTCTGGCACATGGAAATTTTGACGAGACAGTTACAGGCTTAGATCAGTTTCCAAAAGATGAAAGACCTCCTGTCGCTATTACTCACTATTCTTTCCAGGTCATGGTAGCATGCGGAATGCTCATGATGCTGGTAGGATTTATTTTTATCATCAGTCGGTGGAAATATGCCCATATTCTGGAACGCAAATGGTTTTTGATGCTCGTCATACTTTGTACACCGCTGGGATTTATTGCGGTGGAAGCAGGGTGGATGGTCACCGAATTAGGCAGACAGCCATGGATTATTTACGGCATTATGAAAACCAAGGATGCCCTGACACCAATGCCGGGCATACAGTACTCGTTTTATATGTTTGCAGGAATATACCTGCTGCTTGCCGTAATGGTTTCCTGGCTGATGAACAGACAAATCAGGTACATTAATGAGCATCGTTCACTTCCTAAAATAATCTAGTTATGCTGGAGATCGTTATTATCTTTTTCTGGATATCTATCCTCTTGTATATTTTGTTAGGTGGTGCTGATTTCGGTGCAGGGATATTGGAAATCTTTTCAAGTCAGCAAAACAAAATCAGGATCAGAACTTTGACATATCACACTATCGGACCTGTATGGGAAGCCAATCACATGTGGCTGATCATTGCAATCGTGATACTATTTGTGGCATTTCCGGATATTTACGCGACATTCAGCACCTATCTGCACATTCCTGTACTGCTGATGCTCATTGGTATTATCGCCAGAGGTACTGCTTTTATTTTCAGGCATTATGATGCTTATCAGGACGGAACCAGTCAAAAACTATATAATTTCATATTCATGGCATCCAGCCTGTTCACTGCTTTCATTCTGGGTATCATAGGAGGTGCATTGATCAGTCACAATATCCCCGCAACTGCCACTCATTTTCTGGATATTTATGTATTGTCATGGGTGACGCCATTCACCCTTGCTACCGGTGTTTTAAGTACGATCATCTGTGTATTTTTAGCGGCAACATACCTGATTGGTGAAAGCAATAAAGCTGAGGACAAGGATTATTTCAGAAAAAAATCTTTCAGGTTTTCCATTGTCATTTTTGCCTGGGGAGGTATCGCTTTGCTCATAGGCAAAATCACAGACGTCCCTCTTTTGAATATGATGCTGAAATCCAAATGGAGTCTAAGTTGTTTTATTTTATCCGGTATAAGTCTGATGTATTACTGGAGAATTATTCGTTCCGGTGAAAAATGGCGCCCGAGAATTGCTGCAGGTGCAGTGATTATGTGGATCATGGCAACTGCAGGAGTTGTTATTCATCCCGAAATTATAACATTTAAAGACCAGGCTGGCTTAAGTTTTTACAACAGTGCTGCCGGTACTTTAACTATCCGTTATCTGGCATGGGCATTATTGATCGGTGGAATTTTCATCATTCCCGGAGTCATACATCTCATTGTCAGCTTTCAGGCAAAAGAGTAGAATTATTACAATTGGCTAATTCCTGATATGGCACTAAATCTGAAACCGATGAATGTACAAACTTCCTCACAATTTTACCATCGCTGATCACAAATACACCCGGCATCTGGAAAGGATCTTCTTCCTTAAAAGTAGCAATACCCAACTTCAACAGATTTCCCTTTTGCAATAGCCTGCTCAAATCTTTCCAGCCAAAAATCTGAGATAGCCTGCCTCTTCTCAAGTGAAATCCTTTATACAGAATCAATTCCGGATCACTGACTGAATCTACATCCTGCAGGTTATATTTCCTGAAATACTGATTGGCTTCACTGACTGAAAGTTGGTGCACTAAAACAATCTTTACTCCTTTCCGCTCAATGCTGTCTTTGTTCTTAGATATCTCACACAGTGTTTCTCTGCAAAAAGTACATCCGAAATGGCGCAAAAAAACCAGCATTATAGGTTGTCTTTCTGACATTTCCAGCAATACTTCATTTTTGTTGGTATAATGCCATGAAAGCAGCTCACGGATATTGTGTTCAGTGTGTTTAATAATCTCTTTATCTAAAAGATATTCATGGATATATACATTGTACAGGATTAATCCAAACGGAATCCACCAGATCATATCGTTGGTAAAATTCATCTGGAGTATCACGAGCGGAAGCTCACCCTGAAAATAATAGTACATAAATCCAATCGGAGCACACACCTTCCCTATCATACCTACCAGCACAATCGGCCAGTGTCGTAAAGGATTTGTGTAAGCGATCAGATATCCTATGCCCATAGATACTGCATACAATCCAAAACACTGCCATAATTGCAGATATCTGGGAACTTCAATGTTTCCCAATCTGAACCAGAACTCCGGAAAAAATATCACAGACAATCCCCAAAGGATGCTATACATCCCGGCAACGAACAAGATTGCCTTCATCCACTGACTATTTCTTGAAGATACTAACAGCATAGCGTACTAATATCTTAATAACCAAGAAGATTAAACAATGTTCAAACGACCTATCTTACGATTAATACTGTCCCCTTATCTCTTTGAACTGTATTATCCGGGAACACTACTTCGTAGTAATATGAATAGTTGTCTACCGGAGCTAATTTACCTTTGTACTGTCCGTTCCATCCTATAGTAGCATCATTCACCAACGCGTTTTCTATTTTATAAACAGATTCACCCCATCTGTTGAAGATTTCTAAAATCTTCACTCTGGTATCTGAAGTATTGGATAATATATACAGCACATCATTTTTACCATCACCATTCGGAGAGAATGCATTTGGCAAATACACTGACATTACCGGCAGCACATCTATCACAATTGTATCTGATCCTTCGCAACCATAAGAGTTAGTGACAGTCAGCACATAAGTGATTTTCTCCTGCGGACTTGCAACAGGGGAAGCACAATTTGTACAGGAAAGAGAAGCCGAAGGCGTCCATTCATATATTGTACCGTTTTGTTGTATTCCGGTGATGCTGGTTGCTGTCAAGGTTATTTGCTGACCCTGGGTAATGGATAAGTCCTGAGGCAAAACCACCTGCACAGCAGGTGCCTGGAATACATTTATAATTTTCTCTACCGAGCAACCTTTGCTGTCCACAATTTTAATGGTATAGTCACCTTCTTCCAATCCGTCAATTGTTTCATCTGTCGCCTGACCATCTACTGTGATTGTATAAGGAGCTGTTCCATTTCCTATATTAGAAATAGTGACAGCACCTTTTACCGATGCATCGCAATTGATCGGATCAACTACAAAATCTGCAGTAAGGCCTGCTTCGCTTTTACTGATTTCTACAGATCCTTGCTGGCTACAATTGCCATATTGGATAGTATAAGTATAAACACCTGCAGTTTTTCCTGAGATAGCATTTACCGTTTCACCGGAAGACCAGACAATCGTATAATCTACTCCGTTAGGAATTTGGAGAGAAGCTGCACCATCACCTCCGGCACATGTTTCATTGGTTACATTTTCTACAATGTTCAGTTCTTCAACTTTTAATTCTACAGAAGCTGTCCCTGTACAATCCCCATTTTTCACCGTTACCGTATAAGTCCCGGGTTGTGTAACAATAATTGATTTCGTTTGATCACCATTTGACCAAGCATAAGAATCAAATGTCTCTGCCACTGTAAAAGTTGTAGATCCACCCTGGCAAATAGAGGCGTTGCCGGTAATTGTAGGTTTTAATTCGGCTGCAACCGTCACCTCTGCGCTTGCTGTAGCAGTACAAATTCCATTACCTGCTTCTACTGTATATGTTCCTGCTGAAGAAACCTCTATAGATGGAGAAGTAGCTCCTGTGCTCCAAAGTACACTTGGTGCATTTCCAGTATAAGAAAGTGTTGTTTTTCCACCAGAACAAATCTGTGTATTTCCGGAAATACTTGCGGTCAATGCCGGACCAACTGTTATCTGTACTGTCACCGGATCAACTGGGCAATCAGTAGAATTTGAAGAAATAACATAAGATACTATTGCTGGCTGGCTGCCTGTATATGTCGGAGTCTGTACGATTGAAGAAACATTGCCACTACCATTTGACAAACCACTGACAGCAGCAGCAGTGCTTACTGTCCAGTTATAATCTCCTGCAGGATCCAGCTTTACTTCCAAAGGATTTCCCGAACAAACAGTTGCAGGGGCAGTTGCAGAAAGTGTAGAACCTCCGCATTTAATATTCAAAGCGGCACCGTCTGCAATGACTTCAGTACATACCTGGGCATCATAAGGTGTAACATGTGCTTTGAAATAGATTTTTTTGCCACACAAAGGAGAACCGGCAGGTACCCCGAACATTAATTTATACGGATCACTTGGTTTCAAATAGTTGCTCAAATCAGGAGTCTGACAAGGATTCTGACCTGTATTTAGTACAATAGAACCGTTAGCAACGCTCGCATATTGAAAATCATTATCAATAAGATATTCACCTTCCAAATCTTTCATATCTCTACGGTCATAGTTTAATGAATCTGTACATTTTGTACAGTTTCTCAAGCTGAGGAAATTCTCTCTGTAACGGGTAGATGCAGTATTAGAAGTTGACGAAGAATTGGTAAATGCTCCCATGGTTCTTTGACATGAATTCTGCATCACATATACATTATGACCTGAACCACAAAGGGTAGTCAGATCATAATCCTGAGCAACATTCGAGCTCATGAAAAAGATCACCAATGCATCAGACGGAATAAAATCACCCGGACCCGCAGCAAAAATATTCAGATTGCTACATGCCCCTGTTCTTAATCTTGTCATCAAAGCATTTGAAGGTTTTTGTATCAAACACGGATTCGCACCTATATTAATACTTTTATCGGTTGCAGTATTATCGTTTGTTCCTGCATTTATTTTAAACTGAAGATCAGAAGCAAAAAATCCGCTACCGGAAGAAAATATAAAGAATTCATTATCATGCTCTTCTCCAACACCTAATCCACTTTTGTCACAGCTATTCATCATGATCATCAATAGATCGGGACACACCTGCGGACAACTTTGCTGCTGATAAGTAGGTAATTGTGTCTTACCGATGTTTGTACCCTGAGTGCGCGGGTCAAAATTCGCATCTTCACTGTAGAACCAGTTGATTTCACCACCAGAAGGCATTTGTATACCTCTTACAGATAATTCCACTTGTCCCGGAGCACAAATCGTAGCTTCACTGCCGTTATCAACTTTCAGGTCATATAACGTAGGACATTGTGCTGACAAGTTGAAAGAAACACCTGCTAGCATCCATGCTGTCAATACTAAAATTAAATTCTTCATTTTTCTTCAATCCCCCACAAAGTTAAAAGTAATCCTGAGTATATTCTATATCATAACTATTTAATCAAATTCAAGATGATCTTTGATTTAAAACTCTTTGATTCCTTTACTAATTAACAATATCCTTATAATGATTTATCACCATAAGTTTTTTAATTATACATTATTCCTTACGAAATATATACAGTTTTCACATTACAAAATTCACGCATTCCAACCATTGACAGCTCTCTTCCGTAGCCACTCTGCTTGACTCCTCCGAATGGCAATCTCGGATCTGATTTCACTGCTTCATTGATAAATACCACCCCGGCATCTATCAGATCTTTTGCCACTTTTTCAGCATATTCGATATCTCTGCTAAACACAGCTGCTCCGAGTCCAAAAGAAGAATCATTTGCCAGCATGATTGCATCTACTTCATCTTCTGCTTTTATAATAGCAGCGACCGGCCCGAACAGCTCTTCATCAAAAGCAGGCATTCCGGGTTGTACATTACTTAGCACTGTAGGCGGATAAAATGCTCCCGGGCTTGCAGGCTTATATGCGCCGGTTTCGATTTTTGCCCCCATTGCCACAGATTTCATTACCTGATCATGCAGCTGATCTCTCAGCTTTACAGAAGCCAAAGGCCCCAGATGTGTTGGCTCAGCCATAGGAAATCCCATAATGAGCTTTTTCATTTCTTCTACAAATTTGTCCCTGAACACATCATGAATGTGCTGATCCACGATAAACCTTTTGGCAGCGATACAGCTCTGTCCTGAGTTAATCATCCGTGATTCCACGCAGGTTTTTACAGCATGAGATACATCTGCATCATTTAATACAACATACGGATCACTACCACCGAGCTCAAGGACAGATTTTTTCAGATGCTTTCCTGATAAGGATGCAACTACTCTGCCGGCTTCTGTACTACCTGTAAAAGATACTGCCGTTACAACCGGATGTGCGATACAGTATTCTGTCAGATCATTTGGAATCAGCAATGTTTTGAAAACACCTGCAGGGGCATTCGCCTCTCTGAAAATCTTTTCTATCTCTACAGCACATGCGGGGACTAGTGACGAATGTTTTAATACAACTGTGTTACCCGCCATGATAGCCGGAACAGCGCATCTTAGTACCTGCCAGAAAGGAAAATTCCACGGCATTACTGCCAGGATCACTCCTGAGGGACGATATGAGATATAGCTTTTTTTTGCTTCTGTCTCTACTATTTCATCTTCCAGCATTGATTCTGCATTTTCTGCAAAATACCTGCAAAGGAAGGCGCATTTCTCTATTTCGGCAACACCGGCAGAATACAGCTTGCCCATTTCTTCCGCCATCATTCTGGCAAGATGTCCTTTCTTTTTTTCAAGGACACCGGCTATTCTAAAAACCAATTCACTTCTCTCTTCAAAAGATGCCCGGCTCCAAACTTCAAAAGTTCTTCCGCTCACATTCAACATTTCTTCCAATTCTTCTACTGAACTGGCATTGAATGAATAAGCATCGAATCCTGTGGCAGGGTTAATAGATTGTATCAGCATATTTAGGTGAAAGTAAACAAAAACGAAAAAAAGTAAATATAGTTAGCGAACAATTATATAAACATTGGCAACTAAGATTTTCTATGGTCCAATTCATCTCTGATAGCAGCTGCTTTTTCATAATCCTCACTTTCCAAAGCTTCCTGCAGCATTTTTTCCAGCTCTTCTGTTGATACAAATCCGTAAGAGGACATCGCTATATCTTCTGATACTTCCGGTGCTTCTTCCTGCTCTTCCAGAATTTCCATCTCTACACCTGCAGTATCAATGATAGATGAATAAGTATAGATCGGGCAATTAAATCTCAATGCTATAGCTATTGCATCAGAAGTACGGGAATCAATTACCTCTTCCTGACCTTCTCTTTCACATATCAATTGGGAGAAAAAAATACCTTCTACAAATCTGTTAATGATGACCTCTTTCAGTACAATGTCGTATGTCAACATTACATTTTTTAAAAGATCATGTGTCAATGGTCTGCCCGGAGTCATATTTTCCATTGCTACCACTATTGCCTGAGCTTCTGAGCCTCCTATAATAATTGGTAATCTTCTGCTGCCTTTTGACTCTCCCAGAACCACCACAAACGAATTATTGTGAGTTACGCTTGTAGTCAGTGTAATGATCTCTAAAGGTATCTTATTCATAGTATTGGACGTGTAAGATACAGCGATTCTGAGAAATAGGAAATTTAAGAAATTATAAAAATGCGAATTCAGTTCAACTTTTGAATATTGAGTATTGGGTAATGTGAAAAAGCCATGTATTATCTAATCATTGACTGAACACCCACGTATAAAAACAAAAAAAGTGTATCGGATTTCAATACACAGTCACATTGGATAAAAAATATTCATTAAAATTTCAGATGCTTGACAGTCTGTTTTTCAAACTGAATCTGTTGTAGAGATAGTATCCCGATTTTCAGATGATGCTCTACAAAATCACTGGATACTTTCGTATCACTCAGCTCTGTTTTAACTCCTTCAGGAATCATAGGCTGATCCGATACCAATAGTAATGCTCCTGTAGGAATTTCATTATGGAATCCTACCGTAAAAATGGTGGCAGTTTCCATATCAATAGCCATTGCTCTGATTTTCCTCAGATATTCTTTGAAATGCTCATCATGTTCCCAGACTCTCCGGTTGGTTGTATAGACTGTTCCTGTCCAGTAATCTCTGCCATAATCTCTGATAGTGGTAGAAATCGCCTTTTGCAGTGCAAACGCAGGCATAGCAGGAACTTCGGCAGGAAAATAGTCATTGGATGTTCCTTCTCCTCTTATCGCTGCAATCGGCAAAATCAAATCTCCGATGTTGTTTTTCTTTTTCAATCCGCCACATTTCCCTAAAAACAACACTGCTTTAGGATGAATGGCTGACAATAAATCCATCATCGTAGCTGCCACCGGACTTCCCATTCCAAAATTAATAATGGTAATGCCGTCAGCTGTGGCACTTTTCATGGGACGCCCTACCCCTAATACCGGAACATTATTCCACTCGGCAAACATATCTACATATTGCTGAAAATTCGTCAGCAGGATATACTCTCCGAATTCGTCTAACGGAACTCCTGTATATCTGGGCAACCAGTTATTAATAATTTCTTCTTTGGTCTTCATGTAATTTTTTAAATTTTATAATATAAAAAATCCCGACCACATTTATGATACTGCTATATCAATGCAGTATCACTGACCAGTATTCCGTCTTCATCAGAATACAAAAATGCTCCGGGCTTAAAAGTAACATTCGCAAAATTGACTACTTCATTGAGTAATCCCGTTTTGCGTTTAACTGTTTTTGTCGGGTTTGTGTTCAATGCTTTTATCCCGATATTCATTCTATTGATTTCTGCACTGTCACGAATACAACCATATAAGACTATACCTTCCCACTCGTTTTTCACTGCAGCTGCAGCAATCAGGTCTCCGACCAATGCACAACGCAATGAACCTCCACCATCTATTACCAATACTTTGCCTTTGCCATTGTCCTGACGTAAAGTATCTCCCACCAATGTATTATCCTCGTGACATTTGATCGTTACTATTGAACCTGAAAATTTATTTTTCGCTCCGTAAGATTGAAAAAGAGGCAAGCAAACATCTACTTTACCTTCGTTAGCATCGTACAAATCGGCAGTTTGAAAACTCATGAAAATCTTTTTTCTAATTTGAATAATACCCACTAATATATAAAAACTCCTCTTTGTTATATCATTCCGGCAGATTTCAATCGTAAACAATTTTCTGTTGTTCAGCCATTTACACACTATGAAAATTATTTTCTCAAATTGTCATTCATAAATTTATTTACTTTATAATGCCTTAAGCATCAAGAATGAAAAAGATATCCATTGCTCTGTTTATTATGTATACAGCATTTTTGAAAAATTGCCCGGCTCAAGGTCCCTTTGAAATTGACCCTATCCGAACCAGCCTGATTGTCGACCTGTTCCAGAGAGGTGTGAATCTTTTTGCTTACGGAGAAAATCATTCATGGTCAATGGAATTCGTTCAGGACAAAACAATAGAACTAAGCATCGATCCGGATATTCACGTATCATCATCCATTTACGAAATCTCCCAGGATACTTCAAATCAATCTTTGAGATATTTTTCAAAATTTGCTGATGGCTATGTACAGGTTGACATTCAACATCTCACCTGTACAGATATCAGCAGCGGACGTATTACTCCGTACTCTGCTACTGTACACTATCACAATACAGCCCGGGAAAACTACCGGATGCTCAACGGTTGCGTAGAGTGGGTGCCGGATATAAGGCTACACGATATATGGATGTTGTATGAAATCAACGGGAAGCTTTTTGATAAAATTAAGTATTACAAAAATGTTCCAAGGCTGGAATTTCATCTGGACAGGATGGCAGTTGTTGGATTTTCCGGCAGTGATGAATTTGAAGGAATATTTGATTTAGCCAGGAACTCTGTAAAAATTAAATCTTTGCAAGTCACATATACCCACCCGAGCGAATTACATGAAATGGGAAATTATTTTATTAATCTTCTGCAAAACAATGAGTATAGCTTTCATATCGAAGACGGATTTCTGAAATTGAAAAATGTTCAGAACACTTTAACATTCAGAAGAACTGATTAATCTATGATAAATCATACATAATGATCCAAAAAATATTCTTATTGATAATAGTTTCAGGTAGCTTACTGCCCAAATATTCATTAGCTGATTCTAACGATTATGAAATAATCAGCTCATATTTTTGGGGATTACCAGTAGATTCCAATGTAAGTTATATTGATTCTATCATTAGAAAAAATAGCATTTTCTCACCTAAAATATTCCATTTCAAAGAAGGTTTAAATGACTATTCTGTAAACGTAAAGCCAGAACCTGAAATTGATTCCATCATTCTACGTATGGGATATTGGGAAATACCAATAGATACAATTATAGGGAAGATGAACGCTACTGTTTCTTGCGAGCAATCTTTAATACAAAAAATATATTTCAATGATAGAAATAAGGCAATTAGCTACTATGATCAATTAAAGAAAGAATTCAATAAGCTTACTTTGCAATCCGAATACCCGAATGGCCGGTACTATGCAGCATTTTCTCTGAAAATTGATAATTATCCGCATCTAGAAGCACGTCTCATCCATCTAAGATTAGAGAATAAAAATATTATTCTTGTATACAGAAAAGTGTTATCGCCTGAATTTTTAGAGAATCATTCCAATGCTGAGGATTAATTAACTACGGATTCAGAAAATCACCCGATTCTATTTGTTGGGCTCCGGCAGGCAACGCTACATTATACCAGTAAATCCAGCATTCGATAGCTTCTCCGTCTGTAAAAGCTTTTACTTTTTCTCTTCTGTATTCATAAGGAGCTTCTCCCACGCCCAGACCTTCATATTCATCCAGTTCCAGCAATAGCTGTTCATCTTCCAACTGAAAGATATCTCCTACTACAATATCATCATCTCCTCCCTCCTGAACCAAAGCAGGGTACCAGTCTATTTTATATAGTTTTGAACCTGTGATATAACCTAAGCTCACCAACTGAGCTGCAGCAGCCAGTCTTTTAGCCATCTTGTGCTGCGCATTTAAACGAAGTGTACCGTAAGCAAATAAATATTGTGGCATAATTGCGCCTAAAAATATAAAGAGTGAACCATTGGTTCTCCCTCTGTATGAAATTTAGAATCATTCTAATTTTAATATTAGTAGTGGGCATTTAGCATTGAGGCAAAAGACAAAGGTTGAAAAACAATAAACTATCTGTCACAATTCAGCAGACTCAGTTTTGTCCAACTTTTCCAAAGCCTTTCTTCATATACCTTGAACTTTGGAAAAGTTATGCAACTTACAACGCAGCCAGACTCTCTTCCAGATTTTTCAGCTTTTGCTGACCGTCTGCTAGTTTTGACTATTCCCACTTCCAACTTTCATCTGTTTGGTGCTGGTGAAAAAATCCTAAAATGTATATTGTTCTGTTTTTCACAAAATAGTGAATGCCGAATTTATAATTGCTTAAAAAACGAATTCTAATATCGTCATATCGAATCTGGCATTTTAATGGATTTTTTTCGATAAATGATAAAGCACCATCAAAATCTTTCAGTAGTTTTTTCTCATGACCGGGAGCATTTTGCTTATACCATTCAAGAGCATTTATAAGTTGTATATGAACACGACTTGTGATTACAAGAGTAAAGCTCATTTTACATCATACTTTTCAAATAAATCTTTTTTAAGAGATTTCCATTCTGTAAGTTCTGCCGTTCCTTCCTGAATTTCTTGTTTAACCTCTCTCACTTGTTCTTGCTGCCATTTCGGAACAGAAACTTCCTCTTTCACTATCTCCAGACCCAATTGTTCAACTAGTTCCTTAAAAAAAGACAATTTTTTATCCGATATTCTAAGCGTTATCTCTTTCATTCTTCAACTCATTTAAAGGACATACTTCTAAAGATAAAACATTATCCACAAATGAATTGCTCTGTTTTTAGTAATTTTTAACCAAAAACAGAGCGATCTTCTATTAATTCCTGATTTTATCTTATAACGCAGCCAGACTCTCTTCCAGATTTTTCAGCTTTTGCTGACCGTCTGCTAATTTCTGGCGCTCCTTTTCTACTACATCAGGATTGGCATTCTGTACAAATCGTTCGTTGCTCAGCTTTTTCTCTACAGACAAAATAAATCCCTGATAATATTTGATATCTTCTTCTATCTTAGTTCTCTGAGCTTCTATATCAATCGCCAAACCTAAATCGATAAAAATTTTATCTACTCCTACCAATTCTGTCATTAGATTTTGAGTAGATTCCGGCTCGCCAAATATCATCTCGCTGACATTTGCTTTGACAAGAATCAGATTTTCAAATGCCTGATAAACTTTTGTATCAACAGCGCAGATATATACTTTGGCAGGTTCTTTATAGGACAACTGTGCTTTGGCTCTTGCATTTCTGATGGTAGAAATAAAAGATTTCAGATGCTCGCCATTTTTCACGGCTGCTGCATTTACCGTCCCGGCTGTCGGATATGCCTGTAAGAAAATATCATCACCATCTTTTCTGTCCTGAATAGAATGCCAGATTTCTTCTGTAATAAACGGCATGAACGGATGCAGTAAAACCATCGCTTGTTCAAGATATTCAATCGTTCTATTCAAAACTCCTTCTGAAACAGGCTCACCGAACGGCGGCTTGATCCACTCCAGATACCATGAACAGAAGTCATCCCAGATAAAATTATACAACAATTTCTGAGCTTCAGATAATCTGTATTCACTCACCAATCTGTCCAGTTCAGTTGTCACCTGTGCAATACGGGAATCCATCCAGTCAAATACCGGTGCCAAAGATGCGTCATCACCTGGTTTTACCTCCAGCCCTTTCAGCAACCTCAATACATTCCACAGCTTGTTACAAAAATTCCTGCCCTGCTCCACCATCTTATCATCGTATAAGATATCATTTCCGGCAGGAGCAGAAGACATCATACCGAAACGGACTCCATCCGCGCCATAATCTCTGATCAAATCCAATGGATCCGGTGAATTACCCAAAGATTTGGACATTTTACGTCCCTGCTTATCTCTTACAATACCTGTGAGATAAACTGTTTTAAACGGAACTTCTCCTGTGTATTCCATACCCGCCATGATCATTCTCGCTACCCAGAAGAACAATATCTCAGGAGCTGTCACCAATACCTGCGTAGGATAGTAATATCTCAGCTCAGGAGATTTAGCAAAATCTATTTTTCCGGTAGTTGTATCAAAAGCTTCATTAAATCCTCCGAATACCTGCAACGGCCACAACCAGGAAGATGCCCATGTATCCAGTACATCTTCATCCTGCTTTAAATCTGCAGCTGTCAGAGAAGCATCTTTTTGTTGAGCCTGTTTCAAAGCTTCGTCAGCAGAAACTGCCACTACATGTGAACCATCCGGCAGGTAATAAGCCGGAATTCTGTGTCCCCACCACAATTGTCTGGAAACGCACCAGTCACGTACATTTTCCATCCAGTGACGGTAAGTATTTTTGAATTTGGCAGGCAATAGCTGTACTTCGTCATTTTCCACTACCTCCAATGCCTTTGCCGATATTTTTTGCATATCTAAAAACCATTGCAAAGAAAGCTTCGGCTCTACCACTGTATTGGTTCTTTCCGAACGACCTACCTTATTGGTAATCGTTTCCGTTTTCACCAAAAACCCTTCCGCTTCCAGCTCTTTGACAAATTTCTTTCTGAGTATAAATCTGTCCATACCGATATATGCTTCTACTCCTACTTTTTCGTTGGCAGTACCATCATCGTTGAACATGTCTATCACTTCAAGATCGTGCTTCTGACCTAATTCGTAGTCATTCGGATCATGTGCAGGCGTCACTTTCAGACATCCCGTACCAAAATCCTTTTCTACATATTCATCAAAAATGACAGGAATACGTCTGTTAACAAAAGGTACGATAGCAAATTTTCCTTTCAGATGCTGATACCTTTCGTCCTCCGGATTGACAGCAATAGCAGTATCTGCAAAAATTGTTTCCGGACGAGTTGTTGCAATCGTTATATATTCATCTTCTGTACCTTCTATTTTATACCTGACAGAGTACAATTGAGATTGCTCTCCTGCTTCATTATAGATCACCTCTTCGTTGGATAAAGCTGTTTTAGCTTCTACGTCCCAGTTGATCATACGCAGACCACGATAGAGGTATCCTTTGTTATACAAATCCACAAAAACTTTGATCACGGCTTCATAATACTCCGGATCCATTGTAAAGCTCGTTCTGTCCCAGTCACAGGAAGCACCTAACTGCTTGAGCTGTTCAAGGATGATCCCACCGTATTTTTCTTTCCATTCGAAGGCATGTTCCAGAAATTCTTCACGGCTCAGATCGCTCTTTTTGATGCCTTGCTCACGAAGCATTCTCACCACCTTCGCTTCGGTAGCTATAGATGCATGGTCAGTACCCGGTACCCAGCAGGCATTGAAACCTTTTTGTCTGGCTGTGCGAATTAAAATATCCTGGATCGTATTGTTCAGCATGTGCCCCATGTGCAGAACTCCCGTGACATTCGGCGGGGGAATCGTGATAGTATATGACGGACGGCCATCCGGCTGAGATTTGAAATATCCTCTTTCCAACCAATGCTGATACCATTTATTTTCTACCTGGGTAGATACGTAGGTTTTATTTAACTCGCTCATAATATTTTACAGAGAGTGCAAATTTAGTAAAAGTGAGAGAACCAATAGCCAAGAATCATGTTTCGATAAATTCAATAATCCAATTAAGGCATTTCCGCCTTTAAATAAAATGCCCTGAACCAGGAAATATGGAGACCTGATCACTAAATCAATAATTTACATGTTCTGTTTACGGAGCTTTACATGATCTGAAAAATGCAAATCCTATAGTTTTTTGCTATATTATCATAATGAAGAAATCCATTTTAGCTATCATTCCATTATTGTTGATTTTATCCTGTAATCCGAAAAATAAGGAGCAAACAACTGATACTGTTCCCCTTAATACTGTCGAAGCAACTGATAGTGTTTCGGGTAACTATTCCTATCAAAATAAAGATACCGTTCGTTTACAAATCTCTGTATCAGGCGAGCAGGCGGAGGGAAATTTATTGATTTCATACTTTGAAAAAGACAGATCTCAAGGGAGTTTTTCCGGAAAAATAGAAAACAACATCCTGATTGCAGATTACACTTTCCAATCTGAAGGTGTAGAATCTGTACAACAAATCGCCATAAAATTCGAAGACGGAAAGGCATTCCTCGGTTATGGTGAAATAGAAGAAGATGGGAATTACGTCAAATTCAAAGACGTCAGCACTCTTGAATTTGATATGGATTTTCCTCTTTCTAAAGAGTAAACATTATTACATCCAGCCCACGGTTTAAACCGTGGGCTGGAATATGTAATTCAAATTTCACACACATTATTTTTCAAATTCAATCAAATTAAATTATTTTAATGATTTATTTTCAAATGATTTATAATCGTATCACGCGGTTTAAATTGATAACAACAAGAAAGATCCGAACCGTTTCAACGGTTTAACTAATCAATAAGAAAATAAATCTATGGCACATTCTTTCAACAAAATATGGATACATGCTATCTGGACAACCAAAGAGAGAAGTCCTCTTATTCATACAAATATCGAACATCAAATACATCAACTGATATCAGAACAATTACGTGAATCAGGTTGTCCGGTAAGAATCGTCAACGGAATGCCTGACCATGTTCATAGCCTGTTTTTGCTAAATCCCAACAAATCTATTGCAGAGGTTATTAAACAAATCAAAGGCAGCAGCTCCCACCACATCAACCAGAACGATTTAATTCCTGAAAAATTCTCATGGCAAACCGGTTATGCTGCATATTCTGTTTCTGAATCTGTAGCAGACAAGGTTTATTTCTATATCAAAAATCAGAAACAGCATCATCTAAAGAAAGCTTTCGAGGAGGAACACGATGAATTTCTGAAATTGCATGAATTAGAAGATTCAAAATGAACATTGATTATATCATCTGGACAATCTTGTATCCCTTGTATGCACCGCATTGCAATTACCCAGCCCACGGTTTAAACCGTGGGCTGGAAACAAAATGCTATATTAGATTCATAGTTATGCCTATAATATTTAAGAAAGAATAAAATGAATAGAATTGATTACATAAACAAAATCAACACCTATGCTGCAAGATTTGTTCTTGAAGTAGAGGGCTTTAATGCTATTGGTAATTATCATATCAACATTCACGCAGAAAGTTTTTTAGTCCCTGTTTTAAATGAGGTTTTTGGCTTACAACTTGAAAACCTTAATTCAACACAACAGAAAAACTTCCCTGCAATTGATTTAGCCGACTTTAAAAATAGAGTTGCTTTTCAAATAACATCAACAAGTTCATTCGAGAAAATTAAATCCACACTTGAAACATTTGCAAAACACGAATTGCATAAACAATTTGATGTGCTCTACATTTATATTCTTACAGAAAAGAAACCACAATACAATGACACAAAATTAAACGGCATAATTCCAGATAATTTTGCTTTTGTTACAAATGAACACGTTATTGATAAAGATGTCATTCTGCAAAAAATAAATGCTATTAGTGCAACACCAAAGTTGCAAGCAATAGCAAAATTATATGAACACGAATTTTCTGAAATCCAAATAGAGCAACGCAAGAAAAAATTTGAGAATGGCTATCTCAAAAACGAACCAGAGAATATTTCACCCAATATGGTTAAAATAACTTTTGGAAACAAAATTTACAAAGCAGACTTGAATATAGATGAAGAAAGGATAACCGAAAGAGTTAATGAGTTTCTTGCATTGAAAGGAAGACGAACGATTAAGAAAATTAAACCAAACAAATTAGTTCGTTCCGCATTGCGTGAATATAAAGCAATAGCTTCTGATTGGATATTGTACGAAAATTGCCTTTATACATTTCGTGATTTAAATTCCAATCGTGAGCCTTTCCGAAACATTGTTGATATAGGTACTATTACCTCTCTTGAATGTTCGGAGTTCTACGAACAAAATGAAGCTTCAAACAGGGTATTCAAACATCTTTTAAGAAATACGTTAATGCAACTTTGTTTCTTAAAAGAAATTGAGTGGTACGACAGTCGAGAAACTTTTCGTTTTGCAAATAGAGACCCCAAAAGTGAAAAAGCAAAACAAATACGTTGGAAAGGAAAGAACGAGGCTACAAAGACTGTCATATTTCCAATGATGAATAAAAAAGAAGGGCACTTAATTTGTTTTCGTCATTTGGCTTTTAAATGTTCATTCATAAACTTTGATACAGATTGGTATTTAATCATCAATCCGACTTGGAATTTTACAAATCCAGGAGGATATAGAGAAAGTCGTTTTGAATCGGCATATATGTCAGGAATAAAACGTTTAGAAAACAATAATTCCGTTTACAATTATTTCCGCTTCTTTTCATACTATCTTTCATATAAAGATTTATTTACACCTGAATTTCCCTATTTAAAAATCCAAAAACTTGAACCGATAAGTTTATCACCAAGTTTGGATGAACAAAAATGGATACCTGCAAAAGTTGTAGAAAAGAATACAGAAGCATTACCAACAGAATTAGAAGCCGATACCGAATTAGCGGATTCAACAATATTTGAATAATGAAATTAAGATACATAGAAGAACCCTCGTTGCAATTTGGCACAAGTCACCATATTTGTCCTAAAAGTGGCATTTACACATATAATCCTTTTGACATTACACAAGTTCGTCCTGAAAAAATAACTATTGGAATTATCGGAAAGGGCGAAAGCGTTGATAAAGTATTAGAATGGTTAGAAAGTTGCAAATCACATATAGACGGAAAACAAAGCAAAACACCGCATCCCAATTTATTTATGAACTTTTGCGGTTTCAACAAAACTATTGGTTTCAAATGTGAAATAGCTTATGACGAGACTTATTTACGCAAACTGAATAATTCGGACATTGAAAAGATAATCAAAGATAACAACTCACTTGAAGGAACAATTACAGAGATAACAAATTTATATCTCAACGAAATAAAATTTCTTTCTAAAAACAAGAAACCAGACGTTATCCTTTGTGCTTTACCTGAAAATCTTATGAAGCACATTATGGAAGCTAAGCCAAAAACTAATGATGAAGAAGGCGAAGAAATTGTAGAAAAAGATTTTGATGATGAAGACGTATCTAAAAAGGAACAGAACTTCAGAAGAAATTTGAAAGCAAAAGCAATGCAGTATAATATTCCTATTCAAATCATTCGGGATAGAATTGCAAAGCCAACCACAGAAATGCAAGACCCTGCAACAATTGCTTGGAATTTCTTCACTGCCTTGTATTACAAAGCATCAGGTACACCTTGGGCGTTAATCAGAAAAGATTCTGCGCAAACTACTTGCTATGCAGGAATTAGTTTTTTCAAAAGTCGTGATAAAAAATCCACTCAAACAAGCATTGCTCAAATATTTAATGAATTGGGAAAGGGAGTGATTTTAAGAGGAGAAGAAATAACATTAAAAAAGAATGACAGGACACCACATTTGGACGAGCAACAAGCATACAATCTATTGACACAATCGCTCAAAGAGTATTATGATGCAGTAAAAATTTTCCCGAAGCGTTTAGTACTACACAAAACATCAAATTTCAACGAAGACGAAATTTATGGCTTTACAGAAGCAGCAAAAGAATTACACATAAATCAGATTGATTTGGTTTCAATTCAAACATCAGACATTAGGCTGTACCGTAGCGGTAATTATCCACCAATGCGAGGCACACATTTTACGATGTCAGACAAACATCATTTGCTTTACACAAGAGGCTCTGTTCCTTATTACGAAACATATCCGGGCAGATACATTCCAAGAGCAATTGAAATTAAACTTGCTTCTTATGACGAAGCACCAAACGTAATTTGTGATGAAATTTTAGCACTTACGAAAATGAATTGGAACAACACTCAATTTGACAGACAAATGCCAATTACAATTGAATGTGCAAGAAATGTTGGCGAAATCTTAAAATACTTGACACCTGACGACAATATGCAATTAAAATATAGTTTCTATATGTAAGTAAAAAGTTACTTTCATCTTGCTTTTATTATTTATTTCGACACAGAGAATTTATTTTTTGACATTTAGACTGTTTGTAATAATTAATACTATTTATTCTCTCAGACTTAACTCAACACATTTTTAATGTATTTTCATTTTCACCAACACCTTCCGAGACAACCAATACTTGTAACATCTCTCGCATTTTGATATTAATCAACCGATTACTCGAATCTCACCATAGTAGTTGCCGTCACCTTTTATATTATCGAAGCTGATAACCAAAAGCATTCGAGATGAATTCAAACAGAAAAGCTTATCTTTAGTTCAAACAACACTTTATGGTTGTATATAATGTTTCCATACCAGAAAATAAGCAGGAATTTTTTCAGGAATTTCTGGAGCTTATCGGAGCTGAATATGAAAAAAAGCAAGATAATGGTTTTGAGCTGTCTGAACACCAAAAAAAGTTACTCGAACAAAGACTGAAAGAAAACAAAAAGAATTTTATCCCTGCTCGTCAGGCTTTGAAGCAGCTTCGGGAAAAGTATGAATTATGATTTGGTGATACTGCCTGTTGCACAGCAGGAAATAGAAAACGCATTTGAATACTATGCACAATTTTCACCATCTGCTGTTACTCACTTTGACAATCAGCTCGAACAAGTTTATCAAAGTCTTGAAATCAATCCATTTTTTCAGATAAGATTCAAAGGTCTTAGAGCAATTCCCTTTGAATCACTACCTTTCCTTGTATTTTTCAATATAGATGAAGACCCAAAAACTGTCTATATCTACTCTGTTTTCAACACTTATCAAGACCCGGAGAAATATCCTGAATACTAATCCTAATAGATTCTTCTCCTCTTTAAATATTATATCCCGCAGGACAATGACGCAAATCACATTTTGATATTAATCAACAGAAATGTAATTTGTCAGCCCTACTTTTATACAGCAAATAAACGGGTAGGGATAGAGGCGGTATCCTTTTAATTACGGAAACTGAGCGGTGGTTGGTGAGCGAAGTCGAACCAAGCCGAAGTTCCGGAATATAAAAGATATAAACCGAATCCCGAGAATTATCGGGACGATTACCCGCCAAAAAAACAGAACAAAATGGAAACTGTAGTCACTGAAAAAAAGAGTATCAACAATGGTTTTTCTATCAGCGAATACCATGACATCAAACCGATATACAAAAAATTAGACAAGCTGGTATCTCTGCCTTTACAACATATCCAACCGGATAAAATGGAGGGCTACCTAGATTATTACAAAACTCAGTGTACGGAATCTCAGAGAATCTATCAAACAGCATCCAAATATATTCCGGGTGGTGTACAGCACAACCTGGCTTTCAACTATCCGTTTCCTTTGACTTTCACGAAAGCTGAGGGCGCATATCTGTATGATGCGGATGGCAATAAATACATTGATTTTTTACAGGCAGGTGGTCCGACTGTTTTGGGCAGCAACTACCCTTCTGTACGTGAGAAATGCATCGACTTATTGAATGAATGTGGGCCTTCTACAGGTTTGCTGCATGAGTATGAGCTGAAGTTGGCAAAAATCGTCGCTGACAATGTTCCGTCTGTGGAACAGTTCAGGATGTTGGGTTCAGGTACAGAAGCCGTCATGGGTGCTTTGCGCCTGGCTCGTATCAAAACCGGCAAGACAAAAGTCATCAAAATCGGTGGTGCTTATCACGGATGGAGCGACCAGATGGTGTATGACCTGCGTATTCCGGGAACGAGATTTTTCGATGCGAAAGGTATTCCTTTCATGATGCACTGGCATACTCAGGCTGTTCCGCCGAATGATATCGAAGCACTGGAACGCACGATGAAATGGAATCGTGTACGTGGAGGAACTGCAGCTGTCATTATAGAACCGTTGGGACCTGAGAGCGGAACATATCCGGTGTACAAACAATATTGTGCAGACATCAGAGCATTGTGTGATAAATATGGTGCGTTGCTGATTTTTGACGAGGTAGTGACTGCTTTCCGTGTAGGTATGGCAGGTGCACAGGGATATTTCGGAGTGAATCCAGACCTGACTATCTTCGGTAAAGTAGTAGCCGGTGGTTATCCGGGAGCCGGTGGTATCGGTGGCAGAACTGACCTCATGGACGGTCTGGCTGCAGGTCTTCAGGGCGGTAAAAAAGTAAAAGTAGGTGGTACGATGGCAGCCAATCCGTTGAGCTGTTGTGCAGGTTATTACACACTGAAAGAAATCAAAGAACAACAGGCTTGTGAAAAAGCAGGTCAGGCAGGAGATAAAATCACTAAAGGCCTGAATAACCTGATAGATAAATATGGTTTGCCTTTCGTGGCTTACAATCAGGGGTCTATCTGTCACCTGGAAACAGCAGGAACACTCTTCGAGAAAATAGAAATCTTAAAAATAAAATCTGTCCTCGCACGTATCAACGAGCGTAAAAAACTGATGGAAGAATACGGTGCTGCTTATATGGCAGAAGGTATTGTGACATTGGCAGGCAGCAGATTGTACATGAGCATGGCCGATACTGACGATGTGGTAGAAGATGCTTTGGAGAGATTCGAAAGAGTGTTTAAAAACGTAGAGAAAAGAGGTTAATCCTTGGGTTACTATTTAGCATACGATGTAGGCACCAGCAGCGTCAAAGCTATCATGGTGGACGCTCGCGGAGAAATTATATCTTCTGCAACTGCTCCTTACCCACTCTACATGCCTCAGCCGGGCTGGGTGGAACAGGTTCCGGCGGATTACTGGAAAGCTATCTGCCAGGTAACGAATGAAATCGTCAAAGATGCATGCGTAGCCGTCAAAGAAATCAAAGCGATGGCATTTTCCACACAGGCAATGGGTATCATTCCTGTCAATCAGAGCGGAGAAGTGCTGTACAACAATATCTCATGGGTGGACGGTCGTGCGGAAGAGTATGCTGTGAAAGCCATGAAGAAATTCGGAGGAAAAAGAATTTTCAAAGCGATTGTAGGAGTAGAAATCACCGGTAAAGATGTGATTCCCAAGCTGCTTTGGCTCAAAGATAAAGAACCTTCTATCTGGAAGGAAACGCACAAAGTGCTGGATGTCAACGGATATCTGAAATACAAATGTACCGGGAGAATGGTAGCGGAATGGTCGGGAGCATGTTCGTATGCTTTCAACCTGAAATCCAAAGACTGGGAAAATCTGTTTTTCAGAGTGACCGGAGCAGGAACGGAAAAGCTTCCTGAGCTCGTCAAATCTACTGACATGGTTGGAACTTTGACCACAGAAGCTGCAAAAGAACTGGGATTGGGCACACATGTGAAAGTATATGGCGGATGCGACGATACTCAGGCGGCAGCGGTAGGCACAACAGCAATTGCAGAAGGTGAAGCGCATATCTATACAGGTACATCTGCATGGGTGGGCGTAATGACCAAAGGTGCTCCGAAATTCAAAAACGGAGTATTTTGCCTGCAAAGTGCCGACCCCGCTAAAAATTTTGTGGTAGGCATCACTGAATCTGCCGGAGTGAATACAGAATGGTTGCTGGAAAGCTTTTACCAGAATGAGCTGAAATCTATGGACAAAAATGCTGTCTATCAACTGATGGAAAGCGAAGTCAAAGCCACTCAGGAAGGTGCAGATTATCTCATCATGACTCCCTGGTTTCTGGGAGAAAGGTGTCCTGTGAGTACAACAACCACCCGTTCTACACTGTTCAATCTGACACATCAGCATACAAGAGGTCACATCGCCAGAGCGCATTTTGAAGGAATTGCACACAATCTGAGATGGTCGATTGCCAATATTGAGAAAGATTTCAATTTCAGGATCTCTTCTTTAAAAATTACCGGTGGCGGCAGCCGCAACAACAGCTGGATGCAAATCATTGCAGATATCATCGGAAGAAATATCATCACCACTTCCCAACCACTCAATGCTGGTGCAATGGGAGCTGCAGTAGTAGCTATGGTCGGTGACGGAGCTTTGAAAAGTTTTGAGGAAGTCAGCAAGCTGATACATCCTGTCAAAACTTTCTATCCGAAAAAAGAGCACACAGCTTTGTACGAAGAGCTGCACCTGTCTTATCAGGCGGTGTACCACAACCTCAGCAAAGCCTATCAATCTATTAATCAGAAAAGATTTGAATAAACACGGTATGGATATTCAGAAAGCCAGAGAAATTGTTTGCGAATCAGGCAAAAAATTAGTCCGCGAAGGATTGATTGCCCGTACTTGGGGTAATGTCAGTGTCCGTATCGACGACAGGAGAATGATTATCACTCCAAGCGGTCGAAAATACGAGGAACTGACGCCTGAAGATATGGTACTGGTAGATATCTATACACTGAAATATGAGGGTATCAAACCATCATCTGAACTGAAGCTGCACTGCGAGATATACAAAACACGTTCGCACATACAGTCGGTGATTCATACGCATCAGTTGTACGCTTCTATTGTGGCAGCTACGCAAAATGATGTACAGATTCTCGACCCGGAACATCAGAAAATCTTGGGAGCAAAAGTGATTAAAGCAGCTCCTTATGCCCTTCCAAACAGTAAATCTATCACGGTAGATACTGCCAAAGCGGTGGAAGACAGCAAGGCGGCACTAATGTCCAATCACGGCGCACTCTGCATCGGTCTGGACATGGAGGAAACTTTCAGAGTAGCACACGCTTTGGAAGCTGCCTGTGCGAAATTCATCGAATCTAAAAAACAATCTGCATAGTCATGAAATTAGCAGAAGCTCAGCACCTGATTTTACATGCTCACAGCTATTTCGAAAAGCACAACGCCGGATACGCTACCTGGGGAAAGGTTAATTTTCTGCAGATAGCTGTCAGATTGGATGACAGAAAAATACTGGTTTCAAATCCGGATAAATCTCTGGATAAGCAAACTGTTGAAGATTTACAGATTTTGCCTTTAAAAGGAGATTCCTATTTCCAAAAAATTCTTTTCTGGAGATGGGGCTGTGAAATCGCTTTACTGACTCAGCAGGAATTTGCTTCGCAAGTAACTGAAACCATCCCACCAATTCTGGATGACCAGGCTCAGCTTTTGGGTGTAAATATCAAAATCGCCAAAAATCCGGTGGATGCTGTTTTTAAAATCTTTGGCAGATATACTACCATTCTGGAAAACGGTCAGAGCATCTGTATCGGCAAATCACTGGAAGATGCTTTCGTCGCTGCTCAGCTCCTCGAAAAAACTTCCAAAGCGTGGGTTTTAGGCAAATATCTCGGCGGGGCTAAAGCTATCAATATCATTGAAGCATGGGCGATGCAGCAGTTTTATCTGTTGAAATACTCTAAAGAGGCAAGTAAGAATAAGTAGCAATAGGCAAATATGATTGTGGATTGTAGATTTTTGATTGTAAATTTCAAATGCGAGATTGACGATTATGTTCACTCAAAAATCAATGGAATTACCGTCTATAGTCACACAGTCAAAACTTTAAACTAAAATTCACCCTCTTCCAGAACCAAACGGAACCAAAACGAGGCTGCCTTTTCCAACGGGCAGCCTTAATTTTTGTGATTTGCTAAGGTTTTACTTATATTGACAACTTATATTCGTATTATACAAAAGTGTATTCCGTATGAGATATATCATTTTTTTCATCGCAGCTGCAGGATTACTTTCCTGTCAAACCAATTCTCCACAGAAAGAAAATAAGCAGATAAATTTTGATTGGCTGCTGGGTGAATGGGTACGCACCAATGAAACCGAAGGAAAACAAACTTTTGAAAGCTGGGAGAAAATCAACGATTCTACTTATCACAGTCACGGATATACCTTACAAGGGCAGGATACTGTCTGGCAGGAATGGGTGGAAATTTCTTCAAGAAATGGTGATATATACCTTCAGGCAAGGATGAAAGATGAAGCAGAAACGACAGATTTTCTCATTACCTCACTAAATGATTCATCTTTTATCAGCAACAATCCGGAGAATGAGTTCCCAAAAGAAATCAAATACTGGATGGATGGCGATATTCTCAAAGCTGAAATATCAGACGGTGATATGAGAATACCCTATGAGTTTGTAAGGAAATAATAATTAAAGCTTTGTTTTCAAGAGGTGATGACAAAAAATCAGTTGAAATTAGCAGTGCTTTAACCCGCTACCTCAAAAACCGAGGCTCCGCTACACCAGCGACTGCACGGAGTATCATCCGCCACAGTCACTGAGTCCGTCGAAGTGCGGCGGATAGACGCAGTAAAGGCGCGATCCGGAGGAGGTGCCCTGAAAATCAGAAAAATATCAAAGATTTCATTTGTTATTTAAATAACTGTCATTCAATAAACGCGAATATTCATAATTTCGCACATCATGTCAAAACCTGTATTAGTTTTCAAAATCGGGACTTCTTCGATTACTACCGCTGATGGTGTTGTAGACGAAGTGCTTTTGGAAAGCATCGCTCAACAAATTGCTACTTTACACAATGATTTTAACATTGTTATCGTTTCATCCGGGGCCGTGGGTACAGGAAAAAAATTCATCAAAGGATACAGTGGAAAAATCGGTGAAAGAAAAGCCGCAGCTGCTATAGGCAATCCACTTTTAGTAGGAAAATATGCACGCGCATTTGAAAAGCATGGTATTCCGATTGCTCAAAGCCTTTGTGAAAGACATCATTTCAGCAACAGAAATCAGTTTTTGCAGCTGAGGGATACGTATCAGGAACTATGGAAACATGGTGTAATTCCAATTGCGAATGAAAATGATGTGGTGAGTAATCTGGAGTTGAAATTCTCTGACAATGATGAGCTCGCAACATTGCTGGCTGTAGGGTTTGGTGCGAAATATCTTCTGATAGCGACATCTGTTCCCGGTGTTCTGGATGTAAATAATGAATTAGTTCCTCAAATAGAAAAATTCACCCCGGCTATTCTGGGATATGCCCGCAAAGATAAATCAGCTGTCGGTCTGGGCGGGATGATTTCCAAGCTGACTTTTGCGCGATTGGCAACGAGCCTGGGTATAGAAACTATCATTTTCGGTGCAAGAAGTGAAAACGGAATTATCCGTGCCGTGGAAGGCACCAACGGAACTATCTGTGTGGCAAAAAAGGCGACTGCAAACGCTCGTCAGAAATGGCTCGCAAGCGGAAGAAAAGTATATGGCCGCGTACAGGTGGATGCCGGTGCAAAAAAAGCTTTACTGAATCGTAAAAGCTTATTGGCTGTAGGAATTACAGAAGTTTTGAGAAATTTTGAAAAAGGTGAGGTCTTCGATATTATAGATGAAGAAGGATGGGTATTTGCAGTAGCTTTGGCCAGAATCAATGCGGATGAAATCCTGCCTAAAAAGCAAGAACAGAAAGCAATGGTGGCAGGTGCAGATGATATCGTCTTGTTTTAATTCAGCACATTAAAACACATAGACACATAGTTTTGATTGATTCCTTTAATTAGGAAAGGATTAGATAGTGATATGTTCCTGAACATAACTTCAGTACTTTGTATCAAAGTCTCTGTACTTTCCCATTTTCATCATGGATAATCTATGTATAATAGAAGCATAGCTTTTATTACTTGAGAGACTTTCACAATAATCAAGTTTATCTATGTGACTATGTGGTAAAAAATATTCTATTCTTGCTTTCGCTTTTTGAGATTAGCGGTTCAGGATTCGTTTAGTGAGCTCAGGGAAACGATATATTGCCGATAACCAGACAATGATTTGTATAACCATCGGGATAAGAACTGACTCTCCGTGCACAAAATGTACAGCCATTGCACCACCTAAATAGGCAATTGCCAATAGTGTTCCCAAAACTCCGGTCCTTGGAATGATCCAGATCAAAACTATGGTTAATTCCAGTATACCCAATGTCACAATATTCCCGCTACCTCCTAATGCATTGGCCATTTCAGCGGCTTGCTCGCCTCCGGATAATTTCGTCATAGCACTTCCGGCTAAAATAAAAGCTACAAATCCCGTAAGTACCCAATAGATAATTTTACTTGCTTTTTCGTTCATCTTTTTTGAATTATATCTCAAAATTAGATTCCAATAGTATACATTTGTTATCTGTTACAAAAAGGATAGTAGTTACAAAAAGGATACTATATGAATAAAATTATTCCACATCACACAGAAGCATCCTGCAAAAAAGCTAAGCTGGCTATCCAGGACACATTGGATATCGTTGGTGGAAAATGGAAACTGGTATTGATTTCCGTATTGGGAAACGGCAAGCGAAAATTCAATGAATTATCTAAAGAGATAAATATCAGTCCCCGCATTTTATCTAAAGAATTACAGGAATTAGAAGCCAATGGATTGGTCAGCAGAACCGTGTGCGATACAAAGCCTGTCACTGTAGAATACGCTTTGACAGAATACAGCGACACTTTATCAGAGGTCATCGAAGCAATGCACAAATGGGGACTCGCCCACCGGAAAAAGATCATCAGCGATAAATAGATTTTGCACTTTGAAAGCCGTGCGCTAATATTACTCTCTCATGAAGAAGCATCTGCTGATTATCTATCACTCCCAAAAAGGACATAATGAACAGCTGGCAAAAGCCTGCCTGAAAGGTGCTGAGCAGGAACCTGAGGTAGATATACGTTTTCTGCGGGCGTTTGATACTAATTTGGTAGATGTCTTGTGGTCAGACGGAATCATTATCGTCACCCCTGAATATTTTGGGAACATGAGCGGTGCTGTAAAGGATTTTTTTGACCGTACTTATTACCCTGCCCATGAGCAGGAAATCCACTTGCCTTATGCTCTGATGATCTGTTGTGAGAACGACGGTACCGGTGCTGAACGGAATATTCAGACCATTGCTACAGGTTATATTTTAAGAAAAACACTGGACACTTTGATTATAAAGGAAAAAGATCTGGAATCATCATTGGACAAGGCTGAAGAATTGGGGCAAACCTTCGCGGCAGGATTGTGTATGGGTATTTTTTAGCCAAAAGAATCTGAGCTCTGATGAATTTTAACAGTGTGACAGACAAGGCTTATCACCAAAAATAATGACAAAAGGTCTTCTACTCTGAGAATTTTATTACTTTTGGGCTTCTGAAAGACAATTTCAAATAATGAACGAACTGGAATATAATCGCAACGAAGATGCCATGAAACTGGCTATCTATGAGTTGAAATCCAAGCTAAAGAAAGTTTATCTCGGCGGCGGTGAAAAGAAAATCGAATCCGAGCACAAGAAAGGCAAAATGGTTGCCCGTGAAAGGATTGACTATTTGATAGATGAAGGCAGCAGATTTCTGGAAATCGGTGCACTCGTTGGAGAAGGCATGTATCCCGAATATGGCGGATGTCCATCCGGTGGCGTGGTGACTGGTATCGGTTATATTTCCGGCAGAATGTGCATGATCGTGGCCAATGATGCGACTGTGAAAGCAGGTGCATGGTTTCCTATCACAGGAAAAAAGAACCTCAGAGCTCAGGAAATTGCTATGGAAAACAAGCTTCCAGTGATTTACCTGGTAGACAGTGCAGGTGTATTTTTACCGATGCAGGATGAAATATTCCCGGACAAGGAACATTTCGGGCGTATTTTCAGGAATAATGCAAAAATGTCGGCAGAAGGTATTCCTCAGATTTCTGCTATTATGGGTAGTTGTGTGGCAGGTGGAGCATATCTTCCTATCATGTCTGATGAATCATTGATTGTAGATCAGCACGGCTCTATCTTTTTAGCTGGTCCGTATCTGGTTAAAGCTGCTATCGGTGAAAATGTAGATAAAGAAACTTTGGGCGGTGCACATACTCAGACAAATATCAGCGGTGTATGTGACTATAATATGCCGGACGAAAAAACCTGTCTGGATACTGTCAAAAAATTAGTTTCTCAGTTCGGAGAAACGGATAAAGCCGGTTTCGACAGAGTGGAACCACAGTTGCCAGCATTGAAAGAAGATGAAATTTACGGCATCTATACCGGGGCGACCAATAAGCCTTACGACACCAGGGAAATCATCAAAAGATTGGTAGATAATTCTGAGTTTACGGAATATAAAGCAGGATATGGTCAAACCATCGTGTGCGCATATGCACGTGTCGAAGGCTGGTCAGTTGGAATAGTAGCCAATCAACGCAGTGTAGTAAAAAGTGCGAAAGGTGAAATGCAGTTTGGCGGTGTAATTTACTCCGACTCAGCTGACAAAGCAGCAAGATTCATCATGTTGTGCAATCAGAAAAAAATCCCTTTGGTCTTCTTACAGGATGTTACAGGATTTATGGTAGGTAGCCGTTCTGAGCATGGTGGCATCATTAAAGATGGTGCTAAAATGGTCAATGCTGTAGCTAACAGTACTGTACCGAAATTCACTATTGTGACCGGAAACTCTTACGGTGCAGGAAATTATGCTATGTGCGGTAAAGCTTACGATCCTCGTATGATCGTAGCATGGCCGATGGCCAAAATCGCTGTAATGGGCGGAGAACAGGCAGCTAAAGTCTTATTGCAGATCCAGGTAGCTTCCTTAGAAGCAAAAGGACAACAAATCTCAGAGGAAGACAAAAACGAGCTTCTTACTAAAATCACAGAGAGATATAATACGACTACTACTCCATATTATGCCAGCGCACGCTTGTGGGTAGATGCGATCATAGATCCGTTAGAAACCAGAAAATGGATTTCTATGGGTATCGAAGCTGCCAATAATGCTCCGGTAGCTAAATTTAATGTGGGTGTACTACAAACCTGATATTAGCTTTTTTGATAAATAAGATCATCAAGCCCGCAATAGCGGGCTTTTTTGTGCTTTAAAGAAAAAGATACAATAGTCAGATAAAGCTGGCAGATTAAAAAATTATTTTATTTATGTTTAAAATGAATTCCCAAAGCTATGTTGATCGAAGCACAAGTCGAGAGCATTATCCGGAAAATCCTTGATTATCGTGACCAGGGAATAACTGATAGTAAGGAGATAATGGCAAGGCTTGAATCTGGCTACAAGCAATATGATATTGACTTTGAATGGTTCTTAGAAATGATGAGCACAGGAGCTTTCAGAGCAGGGATAATGATGTCCGGGAACCGGTTTCCTGCATCCAATATTGATGATAACATCGTCCTGCGAACTGCATTTAAAATGTACTGGATTGAACAAAAGGGCAAGGAAGATTACTTAAAAAACTTTACTGTTCAAAAGAAAAAGTGGTGGCAGCCCTTCAAATAATGACTCTGACTATCACAAAATACCAGGTAACTGTACCCTGACTGTGCAGGATTCTGTAGCTTGTTTTATATTTGAAACATGCGAATTATAAAAAAGGCCAAAGAAATCATTATCGGATTCCCAAAATTACTTTTGGAAACATACAATAACTTTTCAGATGATAATGCTATCAAGCTGGGAGCCTCTCTCTCCTATTATACGCTCTTTTCTTTACCTCCACTCCTGATCCTTATTATATCTCTCGGAGGGATCTTCTTTGGAGAAGAAGCGATCAGAGGCGAGCTGGTGAATCAGATTGAAGATTTGGTGGGCGAATCTTCTGCTGAATTTATACAAAGTACACTCAGCAACATTCAGATCAATCAGAGCGGAAGCATCGCTGCTATTATAGGTGTATGTGTGCTCATTTTCAGTGCGTCCACTGTTTTCGCAGAAATTCAAAGCTCCATCAATTTTATCTGGGGTCTGCGGACAAAGCCTAACAAAGGAATCATCCGGTTTATCTTTAACAGATTGATTTCTTTTTCGATGATAGCTACACTGGGCTTCATTCTGATGGTGAGCTTAATTCTTAATGGAATCCTGAAAATCATCAGTGACAGAGTGCTTGCCATACTGGATATTGAGCAGCTCAATCTGTTTTTCCTGATCAATAACAGCGTCGTCTTCCTGATCATCGTATCTCTGTTTACAATTGTTTTCAAAACTTTACCGGATGCCAGGATCAGATTGCGGGATTCTTTTGCAGGAGCAGTATTCACCTCTATATTGTTCATGATTGGTAAATATCTCATAGGCTACTATCTGTCCTCCACTAACATAGGTACTGTATTCGGAGCAACAGCATCCGTTGCTTTGCTGATGACCTGGGTATATTATTCCGCCATTATTCTATACTTCGGTGCCGAATTCACAAAAGTTTATACAGATCACTACGGACAGAAAATTGTTCCAAATGAGTATACTTTCCTGATCCTCAAGAAAGAAACCGAGCTTTTCCCTGAGGAAGTAGTCGTTAAAAATGAAACCGAATCGTAAGATTGATAATTAGCTGGCTTAGGTTCCGTTTTTGAGATTGTTAGCCTGTACACATAAAATCTAAACTATGATGCTTCGACAGGACTCAGCACAAGTCCGCATGACTATAATGATAAAAATGACTTTCGGGGAAATATCATAGAAATCAAAACAATCATTAAAACTTAGTCCTGATAATTATCGCATTAATACAAGTAGTTGCAAGTCGGTCAACATTAAATGTAAGCCTTCTCAATACCTGATACTCAATATCTAATACTTAGTAACAACTACAACATATCATCTGATACAGAGGTTGGCCGGTCTACCCACACGATATCCGGTATCCTGGCTTCCGCAAAAGCATCCCGAAGCCCGTCTATTTTGTATTTCATTTTATACTCCATTTCTTCAGGATAAACAGGCACAACTGTATAAATGTATAAGGAATCCTCTCCCAACTTCATCTCCTGAAATTCTTCAGGAAGAGTAATGCTATCCATAATGACAACTCCTTCAAACTCTGTATTAGCTATAGGTTTAGACGGATCGCCGTTCGGAATACTATGACCGTAGCATAACCATGAGTTGTGCTGAACAGGAATTCTCGCCAGATTTTTCAACCAAAGTACCGGCCAGTAATTATCCGGATCTTTTAATCCTTCAGCAGATAAATCCCAGTCTTCCGGTAAGATAATCGCCAGCTCACCATATCTGAAAGCTTCCATTCCGACAGGAACATTCATAGGCAGACGGCTCATTCCGAATGTCAGCAACAGATTATAATTGCGCTCTTCATTTGGCTTGATATGGAAAATATCTATTCTGAGATCATCATTTCTTTTATCCCTCCAGACCACCACATCTTCGTTGCTGAAAAAGCTGTCAATATGATAATCCAGAGCCATGAGCATATTAGGAGCCTCTTCTACCGGCATATCTGTATTTTCGTCATCACCGGAAATGCTCAATTCAAAGAAATCAGCATCAGCCTCTTCCTCCGGTAATTGTTCTCCCGTTTGAGGTTTATATTCCTGAGGTGCAGGAGCTGGTTCTGGTTCGCCTCCGAAACCAAATAAAGAAAATTGGTTATCGTCAGATTGCTTATCTTTTTTTGCCACGTCTTCTAAATTTTGGTTTTCATCAGAAATTTCTTCTTCTATAAATTGGTGTATTTCCTGAACATCTTCTTTTACGCTTTCAAATGGAGCAACGACTTCAGTTTTAACAGCTTCTGCTACAGGAGGAATAAAATCCGTTTGCGGCTTATGGATTTCTTTTCCTGCATTTTTCAATAATTCATTTGCCTGAGCAGAATACTTTCCATTATCAGTATGATCAAAATATTTTTCAATGTAAAAGATATCCCCTGTCAGTCTGTGCTGTTTCAGGCAGGCATCCCAAATGTGTTTATCTGTAATATCAGGGTGCATGCCGTGACTGCGTGCAGTGATATAATATTCCAAAGCTTTATAGAAATCACCCAGCTTCAGATAGGCTGAGCCGATTCCGTTTTCATATCTGTCTCTTTCTTCCGGATATTTCTGAATCAAGGCACTATACATCTGAATACTTGCCTCAAACGGTCCCTCACGCAATAATTTGTCCGCTAATTGTATTTGTTCACCCTGACTCCTGTTGTCAAGAAAATAAGATATCTTTTCTGCTAAAGACGCATTGTTGACATCAAAAGATGCAATCTCGTACACATTCTTTCCTATATGCTCATCAAAGCCAGAATGGTGCCTCTCGCCTTCATTTGCCAATTTCTTTTTGAGCACATCCCAAATCCCCATATTGCTTTATCTTTTATATAGTCTCAGTTAATGTTGACACAATTTGTCATTTTAAATTTATGAATATCATGCAAACTAAACGCCCTAAAGTTATGCACGTCCTATAGCGAGTGTGGACTACTTACAGCTCAACAGACACTCCTTTATTTCACAGAATTTATATCCTTTTGAAAAAGAAACTTTTGCCTTACCTCAGCTAAAATAACTCTGGAAAACAGTTATACCATATGGGCTTTATTCATCCGGCAAAAGCTATTGATGTGATTACTTCCGGTACATTGCCGGTCAGGATAAATAAGTGGGTCATTTTGAGGAATTCACGCAAATCTTGTTTTACTTTGTAACCTTTCAAAAAAGGAAAAATGGCAATAGATTACTCTCAGGCATATATTGTGGCTTTATCTGTTCATTATGTAGGAAATAAAACCAATAACATAGACATGAAAGTGTCGGATGCTCCTATCCTGCTGGATACTGAGATGTCTATCCGCATGAGGGATTATTTCCTAAAAAACATCACTAAACAGGCCGAAAAATATCAGTTTACCCATGTGGAATCACTAGAGTACAACGAAGTTTTCAATTTTGTAGGAGAAGCACTGACCAATAATCTGCCATTTCATGATGTGTCGAAAAAGGTTGCCCGCCATCTGCACGACAAGTGCGAGCACCCCAACATCAAAGCGGGAGAAATCTATTTTGTACATTTTTCCAATATCTATGTAGATAATACCCCGATTGAAGCTATCGGTATTTTCAAAACTGAAAACAAGCAGGGATTCTTTCAGATCAATCAGGCCACTTCCAAATTTGATATTTATTATCAGGAAGGTATAGATGCAGGAAAAATAGACAAAGGATGTCTGGTGCTGGACTTAGAGTTTGAGACCGGATTTGAGATCTATCTCATTGACAGTGCGTCTAATAAAGGTGATGAAGCACAATACTGGAAAGAAGATTTTCTGAATGTGCAACCTATCAATGATGCTTATACTCAAACGAAAAGCTTCATGAACCTGGCTAAAGATTTTGTACAGTTCCAGGTCAGAAAAGATGTAGGAACGGTAGAAAAAGCAGACCAGATCGAAATGCTCAATAAATCTATCCAGTACTTCAAAGCCAATGATGATTTCAACCAGTACGGATTTGAGCAGGATGTTTTCAGTCAACCGGAAGTAGTAGAATCTTTCAGAGACTACGCTGCTGTCAATCAGTACTCCTACGGGCTGGATCTCGATAAAGGTTTTGAAATCTCAACTCCTGCAGTGAAAAAGCAGGCAAAGGATTTCAAAAGTATCCTCAAGCTGGATAAGAATTTTCACATTTATATACATGGTGACCGCAGCCTTATAGAACGTGGAGTTGATGAAAACGGCAAGAAATTCTATAAGATATATTTCACAGAAGAAAACTAATTACGGCATAGAACAGATGCTTTTTCTGTAGTCAGTTTATTCCTGTTTTGATGAAAGATTAAAAATTGAATCTTAATAGTATATTAAATCTATAGATTTTAAGTATTTATTTATCTTTGTGATCTATAAATAACAATCTGTATGAAAAAGACATGGACATTTATCTTATTGATCAGTCTGATAACCAACGCACTTGCACAAAATCTTTCTCCGTTTCTTGATTTTGGCAATGTAAAAGGATCTATCCAATCAGTAAAAGAAGAGATCAAATCTGAAGTTCAGGAAAAGAATTTCAAGCTGATAGGCGAATATCAGGTTCAAAATAAAAGCAATCAGTATATACTGGTATTCAGCAATCTGCAACTACAAAATCTTACCACAAAGGATGAAAAAAGCGGGTTGCTCGCAGCTGCTTTTAAGGTAGCTCTCATACAAAATGGTACAGAAGTAAATGTCTCAACCATCAACCCGGAATATACTTTCCTGGGCTTTTTACGTGAAAACTATAACAAGCAAAAATCTGCATTAAAATCTGAAGAACAGGATTTTATTAATGCTATCAAAAGTGTTACTCAAAGTCCGGTTTCTTTTGGAGGCTCTGTATCGGAGGACAAGCTAAAGAAATACAGATACATGGTCAGCATGCCGTATTTTAAAGATTTTGTAGAAGTAGCCACATTTGCATCTTTCCAGGAAGGAGTGCAAACAATTCAGGCTAATCTTCAAAAAGGAAAAGGCAGCACCAAACAGGTATATAAGCTCACCGGAAATAATGTCGCAGTATTTGGTGTAGGTCTTCTGGACAAAGCCAAAGGTGAACCTAAATTTCTTCCTATTATAGGAGAAAAGCATATAGCCGCTCTTCCTTATGAAATTTTCATCATCGGAAACAAGGCATATATACTACACGGGAGATTTCGTTTTGCATTTTACTGGCCTGATCTAAAAATGTCCACTTTCATGAAAATTGTCAGCACTCCCGGTGATGTAGAAGATCAGCTGAAAGCTTTGACTGTAGAATAATCAGATCCGGACTAAATCTTACTCAAAATAAAAACCCTGACAGTGATGTCAGGGTTTTTATTTGCTATAACAGGCGAATAAATTAAGGCACTGATACCCAAATTACACTAATGATATATACATCTAAATTATACGATAAAAATTATCGATTTGTTTAAAATTAATCACGTAATTTATCAGATAATTTTTCGATTAGCTTTAGGAACTTGTCATTTTGTTTTTCTAGTCGTTTGAAAGTATCCACATACATTTTCTTTTCATCTTCAGGAAAAGTGTTATTGATTGTAACATTTTCACTAATACCGTTTGAATAGTTGTTTTATAATTAGATATTTAAAATTGAAATATTATTTTGGTTTCTTATAATTATTAATTATGTTTGATAAAAACAAATTTTATGAGCAAATATTATTGCACTATATCCTATGCAATTAATAGTATAGAAGAAGAAGATTTTATTAGCTGGTTAGGTTCTTATCTAATTACTAAACAAGTTGAAATTGCTAATATTAATATACCATTTCATAATGTTATGTTTTTTGAAAAACATTTCGGTAGTGATCATGAAGCAGTGACATTTCAAAATGAAATAAAGCAACTATTAGATGATAAAATGTCTAATATTGGTGTAAATAAATCATTTTTTTATTTAATTCACATTGGTAAATTTGAATATAAGTTAGTAGAGGATAAAAGTATGGCTATAAATAAGTTACATAAAATTTTAGTAGACAAGTGGCAAGATAAAACTTATCTTGATTATTTAAATTTTTCTTTATAATTTTTCACGCTATTTATATAAGAAATATAGTTCCATTTAATTGAGTTAAATAATTGCTCAGTTATACCATCACTTCTCCATCTAAGAAGTGATATAAAATGATATTTAATATTAAAAAAACTAAGTCTTGCTGATACTTTGAAAAGTTTAAAACATGTGCTTATATTCTTGATGTTTTCGGATGATTTATTACTTTTCCAATCTTCAATACAATATCCAATATGTAAGAATAATACTTTGTGTTGGATTAAATAATACTCTGATATATCAGATATCATTTTTAAAGCAAGTTTTATTTTAAACATTAACATATACTATAATTTTTACAGTATATATAAATATTCACTTAGTCTATATTATCTTTTTTTAGACATTTTCTCCATATCAGAAGCAGATACTGTTATATGTAGCGTTCCGTTATTGAACTGACTCATCACTATATTATCCCTATTATGTAACGTATTGCTTAGATGCATCGGTAACAGTTCATTTAATGTAACATCTAAGGCTTGTTGTATAATGAACAGATTATTTATCGTCAATTGTGTCTTATTATTCTCTATCCTATTATATGCCGTTGTGGTAATATTCAACGCTGTAGCGATAGTGCTTTGAGATATAGATTTACGCATTCGTATCTCCTTTATCTTAGTTATAATATCCTTATTCCAATCTGTCATATCTCGGTGTCTTAATGCAAATTTTGCATTAATATTCAAATTTCGCAAACATTTTTCAATTTTTAACTACACCTCTATACTTTCGCTATCGCAGGGATAGCCGAAAACTGTCTTTATTTATTAGAGTAGGCGTTTAAATAGTAATAAAAAATGGCAACTTATCAATGTCAAAAATGTGGTGATAAATCTTCATCATCAACATCCAAAAAATGCAAATCTGATGGTCTTTATTGTGTGTGGAGACAACTAAGTAGATTCATTCAAAAAATCTTCCATTTCTAATAACCAATCTTCTATTTCCCCACCATAGCAGATCATCTTTTATATTCTATGAAGTCGATTTGCTATGGGGTTTTTAATAAAATCTAAATCCTAATACTATGAAAAAGTTTCGTTTTATTGCCATGTTTTTATCCGTTCTATTAATATCTTGCGCTAAGGATAAAAATATAGACACCCAACCAATAGACACTATTCAATCTATTGATGGTAAGAAATACAATATCCCTGAAACCTTTAAAGTAGGTTCAATAGTAAATTTGCCTGTAGGTGCTTATAGATACAAGACATCCGAAAAAAATACTGTTAGTATCAAGACTAAATCAATCGTTGGTGGTAGAATTACAAGTAACATATCAGTGATTGAATACGCCATTCCTGATGGATATGTAGTTTTGGATAGTAGTGATTATGGTAAATTAGATGGATTTAAGAATATATCTAAGATAAGCGGAGGTACTTTTGTAAAACGATTAAGCGATGATAGTGTATTCGTTTCAGCATTTTATACCGATACATGTCAATTCACTTATTCAAAAACAGTATTGGATACAGGTAGGCATAGTCTTGTTTTGACATATGATGTAACTGAATATACCTATGTGTCTATTGAAGATGAATATTATTTAGAAATAATTAAAGATGGTAGCACTGACCGTAGAAATGGTAGTCATCCTAAAAATGATAGATACAAATCCATTTTATACCAATCAAACGATAAAATTATCTATGATGTAAAAGTATTCTATAACCATAAATTACTTTCTATTATTAAAAATAATATAGATACTTATAAAGTAGAGTAGTTTAGATTTTATGTTTCTAATAGTTAAAAACAGGTCTTATTAAAGACCTGTTTTTTTGTTCATATCCCATATATACTTTTCAAAATCGTTTAAATCATATTCATTAATTGGCAATAAGTAATTTTCTTATTACTGGTTTTCTGTAATATCTCGTTAAATACCTCATTAATTGTTTTCTCTAAATTATTTCGTCTAAATGCAAATTCGTCAGCATATAACTGTAGATATTTCTTAGTAACTCTTCCACTGTGAGTACATACCCACATCCGTTTTAAATGCGTCCAACAGTTCTCTACTCTGTTTGTAGTAGCACCATTTTCATTCACGTATTCCTTGATTTTATGGTTTACTATTTCTCTTCCATAATCTCTATTCAAGCCATTATATCCTAACCATTCGTCTGATATAATAGTACTACCCCTATCTATCATTGAGTAAATGATAGGATGTAAGCTATATCTTGATGTATCGGTTATAACAAAACAATTAATCTTCTTTGTCGCTCTATTAAACATGCCGAATACAGGCACTTTATCTTTAAAGGAGCGACCTTGAGAATGTTCTACTTTTTTATCTCTATGTCTATTTTTATTTTTCCCACCAATGAATGTTTCATCGACCTCCACTTCACCATTCATATCTTCTATATCTGAAATGATGTATCTAAGTTTAGTTGTCAACAACCAAGCTGATTTTTGACTGATACCAAGATTTTGGGCTAATAGATATGATGATATACCTTTTTTATTTGTAGTGAGAAGATAAATAGCTACAAACCATTTCGTTAATGGTATTTTAGTAGATTCGAATATACTTCCTGTTTTTATTGTAAAATACTTATTGGTGTTTTTACACTTATACCTATTATTAGTGCATTTATATACTTTTGAATTTTTATCAAAAGGAGATATAACGTTTCCTTTCCAAATTATTTCTTCTAAATACTCAATACATGATTGCTCATCATGAAATTTCTTCATTAATTCTATTATACTTTTAAACGATTCATTTTTTAATTCATATACTACATTTAACATGTAATATCAAATATAGACACAATAGTTGAATTTTTAATATATAACTATTGAACATAACGTTTTATTAACGTATTAAAATAGATTGTTTCAGTATAATTTAGTATGTGTATTTTTGGTATTAGTGCCTAAATTAATTCACCGCTTTTTTCACCAGATCAGCAGCTTCTGATAACAGGATAGCGGATTGTACTTTTAAGCCTGATTTTTCAATCATTTCTTTCGCTATTTCAGCATTTGTCCCCTGAAGCCTCACGATGATAGGAATCTCGATATTTCCGATGTTCTTATAAGCTTCGATAACACCTTCCGCTACTCTGTCACAACGTACAATACCTCCGAAGATATTGATCAGGATAGCTTTTACATTCGGATCTTTCATGATGATACGGAAAGCAGCTTCTACCCTTCTTGCATTGGCTGTGCCACCTACATCCAAAAAGTTTGCAGGTTCTCCGCCGGATAATTTAATAATATCCATTGTAGCCATAGCAAGTCCGGCACCATTCACCATACAGCCCACATTGCCATCCAGCTTCACATAATTCAGATCATGGCTGGTAGCTTCGATTTCTGTCGGATCTTCTTCGCCCAGGTCACGCATAGAAGCAATCTCGGGATGACGGTATAATGCATTGTCATCTATATTGAATTTACAATCCACCGCCAAAACTTTATCATCAGAAGTTTTCAGTAATGGGTTGATTTCCAGCATAGATGCATCAGACTCTTCATAAGCTTTATAGATTTTAGGTACAAATGCTACCATATCTTTGAATGCAGCACCTGAAAGTCCGAGGTTAAATGCAATTCTTCTTGCCTGGAATGCCTGGATTCCCACAGACGGATCTACCCACTCTTTAAATATTTTTTCAGGAGTATGTTCTGCTACTTCTTCAATATCCATACCGCCTTCGGTAGAATACATAATCACATTACACTCTTTTGATCTGTCTAAAAGAATAGAAAAATAAAATTCTTTGACAGCACTTTCACCCGGATAGTAAACATCCTCAGCAATTAAAACTTTATTGACTTTACGCCCTTGCGCCCCTGTCTGTATAGTGATCAGATTTCCACCAATCAGGTTTCTGGAAATTTGCTTTACATCATCTGCTGTTTTAGCCAATGCAACACCTCTCTGCTCTGTCCCTTCAATTTTTCCTTTGCCACGTCCGCCAGCATGAATCTGAGCTTTTATCACCCACACTTTCGTTCCTGTTTCCAGGCTCAGCTTTTTGGCAGCCTCTACTGCCTTCTCAGGTGACTCCGCTACTATTCCTTCCTGAGTTCTTACTCCATATTGCTTTAGAATGGATTTCGCCTGATACTCATGTATATTCATAAAAGATGTTTATTTCGTTTGTTTTGAAATGTTAAGATATACCTTCTGGTGTATTTGTTGAAATTTTTGCACGTCTAATTTTTCTAAAAAATAGTTACAGTTCCGTGTTATATAGTCTGTTAACGAAAATAAGCGTATTATTGTTGACAATAGTTCAACTTCTTTTTGATTTTGTTTTAAACATCAGGACAGTGACCGAGAGTATCTTAAACATTGAATTGCATCCTGCTTATTTTGCCTATGCAGTAAAAGCCCCCAATGAAAATATGTACTCTAACGCACATATTGAGCATCTAAGTATCGTACCGGGAAACGGAATAGATTTTTCCCGGCTGAGTGAGTGGCTCAAGAGTCTTCAAAACATCTGGAACAGGTCATATCAGAAGGTGTACATTGCCATTCACGGATACCCTGTAACCGTCACTCCGGACAAAGAGGGAGGTGTAATCACTTTACAAAATATCCAATCATTAAGTATTAAAGATGAATACTTTATACAAAGTGAGCTCATCAATGAGTTCATTCTTACATTCAGTATTCCGGAAACACTGAAAAAACTATTGGACAGCTATTTTGTGGGAGCAGCTATTGTGCCTTCCACATTTGGCATCTGCAAACATATACTGAAAGATACTCACCATATCAGTCAGCTGAATCTTCATATCACACCGGGTGAAGGTCATTTCTTTTATGTGGTCAGCAAGCAACCGAAATACTTCAATACTTTCAGGTACAAAAACAAGGACGATTTGCTCTATTTCACTCTTTTAGTGTACAAAATGCTGGAACTGGAACCGGATTCTTATCCCTTATCTATCAGTGGTCTCGTGGAAAAAGATTCGGAAGTATTCAAGCTGTTATATCAGTATATCAGGAATATCTACACCGCAGATTTCCCTGTTCCTTTAAAGGATCATTCTGAGCATTCGGAAATCGTCCAACCCAACTATTTAGCTAACCTATTATTTATAGCAAGTTGAGAATAATTTCAGGCACATTAGGTGGCAGACGGTTACATCCTCCACGTAATATTCCGGCAAGACCGACGACGGATATTGCTAAAGTAGCGCTTTTCAATATACTAAGTAATTATATTGATTATGAGGATACTAAATACCTGGATCTATTTTCAGGAACAGGTGCTATCTCTTTTGAAATGTACTCCCGTGGCTGTCGTGATATTACGATGGTAGATCTTTCTTCTATCAGTGTAGGATTTCAAAGACAGGCTGCAGAGGAATTAAAAATTGATACCAAAGCCGTCAAAATCAATAAAGGTGATGCTATTCAGTTTTTAAAATCTTCCAATCAGACTTTTGATCTGATTTTTGCCGGGCCGCCTTATGCACTGGATGTCATTGATGAAATTCCCGACATGGTCATTCAGCATCCTACTCTTTTAGCGAAAAATGGCTGGTTTATCCTGGAAACCTCTCACAAGCACAGCTTTATTGATCACCCGCACCTCGTTCAGGTTCGCAACTACGGACAAACCCACTTTTGGTTTTTTGCACACAATCCTATCGAAGAAGAAGCATAAAATGACATCATGAAGAAAATCGCTATCCTTCCGGGCTCATTTGACCCGATTACCAACGGCCATGTAGATATTGTAGAAAGAGCGTTGCCCTTATTTGATGAGCTGATCGTAGCCATCGGGGTAAATACTCAAAAAAAGTATCTTTTTTCTCTGGAAGAAAGAATTGACTGGATCAATGAGGTTTTCAAAAACGAGCCAAAAGTAAAAGTGGAAAGCTATAACGGACTGACCATTAATTATTGCAAATCAAGAGGAGCCAATTATATCATCAGAGGTATCAGATCCGCTGCTGATTTTGAATACGAGAAAACGATTGCCCATCTGAACAATACCATGGAGCCAACAATAGAAACGATACTGATTTTATCCAAAGCAGAATTATCTTCTGTATCTTCTACTATTGTCAGAGAAATCATTCTTGGTGGTGGCGATGTTAAGAAATTCATCCCTGCTTCTATTGTAGATTCAGTTTCGAAAGGCTTTGTGAAATAAATAGTTTCAGGGAAGAAACCGCTTGGCCTATTTTAAAATTACAATCCGTATAATATCATATAAAAAAGCGGCTAACTCATTTGGGTTAGCCGCTTTTCATTTCTGTATTAGTTTATTTTATTCTACAATAAATTGTCCTGTCACATCAGATGTTTTAGTGGGATCAAGATACAATGCCATTGGTACACTATTAAATCTGATCACCGTTTTACCATTGACAATGCTGGTTTCCAATCTACCATCAGCATTTGCAGGAAAAAGGATATTAGGAATACCGAGCACGACAGATAAGTTTGCTTCATCTGCCGCCAAAGCCCCCATATCTTTTATGACTGTTTTATAAGTATATGGTACATTCAATTCTCCGGATGTGACTATCACTACCCTGACATCCACAGGTAAAACATCTGGCACCACAACATCAAAGTAAATTTCATTTTCATATCTTGACATTGTGAAACCTGTGAGTCTAACCGTGCTGTCTGCCAGATCAGTATATTCCAGAAAGCTACTTAAAGCCTCTTTTGTAACAAAGCTAACTACATCACCATACAATATTGTATCAGCCAGCTCTATATATGCACGCACATAATAAGTTGTTCCTGCAGATAATCCATTCAAATCCAATACAAAAGATTTCGATGCATTGGAAATAGTTCCGAGTCCTGTACTCACAGAACTATGCTTGTCAGCTATCGTAGGGTCATTAACTGTAGATAAGCACAATCCAGACTCTATAACACTGAGCTCACCCTGAACAGTAAACTCTATCCCTGATTTTGCACTGTTTTCCCCGATATCAGAAACAGCTTTTGTAACTATGGAAGCAATACCCGGAGTAGCGGGATTTTTAACCGGATCTTTTTTACATGCCGACAAAAGAACAAAAACGGAAGTAATCGCCAATAAGGCAAATCTAAAGTTTTTCATAAATTGGGAGTTTTACCAAATATATAAAATACAACCAATAAATAAAAAAACCATTTAAATTTTATATCTGTTATTACAAAACTAATTTCCGATCTGTTTATCGCGTTTTAGTAAAGCCGGGTTATCAAGCCGACTCCCTTTACAGACGCAATACAAGTCTCGCAGAGCTGTTTTTTGTGACAGTTGTATCTGTAACTGACTGCAATATTATATTTTCGAAATCAATATAAATCTTATCATCAACGACGTGCGTTTTCAAAACAGTTCCGTTATTGCCTTTTCCTACCCAGTGTTTGGAATATAAGACCGAAGTCATTTTTACCTGATCTACCAAAAGTGAATCTTCTACATTTACAATTGTATAAGTCTTGGGATATTCTAATCCGCCAAAGAATTGAATAAGTCCTAAATTACCTGAATTGTTATAGTCAACAAAAAATAATGTACGATTATCTCTGTCATAATTCACAAATAAATTGGTAGTCCTGACTGTGTCAAAATATGACCAGAATTGCTCCTTATCTACTAATCCTGTCTCAAAGCTCAGCTCATTTCCATAGACAACAGCATCTCCGTGCTTCACATAAGCTCTCAGATAATACCTGGTATCAGGCTCAAGATCTGTCAGTGTTATCTCAAAAACTTTTCCATTGTCACTGTATTCTCCTGCAACAGCGGCATCGGTCTGAAAATAATTAAAGATGGTAGGATTGGCTTCTGTGCTCCAACAGACACCCGCTTCTTTGATAGTGGTTTTGCCAATGACGGAAATATTCCCTCCTGAAATTGCTGAAGTTTCGGTAATTCCACTGATATCAATTGTAGAGATCGTTACTGTTGCCAGTGTTTCTTCCTCTTTTGGTTTTTCCTTTGGCAGAGTATTTTCGTCTTTTTTACATGCTGATATCATTGTAAAAGCGGCTACTGCCACTAAAAATACTGGCTTGAATATTTTCATCTTCATCTTTATTAAAGAGTAAAATATAGAAAATAGACGGGAGATCAATGTCCCTTCTAAAAATTAATATGGGGGATGCTTAATATAAAAAAGCAACGGCAGCCTCTATCAATATCATTTTTTGTAAGTGTAATGTCCGATGATCTTAAAGCTGAACAGACAATCTTCCAAAACCTGTCCGGCCCCGATATTATGTACAATCAGATACCTCTTCCCGTCCTGAGATCTTTTATTGGAAACGATACCTATATGGGTCAATCCTCTGCCTAAATCCCAGCAGACAATATCACCCGGCATATAATCTACCGGATCAGAAGAATTTGATTTCACTGTACCAAATCTTGAGAAATACGTCATCAGATTAGGTACTCTTCTGTGGTCGATATTTTTATCCGGCTTAGTCAAGCCCCATTTTTTAGGATAAAGGCTGAAATTAGCTTTCATATCTTCATGGACTTCTTTCTGAAGATCTATTCCTAATTTCCGGTAGGCACGGATCACTACATCTGTACAAACACCTTTATCTGCTGGCACATCTCCATTCGGATAGGTGAGCTGAAAATATGCAGGATCATATTTTACTCTCTGCGTTGTCAATACAAACGCAGAATCTGCCAGCTTTTTATAATAGCTGTCCTGTGCTGCACAAATTCCTGTAACACACAAAAAACAAACTGAAAAAATCCACTTTTTTACCATATATGCCAAGTGATTTACTGATAATATGCAATCAATCAACGGAGTTTAAATAAAAAAATTGCTTCTGTATCTACAGCACACATGCTCTGCCTGCATCAGAGCAAAACGAGGTATCATGCACCGCACTTCGATGCCCTCAGTGAACGCGGCAGAAAGCCATAGTGATGACTCAACCCATGAGGTTTACGCTCAAAAAATCTCTTTTTCTTTATTAATTGTGATAAAAATTCACTAAGTTTACTTTTACCAAACGTTCGTTTGATTATTAAAATACTATAATATTTTTTGTATGAGTGAAGCTTATATATTCGACGCCATCAGAACTCCGAGAGGAAGAGGCAAGAAAAATGGTTCATTACACGAAGTAGCTCCTATCAATCTGGTAGCGGGCCTGCTCAAAGCGATGAAAGAAAGAAATGGTCTCGACACTAAAGAGGTGGAAGATGTTATTCTGGGTTGTGTAACGCCTATCGGTGATCAGGGTGCCAACATCGCTAAAACGGCAGCCCTGCATGCAGGATGGGACGACAGCGTTTCAGGATTTCAACTCAACAGATTTTGTGCATCCGGACTGGAAGCTGTCAATCTTGCTGCAGCAAAAGTGCGTTCAGGATGGCATGATCTGGTGGTAGCAGGTGGTGTAGAGTCTATGTCCAGAGTCCCTATGGGTATGGATGGAGGTGCATGGTACCTGGATCCGTCTGTAAATTTCAGCACTAGCTTTATTCCGCAAGGTGTGAGCGCAGACTTAATTGCTACTGTTGAAGGATTTTCAAGATTGGATTGCGACAACTATGCATTGAGATCTCAGCAAAGAGCTGCAGCTGCTAAAGCAGCAGGATATTTCAAAAAATCTGTTATTCCTGTAAGAGATGTAAACGGATTAATTGTTCTGGAGGAAGACGAATACAACAGACCTGACACTACTATTGAAGGTTTGGGCTCTCTATCTCCATCTTTTGCGATGCCGGGTGAAATGGGCTTTGATGCTGTAGCGCTTCAAAGATATCCTCATCTGAACAGCATCAACCACGTACACCATCCAGGCAACTCTTCGGGTATTGTAGACGGAGCTGCTCTGATACTGATAGGAAGCAAAGAAAAAGGGGAAGCTTTAGGATTAAAGCCAAGAGCAAAAATTGTGATGGCAGCTCATATTTCTACTGAGCCAACTATCATGCTGACTGGTCCTGGTCCTTCTTCATTGCTTGCATTGAAAAAAGCAGGTATGACTATCAATGATATTGATTTGGTAGAAATGAATGAGGCTTTTGCTTCTGCGGTATTGAGATTGCAAAGAGATATCAATGTTCCGGATGAAAAACTCAATGTCAACGGTGGTGCAATTGCTTTAGGCCACCCGTTGGGAGCAACCGGTGCTATCATTCTGGGTACAGCATTAGATGAATTAGAGAGAACAGGAAAATCTACTGCTCTGGCGACACTTTGCGTCGGCGGTGGTATGGGTGTAACTACTATTATTGAAAGAGTTTAATCTCCTGTGACATTTTAAAATAATCTAAAAAATAAGTTCATGTTCAGATACGAAAAAGATCAAGACAATATAGTAACCATCACGATGGACATGCAGAACCGTTCTGCCAATGTCATCAATGATGAGTTCGGAAAGCTCTTTACAGATGCTTTGGATAAGCTGTCCAAAGAAGAAACACTGGCAGGCGTCATCATTGCTTCTGCAAAATCTACATTCCTCGCAGGAGCAGATTTAGATGGCCTATATAAAAACACAGATCCTCAATCTGTCTTCAATATGTGTGAAGATCTGAAAAAAGGTCTGAGAAAATTAGAAACTTTAGGCAAACCTGTAGTTGCAGCTTTGAATGGCGCAGCTTTGGGCGGTGGATACGAAGTGGCACTGGCTTGTCACAGGAGAATTGCGCTGAAAAATCCTAAATCTCAATTCGGTTTACCGGAAGTCACTTTGGGTCTGTTGCCGGGTGGTGGCGGAACTGTGAGATTGCCAAGATTGATTGGTCTTCAAAATAGTTTGCCATTTTTGACTGAAGGTAAAAAACTGAAACCGGAAGCAGCTTTGAAAGCTGGTCTGGTAGATGATCTGGCAGATACTCCGGAAGAATTGATTGCAAAATCAAAAGAATGGATCAAAAACAATCCTGTTTCTCAGAATCCGTGGGATGTGAAAGGTTACAAAATCCCGGGTGGAGATCCCCGCAATCCTAAAGTTGCCGGAATGCTGCCTATCGTTCCTGCGATGACCAGGAAGAAAACATTCAACAACTACCCTGCTCCGCAAGCAATCATTTCATCTGTGGTAGAAGGAACAGTTGTAGATTTTGATACAGCTTCCAGAATCGAGTCGAGATATTTCACTCAGCTGGCTACCGGAAAAGTATCTAAAAATATGATTACTGCATTCTGGTACAATCTCAACAGTATCAATGCAGGAGCAAGCCGTCCTAAAAATGTAGCTCCACAGCCTACTAAAAAACTGGGAGTTATTGGCGCAGGTATGATGGGAAGCGGTATCGCTTATGTATCAGCTGTAGCCGGAATTGAGGTAGTATTGAAAGATTCAACTTTAGAAAAAGCTGAATTCGGAAAATCATATTCTGAAAAATTACTGACCAAACAAGTTCAAAGAGGCAAGCTGACCCAGGAGCAAGCTCAGGCTGTTTTAGCCAGGATCACTCCTACTGCTGATGCAAATGCTGTAGCAGGTGCAGATTTGATTATTGAAGCTGTTTTTGAAGACAGAGATCTGAAAGCGACTGTTACTAAAGAATCTGAATCTGTTATGGATGCAACAGGAGTTTATGCTTCTAACACATCTACTTTACCGATTACAGGATTGGCAAAAGCTTCTGTACGTCCTGAAAAATTCATCGGAATTCACTTCTTCTCTCCTGTGGACAAAATGCCATTGGTAGAAATCATCACAGGAGCTGAAACCAATGATGAGACACTGGCAAAAGCTTTTGACTATGTCAAGCAAATCAAGAAAACGCCAATCGTTGTCAATGACAGCAGAGGATTTTATACTTCGAGAGTATTCTCTACTTATGTACTGGAAGGAATTTCTTTACTGGGAGAAGGTCAGGACCCGCAATATATCGAAAGCACTGGTTTACAGGCAGGTATGCCAGTTGGACCTCTAGCTTTGACAGATGAAGTGAGCTTATCTTTGATGGCACATATAAGAAAACAAACTGCTGCAGATTTTGAAGCAGAAGGCAAACCAGCTCCTACGCATCCTGCATATCCTGTGAGTGAAAAACTACTGGCACTTAACCGTCCGGGCAAAGCTGCAGGCGCAGGTTTCTACGAGTACCCTAAAGATGGCAAGAAACATCTGTGGTCCGGCTTGAATGAACTTTTCCCTGCCGGTGAACAATTGCCTCAACAGGAAATCATCGACAGATTATTGTTTGTACAAGCTCTGGATACTGTCAGATGCCTGGAAGAAGGTGTATTGACTTCTGTAGCAGATGCTAATATCGGCGCTATCTTCGGATGGGGCTTTGCTCCTTTCCACGGTGGTACGCTACAATTCATCAATGCTTACGGTCTGGATGCATTCATCGCAAGAGCAGAAGGGCTACAAGCTAAATATGGTGCCCGCTTCGCTGTTCCTGCTTTGTTGAAAGAAAAGGCTGCTAAAGGAGAAAAGTTTTAATTGACGATTTTTGATTGTTGATTGACGATTTGGCCAACACAAAACTAAAAGTACGAAGTACAAATTTTCTGATGCGACGCTGTCTCAACACTTAATACTAAAAGCCCGGAAGGATGAAAATCTTTCCGGGCTTTTTATATAGGTATTGAACGGGACAATTGTGCGTATGCGCGTCAGGGATGGCAGCGATATTCCGAAGTGTAACGGAGGAATACAAGCGTACAGCCCGGCCCGCCTCAGCGGGGACGTCAAAAAATAAAAAAGCTTTCTATTGACAGAATCAACATCTATGGATAAAATAAATCTTTCTAAAGATGTTCAATCTGTATATTTGAATTTTCAAGAACTCGATTATGTCCAAAGATATAGGTAATAAATCTCCCAGAAAGGCTAAACCAACATTCAGGTATGCGATTCTGAGTGTCACTTTGATACTTTTTTTAGTGGGTGTTCTTTTTATGATTTTCTTTGGTGTGAATAAGGCACTGATAGAAATCAAAGAAAGTATAGAAATCGAAGTGGAGCTGGTTCAAGGCATTACGCCGGGAGCTATAGATTCTGTGAAACAGGAGTTGCAAGCCAAGCATTATATCAATACAATGGAGTTCCTTAGCAAGGAAGAAGCTATCAAAAATTTTGAAAAAGAGCTGAATCAGGAAATTGAAGCTATTGCAGGGTTTAATCCGCTGTACGACGCATACCTGATTACCCTGAAAAATGAATATTCTGTTCCGGATTCTATTAAAATAGTTCATGAAGATCTGGCTAAAATCGATCATGTAAAAAGTATCAATTACTCGGATGCTGTGCTGGAGCTGGTCAATGCCAATATGAAAAAAGTCAGCACTATCGGACTGATCACCATCGGAATTTTGTTGATCATTGCATTTTCTTTGATTGACAGCACAATCAGATTGATGATGTTCTCTCAAAGATTTATCATCAGAAGCATGCAGCTGATCGGAGCAACAAAAGGGTTCATCATTAAACCATTTATTCTGAAAGGTCTCTATGCGGGTATCATCAGTGGTGTTTTATCAATTTCACTGATTGGCGGATTGATGTATTATCTGCAAAACAGATTCCAGCTCATGAATCTGACGGAAGCGGATTATATTTATCTGGGTATTGCAGCACTGATTCTGATCGGAATAGGTATCGTTATCTGCCTGATCAGCACTGTTCTTTCGGTAAATAAATACCTGAGGACAAAGCTGGATGAACTTTATTAGCTGAAAGTTAAAAGTCAGAAAGTCTTAAGTAAGCTTAAGGAATTACAGAATCACATATTTTAATTAGATTTGTAACATTATGGCAAAAATTGCTCCTAAACCGCTACAATCTGCTTCATCTTCCACATCAGGAATTGAAGGAATGCTCAATAAAATCCCTAAAGGGGATGGTATCATGCTGTTTGACAAAACGAACTATATCCTGATGTTTATAGGTGTGGTTCTGATAGCTGTCGGCTTTATGCTGATGTCCGGAGGAGGTAGCACTGATCCTAAAGTATTTAATCCGGATGAGGTCTATTCTGCCCGAAGAATTACTATTGCTCCTATTGTGATCATCATAGGATTTGTAGTAGAAATTATCGCAGTTTTAAAGAAACCTTCCGAAAGAGCTTAATTTTAGATGTCGTATTTACAAGCCATTATTTTAGCCATCATTGAAGGCTTAACTGAGTTCTTACCAATTTCGTCTACAGGCCACCTCATCATTGGTTCTGCTTTATTAGGAGTAAAGCCTGACGCTTTCTCCAAATTATTTATGGTAGCCATTCAATTGGGCACTATTCTATCTGTAGTAATTTTATACTTTAAAAGATTTTTTCAGAGCATACACTTCTATCTGAAGCTTTTTGTTGCGTTTATTCCAAGTGCATTTTTCGGATTGCTGTTCAGTGACAGAATAGATGATATGCTGGAAAGTCCGATGACTGTGGCAATAACGCTTGTCATCGGGGGTATTGTCCTGTTATTTGTAGATAAATGGTTCAATAAACCGATTTATGATGATTCTGAAGAAATAGATTTTTTCACTGCGCTGAAGATCGGTTTTTTCCAGTGTCTTGCTATGATTCCGGGCATGTCCAGATCAGGTTCTACCATAGTAGGTGGTATGACACAAAAGCTGAGCAGAAAGGCTGCTGCTGAATTCTCTTTTTTTCTGGCTGTACCTACCATGTTCGGAGCCACTGCAAAAAAGCTTTTTGACTTCTATCAGGACGGTCATCTCATCACTCCCCATGAAATCAGCATATTGCTGGTGGGCAATCTTGTAGGTTTCATAGTGGCCATTATTGCCATTAAATCCTTTATCGGATTTCTTAATAAGCATGGATTCAGATGGTTCGGAATTTACCGCATCATTGTAGGAAGCATCCTCATTGCTTTGCTTTTATTAGGTTATAATCTGCAAATTCTTTAAGCAGTGCTGACAGATTATACCGAAGGGAAAATACTTTTAATAGACAAGCCTTTGGACTGGACATCTTTTGATGTGGTCAATAAGATCAAATTTGCGCTCAAAAAATCTTTTCCAAAATTAAAAATTGGCCATGCGGGCACATTGGATCCTAAAGCCACAGGCCTTCTGATCGTTTGTACAGGAAAATTCACAAAGAGGATTACTGAGATACAGGATCAGTTTAAAGTGTATACCGGAAGCTTTTTTCTGGGAGCCACTACTGAATGTTATGATACAGAAAGACCTGTCAATCAGACTTTTGACATTTCACACATTACGGAAGAAGATATTCTTCAGAATGTAGAAAAATTCAGAGGGGTGATTTCTCAGGTACCGCCTGCACACTCCGCAATCAAAGTAGATGGTAAAAATGCTTACGATCTTGCCAGAAAAGGAAAGGACGTATCTCTCAAAAGCCGTGAGGTCACTATTTATGAGTTTGAAATCACAAAAACAGATCTGCCGCATATTTATTTCAGGATCAAATGCAGCAAAGGAACCTATATCAGAAGCATAGCTCATGATTTCGGACAGGCTTTGAATAATGGAGCATATCTCACATCTTTGCGAAGAGAAAATATTGGTGAGTATTCTGTTTCTGATGCATGGAAAATTGAAGATCTCATCAGTCAAATACAATCTGAAATCAGCAGCCAGCATGCGAGTCTTTAAAGGATTAGAACATCTTCCTCCATTCAAAAATGCCGTATTGACCATAGGCACTTATGACGGTGTGCATGCAGGGCATCAGGTGATCATCCAGAAAATCAACGAGCTTGCACATAAGATTGACGGAGAAAGTGTTGTGCTGACCTTTGACCCGCACCCCAGGATTGTACTGCATCCTGACAATAAAGAGCTCCGGCTGATTTCTACCATTGGCGAAAAAATAGAACTATTCGAAAAATTCGGTCTTGAAAATCTGGTCATCACTCCTTTTTCCAAAGAATTTGCTTCCATGGAGGCAGAAGACTATGTCAGAGAAATTCTGGTCAATTATTTTCACCCTGCTGTCATCGTAATAGGATATGATCACAGATTCGGCAAAGGAAGGCAGGGAGATATCGAATTACTGAGAAAACTGGGTCCCCGATATAATTTTGAGGTGGAAGAGATTTCCGTTCAGACCATCGATGAAATTTCTGTCAGCTCTACGAAGGTCCGCAACGCTTTGTTTGATTGTCATATCAAAGATGCCAACACCTGGCTGGCACATCCTTTCATTTTGCAGGGCAAAGTGATCCACGGAGATAAAATAGGCAGAACCATCGGATTTCCTACTGCCAACCTGCAGGTAGAAGATCCCCACAAGCTGATTCCTCCTGTAGGCGTTTATGCAGTATGGGTAGAAATAAAAAACAAAAGGTATAAAGGAGCTTTAAGCATCAGCAACCGTCCGACCGTATTAAATGACGGCGAGCTCAGAGTAGAAGTTTTCATCCTGGACTTTCATGAAGACATTTACGGAGAAAATATCAGGCTGATATTCGAGGATTTCATACGTGGTGATATAAAGTTCGACAGCATAGAAGCTTTGACTGAACAAATCAATAAAGATGTCGAAGAAGTCAGAAACAGACTTCACGAATAATATATCCGCAAAGAATCAGCCTGTAATAGATTTAAAATCAATAAAAAAGAAAATAAAAATAATATCCATTAAAAGAATTCACATAAAATAAGAAATTATACTTTTACGATTCATTAGACAATAAATAGTTATAAATTAGCATTCGATTTTACTATGTTTTCAGCTAAAAGACATTGGCCTTTATATCTTTTTATAGGACTCTGCCTACTTGAAACCAGTTGCAACAGATCATCCAGAACGATTATCACTGCTGCACAGATTCCTGTAGAAAATACGCCTATTATTTTACCCGAGGAAAAGAATACCGATAATATTCCTGCTGAAATTCCTGCAAAAGCTACTTATAAAGACTGGGCTATCAGAAAAAAAAGTATTGGGCCTATTCAAGTGGGCATGAGTCTTTTACAGGTAGATTCAATTTTGCAGGATTATCAAAAGCAAAAAGCTACTTCTTACGATTTCGGCTTTGGAGGTGGCAGCCCGGCATATATTTACTCTTTAGACGAAAGTCCGGTTATTGCTGTTGTCCAGGCACTCAACAGCAAAAAGGTTTTTGCCATTATCGCACTGCACGAATCTTTGCAAACTGACAATGGTATTCATCCTAAAATGAGTGTAAAAAATCTTTTAGGCATTTTCCCGCAGATGAAATTCTTTTATGATCTCATGAATGACTGGGAATATTCAGAAGATGCAGGAAATCAATGCACTTTTGTTTTTATGACTACTAAAGGCGCTCAAATAGGGTCTTATCCGGATCCGGAAAAAGGTTCTGTTGCCAAAAGAACAACTGCTGAAATTGCCTGGATCACAATACAGTAAAGAATTGACGATTTTAGATTGTTGATTTTGGATTTTGGATTTTGGATATATAATCCATATACTTCCAGCATGGCAATATTGGACAAAGTCATTCTGAAAGAATCTTTAATATTCTCCCACAGATCTCGCAGATATTCGCAGAGAAGTAAAGTATCTATTGTTTCAAATCAGATGTTATAGCTTTCAAAAGCAAAGTTACTTATGATGATATTATTCAGACAATATTTTAAACTCATATTCTTGTACTCCGCAACTCTAAGAGTTTTTATAGTCGGTTGTATCTTCGTCGTGTACCGCTTGCTTCTTATATATCGTGGTCAGGTTCGTTTCAAATGCTGGAAATGCAACTACGAAAAACCAATCCTCTTTGAAGCCGGGCAAGTTTTCTGATGCAGTATCCATAAATTTCATGTGTCCAGCCGTTTCATCATTGATTGTAAAAAACATTTCTCTCAAATGAATTTCGATTACGATACAGTCATACGCCAACTGATCAATTTTATATGCCCGAATCAGAGATATCTCATCCCAACGTATTGTCAGAATCTCTGCTTCAAGTCGGACTGTAAACGAAAATTCTGAATAGGTAAATATCCCGTCTTGATACATCGGATGGTTTTCCTTGGGTGTGTCTGACATTTTCTCAAACTCATCCTCCATATTATAGCTGTCAGAAAACCATATTTTGGGATGTTCTATGGCAATAGATATCAAAATCACTGTCGATAGTCCTGCCCTCAACAAGGGCAATCCACCTGAAATGTATTTGTCACCAATAGTCATGGTAATCCCAACACACATAAAAATTGGCGAAATAATGAAAATAAAAAAACAGCAGATGATGAAAACGGAAGCCGAAACCACCTGTCCGCTTTACGGACTTTTGTATTGTCTTTAAATTCCACCCTACTGTCAAACAGTAGCCATGCAAACAAAAGTGTCGGAACTATAAAAGCAATAAAGACTATATTTTGGTGAAAGAGTTTTTGTCCAGCGAAAAAAAGGTCATAAAACCCGACTGCCGCAACGATTAAGCTGGTCAGCATCAAGTGTTCTGTCAATTCTTTTGATATCGGGACTTTCATTGTCGTCTATTTATTAATTTACCCAAAATCAATAAGACAGTAGTGATATTCTACTCCAGATGGCTGAAATCCACAGGAACCACCCGTGAAACACCTTGCCTGATCATCGTCACCCCATAAATATTATCGACTTCTGCCATCGTAGATTTATTGTGTGTCACCAGAATAAACTGTGATTTTTCAGAAAACTTCCTGATGGCATCATTGAACTTTTTGATGTTTGTGTCATCCAGTGGAGCATCTACTTCGTCCAGAATACAGAAAGGTGCGGGTTTGTATAAGTAAAGTGCAAATAACAACGATAAAGCGGTCAGCGTTTTTTCACCACCGGAAAGCTGATTGATGCTTTGCGGGCGTTTTCCTTTGGGTTTGGCGGTGATTTCTATTTCTGATTCCAGTATATCTTCAGGGTTGACAATGATCAGATCACAATTATCATCATTGGTAAACATGCTTCTGAATACATGTATGAAATTTTCCCGAACTGCTGCAAAAGTACTCATAAACTGATCTTTCGCAGTAGTATCTACTTCCTGAATAGTTTCGAGGAGACTATCTTTCGCCTGCGTGAGATCATTTTTCTGCAACAAGATGAAATCATATCTTTCTTTCATTTCATCATAGGCTTCTTCCGCCATAGGATTGACTTCACCGAATTGCTCCAGACGTTTTTTGACTTTACCCATTCTTTCCGCCAGCACTTCTCTGGTAGACTCCGGTTCTTTCAGATCATCCAGAAGATGCTCCAGGTCGATTCTGAATTCAAAAGATAATTTTTCCTTCAAGACATTGAGACGGACTTTTTGCTCATTGTACTGATCTTTGAGCTGAGCGATCGTTTCTTCTGTCGCTCTCCTACCCTTTTCCTGCTCACGGATACTGTCCTCAATATTTCTAGCCTGCTGCTTCAAGCCAAAGAACCCGGATTCTTTGGAAGACAACACTGACATCATCTGTTCCCTTTGTCCGTAAGCTTCCAGTAAGAACTCATCCTGCAATTTTGTTTTCTCCCTGATCTCTGCCAGCTCAGACTCAATTATCCGGATCTCTTCCGAATTATTGGTCGATTGTTCCAGAAATGCCTGAATCTGATTCAGCTTATAGGTTTTGTTTTGTTGAAGAGATTTAAAAAGGTTTTCCTGCTGTATAAAACGGATGTTGTGCTGATTGAATGTCTGCTGTAAAACACTGAATGCATCAGATTCCTGCTTGAACTGATTTTCCAGAACTTTTGATTTTTCCGTCATCACATTCAGCTCTTCTGTCAGCAATTGAGCCTGCTCCTGCAAAGGAACAATATCTTTTTTCAGCTGATCGATATTCTGCTGTGCCTGAGCCTGGCGTTCAATACTCTTCTCAACTACTTCTTTGAAATTATCAATTCTCGTTTTCTTAGATACAAAGGATTTTTCCAGATCCGCCAGATCTTTCCGTTCTCTTTCAATGGTTTTCTTGTAAGAATTATTCCGACAGGCCTGCAATTCCTGCTGCACATCCTGCACTTCTTTTTTCAGTCCCAGCACCTTGATGTCCAGCTCTTTGATTTCCTTATCCAGCTTCTCCAGATTTTTGAGCCTTCCCAATCTTTTACCTTCAAACAACCCTACCGAACCACCTGAAATCTGGTGCGGCGAACGTAGGATATGTCCGGTATGGGAAACTATTTCTCCCGTGAAAGATTCCGGTAACTTCCAGCTTTCCACCTGAAGATCCGGTGCTGCTATGTATATATTGTGTAAGAGATAAGCCAGCAAAGGTTTGTACGGTCCATCTACTTCCAGCAAACCAAACAAGGGTATCAATCCCCCCGGCAATAGTGTCAAAGTATCTTCTGCGACCTTCTGAAAATGATCCAATATTAAAAATCCGGCTTTACCATTACCTCCGTCCTGCAATACCTGGATAGATTTCAGGGCATCTTCCTCATTCTGTACCACAAAGTGATTCAGATATGGTTGCAGCACAGTCTCTATCGCAGCTCTATATTGTTCTTCACTGTACAAAATATCCGACAACAATAGTGCATCTTTCAGCCAGGGAGCATTTTTCTTCAAAAACTTGATCGCTTCCGGAAATCCCTGCAAGCTGTCCACCATATTTTTAGTGAGCTTGTATTCATTTTGCCTGGCATCCAGGATTCTGGCATCATTGGACAATGCCGTTCTGCTTTTGTCCAGAGCGATTTCAAGATCTGCGATCCGCTGAAGATTTTCTGCTTCCTTTTGTTCTATCTCAGCCAGTAAAGAAGACTGTTTCTTGATTTTTGATTCAAATCCTTTGATATCTCTTTCTATTTCTGAAAGTTGCTTTTGTCTTTCTTCATTTTCAAACAAAGATTGCTGAGCCGATTTTATCTGACTGTCCAGCTCCGTTTGTTTGACCACGACTTCTTTCTCTGCCAGATGCGTTTTTTGCCGGGTCTGCTGCATCTGATTTTCTACTTCTTGCAACTGCTCACGCAGGCTCAGATTTTCTATCCGTTTAGCCTCCAGCTGTTCCTGTACTTCTGTCAGCGTTTTTTTAAACTCCTGCATACTTTCCTCCGCTTTGGCAATATCGCTGTCCATGCTTTGAGCTTCTTTAGAAAGCTGCGACATGGTCGTGTCCGCCTGAGTGATACTGTCTTTGAGCTGTCTGGATTTATTGAGCTGAAAAGTTTCCTGCTGAATCAGCAGCTTCTTTTCATTTTCAGATTCCTGTATTTTGTTGACCAGTGTGTTCAATTGCTTCTGTTCATCCGACAAAAGCTGCTCACCGTCCACAATTTCCTGTCTGTACTGCTGTAGCTGCGCTTCAAAAGTATGAATCTGAGCATTGATCTGTAAGATCTTATCTTCCAGCTCACGAATGCTGAGTAATTTTGCATCGCAGATATGATTGATTTCCAGCAGCTCATAAGATGCCAGATCTATCGTCAATGATTTATACTCTTCTTTCAGTACTTTGTATTGCTTGGCTTTTTTTGCCTGAGATTCGAGTCCTTTGAGATTTTTCTCTATTTCAAAAAGCACATCATCCACCCTCGTGAGGTCCGCTTCGGTCGCCTGCAATTTCAGCAAAGTTTCCCGCTTGCGGGTTTTGTACTTAGATATACCTGCAGCCTGCTCTATCAATCTCCTACGTGCCTTTTCCACATCATTGAGGATGTCGTCTATCATCTTCAGCTCGATGATCGCATATGTATCTGTGCTGATACCCGTATCAAGAAACAGATCCCGTATATCTTTCAGACGGCATGAAACGCCATTGAGACGGTATTCACTGTCGCCGTCACGTGTGATCACTCTGGTAATAGTGACAGAAGTATATTCTGTCGGTAAAAGATTCCTGGTATTGTCCAATGTCATGGACACTTCAGCTACATTGGCAGGGTGACGGTCTTTGCTCCCGTTGAAAATGATGTTATCCATCTTTTCCAATCTCAAAGATTTAGACTTTTGCTCACCCAGCACCCATCTGACCGCATCTACGACATTGGACTTACCGCAGCCGTTAGGACCTACGATTCCGGTGATATCCTGATCAAAATGAATGATGGTTTTATCTGCAAAGCTCTTAAAACCCTTTAGCTCAATGCTTTTCAAGCGCATAACAAACCAAATATAGGAATTAAGATTTACGATTTCAGATTTTGGATTTACGAATTGATCGTGTAGTAATTATAGGCAATTTGCAAATGAGCAAGAAATACATTTGCAATTTGGATTTCAGATGTACTAAGTTGCTAGACAATAAATTCATTCAAAAAATCAACCCTAGCACTTTGAGCTTATTGTCATCCTTCTGCGCTCACCCCACAAATATCACTTCATTATTTTATTCAAACTATTTACCTTCACCGCAGTCCGGCTATCTGAATTCAGATAATCACCGTACCCATTTGAGAGAAAAGCATTTTAGAATAACAGAAATCAGCAATATCATGCGAAAATCACTTACTCTATTATTTATTGGAATTATTTCAATAGGGTTGTTTTGCTTTTCAAAAAAGGCAAAAAATACTGAGGTAAATACTAATTCAGTCATATTGGGAATGGTTCTTCTAAAAGAGGCTGATTCATTGAATATTGATGGGATTATCAATGAACTAAAAACAAAATGGAAACTCGATGTCAAGAATGTAGATGCTGCAGACGGGATGGCTGTATTTACGATAGAGGATTATAAAATTGCAATAGCCAATATTCCCGCAGCTATTCCTGAAGGAGAAGTTGAACGAGCAGCAGAATACAATTATTTATGGAAAAACGGTGTAAAAGAAACTTCTAAGCACAAAGGTCACATCATACTATCCATTATGAATGCTGGGAAAAAACCAGTGCAGGAAAATTTATTATACAGCAAACTGGCTTCTGCAGTGATGAACAACAGTAATTCAATGGGAATTTATATTGGCAACAGAACTTTAGTCATTGAGAAAAAGTTTTATCAGGCCAATGTCGAAGAAATGTCTGAGCAAAATCTTCCTCTAAACAATTGGATTTATTTTGGTTTGGTAAGACAAAACGGCAAACATTCAGTTTATACATACGGACTTGCAGATTTTGGAAAAAAAGAAATGGAAATTGTTGATTCGGACCAGCCCCTTGAGACTCTGAATGAAATGATGCTCAATCTGACTCATTATGTTCTTTCGTACGATGTCAATCTAAATGCCGGTGAGACCGTAGGTATGTCCGAAGAACAAAAACTAAAAATCTCTGAGTCTAAAGGTCGATTTCTGGACGGAACAACTTTAAAAATTAAATACTAAATAGGCTTCATCCTATCAGCATAACAAATCAGGCATATCTTTTCAAAAATCGGAGGTAACATGCAAAAATTCACCGCAATATTGTCCATCAAAAAGCTCAAAACAATGAAATATTTGTCTGTTTTGATTTTTATGTTAATTCTTTTTATTGCTTACGGACAAAAGGCAGATTCAGGTTCAAAACAACAAACCGAAAAACATTCACTGGAACAGCAGGATTCTTTGAAAGGAGTTTATATTCCTAAAGATATTAAAGATTGTTTCATCACACTGGACTCCATACTTTCAGAAGAAGATAAAGAAACTATTAAAAAGCTGACAAACAAGAATGAGACCATTCAATATCATCATGGTTTTGGAACATGGCTGAGAAATAACTGGGGATTGTGGGGAGGTTCCCGTCTACAGAAATATTTTTTAGACAGAAAAGTAAATCACCCTGATTCTATGTCATCTTTGATTTTAGAGTACTATTATGATTGGCTGCATGGGAAGAATGAAGATTGGGAAAAATTTGATAAAAAATTAGGAAAAACACAACGATAGAAAGTATACAACAACCTGCAAAACCTCCAAAATATTTACGGTAATTTTATAAATCAGACAAGTTGAATCAATGTTGTTTAATTAGCATTTTGAATATATCTTGAGATGCTTGCACATCGGCTTCGTTCAGTGCCACAACATGACATTTTACTTTAAAAATGACTACAAAGTGATAGCAGACAATCTCATAGTGATCAAAGGAGGTTCGTATATCGACGTAAAGAAAGCGTTGAAGCAATGGATTAACCTTTATTCAAAAGACTTGCAAGATGGATTGGCTTTTCAGCTTTATAAAAACGGACGTGGAAACCACATCATACAAGCAGATAAAAAGCTTGATAATGAAAGGTTTTATTATTTAATAAATTACCTGAATTACCCCGAAGGAATAGAATATAAAATAGAGATTGAAGGTTTTACAACCGGAAAAGAAAACAACAAGCTACAAGGGCAGAATTTATTAGTTTACATTTCTCCTGATGACAAAGATTATGACAATGTCTTTGTGACAACGTCAGAAAATGAAAATTTCAAAGTGGACTTTGGTGGCAGAATAATTGAAACGAATGAAAGTAAAATTTTCCAGCTTCCTAATGACATCATATTTGATTCCCCTGAAACAATTGTCGTTGAGCAGAAACAATCTATCAGAACTCAAATAGAAAGCGAATCAACAGAAAATCAATTAAAAAAGCGGTTCACCATAATTTCTACAATTTTAATATCTGCATTTGCTTTGACGTATTTGATCCTAAAGGATGATGAAAGCTTTTTCATAATTAACTATATCATTGCTTTTGTTGTTTGGGGATGGTTGTTTATAGATTATAAGATACTCCAGATCGACAAATTATATTACAGAGCTGTTTTACTTGGAATTCTAATACTTGGTTGCCGTTATCTTCCGGATTCATACAATAATCATCCACTCTTTTTAACAGGGACTTCTATGCCCTTGCTTCTTCTCATCATCCAAAGACCCATGAGATTTGTATTTAAGCATCTCATGAAGAGAGAGCCCGTAGTAGAAAAACCTGCACCATCATTTGCTGACTTTATTTACATTATCACACTTTGCATGACAGTAGTACTACCTACATTGTATTATGCGAGATGACGGTAAAGATGTACACAGATAAATATTTCTCAATTGGTGAGCTCTTTTTAAATTGAAGAAATCTTGTCACTAAGCATATAAATCCCTTACAGTTCATGAGATTTATTTTCATCTACCATATCTTTCAAAACAATTGCTGTAACTCATTTATTCTATGACGGAATTAAAAGAAATACTAAATAAATGCTTGACCGACGAGGGTTTATTTTCTATTATCATTGATTGTAAAATTCCCAAATTATCATTAATGATCAATGATTCCAGCCAGATGATCCTTTATGGGATCGGACCGGATAGAAAACAAGGATTCACATTAAATATCCGGGTAGACAACAACTCAAACAAGGGAAAAAGAATCAGAGAAACATTGAACGCTTTTAATTTCCTGAATGATTTCAGCTCATTTGAAAGCAAAAGATCAATTATTTATCTTAAAGATTTTGAACAAGAGATTGATCTTATAACAGAAACAGTTCAAGAGTTATTGAATATACTTCAGGTCAATCAATATCATCAGCTGACTGTAAATCGAACTAATGTTACTTATCAATTAGAATAACTCAAAAAGATTCTCGGTCAATCACCCTCCAAAATATTTACGGTAATTTTATGAATCACACAAAAGTTATAATATTTCTATTGGCAATTGCCGGTTTGATAAATGTGACATCCGCACAAACTACACAGAATTGCGATTGTGAGGATAGTGATGAAATGGTTCTCTTTTATACTGATAGTGACAATCAAATACTTGTATGCGGTACAAAAACAGACGGAGATTCTTTGGTTTATGAATTAACGATGTATGATTGCTTACAGCAAACATTTCTCATTGATAACAGATATGACGAAATTTTTCCAAACTCCATTCAACTTACCGGCAAAGGCTTTATGGTTACGGACTATCATTTTGCTCCGGTTGGCGATAATTGGAAACAAACTATTTTGCCCTTTGTAGAAACAGAATATGTATTTGAGAATGCCATATTAAAGAAAGCCGAAAAGATAATTTTTGATTATCCTGAACTGACGGCAAATCAAATAAATGATATTAAAGAGCTTTGTGATCAGCTTTATGCTCATAAAAATACAGGGAAAGAATATTATCCTTTTGACAATGAGACAATCTATATTTTATTCATAGGTGCCTATAAAAATGTTTATTCTGCCAGGCAATTGTTTTTCGATCTCACAAATTTATTTGAGCTGGATGGTGCAGCAGCAGAAACCATGAGTGAAATTGCAATGGACAGACTCATAGAATGAAAACGATTGTATTTGCATTCATTGACAGCAATGTATTCAATCGAAGATTCTTACTTTTATCAAAGTATAGTGTTAGCATTTCTGAATTATCATTAGTTACAGATCATATTATTCTACCAATCATCCCTTAAGCTCAAACAAAGAAATGAAGCCTGATTTTTATAAGCCTCAAAATAAAATTTTGCAAAAGTACATTGAGGGTTATTACTTCATCTCAGAAGATAAAAATTCGAAATCAGTAAAATATTTCACTTTCCCCAATAACTATTGTATCCTGACTACAAATCAGAATATTGCAGTTCAAAGCGAGCATAATACAGTGGTCATCCAATCTTCTCCGGAGCCCAATATAATGACTTGCCTGGTTTCCGGATATACTGAACCTATTCAGATTTATTACAAAGAGCTGATCAATGAGGTAACTATTTATTTCAAACCGTTGGGGATCAATCAATTTGTAACAGATACCGCAGAGATTTTCTCGCAAAAAACACTGATTGATTTTACTTTTCATCCTGATTTTAATGATAAAATGATGGAGATTTTCAATTCAGACAGGGAAAAACAAATTCAGGAGTTGGAAAATTATCTGCTCTCAAAATTACAAATCAAAGATTTTAAGCTGACTGAAAGCATCCTTGCTGATATAGAAACTGATATTAAAATTGAAGACATCGCCCAAAAGTATAATTTCACGAGACAGTATATCAACAAACTATTCGTAAAACATATCGGCAAATCGCTTTCTGAATACCGGAAAATACATCGCTTCAGAAATTCATTGCTCATGCAGAAAGAAAGTAAAAATATCACAGAGCTGTCTCAACACGGTTTTTACGATCAGTCACATTTCATCCGAAACTTTAAGAAGCTTACCCATAGCAACCCGCATTCTTTTTTCAGGAATGTAGATACAACAAAAGAGAATATTTGGCTGTTTGTCTGATAGTTTCCATTTGTACAATTCTATGATTGGCCGTTGTTTTATTTTCGTGGCTTTGAAATTTATCCGTAGTAAAACCAACTGTAAATCCGGAAGAATATGAACCTGAAAAAGATACATCTATACCTGCACACATTTTGTCGCTACTTTCTGGCAACAATGATTATTTCATACGCATTTGCCAAAATATTTGAGACTCAATTTGTCACACAACCAAGTGTTTACGACCAGCCAGTCGGCTCTTTAACCGGATTCCAGCTGACATGGTATTATTTCGGATATTCAAAATGGTACGGTTTTGTAATTGCTTTCACCCAAATTATCAGTTCGATACTGCTGTTTTTCAGAAAAACCACCAGAATCGGCATTATCATCTTTCTCACTTTTATGGTTAATATCCTTTTGATGGATTTCGCCTATGATATTCAGGGGGCAAAAGGGATGGCGCTGGCATTGACAATCATGGCTTTGTTTGTGCTTTTGTCGGATTATAAAATGTTGCTGAAATATTTTGTAGAAGAACCGCCATTATTCCAGAAGAGCGACAGGCCAACATGGATGAACAAGGTCAGCAAGATCAAGTTCATTTATATTCCTCTGGTATTTATCGGTTTCTTTGTTTTGATCACTACTTTGAAAAATAAGTACATGGGTAGAAATGAATTCTACGGAACCTGGGAAAATGTTGAGAATGCAGAAAGGTTACATTTTGAAGCTGCCAATACTTTTCAGATCAATAAGAGACATGAATTTACAAGCTTTGCCAACGGAGAATATATCTTTACAAAAGATAGCATCACTTTAAAATCATCTGCTGAAAGCCCGTCAGAAATAAATCCGAAAGAAAAAGATATTTATCTGAAAGGGAAATATGAGTTAACAGATAATCAGCTGACAATTATCAATGAAAATGGTCATTTAAAATTCAGGAGGATTCGATAATAAAAAGCTTCATTGGTAGTAAATTTACAACAGTCCTATTTACTATGAAGACAGATAACTTACTGAAACAAATCAGCTTTATCAAAGAGATCGATAAGCTAAAGTACATACAACGTAAAACCAGGCTATTCAATAGTGACAGAAATGAAAATGACGCTGAGCATAGCTGGCACTTAGCAATGATGGCAATTGTTCTGGCGGAACATTCTGACAAGCCAATTGACGTTCTTAAAGTTTTGAAAATGGTTTTAATCCATGACATCGTTGAAATTGACGCCGGAGATACTTTTATCTACGACGCTCAGAAAAATCATACGAATACAGATGAAGAGCTGATTGCTGCGAAGCGGATCTTCGGACTTTTACCCGAAGAGCAGGCAGAAGAATTTATAGCCATCTGGCAGGAATTTGAAGACGGAATAACTGATGAGGCTAAATTTGCCAGAGCAATGGATAGATTTGAGCCCCTGCTTCAAAATGCTTCAAACGATGGCGGAACATGGAAAGAGTTTAATGTACCTTATCAAAAGGTTTATGATAAGAAAAAAGCAATAAAAAATGGTTCAGCCACCATTTGGGAGTATGCCAAAAACTTACTCAACGAGAGTGTTGACAAAGGAATTCTTTTAAAATAAGCCGATGAAAGCAGTTCTATCATCGAAGATTGACCATAACCTTAATGACTTTAAAGAATGAAAAACTCAAGACTTAAAACATTATTAGTTGGATTGACTGCAGGCGTCTTGTACGCTTTTATATCCATGTTAGCTGTGACTTACTTCAACGAAAATGTCTCAGTCGCTTTTATTTTCATACTGCCAATAATTTTAGGAGCAATTCCGGTGCTGTTATCTACTAAGGAACAGCTGAAAGCTTACAAGACTTATTTATTTTTACCCTGGCTCATCACTTTTACATTCTTTACGCTAAGTGTTATCTCCGGATTTGAAGGAATGATTTGCCTTGTAATCATTGTAATGCCATTTTTATTACTTGGGACATTGGGGGCATTCCTTTTCAGACTTGTAAAATTGAAAGAGGAAGGAAACGGAACCAAGCTATATGTTTCGCTGCTTCTCCCATTGATCGTACTCGGAATCGAAAGCAATTTTGAATCGACAGATCAAATTCATACAGTCTCTACTTCTATTGAAATTAATGCAGGCAAAGAAAAAGTCTGGGAAAATGTAAAAAACGTCAGAAATATTCAACCAAATGAAATAAATACTCATTTTATTCATCTCATAGGTATACCTAAACCATTAAACGGAGAACTTGACAAAGAAGAAGTCGGCGGAATACGACATATCATCTGGGAGAAAGGAATAAAGTTTGAGGAAAAAATCACAAATTGGGACAATGGCAATGGATTTTCTTATGATATAAATGTTGATCCGTCATCCATTCCACCCAAAACTCTTGACGAGCATGTTATTATAGGCGGCAGATATTTTGATGTATTGAACGGTAGTTATAAGCTCGACCAGATCACTCCGGCCAAAACCAGAGTGATTTTAACTTGTACTTACCGGGTAACGACAAACTTCAACTTCTATAGTAAGCTTTGGGCAAATTTTATTCTTGATGACTTTAATGAAATGATCCTGGAAGTCATCAAAAACCGAAGCGAAAAAGCCACTACCGGTCTTTAATTTTTACAAACCGGGCTACGGTTGTAATTAATTTTTAGGCGTGCTGATCATTTTATCAAATTTCTTGAAGACCTGCAGCCACTTAGGATCAACATCTTTGATTTCATGCCAGTTGTCTACGTGCGTACTTCCTACGCTGTCTGAACCAAAAACGATATCACTCATTGTGACGGCCGCCTGAGATTCGTCAATTTCACCTCCACCCAGATATTCGTCTACCAGATATCTCTGCAATTCATTCATCGTACCGTAGGTATGCAGCAAGGACATTTCTAGCTGGGTATCAAAATGCTTTTCCAGCTTGGTCAGGAACTCACCGCTCATCATGGAATCAAAGCCTTGCTCACGCAATGATTTGTTGGGATCGATTTTCTGTCCAGGCAATAATCCCAATGTCTCTGCTCCTTCCAGCTGCATGATAGCCATCAGATTTTCTTTGGTAACTTTCACCTGTCTGGCTTCCGCCTTAACCAGCTCTTTCGCCATGTATTGTATCGTAGCATCAGTAGTCTCCGGAGCTGTAACCTCTTTTACCACAATGCCCCTGACCGGGTTTTCCCAGTACACCTGACGCTGCCATGCGTAAGTAGGTAAAGATATTTTTCTGATATTCTTCCCCTGGTACAGACTGTTCCAATTCAACTTCACTGATGTGTGAAACAACTGTTGTAATGCCTGTACCTGAATTTTCCGGTTACCGGCATCCTTTTTCACCGAGGTAATGAACACATTATCTTCTCCTGAAATGGTTTTAGCAGCTAATCCTATCAAAGTCGGCGTCGGACCACATTCTACAAATACCTGTATGCCCAATTCTGTTGAAAGATATTGTACATCATCAGCAAAGCGCACTGCTCCTCTCAGATGTCGGGCAAAATACTGAGGTGTCAAATCTTCCAGTGTCAACTCCTGTCCTGTCACATTGGAAATCACCGGAATCTGAGGATTTCTGAAAGAAATTTTAGCTACTTCCTTCATAAACCGCTCCAGTATCGGATCCATCAGATGGGAATGAAATGCGTGAGATACGGTCAATGGAACAGATTTTATTTTCACCTCTTTCATGGCCTCCACCAAAGCTGCCACTGCATTCTTTTCTCCGGAAATGGTCACGGCTTTAGGGGTATTGATCGCTGCAATATCCACGAGACCGTTGGTTTGTTGGGTATAGTATCTTACCGTCTCTTCATCTGCCAGCACTGCTGCCATGGCTCCCACTCCTGCCGGTAAAGATTGCATCAGATGTCCTCTGATAGCTACGATTCTCAATGCATCCTGCAATGATACCGCCCCGGCTATCGTTAAAGCTACAAATTCACCGATGCTATGCCCGGTCAAAGCTGCAGGTTGTACTCCCCTGCTCATCCATAGCTGAGCCAATGCATATTCTACTACAAATAAAGATGGCTGAGTATAAAATGTCTGATGTATCAGATTAGGATCAGCCTCTCCCCACAGAATATCTCTGATCGGTGTCGGCAACATTTTGTCCAGTACTTCTGCACACTGATCTACTGCCTGTCTGAATACAGGTTCGTCATCATACAGATCTTTGCACATTCCGTGATATTGTGCACCCTGTCCTGTAAACAAAAATGCTGTATCCTGAGCAGAAAGCTCTGTAGTTACTTTATAAGGGTAATCTTTTGTCTGTCCTGCATAAGCCTCTAGGCCTTTCAATGCATCTTCAAAACCGGATGCAATAATGCTCAATCTGACATCAAAATGATTTCTTCCTGTCTGCAAGGTATATGCAAATTCAGAAAAGCTGTTCCGGGTGAGCTGATGCCAGTTGCTGATATATTTCTGAACCAGACCCTGTAATGCATCTTCACTTTTAGCACTCCATACCAGTACCGTATCTCCGCCAGGCTCTGTTGCTGTATAAGTCTCCTGTTCTGCAGCTTCAAAAATCATATGCACATTTGTACCGCTGTACCCGGAAAGGTTGATAGCAGCACGTAGTGGCTGTCCATGTGTTTCCAGAGCAACAGCTTCTGCAGGAACTTTTACAGGAATCCTGTTCCACTGGATATCTTCATTGGGTTCGTTGAAATACAGATTCGGAGCTACTGTTTTATGTTTCAAAGTACCTATTACCTTGAACAGCATTGCCATACCGATAGCCGCTTCAAGATGACCGATATTCGGCTTCAGAGAACCGACATAAATCGGATGGTTTGTTCCTTTATAACCGTTGGCAATGGCATTGATTTCCATCGCATCAGTGAATTTATTCCCGATACCATGCGCTTCAACGAAAGCTATATCGCTGACACTTACATTGGCATTTTTCAGAGCGATTTGTATGGTATCCAGCTGTGCTTTAGGATTTGGAGCAGTAAATCCGTTACTCAATCCATCGTGCTTCACTGCTGAACCTAAAATATAAGCATGTACATGATCTTTGTTTTTGAGCGCATCGCTTTTTCTTTTCAGAATGGCAACACCACACCCTTCGCCTCTTACATATCCATCTGCATCATTGGAAAATGCACGGCACTGACCGGAAGCTGAAAGTGAACCCAGCTTGGACAATCCTACAAATAATTCAGGTGTCAGCAAAAGATTAGCAGATGCAACAATTGCAGTATCCGCTTCGCCTTTATTCAAAGCTTCGCTTGCCAGATGCAGTCCAACAATGGATGAAGCACAGGCAGCATCCAAAGCAAAGTTTGGTCCCTGTAAATCATACAGATATGAAACTCTGCCTGCAGCAGTAGCAAACGGAATACCTGTAGCATCGTAGACATCCATCGTTTCCAGGTTACCTGAACGGAATCTCGCCTGTATATAATCACTGTTGCCTAATGCGATATACACCGCTGTATTCGTTCCTTTCAGGCTGTCAGCAGGAATATTCGCTTCTTCCAGAGCTTCATATACTACTTCTAGTATCATTCTTTGCAACGGGTCTATCGACTTGGCTTCCCTGGGAACAACACCAAAAAATCCTGCATCAAAAGCTTTAATATCATTTTCTAAAAAAGCTGCCGTTTTTGCATGTGTCTTTCCGGGACGCAGAGGATCGGGATCATAGATAGCATCATTATCCCAGCGTTCTTTCGGAACAGGTCCCGACATATCTCTTTTCTCCATGAGCGCCCGCCACAGAGATTCCAGGTTTTCTATACCACCCGGAAACCTGCAACCCAGTCCCACAATTGCTATCGGTTCTTTTACCGGAGCTGTAGGTTGAGCTTTTGCTGCCTGGAGTTCTGCTTCTAATTTTTTTATTTTGACAAGAGATTTTTTGAGGACCTCCTGCATTTGTAGAAGTTGTTCGGACATAGTCGTTCTTTAGAAGACGACAAATATAAGAAATTGACACCAGAAGGACGAGTGACAGGAGCCTTTGATCAGAAGATTTGAAAACGATGTCAATTATTTACACCATTAAGAAATTAAGGTATAAATCAATAAGGCAGATACTAAAATCCCTCACTTGGCTCCTCCTGAAAAGATGTTTAGGAAATCTTAAGATGAGTATTAACCGGACTTCATTATTTTAGCCTGATAAATTCACTTTGATGAAAGCAACAGAAATCGTAGTGCAGTATTACCAGGCATTTAATGACAAAAATTGGGAGAAAATGATCTCTTTTGCGGATGAAAATATTCAACACGATTCCAATCAGGGAGAAACAAGAATAGGAATTGAGCTATTCAGAAAATTTGTAAATAAAATGGATGCTGCCTATGATGAAAAACTGACTGACATCGTCATCATGGGGGAAGCTACTGATACGCGGGTAGCGGCTGAATTTGTAGTCAACGGCATCTATAAAGTAGCAGAAGAAGGGCTTCCTGCTGCTCACGGACAAAAATATGTTTTACCTGCAGGTGCATTTCTGGAAGTAAAAAATGGTAAAATTACCAGAGTCACTACTTATTACAATCTTGAGCGCTGGATTCAATTAGTGAGTCAATAATGGAATTGAAATTTGTCAAAAAAACCGGGGCAGATATCAGAGATTGCTTTGACGATCTGGCACATCTGAGAATTACCGTTTTCAGAGATTTCCCATATCTGTATGAAGGCACAGTAGATTATGAAAAATCTTATCTGGAAACCTATGCCAATTCAGAAAGAGCGATTTTGTACGCAGTCTTTGATAATAATAAAATGATAGGCGCTACTACCGCCATACCTTTGGCAGACGAAACAGCAGAGGTACAAGCTCCGTTTATTGAACAAAATTTCGATATCCAACGCATCTTTTATTTCGGGGAAAGTATTCTGCTCAAACCTTACCGGGGACTGGGATTAGGTCACAGATTTATGGATGAAAGAGAAAATCATGCAAAATCTTTCGGACAGTATACACATACGACCTTCTGTTCCGTTGTAAGAAGCGAACATCATCCACTCAAACCGAACGACTATCGTCCCAATGATGTATTCTGGAATAAAAGACAATATGTACAGCAGCCTCAACTAACTACCCGGTTTGACTGGCCGGATACAGGAGAAATTGCTTCTACTCCAAAAACCATGATTTACTGGATGAAATCTCTATAAAATATGAAAGTAGCTACAGCACAATATCCACTGGCATTTCATCATAGCCTGAATGGCTGGAAAAAATATTTTGAAAAATGGGTAAAAGAAGCTGTTTCCGAAGAGGCTAAAATCCTGCTTTTCCCTGAATATGGGAGTATGGAACTGGTCAGTCTTTTACCACCTCCCGTTCGGCTGGATATTGTAGAGCAGGTCAGAGAACTATATACGCTGCATAGTGATATAGATAAATTTATAGGACAGCTTTCCAAACAATACCAGATCATCATCATTGCGCCAAGCTTTCCATATATTTTACTGAATAAAGTCATTAACAGGGCCAAAGTTTATGGACCAAACGGCTATGCCGGTTATCAGGATAAAATTTTCATGACCAGATTTGAAAGTGAAGACTGGGATGTCAGTACCGGAGAACCTGTAGTGACTGTTTTTGAAACACAATGGGGAAATTTTGGTATACAAATTTGTTATGACATAGAATTTGCCGTAGGTAGTAAACTACTTGCAGAAAACGGAGCAGATGTAATTTTTGTACCAAGCTGCTGTGAAACCTTGAGAGGTTCTACCAGAGTCCATATAGGAGCCAGAGCCAGAGCTCTGGAGTCACAGATTTACACTATAGTATCACAGACTGTAGGTGATTGTGATTGGTCGCCTGCTGTGGACATCAACTATGGATACACAGCAATATACAGCACTCCCGATCTTGGGTTTCCGGATGATGGAGTTATTGCAGTTGCCGCTCATCAGACAAAAGGATGGCTGATAGAAAATTTAGATCTGAAAAAGCTGGATTTTGTGCGTTCACAGGGTAGTGTATTTAATTTTAAAGATTCACAACGACAACATATACAGCTGAAAGACCATCCACTCAGTGTAAGAAGAATAAAGATTTCCTGAAAACCTGATTTTTCATACAATTGAATAGATATAGAATTCTATTTTTGTAAATAAACAATTTCAACTATGCCATATCAAGATTTAGACGTTGAAGAATTTAAAAGCGGTTTTGAAACAGAAGCCGGTGCTGTCATTATAGATGTAAGAACTCCTGCTGAATTAGCAGAAGGTGAAATAGAGGGACATATCATGATTAATGTCATGGATCCTTCTTTCCCGAATAAAATTTCAGAGCTGGATAAAGCTACACCGTATTATATATACTGCAGAAGCGGCAACAGAAGCGGCCAGGTATGCAATTACATGTCCGGATTGGGCTTCGAAAAGCTATATAATCTCAGAGGTGGTATCATCGCCTGGAATCAGACTCTATAGGAATACCGCCACCTAATACTGAAATCAATCATCTTAATGATGACAAATCCAAAGCACAATGTGCTTTGGATTTTTTGTGTAATATTGTCGGGTGAGGGATAGAACGGAGGATCGTCCGCCGCGGCGGAAAGCCGTAGTGATAGCCCGACCTGAAAGGTCACCCGCAAAAAAACAGAAATGAATACAGTTACTTTTGACAAAATAGTACGGTCTGAAGAATTTGCACTCATCTATTTCTATGCAAGCTGGTGCGGTCCTTGTAAAGCAATGTCTCCTGTTTTGAAAAAATTACAAACGGAATCAGGTACAAAGGTAAAGTTTATCTATATCGATATTGAAAAATCCCGCGCACTGACTGACAGGTACAAAGTGCGTTCTACTCCCACTTTCTTACTGCTGAATAACGGTCGGACACTTTGGCGAAAAACCGGAGGTATGCCGTTAGCAGTTATAAAATCAGAAATTTTCAAATTTTTATAATACGATAACAAAAGTTTCGGATCCGTTTTATATCTTTGCACCGCTTTTGAAATTAAAATAATTGTCATAACAACAGTCCGCAATTACAAAATCGTCAAAAAGCTTTCCGAAAATATCTTCATAATATCAAATTGTTTATATTTTTGATCAATATTTAGGGAATATTAAATTTTTAAGACAAAAACTTATATACTTGATAAAAAAGAAATAGTTTTATTAGATTTGTCATCCGAATACGTAATCATTGTGAGGTGATGAAATTGGCAGCCATGCCCTCTTGTCTCGGGGGTGGGGAGTTCAAAATAAAGACTGGATATTGCCGGACTGCCCGTTGACGGCCGACAGGGGTTGACCACCAAGTTCTTTGTCCAGTTCCTAATTGCCTCGTGGAGGTTCGAATCCTTCCCTTACAGCTTAAATCCCAATCTAACAGGTTGGGATTTTTTATTTTCCGCACTTTATACTTCATTGCATCTTTATCATCTGATACGAATACGAAGTGATTTTCCTACTTTAGCGGATATGTCCAATCTGAAAATTATTTCTTATAACGTCAACGGTATCCGTTCTGCTTTATCCAAAGGTCTTTCTAACTGGATTGAGGCAAACGATTATGATATCATTCTCTTTCAAGAGATTAAAGCCGACTTATCTGCTATTCCTTATGACATTTTTGAGCACCTGGGATATCAGCACACCTGGTTTCCTGCCCAGAAAAAAGGCTATAGCGGCGTAGGTGCTATCTTCAGGAAAACACCTGATACAATTATACATGGTATGGGTGTTGAAGAGTTTGACTATGAAGGCAGGCTAATGCGTCTGGATTTCGGACATCTTACGATCATCAACTCTTACTTTCCATCCGGAACCAGCGGAGATATTCGTCAGGATATCAAGATGAAATATCTGGACACTTTTTATGACTACATTCAGGATCTGAAAACCACCAGGCCTAATATTCTTATTTCCGGCGATTACAATATCTGTCATCATGAAATAGATATACATGATCCGAAAGGCAATAAGAACTCTTCGGGTTTCCTGCCGGAAGAGCGGGCCTGGATGAGTAAGTATTTTGCAAATGGATTTGCTGACTCTTTCAGACATTTTAATCAGGATCCGCATCACTATTCGTGGTGGTCATACAGAGCAGGCGCGAGAGGAAATAATAAGGGTTGGAGAATTGATTATCACGCGGTTACTGATCCAGTAAAACCTTTTTTACGTTCAGCTTCTATCCTGCCGGATGTCGTACATTCCGACCATTGCCCTATCTTTGTAGAAATAGATGATCAAATCATCTGAAATGACCATTGATTATGTATAGAATTCTGACATTACTCATATTCACAGCAATTTTGACGGGTTGTAAAGATACCGTTACCAATAATGACAAGCTAAGGCCTGCAAAAGGCGGCAGATACTACGGAGGTACTTTAAGATATAATGAGGAAGAATTTCTTAAAAGCCTGTATCCGCTCAATGTTACCGAAGTAACCGGACACAGGATCACAGAGCAGATTTATGAAGGTCTGGTCACCTTTAACCAGCAGACATTAGCAATAGAACCTTCGCTGGCGAAAAGCTGGGATGTCAACCCGCAAGGAACTTTGTACACCTTTCATCTGAGAACAGATGTGTATTTTCATGATGATGCGTGTTTTCCGGATGGCACAGGCAGAAAATTCACAGCACAGGATGTAAAATATTGTTTTGATCGTATATGCTACAACAATCCTGCGGATAATCAGGGTTTCTGGGTTTTCAAAGATGTAGTGAAAGGTGCCAACGAATATAATGAGGCTACCGGAAAGAAACAGATGCCTGCCGGTGGTGTAGAAGGTGTAAAAGTCCTCAATGACAGTACGGTTACCGTTGAATTGTATGAACCTTTTTCTGTGTTTTTATCCAGGCTGGGGCTCATTTTTGCCAAGGTATATCCAAAAGAAGCTGTTGATGCTTATGGTGGAGAGATGCGCATCAAGTGCGTGGGTACTGGCCCTTACAAGCTGAAGATCATGAGAGAAAACGAAATCACTTTTCTGACGCGCAATGATAATTATTGGGGGAAGGATGAATTCGGCAATCAGCTTCCATATATTGACTACATTAAGGTTACTTATATCAAAGAGAAAAGAGCGGAGCTGCTTTCATTCAAAAAAGGCAACATTGACTTCCTGTACAAATTTCCACTGGATATGGTGGATGAAGTTCTGAAACCGGATGGCACTCTGAAAGATGAATTCAAACAATATCAGCTGCAGTCAGAACCTGTTATGGCGTTGCAATATTATGGATTTCTGAATATCCATCCGATTTTCAAAGACAAAAGAGTCAGACAGGCCTTTTGCTATGCAGTAGACAGAGAGAGATTGTGCACTTACACACTGAGAAATTCCGGCTTCCCTGCAAAATACGGCATGGTACCTCCGGGAACAGGTACTTACGATGCTACATTGGTAAAGGGATATGTATTTGACCCGGAAAAAGCCAGAGCTTTATTAGCAGAAGCAGGCTACCCGGGCGGTAAAGATTTTCCTAAAATCACACTTCAGCTCAATAGCGGCGGGGGGCGAAACAGCCAGGTTGCAGAAGCTATCCAAAAAATGCTCGATGAGGTACTGAGTGTCAAAGTAGAATTATTGACAGTTCCATGGGCTCAGCATACAGAGGCAGTTGAATCAGCAAAAGCTGCTTTCTGGCGTTTGGGCTGGGTAGCAGATTATCCGGAAGCAGAAAACTTTCTCAATCTTTTCCTGTCTAAGTACGTACCTGCTGATGTGAATGAAAAAACCTACATCAATTCGTACCGGTATGTCAACAAAGAGTTTGACAGAGTACTGGAAAAAGCTCTGAGAACTATTGATGATAAAGAAAGGAACAAATTATATGCAGAGGCGGATCAGATCGTCACCAACGATGCTCCGGTTCTTCCATTGTTTTATGACAAAGATCATCGTCTTTTACAGCCAAATCTGCAAAACTTCCACCAAAATGCTATGGAATACAGGAATTATGCAATAGCTTATTTCACTCCGAAAAAGTCTCAATAGTATTGTATTCTGCTTACAACCTGGTTTTACAGGAATAAAAATATTTTCCAGGTTTGAGAGCTTGATAATATCGAAATAAAAAAGGAAGTCGTTTTGACTTCCTTTTTTATTATCATGAAGGCTGATTAATTATCCGTTTGCTTTTTTGTGATCAGCAAGGAATTGTGCCAAACCAGCATCTGTCAATGGATGCTTTAGCAATCCTGTAATAGATGAAAGCGGACAAGTCACTACGTCTGCTCCTACTTCTGCACATTTTACGATATGAAGAGGGTTTCTGATACTTGCAGCCAATACCTGCGTATCGAACATATAGTTGCTGTAAATCTGCACAATCTGCTCAATCAGGTCGATACCATCCAAATGTATATCATCCAGTCTGCCGATGAACGGACTGATATATGTAGCTCCTGCTTTAGCTGCCAAAAGTGCTTGTCCCGGAGAAAATATCAAAGTACAGTTAGTACGGATATCATTATCTGTAAAATATTTAATGGCCTTGATACCATCTTTGATCATAGGCACTTTTACTACGATATTATCATGAAGTTCAGCAAGAATTTCACCCTCTCTGATAATACCTTCATAATCAGTAGCAATAACTTCTGCGCTTACATCACCATCACCTGCGATCTCACAAATTTTCACATAATGTTCCAGAATATTTTGCTGGCCTGTAATCCCTTCTTTTGCCATCAGTGAAGGATTGGTGGTCACGCCGTCTAAAACACCTAAATCATAGGCTTCTCTAATTTGATCAAGGTTGGCTGTATCTACGAAGAATTTCATCAGTTAAGAATTATGCACTAAAAATAAGGGAATTGTATGTATTCCGAAAAATAAAATCATGAAAGGTGAAAAATGAGCAAACTCAATCCGCTATCTTTGGACAAAACCAATCTTAACCCTGTGAAAGTATATTTACCAAATCTGAATGGCCTGAGATATCTAGCCTGTATGGTTGTTATTGTTACGCATACCGAAATGATCAAATGGGTATATGGCATGGAAAACTATTATACCGAAGGTCTGAAAAGATTTGGACACCTTGCAGTTATCAGCTTTTTCGTTCTGAGCGGTTATCTGATCACCTATTTACTCATGGCTGAGAAAGAAAAAGTAGGTACGATCAGCATCAAGAACTTCTATATAAGAAGGATATTGAGAATCTGGCCTTTATATTTTTTCACGATCATTCTGGGACTATTTGTCTGGCCTCATATACCCTTTTTTGAAATTCCCGGACAAGCATCTTTACAGGATGTCAACTTCTGGTCAATGGCATTGCTGTACTTATTGATTTTGCCCAATATAGCTGTAAAAGTTTTTAATCCGAGTCCGGTGCCATTATTAGGGCCTTCATGGTCTATTGGCGTGGAAGAGCAATTTTACTTCATGTGGCCTTGGCTGGTGAAAATGAGCAAAAACATTCTTTATACCTTATTCGGAGTAGTTATTGTCTACAATCTGGTACTTTTCACATTGATGTACCTTGGTAAAGGACAAGCCAATACATCTGCGGTCAGAATCACACTTTCTGTCTGGGAGAATTTCTGTATTTCCACAATGGCCATTGGTGGCTTGCTGGCATGGATCAAGTACAATAAAAAGGAAGCTTTTCTCAAAATTCTGTATCACCCTGTAATAGATATTGGCAGTTATATTGTTTTTGCAGGCTGTATTGTCATTGGTGTAAGATTTCCTGTTTTTCATGCAGAAATTTATGCATTCCTGTTTGCAGTAATGATTTTAAATCTGTCTTCCAATCCTAACTCATTTGTCAATATGGAGAATAAGTTCTTCAACTACATGGGTAAAATTTCTTATGGAATTTACATGTTTCACATTGTGAGCATTTTTGTCATCTTCAAATTATTCAGACCATTATTTGAAGGTCTTCCGCACCAGGCTGTCAGTATTATCGTAATTGTTTTCTCTACATTATTCGTTACGCTCATTTCATCTTTGACATTCAAATACCTGGAAGAGCCGCTGTTAAAAATGAAAGGAAGATTCTCCAGCATTATCTCAGGTGATATGGCTAAAAAGAGAGATTAATTTCAGAAATTCACTATGAACTGATGATAAAAATGGTAAAATGAGCACATCGTCCTATATCAGATATCTAATAGTCATGGCTTTCATATTTTGCTGTACCAGCATTTATGGACAAAATAAAAGCACTGTAAAGATAGGTCTGATGAAATACAAAGGTGGTGGAGACTGGTATGCTAATCCTACTTCTCTCCCAAATCTCATACAGTTTTGCAACCAGCAGCTAAAAATGGATATCAGCACTGATGTTCAGGAAGTAGAACCATCCAGCACACAGATCTTCAATTATCCCTTTGTACATTTAACAGGACATGGAAATATTGTCTTTTCATCGCAAGAAGCAAGAAATCTCAGGCTTTATCTTATTGCAGGTGGCTTTTTACACGTTTCTGACAATTACGGACTGGATCCGTTTATCCGCAGAGAAATGAAAAAAGTATTCCCTGAGCTTGAATTTGTAGAACTCCCGTTTAATCATCCGATCTATCACCAGAAATTTTCTTTTCCTCGAGGCTTGCCCAAAATTCATGAGCATGAAAACAAACCGGCAAAGGGTTTTGCGCTGATATGGGAAGGCAGAGTTGTCTGCTTTTACGATTATGAATCAGATCTGGGTGATGGTTGGGAAGATACTGCCGTGCATGACAATCCTGAAGAAAAAAGACTTCAGGCGCTGCGTATGGGAGCGAATTTGGTACAGTATGCTTTAACTCAGTAAAATATGTTGCGAAATATTCTTTTAGTGGGTTTGGGAGGCAGTGCAGGGAGTATTCTCCGCTATCTGACTTCTGTTTTTGTACAAAAATATTTCCAGCCGGCATTCCCATATGCTACTTTCACTGCCAATATTCTGGGTTGCTTACTGATCGGTTTTCTGATCGGAACTTTTGAAAAACACGAAGTGCCTCCAACTGATTTAAGGTTATTGCTGATCACGGGATTTTGCGGCGGGTATACTACATTTTCGGCTTTTGCTGCTGAAAATATCCAGCTATTACAATCAGGAAATTCTTCTACAGCTTTTATCTATATCGGCATCAGCATCCTCTTTTGCTTATTTGCAGTTTGGTCAGGTATGGCTATCAGCAGAATATAGGAAATAATACCAAATTGATTTATAGACAGGTAATTTATTCTGATTTAATATTACGTTTGATAGAATAATATGGTCTGTTTTATGTTATCCATTCCGATATAACCTGAACGCTATCCAGAATAAGGATAACAAAATTCCAAGTATAAAAATATATTTACCGTGCTCCCTGTCTGATGCTGAATATGCAAAAATATTGCTACCATCGGGCAATGTCTTTTTATGAGACATCAGATGCCTGCCGATGAAAATTCCGATGACTCCACCTAAAAAGGAAAACAGATAACCTGCAATAATCCAGTTTCTTTGGCTTTCTTCAGGTTGGGAAAGTTCTTCTGTCCTTCTTTTGTTGATATCATCTATCTGCTCCCGGGTCATATTAATCCCTCTTTCTGCCAATATCTTCCGGGCAAGCACGTAGTCAAAATTCCCCCATTTATCCTGCTGTGATAGTATTTCCAGCAGCTCTTCATTGGAGAATGTAAAAAGATAATAATCCTCATCTACATCATCCATTTGCTGTTCAGAAATTTCATTCAGTAAAGAATTAACTTTCTCAAAATCGGGTTTTCTGAGTTTTATTCGATAATCTTTAGACAAATCATTATTGACAAATGAAGGATCGAACAAAAGAGAATTGTTTTCAAGCTCAAACTCTACATTTTGCTCTTTTAAAAACTCAGCAAATTCTAAAAGATCTTCCTCTTTGGAGAAGCTTTTAAAAGTAAAAAATAAAGATTCAGCCATTTTCAAGATTGAATATTGGTATTAATAAAACTTGCTTTAAGATTTTACAAGTTATTACAATTCTCCATTTTTTATCCGGGAAAGTCTGATGATAGGTATAAAAATACCCTATCCCATCCCAAAATCTCCACAACAAGATGATGAACGATTACAAAAATCCTGACAGGCAATTCCATCTAATGCGACTACTACCAGCTCTGAACATCCCCCAAGGAACAAGCAGATGAGGTTAGTGCGTTTAAGACATTGTGTAAATAGAATAGTGCTCCCAAAAAACATAGAAACATAGATTCATTATTGGGCCGTCCTTTGGGATGGCTTTTTGATAAGACCATCATAACAACTATGCAAATCTCAAATTTATTTTGAAATTTGCATAGTTGTTATAAGTAAATAATATACCTTCGTATTGGATAAAACCAATAAAAATGTTTTTACAGAGAGCTTCCGAGGATGAAATCATTTCTGCCATACAACACTTTCCCGTTACAGCTATTATTGGTCCGCGCCAATGCGGAAAATCTACTTTGGCCAAACATCTGATAGAAAATTCCCAATCGGAGACTTTATATCTGGATTTAGAACGACCTTCTGATCTGATAAAATTAGATGATGCGGAGTGGTTTTTATCTAATCAGAAAGATAAGCTGATTTGCATAGATGAGATACAAAGAAAACCTGAATTATTTCCGCTCATCAGAAGTTTAGTAGACGAATGGAACAGACCGGGCTGTTTTTTAGTATTGGGATCTGCATCACGGGATTTGCTGATGCAAAGTTCGGAATCTCTTGCAGGACGGATTATTTACAAACAATTAACACCGTTTCTGTGGTCGGAATTACCTGATGTAAGGATCGAAAAATATTTTGAGCGGGGAGGTTTTCCTCGAAGTTTATTGGCGGCGAATGATAAAGTTTCTTTTGATTGGCGTAGTAGCTTTATATCTACTTTTCTGGAGCGAGACCTTTTGCAGTGGGTCAATTTTACACCAGCTACGATGCGACGCTTGTGGCAGATGCTGGCACATGTCAACGGCCAGACCGTAAACTATTCCAGTCTGGGCAATTCTTTGGGTGTGAGTAATCAAACAGTCAAAAACTATATCGACCTCCTGAAAAGTACTTACATGGTAGATGTTATAGAGCCGTACATATCCAATATAGGCAAGCGTCTGATAAAAGCACCCAAAGTATATATTTCTGATTCAGGGATTGTTTCAGCATTGCTGGGCATTCGTTCTTTCACAGATCTTTCGGGGCACCCTGCTTTCGGTTCTATATGGGAAACAGTAGTACTTGCCAATTTGCGTGGTGCATTTCCTGATGCAGAAATCTCTTTTTATCGCACTTCCGGTGGTTCAGAAATTGATTTTGTAGTACAGCTCGACAGTCGAACTTTTGCCGTAGAATGTAAAGCTTCTTATTCGCCGTCATTATCCAAAGGCAATCATATAGCCATTGAAGATATCCAGCCCAAACATACTTTTGTTGTGACACCGTCGTCCGATAGCTGGGCTATGAATAAGGGTATAGATGCCGTTTCGCTTAGAGAACTAATTCGCAGGTTAAAGTAAATAATCTGCTATCAATATAGATTGTCATTAGATGAGATACTAAATCATTTATTATTAAGTTTGAAATTAATGAGCCATCTCGTACCCATACATGAATACTTGCCGGAAGTCTTCATCGATCTGAAATATGCCGGCACAGATAATTTTGCGGAAAAGGTATTTTATCCGGAAGATTTCCAGGCAATGCTGACAAAAGATGCTGTTGTTAAACTGGTAAAAGCACAGGAGATATTGAAGTCCGTCAAGCCTGAATGGAGATTTGTCATTTGGGATGCTGCAAGACCACATGCGGTACAAGTGGCATTATTTGAAGAAGTAAAAGGTACAGACAAGGAAAAATATATTGCTCATCCGGAAATCGGTTCACTTCACAATTATGGTTGTGCGATTGATATTGGCCTGATTGATCCAGATGATCAGCTGCTGGACATGGGAACGATTTATGACTATTTCGGTGCATTGGCTGAACCTTCTAAAGAAATAGATTTCCTTCATAATAGTCAATTATCTGAAGATGCGCTCGCCAACCGGCTTTTGCTCAGATATGTAATGGTATCAGCTGGCTTTCAACCTATACCTCATGAATGGTGGCATTTCAATCATTGTCCGATAGAAGTTGCTAAAGAAAAATATTCTATCTTTTAGCAGTGGAGTTATGGTGATACAATATCAAAACAAATGGGCATTTATTGTTGGTGGTTCTACCGGAATAGGATTTGCTTTGGCAAAAGCATTTTTATCCAGGCAATCAAAAGTTCTGATGATTGCCCGCAATGAGAAAAAATTACAAGAAGCTGCAAACGAGCTAAAACAATCCTATCCCCAGGGAATCATTGAATTTTTATCAGCAGATGCTACAGATGAAAATAGTCTGAAAATTCATTTTAAATCTTTAGCCGAAAAAGGTATCACACCTTATTTCCTGATCAATTGTGCGGGCAGAGCTATTCCTGATTATTTTGAAAATATCAGCACTCAACAGCTCAAAGATTCATTTGATCTGAATGTTGCAACAGCATGGAACAGCATTCAGGCAGCATTGCCTTACATGAAGCAAACTGGCGGGTATATTGTCAACACCTCATCTATAGCGGGATTTTTAGGAGTGTATGGGTATAGCGATTATTCTGTGACCAAATTTGGCCTGATAGGTTTATCAGAAGTGCTTAGAAGCGAACTTGAACCGATGAATATCTGCGTGTCAGTACTTTGTCCTCCAGATACCGAAACACCCGGATTTGAAGAAGAAAATAAAACGAAGCCGGAAGAAACCAAAGCTATTTCAGGAAATGCAAAATTACGGACAGCTGATGAAGTTGCTCATGCTACATTAAAGGAACTGGAAAAAGGAAAATTCATTTTACTGGTGGATTTTACATCCAAGCTTACTTATCTACTTAAAAGATGGCTGCCTGACATCCTTTACAAAGTCATCCAAAAAGATATCAGAAAAGTACAGAAACAAAAAGGCTTAACATAATCTTCTCTTTACACTTAGATAGAAGCAACAACAAAATTATTTTTTCTTGTACTTTCTTTAGTAGAAAAGTACCAAAAGAATCGTCCCGCATAGCTATCGGAAGGCTTTTCGGCATTTCGACTGCGCTCAATGACCTCAACCTACATTGTGCCGCCACAACTATTGGGATACGTGCTTCGCTATTCCAGCAATAACTTTTTAGTAGTCACAGAACCGTCTTCAAATACAAGTTTTGCGATATAAAGGCCTTTTGCCTGATTGGAAAGATCAAATTGTATGATATTGGAGTAAGTTTTTTCTGAATTATCCAGAACGGTTTGCCCCAGTGCATTTATCCAGACCACTTGTTTTAATCTTACAGAAGATTCGTTGATTTTCAGCACTACACTCCCATTGCTCGGATTGGGATAGATCTCTACATCTTTTTGAGTCACATATTCTCTGACTGAAACAAATTTTCCGTCATTCACTTTCAGATCATCGATATAAATATTGTTTTCAAAATTACTGACATTGCGGATAACGATCATCACATTATTATAGCCTAAATATGGAGTCAGATCCAGATTTTCAATTCTCCATTCAGAAGCTGTCGGAGTAAAAAATGTCTTAACAGCAGCAGCAACAGTAATCAAATCTTTTGCATATTTATTATAGATCACATCGTATGTTGCCCCGCAATCTACAGAAACCAGAACTTTCAGGGTATCCCAGTTATTCACTGCCTGGTTGACGTTTGTATATTGAGCAGCGGCCAGATAGAACGACATCACCGCACTGTCTACTTCTCTCAGATCCAGAAACGGCAACACTATATCATCTTTTTCATCATAGCTTACATTCAGCACATCCGGATTGTATTCATTATTATTCATAAAATAGGAGTAGTCTCCCTTTTTACTGACTTTGTAAGCTGATCTCTTCCAGGTAATGGAGTTGTCCGAATTGATGACAGAAAAACCTCTGGAAGAAATATTTTCATCTTCAAAATTTTCATTCAATGGTAAGGTGCGGCTCTCAACTCCAACCTGTATGCCAATGATTGAAACATCATTAGCCGGATTGTCATCTGCCGGTTGTCCATTTGGGAAAGAAATCATGAACTTTACATCGTGACTTCCATTCGCTAACCCGACAGGATCAAAATCAATTTTCACGCTGTCATACAGATTCAGCTCTCCGGACCAGCTTTTGGTAACGATTTCTCCGTCTCCTATTTGCAAAGAAATATTGAAGCTGGTAATTTTTTCATATCCTAAAGAAAGCAGGCTGACAGATGGAGTAAAATTATTCTCACACAAAATTCGGGCAGGTGAATGAATTGTGTATGTACTGAGATCAAAATTTACGGGAGCAACATAACCTTTGGAACTTTTCAATGAGGCCCTGGCTCCGTTCAGAATTGCCTCCATACGTGTTGCCTGTAGTCTGGTAAACATCAGCAAGGCAGTATCATTCGAATAATCCATATAGTTCATAAACATCACTCCGGGAGATGTCTTGTTACAATCGTCATATTTGGGAAATACAGGTGTTCCTGCAGAGTTAGTATATTGTATAGGTGTATCAGCAACTCCGTCATCTGTGGTACAATCATTCTCATCACCCCAGATATGGTATAAATTAAAATAGTGTCCTAATTCATGTGTGGCGGTCCGTCCGAAGTGAAAAGGCTTGAGAGCACCGGTTTTACCAGTATACTTATAACTTAGCACCAAACCATCGGTCGTTTTCCCGGCGTCCGACGGAAATGTTGAATATCCCAGCCATGCTCCGTTCAGATTGCACACCCAGACATTCAGATAATACCGGGTATCCCACGGATACACTCCGCCCGTACTTGTTTTTTTAACATCATGCGTACCCATAATAAAGGCAGTTGCCCTGGATGTCTGATATCTGGTAATACCGGAAGTAACTTTCCCCTGCGGATCTCTGTTAGCCAAAACAAATTTCACATTCATTTTACCGATCAAAGGACGAAAAGGTGCAGGCACATTTGAGATATCCTCGTTCAGGGCATTGAAATCCTTATTGATAATTTCGAGCTGTTCGTGGATTCTCTGATCAGAAATATTCTGGTCGTTGTTGTAATACACCACATGAAATACTACCGGAATAATGACCTCTATGTTCCCGGCTGTTTTCATGTATGCTCTATCCGCTATGTATTTACGTGTAAACTCTTCTATTTCTTCGTTAACTTTTTTCGCCTGTACATCATTCGCCAATATGTGCCTGTGATGTTCTTCTGAACCACAGATACGCTGTGCAAAAACAGCAATGCTTTGTAAAAATATAACTGCAGTTAAAAATATTCTCATTGGATGAATTCGATTTACTAAGGTAACTAAATGATTCTTAGAATTCTATCTGCAGGCACTTCAGGAATGTATTATCATTCACAGCATTTAACCTTACAATTCAATATTTTTATCGGTAAAATCATTTTCATGTTCCGAATTCCGGCACTTTTGGCACTCATTCTTATTGTATCGATCCATTCGGCTTTAGCAGGTATCATCCAGGGAAATATTTCAGACGAAATCAATAATGAACCGATTATCGGAGCTGCTGTAAAAATACAGAATTCAGCTACAGGAGGAATTTCCGACGAAAATGGCTTTTTTAAAATAGAAGATCTACCTACCGGGCTGTATAATATTTCTGTCAGCTATATTGGCTATGAAACTGCAAATTTTTACGAAATCCAGGTCAGTGATGCCATTCCGGCCATTTTAAATATCCGGCTCAAAGAATCCGGTGTAGAATTATCTGTTACAGAGGTTACTTCCGGCGCTTTCAGAAGAAATGCAGAATCTCCCGTTTCACTGAACAGCATTGGGGTCAATGAAATTCAGCGATCTCCCGGAGGAAACCGGGACATTTCCAAAGTAGTACAATTATTGCCGGGAGTAGCTACCGGTTCTACTTTCAGAAATGATTTGCTCATCCGTGGCGGTGCTTCTTCTGAAAACAAGTATTACTTAGACGATATAGAAATTCCAACTATCAACCACTTTACAACACAAGGCGCTTCGGGCGGCTCCAACGGATTGATCAATGTAGATTTTATTCAGCAGGTAGATTTTTATTCGGGAGCATTTCCAGCTAACAGGAATAATGCATTGAGCTCTGTATTTGAATTTTCACAAAAAGAAGGAAGAAGTGACAGAGTTGGTTTTACTGCTACTGTAGGAGCCAGTGATATAGGTCTGACACTCGAAGGTCCTATGGGCAAAAAATCTACTTTTTTGCTATCTGCACGCAGATCGTACTTACAATTTCTATTTAAAGCATTAGGGCTACCTTTCTTACCTACGTACAATGATTTTCAGTTCAAAACAGTACACAAATTCAATAAAAAGCACGACCTGACCATTCTCGGAATCGGTGCAATTGATGATTTTAATCTCAATCTGGATAAAGATGAGACTGAGGAAGACAGGTATCAGTTGGGATACTTACCATATTTCGACCAATGGAATTATACAATAGGTGCTCGGTACAGATATTTCACTGACAATGGTACGCTGATGGTGGTAGCAAGCAGAAGTATGCTGGGTAATAAAATCTCAAAATATGCCAACAACCAGGTTAATAATGAGGAGCTGAAACTCTATTCTATTGATTCCAAAGAAGCTGAAAACAAGCTCAGAATTGAACATACTATCAGAAAGAAAGGATTCAGAATCAACTATGGTTTTCAATATGAAATAGCCAGATATACCAATAATACCTTCAGAAGAACGGTCATCACATCAGGTCTTCCACCTTTGGAATACAACAGTATCCTGAACTTACAGAAATACGGAGCTTTTGCTCAGGTAAGCAAAAAATATTTCAAGGACAAGCTTTCCTTATCAGCAGGATTACGTTGGGATGGAACAAATTATTCTTCCAAAATGTCGAATCCACTCAAACAGACATCTCCCAGACTATCTGTTTCTTATCAAATCCTAGATGCGCTATCTGTCAGCGCCAATGCCGGTATTTATTATCAGATGCCTGTCTATACTATACTCGGATATAGAGAAGCAGATGGTTCACTGGTCAATCAGGATGCGCTCAGATATATTCAGAATCAACAGCTTGTCGGTGGCATAGCTTATACGCTTCCATCCAATACTAAATTTTCAATAGAAGGATTTTACAAGAAATACAATAACTATCCCATGCTGTATGGCAAAGGAATATCTTTTGCCAATGAGGGCGGCGACTACGGAATAGCAGGTGACGAACCAGCCAATTCCACTTCCAAAGGAAAAGCTTATGGTGTAGAATTTTTAGTGCAACAGAAATTATATAAAAACTTTTACGGTATCTTTTCCTATACTTATTACAGAACACTTTTTACAGATACTGCCGGGAAGTATATTCCTGCCAGCTGGGATTATCATCACATAGCGAATCTTGCATTAGGTTATAAATTCAAAAAGAACTGGGAAATAGGTATCAGATGGTCAGCGAGAGGAGGAATTCCATACACACCTTATGACGAAGAGCTTTCATCACTGAGAAGTCTCTGGGATGCCAATAACAGAGGGATTTTAGATTATTCCAGATACAATGCTGAAAGATTAAAACCTTATACTCAGCTAGATATTCGCGTAGATAAAAAATGGTTCTTCCGGAAATGGAACCTGAATGTATATTTTGACATCAGAAACTTATACAAAAGCACACAGAATTTTGCACCGAATCTTACTATAGTGAGAGATTCAGATAATCAGCCTGTTTTGAATCCGGACAATCCTCTTTATTATCAAACAAAATATCTGAACGGCGACAACAGTACGCTTTTGCCGTCCATCGGTATCGTGGTGGGGATGTAGTCTCCCAACAAAGCGCGAATATAATCCTTAAAGAGTGTCTGTTAAGCCTATGAAATGTTCAGGGTTTTGGGTCTTATACGGATTGTAATTTCAAAATTACACAATCTTTACCAGTGTAGCAATCAAAAGAATAATGAGACGAAGTTAAAACTGATCTGTATTGAATTCACAATCGGTATTAGCGGACAGCGCATAGCTCGTGTTAGCGTAATTTCAGAATCTCAACAACTTATTCTCATTGAATAGTAGTTCAAAAATTAGTTAAAACAGTGTATAGTAAAAACATTACCCGGGCAGGTATCGTATATCTTTCTATTGATATAATTTTTTCACTAAAATATTTTAATAATGAAACCGAATATTGGACTTACAGAAAAGAACCTGAAAGACTCTTGTCAACTCCTCAATAACTGCCTGGCAGATGCCCACATTTTATACATCAAGCTGCGTAAATATCACTGGAATCTGAAAGGTGATAACTTTATGGAGCTGCATAAAGTTTTTGAGGAGCAATATACCATCATGCAGCAAGCTATAGATGAAATCGCTGAAAGAGTGAGCCAGCTGGGTGGTTATGCCATCGGTACGACTACTGAATTTGCTGAACATTCTTCCTTAAAGGAAGCTCCGGGTAAAAATCCCGCTGATAATCTCGAAATGGTCAGAGAACTGATGGAGGATCATGAAACTATCATCAAAAGCCTGAGAAAAGGTATTGATGATGCTGACGAGAAATTTTCGGATCAGGGAACGGCAGATTTTCTGACCGGTCTGCTGAAAGGTCACGAGAAAATGGCATGGATACTTAGACGATATTTTAAATAATCCTTGAGATATACACTTTTCCAATCTCCTAAAATAACAGGCTGATTTACGGACTCTGTTTTCAGGGGGATAAGATTCTTTTGTCTGCGCTTAGGCTTCGGTTTGAGCGCAGATGATTTTTTAAAGCAACAACTGTGTGTTTAATATACAGGATGGTATACTAAAACTAACAAAACACACAGACATTTCTATTTTAAAGGTTATTATTTGCTACTAATGCACGAATTGTAATTTTCGACATATCATACATTTTTTACTATCTCTAAACAATCTGATTACCTGCTAAGATTAATCAAGTGATTAGTGAATTCGTGGCTATTTTTTTAGATAGTTGCCTGTCTAATTTCACATCTTATCTGCCAAATCTGAACCATTTTGACAAATGATGTTTTTTCCCTTTTAGCCAATCGGAGACCATATCCATTCCGGCGACCGAAAAGGTAATGCCATTGCCTCCGAATCCCAGTACAAAATAGGAATTTCTGAAATCCTGATGTTCTCCTATATAGGGTAATCCGTCTTTCGTTTCCCCGAAAGTTCCAGCCCAGGCGAAATCAGGATGAAAGGTCAGATCAGGAAATATTTTCTGAAAATCAGCATGCAGCTTTTTTGATTTTTTACAGATAAGCTCGTTCCGTTTTTGCGGATTCTGAAATTCTTCATCCTCACCTCCTATCAGAAATCTGTGATCATCAGTAGTACGCATATAGAGATATGGTTCTGCTGTATTCCAGATCAGCAGGTCTTTATATTTTCGGAAAATTTCACCGTCGACCTCTGAAACTATCGCATATGAGCTGAGCAGCTTTACAAACTTTTCCGGTATCATATTCGCCGCTTCGTACCCTACACAGTAAATCACTTTTTTTGCCTTAATGCAAGTTCCGGTAGATGTATGGCAAAGATTGAATCCTTTTTTATATTCTACTTTGAGCAGCTCGGTTTTATCGTATACCCGTAATCCCTTATCTGTATTGTACCGGTGCAATTCATGTGCTAACATAAAAGCATCTACACTGGCTCCCTGCCCGGAAAGAATACCTCCATGTGTATGATGAATTCCGTATTTATCCAGAATCTCATCCGGCTCCATCCATTGCACTTCATAACCTGCATTCTTCCTCGCTTCATACTCTGTTTTCAACCAGGAGACATCTTTTTTCCATGCAGCAAAATACAATGAGCTCTTCTTTGTGAATCCCGCTTCGGAATGAATACCGGCAGCAATTTCTCCTAAACGATCAATAGCGTCATCGCATGCATCATAGCTCGCACGTGCACCTTCCTCTCCTATCATTGCTGTCAGCCGGTACAGTGGTGTATCTATTTCATACTGAAGCATAGATGTGGTGGCAGAAGAGCTCCCGTTGCACACTTCTCTTTTATCTATCAGGACAGTGTCATATCCTTCTCCAACACATTGATGGGCAATCAGGCTACCTGTAATACCTCCACCTATTATCAGCACTTCACACTCTGTATTTTGCCATAAAGAAGGATAAGAAGACAATAATCCATTCTTTATCAGCCAAAAAGGTTCATTTGATTTTAAATCCATCTTCTTTGTTTATACATGATCAGACTTTAGATAAACTGTGTCTGTCAGTATTTTGATTCAAACCGATGGATCTTTTTAAAGTATTCTTATAATTTTCAAGCAGCTTAAAAATCAGAACAGATACTATTTCTTTTGAGAGATCCGCCATCGCGTTTCCCGCCATGCTTTTTGCTCCTCTTTAGAAAGAAAGCTCCAGGCAACAATTCTGCTGGTTTTATTACCTGTTCCGAGCGGAATAGTTTTGGTCTGTTCTATACCAATTTCTTTCAGAGCCTGATCGACCCTTTTCAGATTGGAAGATTTAGAAACTAAAGTTGAAAACCAGAAACAGTTGCCGGTGAAACTTTTGCTTTCTGTTATCATTTGCTGAATGAAAGCTAACTCTCCACCTGGATAAATCAATTCATTATTGATTCCTGCAAAATTGAGCGCAGGAGCAGCCGTTTTTTTACCGGACAGATTCTGAACTTTTCTTTGGGTTCCTTTCCGGGCTTCTTCTGCTGAAGCGTGAAATGGTGGATTACACATCGTAAAATCAATTTTTTCATCACGGTTCAGGACTCCTTTGAAAATTGATTGGGGATTTTTCTGTAATCTGCACTCGATTTTATCTTTCAGAGAGTCATTCGAGTCCACAATATGCTGAGCAGATGCTATTGATTTTGGGGAAATGTCTGACCCAATAAATGTCCAGCCATATTCTGTAACACCAATGACTGGATAAATACAACTAGCTCCCGTCCCGATATCCAAACCTTTGACATCTTTTCCGGCGGGAATCTTTCCAAAATTACTTTGCAATAACAGATCTGCTATATAATGTAGATAATCTGCTCTCCCGGGAATAGGCGGACAGAGATTTTCTTTCGGAAAATCCCAGCTTTTGATGCCGTAATAATGATGCAATAATGCTTTATTGAGCAATTTCACAGCTTCCGGGTGAGCAAAATTCACGGAATCTTCACCATATTTATTAGGTTGAATATGACGAACCAGTAAAGGTTCCACTGCTTTTAAAGCATTCAGATCATAAGGTTCCCGGTTCTTGTTCCGGGGATGAAGTCTTGTTTTTTCCTGAGATTTTTTGGGCTGGTTCATATTCTAACTGGCGATTACAAAAGTAGTTAAAATACACAGGCTTATCTAAACAGTCGGATTACCTGATGGTAAGAATAAGATAAGGCCAAAGGCATCAGTATCCATTAGAACACTTACTATTCAGTAAATATTTTCTTTAAATTTTAAGATTAAAAAAAGTAATAGAAGCATATCAAAAATACCATTTGGGAGAATTTTTTAAACCCACAATTGTTTCAGTTTAAAAATTACTATAAATTAGTATTATGAGTACCCAAAAAACATCAAAAATAAACCAACTATTACAGGCTCAATTACCCGGTACCATATTTACCAGTTCCTGGATGGTGGAAAATGGATACAGTCCTGAGCTACAAAAACAATATCGAAAAAGTCATTGGTTAGAATCCATAGGATTTGGTGCCATGAAACGGACAGGAGAAAATATCACCATAGAAGGAGCATTGTCTGCCTTACAACATCAGCTAAAAATCCCTGTTCATATTGGAGGGAAGTCTGCCTTAAGTCTACAGGGAAAAGCGCAATACCTGCACTTCGGAGAAACCAAAACAACTCTATTCAGTCCTCTCAAGGAAAACTTACCTAAATGGTTTCGTGAATATCCCGCATTGAGATATAGTTATACATATACTCAAAGCAACTTTTTGCCTGCCGGCATCGGAATGACAGATTTCATTTCCGGAGGTTTTCAACTCAGGATATCATCTCCTGTCAGAGCAATCATGGAATGTCTTTATCTGGCACCGAAAGAACAATCTCTGATAGAGTGCTATGAAATATTTGAAGGACTTAACAATCTGAGGCCACAAAGCGTTCAGCAATTGCTTGTGTCCTGTAATTCCGTAAAAGTTAAAAGATTATTTCTCTTTATGGCTGAAAAAGCCGATCATAAATGGTTGGAATATATAGATTTAAAAATTATCGATTTAGGAACAGGGAAAAGAAGCATAGTATCTAACGGAATCTACGAGTCAAAATATCAAATCACAATCCCAAAAGAATTAAAAAAAGATGAAGGAGGAATATAAGAAACAAGTAATGCTGTTATTGGACACCCTTCCATTTTTAGCGGAAGAAAACAACTTAGCATTGCACGGAGGGACCGCTATTAATCTATTTTTGAGAAATATGCCGCGTTTGTCAGTAGATATAGACCTTACATATCTCCCTGTAGAAGACAGAAACACTTCTTTATACAAAATTGCAGAAACGCTGAAAAGAATTAAAAAACGATTAGAATCAGGATTGAAGGAAGTTTCAATTGTACCCAAAACAGATACCGGCAAACTTTTTATTAACAGAGGGAATATTTCCATTAAGCTGGAAGTTAATCTTGTAGGTCGTGGTGTCTTCAGCGATCCGGTTCAGTTAATTTTATCCGAAAAAGCACAGGATGAATTCGATACATTTGTCGAAGTGAAGGCAGTCCCTTTCGAACAACTATATGGAGGCAAAATATGTGCTGCTTTAGACCGTCAACATCCTAGAGATATTTTTGATATAAAATATTTACTGGAAACTGCAGGATTTCCGGAATCACTAAAAGCAGGTTTTTTCTATAGTCTGCTGGGAAGCGAAAGACCAATTTTCGAAATTCTCAATCCCAATCGGCTGAATCAACGTGAAGCACTGGTCAATCAATTTGAAGGAATGACATCAGAACCATTCACCTCTAATGATTATGAAAATACACGAAATGAATTAATCGGCATCATACAAAGTACATTAACTAAAGAGGAGAAAGATTTCCTGATAAAATTCAAAGAATTACAGCCCGACTGGTCACTTTATAACTATGAGCAATTTCCCTCTGTTAAGTGGAAGCTATTGAATTTGCAAAAATTAAAAGATAAAAATCCAGCAAAATATAAGGAACAACTCAATCGCCTCCGGACATTTTTATCTACAGAATGATTTCACTTAAATCCGACATAGGAAGCAAAGCACAGATTTTTGTGTAATACATCTATATCCCTGAACCCTGCTTTAGACAAAAGATCCAATTGATATAATAATGGTCTCGGAGAATCTTCTTTCACGATATAATCAAATACTTTCTGCTGATACTCTCTGTCCTGCAATGCTGCCAGATAATCACCATACCGGATATCATAAATAATATGCTGCATCTTTTCATGGCTTTGATGCACCAAATCAAATACCCATAGACTCCCTCCGGGTTTCAGTAAATAATATAATCTTTTGAATGCACGTTCCCAATCCTGATCATCTCTTAAATGATGTAAAACAGCAGTTGCAATGATGACATCAAATCCGGATGCCGATAAAAGGGCTTCACGAAAATCTCCTTTTATGATCTGTACTGAACCTTTATTTTCTGCTATAGTTCTTTCCTGTGCTTTTTGCAGCATCGGCCAACTCAAATCCACTAAAGTCACGTCTGCCTGCTGTACTTTCTGTAGTAAACGAACGGAGTAATTGCCTGCTCCGCATCCGATATCCAGCACATTGATTTTCTGTGGATAAAGATGAGCGATGCTGTCCGTGATGAGATCCATATTAAAACGGGCATCCAACGTGGTCGCCTGGCCGGTCTCTATATTTGAAAAACGCTCAACATCGTGGTCAAAACGCTGTTCAATTTCTTCTAAGGTAGATTTATTCTTCATGATATCTTTTTCACAAAGAAAAAGTAGAAAACTATACTTTAAAAGTATCATTTTTATCATAAATTCATACCAAACAGGTATCAATGGAAATCAGACATTTGATTTACTTTAAAACTCTGGCTGAAACTTTACATTTTGGCAAGGCGGCAGAACGGCTTTTTATTTCGCAGCCTCCACTCAGCAGACAAATAAAAGATCTGGAGAATGAGCTGGGAGTTGTTCTGTTTCTGCGCAATAATAAGAGAGTCGAGCTGACGGATGCCGGAAAATATTTTCTGACTCAGACAGATGCACTGATACAACAGCTCGAGCATGCTAAAAATACTGTCCTTCAGATTCATCAACATGTCAGTGGTGATTTCAAGCTGGGATATATCACCTCCACTCCTAAATCTTTGCTTGCCAATGTGCTGAAAAACATTGAAATAACTTATCCATACCTTCGGGTGCATCTTTATGAGACTTCTACACAAAAGCAGCAGCTGGCACTGGAAAACGGCAAATTAGATCTGGGTATACTCAGGATGCCTGTGTTTTCGAAACAACTGGTTACTGTAGATTTATTGAAAGAAGGTCTGTGTATCATAGGTCCTGAAAATTCTGTCATGAGCATTTCTGAATTTAAGAAGACTAATTTTATCTGCTTTAATCAACAGTATGCTCCTGATTATCAGCAGCTCGTGGTCAATGCCTGTAAAAGGTTGGGATTTGAACCGAATGTTGTACATCAATGTAACACGATGCATTCTATCGCTGAGCTCGTTCACCACGGATTAGGTCTGGCGGTCGTACCACAATCATTCATCTGTGAAAAATCTTCCTGGAAATTCAACGTCTACCCTATTGATACAAAAATTGCTGTCACTGAAACTGTTTTAGCTTATCATTCGGAAAATCGTTCTCCTGTTTTACAGAAAATTATTGCTTTTATTCAGGAACAATAGTCATTGGTCAGATGTATTGTATCTTTTGACCATAGATAACAGGTATCGACCATCTTCCGTCCTCAGTCAAGGGGCAGCTGTATTTTATTTTCGCCCTCTGATATAGCTACTATATCAGTAAATCTAAAATCACAATTGCTCACACCCTGATTGCTTATGGCTTCGAGTGTCCTCAGCCATCGCGACAGGAAAATCGAAAATCATCATTTACGACTTTGCTTATTACTGTTTCCCCTCCGTTTTTGCAGATTTCCAGATGCTTCCAGTTCAACAAACTCACTGACCACAGCATGACATTTTACTTCGTTGTCGTTTATCTTATCTCGTGTTAGCATCATTTGCTTATTGCCCGTTGCTTAATTACAGATCTTGCCAACGTTTAATACCATATATCCCGCAAATAATACCATATTTATCGCATCCATCATCCGTAAATTTGTATGAGCATCCAACGTAAAAGCAAGCCAGCCAAAAAGATGTATAAAGAAGCGTCCTATCCTACATTTGACATTTGCAATCTCAACACTACCAGATTGTCGAATGATCTTTTTAATGCAGACAGGTTTCGTGGTTATGTCAAAAACAATCCCCACGTACAAAACGTCCACAAACATTCTTTTTATCATCTGGTGTTTTTTACTGCCGGAGAAGGTCAGCAGATACTGGATTTTGAGACTTATCCGATCAAAAAAGGCATTATTTATTTCATGCGACCGAACCAGACACACAAATGGTTTTTTGAAGGAGAAGCAGATGGGTATATTGTCAATTTTTCAGCAGATTTTTTTGAGCAGCTTTCTATCCGTGCTGAAGTATTGGACAATTTTCCTTTCTTCAACTTATTTTCCTCCCATCAGGTATTGGAATTAGATGAAAAATCTCAGGAAAAGGCGGAACATCTTTTCGAAGAAATCATTCAGGAGATTCACTCTTTAAACGAAAGAAATCATGGTTTGCTCATGATAGCTACTTATCTGCTGCAGATATTCAGTATTTCTGACAGAAATATTCCGCAGAGAGAAAATCTTTACGGAGAAAATCATTTCAACTCTACTATCATCAAAAAATTCCTTGAGCTTATTGAAGATAATTTCAGAACAGTCAGGCTGCCAAAAGATTACGCTTCGATGTTGTATATCTCTTCCAGTCACCTGAACATGATTTGCCAGGAACAGGTCGGTACTTCTTCCGGAGAATTGATCAGAAACCGGGTATTGCTGGAAGCTAAAAGGCTGCTCGTCAATTTTGAATTGTCTGTTTCTGCAATCGCCCTGGATCTGAACTTTTTTGACACTTCTTATTTCGTAAAATTTTTCAAGAAAGAAACCGGGCTGACTCCGGAAGCATTCAGGAAACAGTACAATAGTAAACCTTCAGCTAAAAATGAATCCTTATGAAAGCGGATATATCAGAATACAAGAAACAACGCAGGATCTCAAGTGTGCTTTTGCAATCTAAATGCCCGAGATGTGGACAGGGAAATATGTTCAAAGACTCCAATCCTTACAATATCTACAACTATGACAAGATGAACAGATATTGCAGCCACTGTCATATGGATTTTGAACCGGAAACAGGCTTTTATTTCGGATCAATGTATGTGAGCTATGCTATTTGTGTAGCTATATCTGTAGCGACTTTCATTCTTTATGCCATGACTTTGGGCTTTGGAAGAATATACATCTATCTTATTGCCAATTCTGCTTTACTCTTTTTGTTGTGGCCTTTTGTTTTCAGACTATCAAGGGTTTTATACTTATGGATGATGGATACTCTATTCAAAGGGGAAGGCTCTAAAGCGGATAAAGTATAGAAGGTAGAGTCATAAAAATTGATAAGAAAAATGAGATGATATCCAGCATGTCAAAATACCATGTCATCCTGCGAGGATCTCTATGTAAGTACCTGATTACTATAGAAATGCTTTACAGCATGACATGACAGCATCACAATCATCTTACTTTGATTAAAGCTATTACAAATAATTGTTCATCCTATCTATGATATCATCTATAAGAAATACTTTAACCTAAAACGATTTTGTAATCTTTTGTTTCCTGAAAATCAGTAAATATTTTTTCCGAGATCTTCACCAGATGATCATATTGCTTTGCTCCATGGCTGATACGCTTGACACCAATTTCAGCAAGCTTTTCATATCCGGGTAGATTAGGAGTAGTAAATACATTTAATGGTATGGAAACTTTTGCCACGAAGGCTTTTAAATCTTCTTCGGTTTCTATCAAAGGAACAAAAATACCGTCAGCTCCGGCTTCTTTATATGCATTTGCCCGCTTGATGGATTCTTCCAATGCGTTTTCATGTTTAGTGGTATAAGTATCTGCCCTGGCATTGATAAAAATATCTGTTTCAGATTTGATAGCTTTGATTTTTTCAGTCAGGATCTCAAAATCTCCTAAAATTCTTTTTCCGTTGACCACTTTACCGTCTTCCAGATTGATCCCCACCACTCCCATATCGGTTAATTTTTTGACGTATCCGGCAACTTCTTTCGGATCATCTGAGTAGCCTGCTTCAAAATCTACTGAGACAGGAATATCTGATACTTCGATAATTCTTTTAATCATAAACAGCAACTCATCCACACTGATATTTTCGCCGTCTGCATAACCCATAGAAAGCGCAATAGCATGACTGGATGAACCTAATGCCTTAAACCCGGCTTTTTCTGCAAGCTTCGCTGTATGTGCATCCCAGACATTTCCGAGCAGCAATGGCTGTGATTGATGATGTAATGCTTTAAACTGTTGAATATTTCCACTTGTACTCATTGTTCAAAAAATTTTAGTATGTTTCAATGTAGTCTATTTGAAACAGTTTTGCAGGAGATATTTTGAATAACTCATTCAGCAAAGCAAACTATTCTTCCTGTTATCTATCTGAGCTTCTCAAATTCTTGATGTTGCTTTAAAGCACAAAGATTCGCTCTTTTAAAATCTTTCAGCTGGAGCTCGACTCCATATTGATTGTACATCCAGAACGGTTCAATATTAAAAGATTCAAAATCCTTTTTTAACAGCCCTTCCAGATAGTCCACTTTTTTCCTGTGATCTTCTGGTAATCTATTATAGTGCGACACAGCTGCACCTTCCTTTACTTCCCGCATTTTTCTTATAAACTCCAGCAGATTATAGCAGGTAGTAAACTGTCCACAAGCTATCACAGCTGCTCTCGTATCATTGTCCTGATCATTTTTATCAAACCATAAGGTTGTACCCATTTTAAATGCGGACTGGGCCACTATTTTCATCGACCTGCCGGGAATGACAGCTTCCTTATTGTTTTTTTCTCTCTCAGAGTCATTAGAAAATGACAACTCATATATATAATTGTGTCTGATACAGCCCGAATAACTTTTGTTTCCTGCTGCATTTTCCAATAAATATCTGATACGTTTGAGAAAGATATCTGTATTCAACAACAAGGTAGAACTGACTCTTTCTGTCAGCATATTGAGGATAATTCCCAAGGGAACAGAACGAAATCTTTTAAAGAGATTTTCTACTATTTCTTCTGAAAATGTATTGGCTAAATCGAGCCCTTTTTTACTGCTGCTTTTGCCTTTTATAAATTTTTTTATCCAAAATATACATCCCCAAACCACAATTCCTGCCAATGAAAATAATGTACCTACCATCACCAGCAAATAATTGCAGACATTATTTCTAAAGAAGTCTTTAAATCCCAGAATCAACATTCCGATACCTGCCGATAAAATCATTGCGAAAACCAGCCTGTACCATTGCACCGATAATCTGCCCCACCATTTAATATCGCTTATTGCAGGTTCCCAGGGATCCATAAAATGATTGTCTACATCATTGATAAGCATCAGATTAAAAGGCCGGAAAGTCGTGTTTTTACTTATCCTCCTCTCCTGTGCATCCATAATGCTTTCCAATGCCTGATTATCGGTAATGCCTCCATCCATGAATCCGAATTTCAAATCACCGGATTTTTGAATATTCTCGAATGCCTTTTCGATTTGGTCACATGAAGGTTTGTATGGCAATGTTTTTATCATCTCCTTCACTGATGTTTCCCCATATATCCTGCTCAGCTCTTTCTCATCCATCTCTCTCAATTCTATAAAAAGAGCATCTAAAAGTGTCTCTGATGTTAGTTCCTTTTGTTCAGGCACATCGTTTTCAGCACATTTATAAGTAAAATCATCCGGGAATATAATAGGCTCCAATCCCGCAGGGAAACAGGACGAAGCTGCCAGAAGATCGGATAGCTTCAATTTATTTTTCACATCATCCTTCAGGTGAATGGTAAAATTCCCGTATCTGAATTTCTCATCCGGTTTACTGTCTGTTTTCATTTTAATATTCTGCCGGAACAATAATCCTCTGTAAAATTCAGTGGTATTAAAGCAAACTTCTTCCAGATGGGTACCGGATTCCGGAATATATAAATCTCCGAGCAGCTTGCCATTAAACAAACACTCATCATAAGCCAGTGCAAAGGCATTTATCATGTTTTTGTTTTTGTCCGGAGTTTTTTCCCAACAGATATCCTCATTTAAAATATCCATCACTCGTTTCAACAAATTCGTGCCTGTAAGATTATCAAAAAGATTTCTGTAAAAATCATCAAAGGATTTACCATTAGCATTGTGCTGGGCATACATCGCATTCGCTATCGTCCCTCCTGATGCGGAAGAAATAAATGTCACATTTTCCAGCAAAGTACGACCGTCTTCCTGTTTCAACTTGTGCAGATAGCTCAACACGCCCAATGAATAAGAAGCGGCCCTGTAACCTCCGCCGGAAAAAGCAAGGGCTATATTATCGAACGGTCCTTCTTTCAGGACAGATTCTTCCACCGGATATTTTTCACTCATTTGGTTTGTTTTTGGGTAGTTAACAGATAGCTATTACAGAAGGAAGATTATTCTATACCGCGCAGGTCGGCTGGAGAATAAAAACATCACAACGAACGCTCAACTAAATATATAAAACAGAATCAAATTATTTTATTACTTCATTTAAATATATTCCCTTCGCCAATTACAAAAGAGGCACAAAACTTTCGTCCTGTGCCTCTTAACTATACCAACTTTAATCTTCCCGGCTTCCGTCATCTGCCATTCGCACCATTTTCGGAGTAAATCTGGCGACAACATCCACTAAATCCTGCTGGGCAGCCATCACCGTATGAATGTCTTTATATGCCATAGGTGCTTCGTCTTTTCCGGCTCCCAGCAGTACAACTCCTGCATCTGCTAATGCAGCATTCATAGTCTCTGCAGAGATATTTTTAATCGCCTGTGTACGGCTCATCTGTCTTCCTGCACCATGTGAAGCTGAATTGATAGCAGCATTTTCACCTTTTCCTCTCACTAAGAAACCAGGTGCAGTCATAGATCCGGGAATAATTCCCATCACATCTTTCCCTGCTGGAGTTGCTCCTTTTCTGTGGACAATCACTTCTTCTCCGTTCCAGACTTCTTTCCACGCAAAGTTGTGGTGATTCTCTACTTTCGCCAGCACCTGAGCACCCAACACATTGGCCATCTTCGCATGGATAACTTCGTGGCAGGCAGAAGCATAATCTCCTGCAAGGTTCATCGCCAACCAGTAATCATTTCCTTCCTCTGTGTTCAAGTTCAGGTATGCCAGATTTTTAGCTTCATAAGGCAGCTTGCAGATCTCTTTAGCCAGACGGGTATAATGTCCTGCTACAGTAGCTCCGAATCCCCTGGATCCTGAATGCGTCAAAAGTGCAAGGTAGCATCCTTTTTTTACGCCCAGCTTTTCATCGTCACTTTCGAAATCCAGGTATCCGAATTCCACAAAGTGATTACCTCCGCCGGAGCTTCCCAACTGGGACCAGGCTTTGTCTTTCAGATTGGCGATGAATTTATTTTCACCAAACAAAGTATTATCCAGCACAGCATGCTCTGCCCTTTTATTTCTGACAAATCCGGCTCCTGCACCGAACTGTGTTTGCCTGAACAGGATATCTTTGTATAAATCCTGATGAACATCAAAGTGGGATACAGGTATATCGTATACAGATAAAGCCATCCGGCAACCAATATCCACTCCTACACCATAAGGAATGACTGCATTTTTAGTAGCCAGTACGCCTCCTATCGGCAAACCATATCCCTGATGGGCATCGGGCATCAGTGCACCTCCCACAGTGACAGGCAGATGCATGGCTATGTTCATTTGCCGTAGTGCACCTTCCTCGATATTTTCTGCACCATATATTGCAAAAGCCTCAGCAGTTTCTTTCAAAGGAATGATATCTTCCTCAACTTTGGCTCCTACGCCTTCAATAATAGCAGTAGCCAGCTTTCCGAATACTTTATTTTCTATATAGGCTTCCGGATTTTTCAATACAGCTTCATAATGTTGCAGCATTTCAGTTCTATTGTATCCAGTTCTTTTTTTATTGACGTTCAATGCGATACCTAACAATTCATTTTGAGGATACCCTAAAGCCATTAAATCATTTCCGTTAATTTGTTGTGACATTTTATTTTCTTTTTAAGACCAGCAGCACCGTATAAGGTACTGCTAATCGATCAGTAATTGTGTGATTCCTGCGATGTCCATTGCCCATTCTCTTGAATAGACTTCATCTGCCAGCTCTTTATCTTTCACTATTTCCAGCTGCTGAGCACGGGCTTTCAAAGCCAATAGGTTTCCGACTGTAGTTTTAGCATTCAGTTTTGCAAGCATTGCATCCACACCCCTAAGATCTAATTGCATGACGGTCTGCCCTCCGAATGCCAATTCTAACCAGACGATCTCTCTTTTGGCTACATCCAGCATACCGAATACCAAGCCTTTGGATAATGTCTGCGTTACTCTCACCTGGTGTTGTACACAGGATGGGTCATAAGCTACTCCGGTACTTTGACTGATCTTCATCGGATGCGCACTATTCATCCAACCTACTACCAGATTCGGAACAATAGCACCTGAACTGTAGGCATTACAGGTAAAAGATACATATCGCGCTCCTGCTCTTTCCAATCTCTCCATATCTATTTCAATATATTCAGCCGTACCAATCATATGTGGAATAGAACGGATATCGCCGCTGTGCTTTGCACCGGTTACACATAGAGAGGCATAGTTACAAATTTCAGTTCTGTCCGGATAAGTAATGGTACAGCTCAAATCCATATCCAGGTGCTGAGCCGGTAAGCCTTTACCCCATTGCATGAACAATCTGACTTTGTTTCCTTCTACAGGAAATCTCATTCCTGTCAGAGCCGAAGGTAAATCCTGTACTGTTTCAGAACGATCTCCGATGAGTACCGGCATATAGAATAAGTTCGGTTCTATATAGATCGTTTTGTTATCGTTATTCACAGAAGCATATCTTTCCTCCATAGATCTCAATACCAAATCCTCCACTGACCCAATCATCTCTGCAAGCTGTTCTTTTGTATAAAGCCCTAAAAACTTATTGGCATTCACAACTTTAACAGTTCCTCCAAGCGGCTTCACTGCTCTGCGGTTATCCTGATCAAAGTATCTTGCTGCATAACTGTTCAACGTGAAAAGTAATCTTGCAGGAATCTGATTTGCCACTTCTTCAAAGGCTGTCAACGCTGCATCTTTTCCAAACCACAACATATTGGCAAACAACGATCTGGCAAACAAACCAGGACGTTCTTTCAGCAAGGCAAAAGCATTTTCTGCATCATTTTGCAGCCTGTACTCTTCAATAAGTCCTGTAGTGACTACATAATCCTTACGATAAAACACATCCATCAATTCTCTCAAACGCTCCATACCTTCCTGACGGCTATACTCCGACAAACGCAAGGCTCTGATAAATCTCACCCACATTTGTCTTTTAGGATGCATCAATTCGGCAGATTTTCCCGGAGACAAAGGCAAATCATTCAGCCATTTAGCTATTACTCTGGATTCGGAACGGCTGTATTTTAGCTTCAGCTCTCTTTTTGCAACTGATCCGGATTTCACACCAACTGATGCAGTTTGTAAAAAATGATATGCATTTTGTCTTTTTCGTTTTGCGATCACTCTAGGCTCTATGATCTGCATAAATCCTGTGTGCTTGTACCACAAATATCTCATGATATCTACGGGTGACGTAAATAATGCTCCAGCTTCTTCCGCTTTTCCGTTCTCTTTGAGGGCATCTATTACCAGCATTTTCGTTTCTTTCATGGTGATTTCCACCTCCGGCAAATCATAATGCTTCAAAAACACTCTTAAAGAATCTGCCTGGGTTGCATCCAATGCTGTTTTAGAGTGTAAAAGGTTGGATAAAGCAGTCTGAACTTCAGGGTCTGTCCATAGCTTCAGCACTTTCAGTCTGGTTCCTTGCCCGGTATAAATCTCTCCGTTCGTTTCAAAAGGAGTTCCGCAAAACGGACATCCATTGTATCGCTCCAAAGGAAAAGTATTTTCCGGAATCAGGTGACCGCATTGTAGCTTTTCTCCTTTGACACCTGTAAAGATATTTGCAATGAACGTCAGCCAATGATCTGTCCTGGTTTCCTGAGTAGGAATGTCCCAACCCTTCACCAATGGTGTCCAGTTGTTTTTGAGCTGTAAGACATCTGTAAATGTTTCATAGATCTCTACAAGCTGTCGAGGTGTTAACTGGTTCAGCTGAAGCAATAAATTCTCTTCCACTGTATAACCCAGCTTCACAAGATTTGCTACCAGGTTGGCAGTCGTTTCTTTCAACATCAAAGCTTTCTTATTTTTCGTTTCTCTGATGTAAACCGCATTGTAGCGGATTCCGATTTTCAATAATTCTTTTTTCATCTTTTTAAAATTCAAAAGGTAATCTTGCTGCTCAAATGGGGTAAGTAGTAAGCAGCAATTGACCTTCGGGTAATTAATCTGGTAATTGTACAGCTGGACTCGACCCCATCAGTCTTTCGACTGTTCCCGGATGTGTAGTAAGCTGCACTTAACCATTTTTTGGGGGACAGGTGGGATTCGAACCCACGACCCAGGCAACCTCAATGCAGAAGTAAATTTGATTTGACCATAATACAGATAATCATCAAACTAACTTGCTCTACCAGGCTGAGCTACTGTCCCCGTTTTTTACCGATAATCTTGTAAGAAATTCAATTTTCAGTTGAGTGAAGTATCTTACAATTGACCGGTGGTTTATCATGTGAAAGAACGTTGTCGCGATTGACATTACAAAGATGTCCCGCATTAGATGCAGAGGAATTGCGCAGTCATAAATTTCCTGAAAACTATTTTTAATCAACTGACAATCAGTAACATAATTTCAATTTATTTAAAACAGGCTTATACATAAGCGTAATCTGCGCAAATAGATTGCGCAGAAACTTTGCGTAGATGCATAACAAAGACTACATTTATTCAAAAATCTCCGGATGGCTATCAATAAGCTCGCACTGATCAGGTATAAAACCATAGACAAATGCTTACAGAATAAATACCGAAAATGGACACTGGAGGACCTGATAGATAAAGTATCTGATGCGCTCTATGAATATGAGGGTATCACCTCCGGCGTCAGCAAAAGAACTATACAGGCGGATATACAGCTGATGCGCAGTGACAAACTCGGATATAACGCTCCTATTATTGTAAAAGATAGAAAGCACTATATCTATGAAACGCCCGGCTACAGTATCAATCATACCAAAATAACGGACCATGATATTGAAAAGATGACGGAAATTGTCAGCGTGCTCAGACAGATGAACGGCTTCGATTATTTCGATGATATGAATGATATTATCGCCAGGCTGGAAAACAACTTATATAAATCGACTCACCGGCAGGATAACTGTATCCAGCTGGAAGGCAACAGTCTGCTCAAAGGCATAGATCATATTCTGCCACTTTATCAGGCTATCCGGAAGAAAACAGCTTTATTGATTACTTATCAGTCTTTTAAAGCACGGGATGCGCAATCCGGTGTCTATTCTCCTTATCTGCTCAAAGAATACCGCAACAGATGGTTTCTGATCGCTATGCCCAAGAAAGGAAGCACACTGGTCATTTTAGCCCTTGACCGCATTGTGGAATTTATGGAGATGACTCCTAAAGACTTCAAACCTCATGAGGGTGTAGATTGGGAAAGATATTACTCGGATACTATCGGTGTCACTAAAACTCAAAAGGACAGGGCGCAGAAAGTTATTCTTTGGGTCAACAAGAAAAATGCCCCTTATGTCATCACAAAACCCATTCATCATTCCCAACAGGTTTTAAAAGAAGATGAAACAGGTATTATCATCCGGATTGATGTGGTGTTGAATTTTGAGCTGGAAAGAGAAATTCTCGGATTCGGAGAATGTATGAAGATCATAGCACCAAGAGTATTACAGTATAATATCCAAAGACGAATCTCTAAGATGAACGAGCTTTATCTGTCAGAAAATAAAAACAGCACCGAAAGGAAATCCGGCGCTGCATCAAACATCTTTTAAAAAGGAACTAAAACTGGTCTATATTTTATCCGTTTTGATATGCAAAGAAATGTCCGGCAATCCGGCATGTTGATTCTTCTCTTTGATTTTGTTTTTAGTAATATCGCAGAATTGAATAAAAGGTCATCAATACAATTTTAAATCTTCAGGATAACCAGCTTTTTATTATCTATACAGGGCGCAAATCAGTACAATTATTTGCAGAACTATTATTATAGCCATATCATTTAATGATCATTAACCACAGTAATTTGAATAACTCGGAAATATTTCAGTATTTTGCGCACTTCGAAAACAGAAAAAGTTAAATGGATATATTCATACAAGTTTCTCAATTTTTACTGAGCCTTACATTGCTCGTTTTTTTACATGAATTGGGACATTTTATACCTGCCAAATTATTCAAAGTAAGGGTTTCAAAGTTTTATGTATTCTTTGACTTCCTTTTCCCTTTGCCTAAAGTTTTAAATTTTTCACTTTTAAAGAAGAAGGTCGGAGATACTGAATACGGTATCGGATGGTTTCCGTTGGGAGGTTATGTGCAAATCGACGGCATGGTAGACGAAAGCATGGATACGGAGAAGCTAAATGCACCTCCGCAACCGTGGGAGTTCAGAGCCAAACCGGCATGGCAGAGACTGATCATCATGATAGGTGGTGTTACTGTCAATCTTGTATTGGCAATGATGATTTATTCAGGAATGTTGATGGCATGGGGCAAGCAATACCTACCCATGAAAAATGCGACAAATGGGGTCATGATAGCGGATACTCTGGGTTATGAATTAGGTATTCAGGACGGGGATAAAATATTATCAGTAAATCAGCAACCGATAGAAGATTTTAATGCTTTTACCAGAATAATTCTGATAGAGGATGCTAAAACGATAGAGATCAACCGTGCAGGTACAGATACGACACTGAATGTGCCGGAAAAATTTGTATCCAAAATAATTTCAGAGAGATCCAGAAGCAAATCACTTCAATTAATTTCTCCAAGATTTCCGGTAGAAGTCATGCAGCTGATTTCTGGCTCAAATGCTGAAAAAGCCGGATTGAAAGAAGGTGACCGTATTGTCGGAGTAAATGAATCGTCTACTATTTTCTTTGATGAGCTGACAAAAACACTGGCAGAAAACAAAGGAAAGGAAGTGCAGCTACAGGTAGTAAGAAACGGCGAAAATAAAACCATTCCTGTAAATGTAGATACAGACGGCAAAATAGGCTTCGCTCCTAACACTTCTATTGACAAGTATTATGAAGTCACTACTATTCATTATAATTTCTTCAGTGCAATTCCGGCAGGGATAGAGTTAGCATTCAATACGCTGGATGGTTACGTTAAACAATTGAAGCTACTATTTACCGGTAAAGCTAAAGTAAGTGAATCATTAGGCGGGTTTGCAACGATGGCAAAGGTTTTCGGGACAGAATGGGATTGGTATTCTTTCTGGAATATGACAGCGTTGATTTCCATCATTTTAGCCTTCATGAATATCTTGCCGATACCGGCTCTGGATGGTGGTCATGTCATGTTCCTGATCTATGAAATGATATTCAGAAAACCTCCGCCATTAAAGTTCATGGAATATGCACAGATGGTTGGCATGGCTATTTTGCTTGGCCTCATGCTGTATGCCAATGGCCTTGATGTTTTCAGAGGATTTTTTAAATAAAAATTTTAAGACTCTTGTGCAGTAAGGATTTCTTTCTATATTTGCACCACGTTAGCCACAAGCTCACTAAGAGTTGAAGCGGAAGTGGCGGAATCGGTAGACGCGCACGACTCAAACTCGTGTACTACGGTGTGAGGGTTCGAGTCCCTCCTTCCGCACCAGAAAAAGATAAGGAGCTGACATTCAGCTCCTTATCTCATTATATAAAAAAGTCGTTCAAAAGTCGCTCACACGAAATGGCAGATAAACCTTACAAATATGCTCAGTTGTATGATGCTGATGGAGATGTCTCCAAGGGTAAGGAATGGTACTTCTATTACTATCTGCTTAATCCGGCCACCGGAAAATTTAAAAGATATTTTCAGCGATTCAATATCAACAGAATTAAAGGGAATTCTGATGCTGATACAAAAAAGAAACGATATGTGTATTCCAGAGAGATCATCGAAATGATCAATCAATGGCTGGATGAAGGGAACTATAAAGATGCAGTTGAAATCAATTCTGATGAAAAAACTCTAAAATCCGGAATCCTTCTGACCATCAGATTCAAAACAAATAAAAATCTTAAGCACAGGTCCGTTCAAACTTATCAGAATATTGCAGACCGATTCATTCTGTTCTTAGAGGAATCTCACAAAAAAGAAATATTACTCAAAGATGTCTCCAGACAACATATCATTAAATTCAGGGATTATATCCTGATGAAAGGTGTATCAAATCTAACTGCTAACAAGAACACCGGTATTCTGCAGGCACTTTTTTAGGAACTGGCAGAAAGAGAATATATCAAAGAAAATCCCTGCCAGAACATCAAAAACCTGGAAGAAACAGAGGGAAGTAAAAACATACCATTTACTTCTTTTGAAATAAAGATCATTTTTGAAAAATTACCGGAAAAGCATGAAAGACTCTGGCTTTTCTTTTTGTTTATCTGGTATACATTGATGCGCTCTGAAGAGATCTGCCATATTAAGCCATCAATGATTGACTGGAAGAAAGGCTATTTGTATTTACCTGCAAAATATTCCAAAACAAAGAAAAACAGGGTGATGTATCTGGCTTCTGAGTTTATTCAGTTTCTGAAAGATATGAAAGTACATGAATTAAATGCGGAGGAATACATTTTCAGCAAGAAACACACTTTAGCACCAGGTAGTACACCTATTCTGAGAAACCGTGTCTCTGAAAAATGGAAAGAAATCATAAAAGATGGATACAGTATCCATAAAGACATGTATGCTGCCAAACATACATCAGCGAAATTATTTATTATGAATGGAGGAAGTAAGGAGTCGTTACAGATGCAGATGGGACACTCAACGATTTCTACTACTGAAATTTATCTGAGAAAGACACTTCCGGAAGAATCGCTGACCAGGTATGCTAAAGAGTTCAAATCCGGACCTCTTTCACCCAAAAACCCAACTGCCCTTCGTACAGACTCATAACATATCCATTCGCATGCAATTCATTACTCAGCTCTTCCTTTGTAAGTGAAACACTTGAATTGATGATCTGTAAGAAATCATCTGCTGTCATATGTCCGGTGACTGTTTCTTCGTTTGCTGGCTGATATTTTTCAAATACAAGCGATACTGCTAAATCTTTGATATCACTTTCTTCCATATAAAATATTTAGCTGTAAAATTCTACAAAATTACTTTTCTTTTAAGTCATTAATTGAAATCTCTTTCATTAATACTTTATAAAATTTTGATTCTCCTCCACTGCCTGGTAAAAAATTCCCGGATGTAAATTCTGAATCTAAAATATTAAATGAGCTAAAATGATTTGTAAACTCTTCAATTGATATAATTTTCCCTATTTCTGTTCCAGATAATTCCAAATAAAGAGGTTTTAGATATCTCATAAATGCTTTGAAAGCATTAGACTTTGGCAGTATATTCCCATTTTTATTTATTTCATTCCAAGCGATAGGCCATGTATTTTCTATACTTTTAAAATAATTGTAAATAATCAAGGCTATTTCGTTGTCCTTATTTTCTATGTATAAATTTCTAAACGGTAGTTTTTTCAGTTCTTCAAATCCAGCTAATCTTAATTTTCTTCCCTGCAATAATATGGACCTGTCTTCAAAAGGATCATTTGAAATTAATTTCATTAATGATTCTACAAATACTGCTTGTGTTATTGGTTCAGAATTTTCTCTTCCTTCGGTTTTGACTCCTAACCTTTTGATACGATGATAAAAAGGACTATTATTGTCAACTGTATCTAAAGCAATAGCTATTTTATGCGCTGTTCTAAAAGGACTTCGAACTTTTGAGAGACCTTCTAAATCATAAACTAAGCTTTTATTTACTTTAGTTTGTGCAAGATTAATTGTAGCAAAGATGTTTGCTTGCTCATCTATATCAAGACCAATAAATATTACAACATTTAGCTCGAAGATTTTAACATCAAGCGTAAAATCGTAATTCCCCTGGCCATTCATAAAAGCTTCAATTCTATGCTGTCCATCCAGAACTTTAGCAATTTTGTGTAAGCTTATATTTTCATACTGTTCATTTTCGAACTCTGAATTATATTCTTTTAGTGTAAGAATACAAGTATCAGGATTGTATTCAGCATTTTTAGGATCAACTGATAAAACAATTCCTGTTGGAAATGAAGCATCGGGTGATTGAATATATTGTTTAATTTTTGCAACTCTAGATTTATCTAATGGCCTTTGAATTCCTAAATATTTTTCTACATCTCTATCCTCATTGTTTATTCGTCTTATATCTGAATAAGTAATATCTACTAAATCTATTGCAGATATAGTTCCAATAAAAAACTCTCCCTGGGGTTGTTTCACTTTCAAAACATTAAGTTTTTTAGTTTCCATTGATTAATTTTTTTAAGCCTTCATTAAATTTTTCCTGATCTTTCTTTTTATTATCAAAATACTCAGATGATTTTGTTTGGTGAAATGCTGAGTAAACTCTATATACAACTGTAATTAAAAGAAATACTAGAGCAATATCAACTGAATTATTCAAGTTTTTGATCACTAAGGCATCTAGGTCATTTTTTATTATTACAACAAAGATAAGGGCTATCAAATACATCGTAAAAGTGGAAAAAATGAAAAAATCTTTAAACGGAACTTTATAATCATTACCGATTAATTTTTTCAATAATAAAATTGATGGAGCTAAGAAACTCAAACAGTATGCTAAAATTTCTGTAGGAGGTAAAACATCTATTAGAACTTTTTCCAAGTCGTTAAATTTTACCCACTGTAATATAATACTTATTATTAATGGAAGAAAAGCAATTAATGAAACTCCAATTACTTCGCTGATGCTTTTCCATAAAAGAGCATAGTCAATACTTGTAAAGTAAATTTTTATTTGTTTACAAAATTTCTTCATACACTAATAACATTTAATAGCTAATTCAGAATAAGTGCCTCGCTTTTCTTTATTTCCGGCAATAACACTCGCTCTGCTTAATGAAAACTGTTCTCCGACCTGGGTATACAATTCTCTTATTGATTCATGATCTGCATTCAGAACTAAAACTTTTACATTTCTGTTTATTGCTTTAACTACAGCATTTCTTAGTCTGATTTGATCATCCCAAGTAAATAATTTTTCATTGTATTTTATAAATCCGTTTAAATTATGCTTTACAGTATATGGCGGATCAATAAATAAAAAATCGTCTTTAACTGCTTTGGAAATTATTTTTTCGAAATCTAAATTGAATAATTCAGCATTTTTCAAAATCTCAGAGGCTTTAATAAAATTATCAGATTCTAAAATGACTTTACTTTTGGTTCCGATTGGAACATTGAATTGATTCATTTTATTAACTCTGTACAATCCATTCCAACATGTTCTATTCAGATATAAGAATCTTATTGCAACATCAATTTCATTTGTTGGGTTGGAGTTTCTAATTGAATAATATAAACTTTCGTTATGCAATTCATTCAACCTTGAAAGTTCATTTTTTACTATCTCCCAATCATTCTTTATTGTTTTATATGTGGTAATCAATTCAGAATTAATATCATTAAGAATGGCTTTAGATGGTTCTAAATTAAAGTAAACGGATCCTCCTCCTAAAAATGGTTCTAAATATTTTTTATACTCATTTTGACCAGGAAAAAGATGCATATGATTTTTTACAAACCATCGTTTCCCTCCAGCCCATTTAATAAAGGATTCCATTTATTTAGTATAGTATTTATTAAATTTTGCAGACAGCTTAGTATAAGTGATAAAACTAATATATTTATTTCTCATATCCTACTATGTTTTTAGGTGACGCTTTTCTTTTTATACCACATAGAGATTAATTTGAACTGTGGTATCATCCAATATATTCGAAAAAGAAACTGGGAGCCAAACGGCTCCCAGTATTGTTTTATGCAATATACTCAAGATAGAATTTTCGATATTTTTTCACTGAGCTTATCCATTTCGTTGTACAGGTGCGGATTTTTTCTCCTGTTGTATCTGTCCAGCAGGTGCAGGAAAGAAATCACCTAGTTCATGGCGGAGATTGTACGCGGGCTGATGCTATCTCCTTCATCTATCATCTTGTCCAGATAGAACTCGTTATAAATAGCTATTGTATTGGCCAGCTCCATTGCCTCCCATTTCAGCGAGACCCCAATCAGAGCATCCAGGGTCTCCGGCTCAAAGCCTTTGGTGATATTTTCATAATACATTCCATCAAACACCATAGCTGTAAGTTTTAGGGAGTGATGAAATGTGTGACTCACTGCCATAGCATACAATGGCGGATGTCTGCTCATTTAATGACGGCGCTGGTCGTTTGTTCTGTGCATTCATTTTTGAACGGTTAAATGTATGCGGCTACCCTTAGGGGCGTTCAAACTCATCCAGTAAGGAAAGTCTGCGCACCTTTCGGAGTTGCAACCCATAGGTAGCCTTATCGTAATAAATTTTATCCAGATTTCTCTGGACGAGTTTGAACGATTCAAACATACAATTAAAAATGATAATGCAAAATAGTGGAGTGAAATATTCATATTGAAAGAAATATTTCATGACAAATGTAAGTCAAGAATATTGTATATCCTACACTTTTTAGCAAAATGATAGAAAATATTCTATCATTTATTTTCAAATGATAGAATAATGGCTATCTTTGTAATGCAGTTAAATAAATCGCAAACGAAATATTCTGAACTAGAAAAAACTACTGAAAAAGCATGGATGCAGCTTTGTAGAAAATGGAAAAAAACATCCAAAGTGGTACAGCCCAATCACAGGTAAATACTTTGATATGAGCCACCACAAGAGTGAAGAAGTTAAAAAAGGAACTTTAAATTCAATCATGAAAGACGCAGGGGTGAAATAATCCCCTGCTAAAAATTAGTGTAAAATGTAAATAAAATGACATCGTATGAAAAATCAAATTGCAAAAATCGAAAGGGGGAAAGATGGAAGCTTTGGTATCTACATAGAAAACAACAGCTTAAATTATGGTATTCACGGAAATGGAAAAACAGTTGAAGAAGCTAAAGCAGATTTTATTGAATCGTATGCAGAAATGAAATTATTCTTTGAAAAAAAAGGTGTTTTTTTTGAAGAATGTGAATTTGTATTCAAATATGATGTAGCTTCTTTTTTGGAATATTTCAACAATAGAATAACTTTGACAGGCTTAGAAGCAATTACAGGAGTCAACAGAAAACAATTAGGCCATTATTTGTCTGGACATAGAAATCCATCAGAGAAAACAGCCAAAAAAATAGAACAAGGGCTACATGCTTTTGCAGAAGAATTAACTCAGGTGCAATTCAGTTAACTGCAAATTTCTGTTCACCTGAATAGAGCCGGACACTGATGTGTCCGGTTTTTTTTATTCGATATCTATCTTCATATTTGCGATATATACATAACTAAAACAATATGGACGTTATTGATTGGAAGAATTTTTTTGATAGTTCTATGATTATTTTGATGTTATCAGGAGTATCATACATAATAGCTTATAATATAGAATATGCTCAATGTTCTATTTATGGAATCCCAACAGAACTAATAACCATAAATTTCTTAAATGTCATTAATACAATTCCATGGGCAATTTTCTTTATTTCTGTGGTTATTTCCTTATTAGGCGCATTAAATTTTACAGTGGGTATAATTAAACAAATAAAAGGATGTTACATTTTATTAACATCAATATTTTTTGTTGTTTTAAATATATTATTTATGTTTTATATTATCCAACATTCTACATTTCTAAAATGTAATGGAATAGAATATATTGCAGGCATTTTAGTAATTGTGATTACAATTGATAATTTTAAGAGAACTACAAAATATTTAAATCTTAGTTTTCTATCTAAAGATTTAGTTAAGTCCATTAATATTCTTTTAATCACACTACTTTTTATAGGACTTGTAATTATTTTTTCAAATATTATTGGTTCAATAAGTGCAAACAATCAACCACTTGATAATAGTAACTTTCGTTCAAGAGTCCTTATAAAAAAATACGATCAAACTTACATATACTACAATGTAAAAGAATGTAATTATTCCTTTTTAGAAATATATTATCCGGATTCACGAATAGATACAATCGAGCATTCTATTGAGATTTTCAACAAAAAGGGTAGCTAATAGCTACCCTTTTTGTTTCCAGTTTTTTCATCCAATATTACTCTCCCAGTTCTACTACTTGAGTATCAAACCAGTTAGAAATATCAGCATGAGAAACTTGCTTGATACTTTCTTCTTTTTGTTCCTGAGAGAAATCAGGATGCTGCATTTTTGCTTCCGTTCTTGCCTCAGAAAGCAGGTAGTTCCCCAAACTCACCAAATCCTCTTTTGAGAAATAATAAATTTTCATTATTCTTAAGTTTAATGTCATCCAAATTAAAATCTGCTATACAAGCAAGGATGACAGTACTTGCATAACAGTATTCAATTATAATTAAGTTACCAGCCTTTGAGGTAGGAGAAATGATTGTTTACCGGCCGGCCTTTCCCATCCGTACCATTGGCCCAGAGCGTATGAAAATAGGTGTGCCGGATCCCGTATTCAGCAGCAATTTTATTGAAGAGCCGGATGAATTTTTCTGCATCCTCCATGGTAGAGAATCCCGACTTTACAGAACCGTCCACTCCATACTCTGTGATGCGGATCTCCACTCCTTTTCGCTGGCCGGCCTCATTGATGCTTTTCCGGAAGGTATCTCTTACAGATTTTTCATCTGTGCCTTTGACATACAGGTGTGGAGTCACAAACTGATAAAAATTCCGTCTGGCTACTTCCTGGTTCCAGCACCTGGATGTTATATTATCAGTGACATGAACAGAGATGCCTAAAGGTTGTGTGTAGCCGGCTTTCCTGATTGCCGGAACTACCTCCTGCTCGAGGTAGTCCAGGCATTTGTTGATCCGTGTCCTGATGCCTTTTTCGGAGATATCTACACCTTTCAGCACCAGTATTAATTTTTGTATCAGGTTCGGCGTACCGGTAAATCCCAGAATCTCATCTGACATCCAGGTCTCATTTTCCAGCTCGATGGCTATGAGGCGGGTATTTTCATTCACATATTGCAGCGAACGCATAGAATTCTGCAGCTCATGCCTGCCCAGGTAGGGCTCATGTGAATTGAATGCGAATGTGACATATTCAGCTCCCAGCTGATTTGCTGTCATCGTAAGTGTGGAAACATAAGATTTTACCGGTCGTTTTTTAAAGCTCATATTCTCTGCTTCTGCTGCCGGAGCACTTCCGAATCCCGGAAAATCAATATTCATATAATTTGAAAGCGTTCCGGAAAAACGCACATATTGCAGCCTTTCGGTAGGCACTACCTCTTTGATCTTCTCAACGAATTCATCAGAGATCATACCATCACTGTCAAATCTTAAAAGCGCAAATTTGGGCATCTGTCCCAGATTGAAGCCCTGACCAGCTGCTGTTGTGAAAAGTACTGCATATAGCAGCAAGGAAAACAATGTTTTTTTCATACGTTACTTTTTAGTTTACTGAAAATGTGAACCTAAAAATGTACCCGTATTTGTTGAGAAAAAGGACATGCTTATCTGACCGTGACTTCGAGATCCTTTGGTAGATTATTTTCTCAGGAAGATGTACATTTATTGCTGCCATGTGCTTCTTTACTCAGATAACCCATTCTGCAAGTCAGATATCCAGGCATTTCGATGCAAAATTCAAACAACCGGATGCATACCACCCCGGCATAATGAATGGCTTCCTGCATCCTCATACACCAGTCATCACACATGCAGCTCCGGATGAAATACAACATCTACAGTGGGGATTGATACCGTCCTGGGCAAAAGATAATAAGATCAAATCCATGACGCTGAATGCAAGAATAGAAACTATTGATGAAAAGCCTTCATTCCGGAACAGCATCCATAACAGATGTATGATCATTGCTGACGGTTTTTTTTGAATGGAAATGGCTGGATTCTAAGGGAAAAAACAAACAAAAATATCTGCTGACAATGCCGGACCGGCAATTGTTCGCCTTTGCCAGATTATGGTCGGACTGGACGGATCATCATACCGGAGAATTTGTGAGATCATATACCATCATGACGACAGACGCTAATGAGCTGATGTCTGAAATCCACAACACCAAAAAACGAATGCCGGTTATACTCAGGACAGGTCATGAACGGGACTGGCTCTCCGGTCATCTGGAGTTGGATAATGATCACCTGGTAGCAGAAGCTGTATAGCTCTTTGATTATAAATATCTACAGATCTGATGATACCTTCTTCCAAAACAGCTATCCTATCTTTACGAAGTACAAATCCATTTTCTTTAATTCTTTCAGGAAACGACCGAATAGTATATCTGAAATAAGTTTGCATATCCCACTGCTCATAATTGACATGTATGTGGTGTATTTCCAGAAAATCTATGATAACAGCACATTTTACAGATGGAGCAAGACTGGTGAACTGGAACTTATATGCGTCCGACAGATTATTGTATTTGTGGCGGACTTCATTTGAATACCACCAGATATTAAAATCATTCAGGCATTGTCCGTATAGTGGATTTTTCATGTGTCGAAAATCAAAAAGAATATTTTGATGAAAAGGACAAACAGGAAATTTCAGAACCATAATTTAGAATACACCAATTAATCTATAGTATTCAATAATTAATTGTCCATAAGGCGTCAATCTGAATTCATTTCCAATCTTAAAAATTACATCGTTATTGATAAAGTAATTTAGTTGTTGACTATTGGGCGTTTTTCCATTTTTTATACAAGATTCTAATTTCCTTAACTCAGAAGAGAATAAAACATTTTCTAAATTCCATTGTGAACTTTCAGAAACATCCGGAACAAAAGGATTAATCTTCCAGCTCTCATGTTTACTTAGTTGTTCTATGAATTTAACATAGGTTGATATTGCATTATTTGCATCGTCGATAATTTCTGAACTAATATTATTCTTTTTTTCATAATCAGCACTTTGCTCATCCAATATGTCTTTATATACTGATATTTCAGCTTTTAAACTATCTGAATCTTTTAATATGCCTTCTATATAGTCTGTTCTAGTTTTTAATTCATCTTTTTTTTGATTTGATATAATTCTTTCATTTTTTAGATCATCTATAAACTGATCTTTTTCTACTGTCAAAGCTCTAATTTTTACTTTTAAATTTTCATTTTCAGAAAATAGTGTATCTCTCTCCCGAGCAACTTGGTCATGAAATTCTTTTAAGACAATTTTTTTATCAATTACAAGTTGTGTGATTTTGGGCATGGCTCTATGTTCTATACCAAGTGATAATGAACGGGATAATATTACAATTGCATATCCAGCAATTACTGCTAGTAATGTCCAGCATAAATCGATGAACAGCACTTTCCATGAGAAGGTACTTTCAACAGCAGCTTTCATCAGTGAGAGCTTGTCATTCAGTAACAGTTCGGCATCAATATTGAATACTATATACCAGAACTCCCAGTGATGGATAAGTATTACCAGTAAAAAAGTAAAAAAGAAAGGATTGGTCAGCCTGTCTTTTACATTCTGGAAAAAAGAGGAAAAATAGTCCATGTTGTTATTTTAGTTTTAAACTAAAAATTAAAATAAGGAACTGATTTTAACATGAGTCATTTTCATGAATTAAGTTTTTCACTCTATTAGCTCAGCAGGATTATTTAATAAAAAATTATGTAATCTTACTCTGCAAGAGTTATTGATTGAATGTGCATTTTCTTTCCAGTTCCAAAATTCTTCAATGCTTGCTGTACCGGAAAATATAAAATCTTTTTTGCTGGTATCAAAGTCTTCTTTAATTGTGATTTTAATGTTTGAAGGTTTTCGGGAAAACCATTCCACATATCTGTTACGTGGATGTACTCCAGTTATAAAATTCCGGACCTTCTCCCAGTGTTTTAAATCTCTTTCATCAGCAAATATTTCCATTAAATCCAGTTCGCTGATAGAATGTGAACGATTATTTGCAAGTTCATTTTCTAAAATGTCAAGTTTGTTTTCCATGGTGTTATTTTAGTGTGCTTTGTAGTGAAGTTGGAATGATAGCGTGTAAAATCGCTATTGGAAATCAATTACTAGATACATAAAAAGTTTCACCATTTAGTGATAAGTACTTGATTGTAACCTTAACTTCATTTAATAATATTTTTTGAAATAACATTGTATCAGTTATATTTTCAGCAGGAACCTGAAATATCCATTGACTGCTTCCAGATTTTAATGGGAGATCATCATTTCCTTTATCAAATGTTGTATACTGGCCTACCATTATCTGTTTATTATTCCTTTTTAGCAATAAAGGAATATTATCTATATCGTTCTTTATTCCTTTAAATCTTACTTCAATGTCTTCTATAATTGCCAACCCATTCCCCATATTATCAACTCTAATACCTAAATATTTATCAGTATGATATGAAGAATTTTTAAAAATTGACAAATAGGGCCTAAAAGAATTTTTATAATTTTGGATGGCTAGTTGTAACTGAATGGAATCATTGATTCTTTTAATAGAATCATTGTATCGAAGGTGTTCAAATTGCTTATTAAATCTTTCTTCTGTTGTTTTTGCATCCGAAATACTTTGTTCTCGCGCGTAGTTAAACTGACAAACACTAAAAAATACAGCAAAAATTGATACCCCTAGAGATATAATATCGAAAAATCTGTTCTTTAATATATTGCATAAGTAATTCATAGCGTTAATATAGATATTTTATTACTATATTATTTTTCAGAGACAATCATTTCGGCAGCTGCTGCAAGGAACATCAGCTTTGCCCATTCTTCCGGATTTTTTGTGGAAAGCAATTGTAATAATGACGGTAGTACTTCGAGTTGATTTGCGTCCTGATACTCTTTTATGACATCTGTATATGTCTGAATACGCTCATGATATTTTTCTCCGAGTTCTTCCATGACTGTCTTACGTGCCATCATCATGCGGAGTGTCATTTCTTTTTTATCTTCCATTGGATTAGAATTTACAATTAATTATTGGGCACATTCATGAGTTCCGGCAAACATCCTGACATGCAACCAATGAAAATTCTGTTGCTATTAAAGAGAATTTATTATTTATTTTTTTGTAGCCTAAGTACTGTTTTTTCTTGAACACAATCTTAAAATCATTACCGTTTTTGGAATCAGAAGCTTTCGGGTTTTCACAATAAAAACCATAAGCAATGATTGAATTATCTGATTTTTCAGAGGCATACCATTGAATTCTCTTTCTACGTTTTTTACATTCTTCGTAGAATTTCTTTTTAACATCATACATACTTCTGGATGGGAAATCAAATCCACTTTCATAATGAAGCATATATCTTGCGAAGTCAAGTCGCTCATGAATCGTTTCAGAATCGTCTGCTTCTACGTAATTCATTAACATTTCAACTTCTTTTTCCGTCCATTCTACAACCTTTCGCATTACAGGCGATTTTGTATTTTGCTGTGAATTATTGATACTATTTTTCATCAGTTTTTACAGTTAATGCGAAAGAATACCATTTTCCATCTGTGTCATCCAGCCCTTCAACTATAAATCCTGTTGCAGGATTTTTACCCATTATGTCATAGGTATCTCCTGAATTGTCAATGTTTCTATCATCAACTTGTTTCATAGCTGTTTCATATAGCGGTAAAAAATTTTCTGAAACAGAAAAAAATCCCATATTATGATATGACTGCAAGCTGCCATCACTTTCTCGTAGTAATACTGTATCTGTTCCAAACGCACCTGATTTTTTTCTCACTTGCACAACTCTACCAAATCTTGGCTCTTTTTGTCCTTGAATTGGTCCGGTAATTACTAAGGCTTTATAGCCCAATTCCTCAACATTTGAAGTGTATTTTCCCCAATGCGAAGTGTCTAATTGTATTCTATTATTAGTCATTCTATTTGAAATTAGTAATTGCGTGTATTTATAGATCAATTTCAATGGTTATTGGAGTAATCCGTAAAATTCATTATTCCCGCACTTAGGGCATACATGCTCCGTCTGGATTTCATCAATCCTTTTGAGACCTTTTTCTTCGTCTGTTCCTTGCCATTTGCAGGTTTTATATTTTTAACTATCCTTCCGGATTTATAGTAAGAAATATCCTGATAGGAAAGATTTCCGATCGCCCGCACATATGCCCAGTCCACTCTTGTTGCTTTTTTATTAAATCCTTGTTCGCTATTAACATTTTACCTTGTTTTGAAATCATCTAAAGAGCTTGTTGACCGTGATAGTTGGTTATTCACACGTATTCTGAGGTCGGGCGCAGACAGAGCAGCTTTCATTTTTTTATTGTTGGAATCAATCTCCTGAGATGTCTGTTTAATCAGCTGCGCTTTTTTACCATTATTGGAATCAGGATTTGAAAGCACCTGGCTCACATAGTGCCTACTGGTATCGGCCAGGTTTGCTATATGGGCACAATAGCCAGAAGGAAGCCTTTTTTAGGACGTTTTTCCATCGTTTCCATATATTTGCTTATCGTTTGTGATGCATTTATACATATTTCTGTAATTACATACAATATATTGATACAGAATTTTGTAAAATAATTTACAATGAGTGATATTAACATTCGATTTTTAGACTTTTTACAATACTTAATTAGAGAGAAAATAGTTAAGGATAATGCTGATTTTGCTAATAAATGTGGTATTAGCACGTCTATGCTTACAGAAATAAGTAAAGGCAGAACTCAAGTAGGTGCCAAAGTAATACATAATTCTGTACTTCATTTTAATTTAAATGCTAATTGGTTACTCACGAGCCAAGGTGATATGCTTATTAGCAATGATAACACCACCCCTACAACTACGCCTGTAATCCCTGAACAAGTATCAACGTACATTAAAGAAGGCCAGAGAGAAGGTATACCTCTATTACCCTTTGATGCTTTCGGCGGAGCAGGCAGTGAATTATTAGATGGCTACAACTTTGACCAGACAGAAGAACGATATAATATTCCGCTTTTCCGGGGTATTCATATAGATTTCATGATCCCAGTGAAAGGTTCCAGTATGTACCCGAAGTACAACAGCGGGGATGTGGTAGCCTGCCGGCTGATAAATGAGATACTTTATATACAGTGGAATAAAGTCTATGTGATTGACAGCATCAGTCAAGGCACCATCATCAAACGTCTAAAGAGAAGTAAAAGCGACAATCATGTTATGTGTGTATCTGACAATGCATCCTATGAACCTTTTGAAATACCATTATCAGACATCCGCAGCTTCGCACTCGTGGTGGGCGTGGTCAGGCTGGAATAACTAAAACACAAGAGCCGTTCAAGGCATTGCACTAATATTAAAAAATCAGAGTATAAACATTATACTCATGTTTTAATCACACAACAAAATTGCCTTGTAAATAAAAATAATTCCACACCGGAAGCCTCAAACAATTTCAAAATGAAACTCAAAAATGGGTACAGTTAAAGTCGCTCAAATACTCGCTCAAATGTCGCTCATTTCAATACATGTAATGCAATAATAAATTTCTAACTACCTAATTATTAATAAAATATTTTCTCATGGATAATAACAAGAACAAAAATATAATCCCTCCTTCCGCACCCTAACCCAAAGAAGCCCTGTAAGTCATCAACTTACGGGGCTTTGTTTTAGTTTCTATCTCTGCTACTTCAGGCAAAATTATGTAGTATAGGAACTCAGTTTCTGCATGCTCTTCTTTGTTGTCAAAGAAATCTGTTATATACTATTATATATAGCATATTGCCAAAACGAGCATTATAATACAACCTATTACGACAAAATTCACATATTAAAATATCAACATTTAATATTGAATCTTATTTAAAAATCCTTATTTTGTTACATAAAACAACATTTAGTCTTACAATATTTTTTTATATTTGATATAATTACAAGCGTAGATTACTACGCCGGTATTTTGTTGTTGGTGTAAATACATAAATAAGTGATGATTCATAGCAGATTAGATGATGTTGTAATCAAATTGAATGAAAAAGGGTATTCCATTAAGTCTAAAAACCAGCTATTGGTACAACTTGGAATGAAAAGCAGCAATGCTTCTGTTTATGCTAATGGTCTGAAACCTATCAATGATGCAGTAATGAATAAGCTGGTATTAAAATTCAATGTAAATAAGAAATTTTTACAGGAAGGTAAGCTGCCTGTATTGACGGATGGTACAAAGAAAATAAAAGCAGAGGAATCAGACGATTTGTTAAAAGGTAAGATGGCAGAACTGGAAATCGAAAATCAGATGCTGAAAGAATTGTTGGAAAACATGAAGCAAAGCATCGCTGACAAAAACAAGATCATTCGTCTTTTGGAAAAGCAAAGCTTTTAGCCTGCTGCTATTCAACCGAGCATATCATACTCTCTATAAACGAGAAATTATTCTTCAGAAGATTTCCTGAAGAACCCTTTTACTTTATTTATTGCTGAATTTTCATCTTTGGCAGAACTATCTTTGACATATTCCACATTGACTACTTTTCCGTTTTGATAAGTTTCTATTGTTTCCAGCTTTCCGGCAGAAGAGTAGTGATTCCACGTGCCTTCTCTGACACTGCATAATCCTCTCAATCGCAGACTGGACCAGTCGTTACTTGTATTAGATTTAAAATTCCCTTCTATTTTCAATTTTCCGTCAAGATAATATTCTTTAAAAGGTCCTACCAGACACTCGCCATACTGAATGGCAATGTGCCTGAGCTGATTGTGCTCATTATAGGTATACACCTCACAAGGTTGACAATTCTGAACACTTTCCCAGTTTTTCTTGTAAAATTCATGCTTTTCTTTGGAAATTACTTTCCCGTTTGCCATATAAACCCTTCCATTGGTGGTCATATAATCAGAAAGATTTACGTCATAAGTCGATATTGTATCAAATTGTATGCTGTTTTGAGCAAATAGCTGAACGTTGACCAGAAGTGATATCACAAAGAAAAAGAGACCGAGCAGATGTTTCATATTTTAAATATAGCTGATCAAAAATGATTATATATTAATGATTGTCCACTATTTGTTGAAAAGTAAAATTCTTTAGTTTTCTCTGGTAAAAGCCCTGCTACGCGGTAAGATACTCAAATTGTAATTTTTGTTATATTTTCTTGAGTGTACGTTGTTTACTTGACAATGTCTTTGAAACTGATAATCTTTAAATCAAACAAATTAAAATTATTTAGTTATGGCAAGTTCAAAAGAATTAGAAGGAAAATGGGAGCAAATGCTTGGGAAAATCAAACAAAAATATGCCAGTCTGGTAGATGATGATTTAAAATTTGCAGAAGGTAAAGCAGATGAACTTTGGGGGCGTCTGAAAGAGAAACTAGGCAAAACGAAAGACGAGATCAGAAAAGACATAGGTGATCTTTAATTGTATAATTTAAAAATAGTAAAGTTATGAATAGCAAGTTTAAATGGGTCACTTACGGATTATTTCTTGTTGCAAGTGTAATTTTTATTGCATGTCAACAAAAATCTGATGAACACAAAGATATAGACCATGCAGTCGAACCGGATGTGAGTTTAGCTCAGCAAGAATGGGAAACGTACAATGCTAAAATATTAGACAAAATTGCTGAAAACGAACTCAAGATCCAGGAAATTGAGGAAAAAATGAAAGGAAAGAACGGTACGTTAGATAAAATGCGTCAAAACAGGATTGATGACTTGAAAAAAAGAAATCAGGATTTACGCAATAAACTGACTTCCTGGAACAATGATTATAGTAAATGGGACGAATTTAAAATGGGTATAGATCAAAATATCCAGGAACTCGATAAGATGTTTAACGATACTCTTCCCAAATAATATTGATAACAGATCATAATGAGGTTGCTGAGAGCAGTAAGCGAATTGAAGAGGTAAAGTAAATACTGAAGCCTTGAAAATCTGCAAATGCTTTTAGCAACCTTCTTTTTATTAAAAACCCCGCTCTTTCAGATCATGGATAAGGTGCACAAAAAACCAATGCGCCTGAAATTCTTTGACAACAGCGAATTGTTGAAAACCTATCATATCTGCATGAGAGAGCGTAGGACATTTAGAGGAATGAATCAGCCCCCGATAATTACCCCACTTGGCTGATTCTATAGATACCAATCCATCATTATTGCCCTCCACACTATGCAAGATTCCTGCAAGCGTCTTCCACATAATGCTTGGATAATTACGTGTAATATGTGAAGCATAGCTTTGATAGTATACACCATCTATATCTATTACATCCTTATTAAAATTATCCATAGATAATTTAGTCAGCTGTACAGCTGCTCTTAAACTATCCGGTCTCTGATCTCCTACCAATCTGCCATAAATATTCATCAACCTCGCCAAAACAAATTTTGGCAAAGGAATCCGGCCTACTACTATATCAGCCATGCTGCTGCCACGGTGTGGACTTCCTAAGGTTGTCAGACTGGCAACTTTTTCTCCTAATCCAAGCCTGGAGATCATATATCTGGCTTCTATTCCACCCTTAGAATGACCAATGATATTAATTTTTTCTTTACCTGTTTTTTCAAAAATATCTAATATTCTGTATTTCAGCTTAATAGCATTATCAACATGACTATTAAAAGCTTCCTGATACGCCGTGTATATTTCACATCCGTGAGCTTTTAAAAAATCAGGCGTTTTACCCCAATAATTAGTCATGCTGCTATTGTCTTTAAATCCCAATCCACTCACCAAAATCACGGGATATTTTGTATCACAATAATCCAGTTTCTCTGCTACGCTTTCAAATTCAACAACTTGATCCACTCTTTATAATAGTATTTTGGCAATTTTATGATTTGTAAATCACATAAACAATAAAAACAAGCTAAATTATTCAACACTTTATATACTATGTGGGAATAATTTCTGATACATCTCAATATTCTGATCTGCCAACTTATTCAGTTTGTAATATAAAGCATACTGTTTTGCAATATCCTGTACCTTTGCAGTATGACCAAGGTTCTGCTCACAACACTTAATGCAAAATATATCCATCTTAACCTGGCGATAAGGATACTCTATGACTTAAATCATCATAAAGGAAATCTTGATTTTTGTGAGTTCACTATTAAAAATCTGCCTGAGGAGGTCGCAGAGCATTGTATTCAGTACGATGTAGTCTGCTTTAGCTGCTATATCTGGAATATCACCCAAACTTTGAATGCGGTAAAAGCTATCAAAAATCTGCGACCGGAAACGAAAGTGCTCCTGGGTGGACCCGAAGTGAGCTATGAATGGGAGCAAGTCTTAAAAGATACTTCAGTAGATTATATTATTGTCGGAGAAGGAGAAATCCCATTCAGTGAGTTTCTTGACAATTACCCTGATGTAGCGTCAGTTCCCAATCTGGCATATAAGTCTGAAGAAGGAAAAATTCATTTCTTACAGAAAAATGTGCAGTTCGACGTCCAGAATCTGGCTGACAGAAATCCCTATCAATACGATCCGCCCGAAGAGCTGCACAACAAGGTATGCTATATTGAAACAAGCAGAGGCTGTCCTTATAAATGTGAATTCTGTCTGGCGAGCCTGGATAATAAGATGCGCTATCTTCCGATGAGTACCATCAAAGAAAACCTGCTGTACCTTATGCGACACGGTCGTACAATCAAGTTTCTGGACAGAACATTCAATATCAAGAAGGATTTCACGATAGATCTGTTTGACTTTATTCTTCAGCATTACCGTCAGGAAAATGTCTTTCAGTTTGAAATTACAGCAGACATTATTCATCCTGATATTATTGCCTTTATTCATAACAGAGTTCCTGAAGGACTTTTCAGGTTTGAGATAGGTATCCAGACAGTGAATAAAGAAAGTAATCTCGCTGTCAGCCGCAAGCAGAATTTTGACAAAACATCCGATATCGTTCGTCAGCTGAGAGATAAAATTGAGATGCATTTGGATTTGATTGTAGGATTGCCGCTGGAATACTGGGATGATGTCAAATATAGCTTTGAACAAACTTTTCATTTGCATCCACCTGAGCTGCAACTGGGGTTCCTGAAATTTCTGAAAGGCACACCGATCAGAGATAAGCACAATCAACACGAATACGTTTTTGATCTGCAACCTCCCTATCAGATTATCCGAAGCAAATATCTGAATGAGCAGGAGCTCTACGATATTACGCTCGTTGAAAATGCGCTGGAGATATACTGGAACAAAAAACGCGCATTGCATACACTGAAATATCTGGCAGAGCGACATAGTATCTTTGATGCATTTTTAGGCGTTGCCCGCTCATTTTTACAAGTATGTGAGTTTCATAAGCATACGCTTGTTCAGGATTATCAGGTTATCCGGAAATATTTAGGAGAAAATTATGATGACCCTGTCATGCAGGAATTGCTGGCAATAGATTATTATACTTTTTATAAAGTAAAACCTCAGGACTTATTCAATATTGAAGTGGAAAAATCTGAAAAATTCAATCTGATACATCAGTATGGACTGAATCATCACAAATACCGCTTTGTTGTATTGAAGACCCATTTTGACGTACAGCATTATCTCCACTCAGGAGAAATATGTATAGCAGAAGATCATGCAATCATACAATTTGACGGGGTCAGCAAAGGTCATCTTGTCAGAAATGTAATGGAAAGGATTCCTGCGTAATAGCTTACATTTACCGTATTCGGTTTTGTATCAAAAGGATGACTGATAACAATTTTTATGATACAATTTGATGCGTAATATTCCTACTTTTGAAACAATATCAGTTATATGAATTTATTGGCAACAGTTTTTCACTGGAACACATCTCCTGAAATAATTTCTGACTTCCTGGGCTTTCTGACCATACGCTGGTACAGCATCCTGTTTGGTTTGTCTTTTTTTATAGGCTATTACATCTTTCTCTACATTGCCAAAAAAGAAAATAAAAAAGTTGAAGATCTGGATGACCTGGTGATGTATATGTTTATTGCTACCATTGTAGGTGCGAGATTGGGACACTGTCTTTTCTATGATTTCCATTACTATTTCATTGAGCATCCGATTGAGATATTTAAGATCTGGGAAGGTGGCCTGGCAAGTCATGGGGCTATATTCACCATAATTCCCGCATTGTATCTTTTCATGAAAAAACATGAAGGGTATACGTACTTATGGTTACTCGACAGAATGACATGGGTAATAGCGCTGGCAGCTACTTTTATCAGATTGGGAAATTTCTTCAATTCAGAAATCGTAGGAATTCCTACTGATGGCAGCTGGGGAATTATTTTCGTTCAGAACGGTGAAAATTTCCCGCGAGTTCCGATCATGCTGTTTGAATCCGCCAGCTATTTCTTTGTATTCTTATTGATGTCATACATGTATGTCTCTAAAGATGGTAAGGTCAGAGACGGTTTAATGTCTGCAGTATTTTTCATTCTGATGCTTTCATTCAGATTTCTATGGGAATTCTGGAAATCAGATTTCGGAGAGAAAGTGATGTTCGGATTAAACAGCGGTCAGTTGCTCAGCATTCCGTTTATTCTGATAGGATTCGGATTATTGTACTATTCTTCTAAAAAATCCGTTGAATCTTAAACGATGATGAGATTAGTTTCCTTAGTAATCATGCTACTTGCTGCTACGAACATTTATGCTCAGAACACAAAGTCATTAGATACTAAAAGCACATACAAAAGACTATTTGTAAGTACTTGTATGGAAGAGGCAAAGAAGCAAAAAATCGATGTAGATGTACGCGGGTTTTGCAATTGTTCCTTTGAAAAATTTTACACGAGAGCTGAAGAGTCCGGAGCAGATTTTGAAGCAGACCCTGCTGTTTTGGATAAGATATCCCAAAGTCCTGAATATGAAAAAGAAGTTCAGATTTGTCTTCTGGAAAATGTCAACAAAGACGAGATGGCATCTCTTTTTGAAAAAGAATTCATGAACGGTTGTATAAAATCCATCAACAAGGATAAGTTCATGCGGAAAAACGCAGATGCAAACGAAATCTGTGAATGTTCTCTGGTAAAAATCAAAGACGGCAAATATTCACTTTTGGAATTGGGAACTCTGACAGAGACACAATCAGAAGAATATATCAAGAAGATTTCGGAAGAATGCATGAAATATTATCTCGATAAAAGAGGTATAATAATAGAGTAAATATCAAGATACTTTCGGAAATAAATCACATAGATTTTTAAAATTTCAAAGATTCGAAAGGAAGGAGTAATCTCAAATGCCATACTGAGATCAGTGAACTTGTCTGATCATAAGCATTCATTTTAATATAAGAAACTCTAGGATTTTTTTCTGTTTTGCAACCAGTACATTGCTACAGTGATTGCCATCAGAGAGATGGCCAGCGCCGTAATTTTCAGAATAGCATCCCACGGAGATTTTTTCCTGGGAGCCAATGTATCTGTATATTCTTTTGAAACGATAGAGTCTCTTACCGCTATATCTGATTTTCTGACTTCGATCATATCAAAAAACATACGTTGCTTGTTGTAATCGTACAATTCAGTCGCATTGTATCGCAGATAAGAAAAGCTATAGATAGTATCCTGATAGATAAAATTATAGCTGTCAGCGATCAATCCCTGAATAGGATTGAGCTCATCATCCACTCTCACTTTGTAGAACCTGGAGGCTATTCCTTTATATTCCACATCAGAATATATCAACGGAGTTGCTCCTTTGATAATAGTCTGAATAAAATTATTGAGCACCGAATCCGGGCGGTAATCAGGCATCGTTAAAACATTGGAAGGAATTGGAGCCACTGTTGCCAACATCAGATCTTTTCCATCATTCAGAAAATAGATGGTTTGTCCTGCCGTATCAGTTCTACCGGGTTGTGCGGGATAAAAAACGGAAATAGATCCACTGATAGGTTGCTCAATCCACTCAATGCCTTGAGCCCTACTCTCAATGGAAATAAAAATTCCTATTATAAGTACTAAATACCTCACAAAAATTTAAATAAAACAGCCACACTCCGGAGTATGGCTGCAATATAATTTTATTTATCTGATTCTAGTACCTGTAATAATCAGGTTTATACGGTCCATCCGCAGATATACCTAAATATTCTGATTGTACCGGAGTCAGCACATCCAATTCTACACCGATTTTTTTCAAATGTAAACGGGCTACTTTTTCATCCAGATGTTTAGGAAGTACGTATACATCATTAGAATATTTACCCGGATTCATCCATATTTCCAATTGTGCGAGTACCTGATTTGTGAAAGAATTACTCATCACAAAAGAAGGGTGACCAGTTGCACAACCTAAATTCATCAAACGACCTTCCGCCAAAACAATCACATCTTTGCCATCAATAGTGTATTTATCGACCTGAGGCTTGATCTCTACTTTTGTATGACCATAGTTTTTGTTCAGCCATGCCATATCAATTTCGATATCAAAGTGCCCGATGTTACTTACAATAGCTTTATCTTTCAAGCTTCTGAAAGCAGCTTCGTTTATAATGTCTCTGCAACCGGTAGTAGTAACAATGATATCCGCTTCTTTTGCAGCATCAATCATTTTCTTCACTTCGAAGCCTTCCATAGCAGCCTGTAACGCACAGATTGGGTCGATTTCAGTTACAATTACCCTCGCTCCTGCTCCTCTCAAAGACTCAGCAGAACCTTTTCCAACATCACCATAACCTGCTACTACAGCAACCTTACCGGCAATCATCACATCTGTTGCACGGCGGATAGCGTCCACACAACTTTCACGACAGCCATATTTGTTGTCAAATTTAGACTTGGTGACCGAATCATTGATATTAATAGCCGGAATAGGTAACGTTCCGTTTTTAACTCTGTCGTATAATCTGTGTACACCGGTAGTAGTTTCTTCTGAAAGACCTTTTACATGCTGGATCAATTCAGGATATACATCCAATACCATATTAGTCAGGTCTCCGCCATCATCCAGAATCATATTCAATGGCTTGTCCTCAGAACCAAAGAACAAAGTCTGTTCAATACACCAGTTAAATTCTTCTTCATTCATGCCTTTCCACGCATAAACAGGAATTCCGGCAGCAGCAATCGCAGCGGCAGCATGATCCTGGGTAGAGAAGATATTACAGGAAGACCATTTTACTTCAGCACCTAATGCTACTAATGTTTCAATGAGTACTGCAGTCTGAATGGTCATGTGCAGACATCCTGCAATACGCGCGCCTTTCAATGGCTGAGATGGGCCAAATTCTTCTCTGATGGCCATCAGACCCGGCATTTCAGCTTCTGCCAATTCTATTTCTTTGCGTCCCCATTCAGCTAAAGAAATATCTTTTACTTTGTATGGCAGCGCTAAATCAATTGCAGCTTTTTGTGACATTTATTTCAATTTTAAGGTTTCAAAGTTAGTGAAAAAATATGTGAACTGATGGAATTCATTTCATCATTAATATAAAGACAAGACTATCATCCTTTTGTTTAAAGAAATCAGAATTCTTCTGATAACACCCAACAACTATTATAGTATTTCTATCTATAAACGGGAATCTGACCAGGCTGAACTATTACGCCCCTGACAAATAATCTGAAATTACAGGAAAAAGTCTGTCAGCAAATTAAGATTTCACCTCTTTCTCCCTGGTCAACTTAGTCAGGATAACAGGCACAAATGGCAGTATCACCAGAATGATAATAAAGTAAGTCAGGTTATCTTTTACAAAAGGTAAATCTCCAAAGAAGTATCCTGCAAATGTCAATGAAGAAATCCACAGTACTGCGCCTATGACATTATAAAGCATATACCTCATCCAGTTCATCTGACCGATTCCTGCTACAAAGGGAACAAAAGAACGGACAATCGGGAAAAAACGACTTAATATCACTGCTGCAGCACCGTACTTATTATAGAATCTTTCTGCTGCCGTTACGTTTTCAGGTTTAAAGAAAGGCATCTTACCTGATTGAACTATTCCTCTTCCGAATTTATAACCGATAGTATAGTTCAGCATATTACCTGTAATCGCTGCTATGATCAGGAGTATATTGACCAGATAAATATCCAGAGGTATATCCGGTTTGGCTGCTATAGCTCCTACTGCAAACAATAGTGTATCTCCCGGCAGGAATGTCATGATGATCAATCCTGTCTCTGAAAAAATGATAAAAAACAGTAACGCATAAGTCCAGTAACCCATACTGGAAATCACTGCACCTAATGAGGTATCAAGATTAAAAACAAAATCTTTGATGGTTTCTAACATGCTTCTTTGAGATAAAATACTGATATAAAAGTAGATAATATAGCTGCATCAGCAATAGATGAAGAATAGAGCATCGGAACACTCCCAAAAAGGTAATATGAATGATTTAACCGGCTCATTGGATCACTTTAAACTGAATGCCTTTTTGTTGTAAACGATTTAGATATTTTTCACCTAAAGCACCTGCGGGAGTCATCACACCTCCTTTGTTTTTGAAAAAATCCTGATTTTCAATGATGGTCAAAGCTGCTTCTGCTATCATTTTAGAAGTTTCAGTATAGCCGGGGTCTCCACCGGAAACGCTGGTAATGACCTGCTTATTTTGCGACTTTCCGATAAATTTCAATTCAAAACGGGATTTTGCTCTCTCCGACTCAGAAGGTCCTTGTCCGCTGGGTTTCCATTTCAGGATTTGTTGTCTGAGCGCCTCTACCCTGCTGGCGATCAATAATGCACCCGCACCCAATAGTGTAATCCCTGCTGTATAAGGCTTGTCAAGACCTACATATTGAGCATAAGAAAATCGCTCTCCGAATATATCTTTTCGCTCGCGGCTGGATCTGCTCACAATCACAGTATCTACCACAGGCATCGGCAATGCCCATTTCCTGACCTGCTTCTGATAATGTATATTCTCGAATTGTTTTTGACCAAATTTGTGTGCAGGATTCAAAAGATCATCTTCTGTCAATCCTTCTATCACTCCCATTGCTGAACTCAATGTACCTCCTGAAAAACCGGCTTTGGCACTCAGATAACACTGAACGGATTTATCATCGCCTGTACCTAATTGCTGAGCTGTATAAAATGCTCCTAAATCTGCAGGAACGCTGTCAAAACCACAGCTGTTGATGATCAATGAGTGACTTCTTTCAGCAGGAAAATTGTAATGCTTGTAAACATGATTTACATAAGCCGGCTCACCGCTCAGATCCAGACAATGTGTACCGGCTTCTACGCAGGCTTTGACGATGGGTTCACCGTGAAGAACATATGGACCAACCGTAGTGATGACTATTTTTGCAGATTTTGCCAATGTTTCCAGACTTTCCGGCTGATCAGTATCAGCTATCAGCAGATCAAGATCTGATAGCTCAGGATTTTTGGCAACTAAAAGATTTTTCACCTGAATAAGCTTTTCCTTATTTCTTCCGGCAATCGCCCATTTTACACGAGCAGGGTCTGTATTTACTGCTAAATATTCAGCTACCAATTGTCCCGTAAATCCTGTAGCACCATAGACTACGATATCGTATTTCTTCAAAGATTCCCTTTTTATTTCTCCAGATATAAGAAAGCGTCAAACATAGAAAAAAGTTCACCAAAAATGGTGAGCAACCCAAGATTTAAGCTTTTTTTCACAATACCTTTCTTGTAAACAAATACAGAAGCGAATGTTAATAAATCTTTTTGAGGTAGCAAGTAAATTTATATCTTTGTGCCACAAGATAATTTCTCATGAATCGTCAAAAAATCGTTGAATTAATCGGAGAAGAACAAGCAGCTTATCTGTTAGATCATCAATCAAATACAATTTCAAAAAATCTATTACATCTGCCAGGCAGTGACTTTGTAGACAGGATCTGGACACAGTCTAATCGCAGTCCCCAGGTTTTAAGAAGCTTACAGGATCTATACGGCACAGGTCGTCTGGCTGACTCAGGATATCTGTCTATCCTTCCGGTAGATCAGGGTATAGAGCACTCTGCGGGTGCCAGCTTTGCTCCTAACCCGATCTATTTCGACTCTGAGAATATCGTAAAACTAGCAATAGAAGGCGGTTGTAATGCCGTAGCTTCTACTTACGGAGTTTTGGGTTCTGTGGCAAGAAAATATGCGCACAAAATTCCTTTCATCGTAAAAATCAACCACAACGAATTTTTATCTTATCCGAATACTTTTGATCAGGTGCTTTTCGGTACGATTAAAAATGCATGGGATATGGGTGCTGTAGCTGTCGGAGCAACTATCTATTTCGGCAGTGATACTTCCAGAAGACAAATCGTAGAAATAGCAAAAGCTTTTGACTATGCTCATGAATTGGGTATGGCAACTATCCTTTGGTGCTACACAAGAAATAACGCATTCAAAAAAGATGGTGTAGATTATCACACTTCTACTGACTTATCATCTCAGGCGAATCATATCGGAGTGACTATTCAGGCTGATATCATCAAGCAAAAGCTTTCTACCAATAACGGTGGTTACAATGCTATTGATTTCGGAAAAACTCACAAAAAAGTATATTCTGAACTGACGACTGATCACCCTATCGATTTGAACAGATATCAGGTGGCAAACTGCTACATGGGTCGCGCAGGACTGATCAATTCCGGTGGCGAATCCAAAGGTGCTTCTGACTTAGCAGAAGCTGTAACAACTGCTATCATCAACAAAAGAGCTGGTGGTCAGGGATTGATTTCCGGAAGAAAAGCATTCCAGAAACCAATGAATGAAGGTGTGGCTCTATTGAATGCAATTCAGGATATCTACCTGAGTGCAGATGTCGATATCGCATAATCTGAAAAGGTTACCAAATCATACGAAAGGACATCCAATGGGGTGTCCTTTTTCATTAAAGTAACTACATATTAAATTACACAAGGATATTTATATTTAGTTATGTGTTTAATCTTTAGAAAAAATAAATTATAATTTTAAAAAATAAAAAAATGAAAGAAGAATTAGAAAGCGATAAAGAATTAGATATTGATTGGAGACATCTAATGTATCAATATAAGACTTTACCTAAAGAGGAATATACAGATAAGCATATTGAACTATTAAAAAAGTTTAATGATATGTTTGATAGATTTAAAAAAGAATTTGAAGAATTTAAGAGAAATGAGCTAAATGATTTTTTAAAAGAAAACGACCAAAGATTTGAAATTGAAAGTAATTGGGGAGTTCATTTAACCTTTGGTGTTCTTGTGGGTGTATTTCAAAAATTTGATGAAGAATATGAGGGCTATAGAAACTATTTTTATAATTAATCGTCTTAATGATTAATGTTTATAACAGAGCCTGAGTCCTTAAATTCAATAACTATTGCCCTTCGTACTTTTGCTGATAAAGTAATTTTTATATCCCTAAAATCTATTTGAGCTTGTTGAGGTGTTGTTTCCTCTTTTATAAGAGTTGTATAAGGCAAATTTTTTCTATTGTAAGTATCAAGGTATCCTTTTTTTAACATTTCTTCTTTGAATTTCTCATGCATATCTCCGTCTGATTCAATATCATAAGATAACAAAATATGTGGCATAAAATAATAGTTTTTAATAAAAATAGGCAAGTTAACTATATCAATTGAAAAGAATAGCAAATACTACTTTTTCTTATTGGGATTGACCTTTAATAGTTTACCTAATATTTCGTCAAAGTCTTTATCATATTCTTTCTTGCCTCTTTTAATATAGCTTTCAAACTCTTTACTGTCTTTACTTTTAGTCATATAGTTAACGACATTCAAAGTCTTATCATATACAATAGAGCTTTGTTTTAATAGCTGTATATTGAATACTGGAATACCTTTGATAAATAGCTTAATGCCACCCTCGTCATCACTGATATGAAAGTATATAAAGTCTATAGCTAAATTTTGTATAGTATCATTGGGATATAGTCTATTAGATTCACTTAAAAATCTATTATATAGTTCTTCTACGTTCATTAATATATTAATTGATTAGAGACTTATAGGTTAATCTTTTATTGTTGGCTTGTTGTAAAAATAGATTGAAATTTTCTTCCGAGGAATTAATTCTGTTACTATATCTGAAAGAAAATTCATCAGCATATTTTTGTAGATGTTTTCTACTTGTTGAATGATAGATACCTAAGATACCTCTTTTGAATAAAGACCAAAATCCCTCAATAGTATTTGTATAGCAATTACCATTTACAAACTCTCTATTGCTGTGATTTACAATTTTATGATTGAAATGCTTATTTAATCCATTATAAGCAGTCCATTCATCAGACATAAGATTTGCTCCTAGGGTGATATTTTTGAAGATAATTGGTTGAATTGTTTGAGCAGTTGTATCGGAGATAACAAAACATTTTACTGTTTTCTGTTCTCTATTAATAAGACCCAATACTGGTGTTTTATCTTTAAATGACCTGCCTTGAGAGTTTTTAACTTTTTTATGGGGATGTCTATTTTTGTTTTTGCCACCTACAAACGTTTCATCAACTTCAATAGTGCTATTTTCATCAGAAAGAAAATCACTTTCTTTCATAGCATGTCTAAGTCTATGGAGAATAAACCAACTACTCTTTTGAGTTATATTTAAGTCATTTGCTAATTGTAATGATGAAATGCCTTTTTTATGTGCGGTAAGAAAATAGATAGCAATAAACCATTGTCGTAATGGAATCTTAGTTCCTTCAAAGATTGTATTGGTTTTTACATTGAAGTATTTATTTGTATTTCTACATTTATAGCGATTGTTTTTGCATTTATATACTTGTGAAGTAGCATCAAAAGGAGAAACAACTCCATTTTTCCAACGAATACTTTCGAGGTGAGCAATACAATCATTTTCTGTTGGAAATGCATTTACTAACTGCCAGATACTTTTAAACGATTTCAACTTTATCATACCTATTTTCCTAATTTTCAATACTTTAAGATACATAATAATTTTTAATTTATCAACTAAAACATGTTAACTGATAATTAAATAGGTAGAAAAATATTATTTAACTCGTATTTATAGCTAAACAAAAAATAATGTTTTATAAATACATATATTTATAAGAAAATAAAGCACGATTTATGTTAATTAGTGGCGGATTAAAGGTAATGTCCACTGAAATTAATGTTACTCACCAATAAAGAAAAGCAGTGATGATTCCAGATTTTGACCACAATCATGTAATACCTCCACATTTAGGTAACCCAACCTTACCCTTTCACGTTTCTCCATATGATTGTTCAATTATAGATGTTTGTAGGAAGTTCGCAATTTCAAAACGTAGGATTTTGATTTTGAAAAATTTTATAGAGTTTAGAAAAAAAATGAATGACTTAGATATTACCCATGGATTTCAATGGTTAGATGGAAGTTTTATGGAGAATATTGAAGTGTCGCAACAAAGAGAACCTAATGATTTAGACTTAATAACTTTTTTAGACTTGTCAAAAATTAATAACATTGGTTTTTTGTTAAATAATTTTGAGGATTTTTTTTCGCCTAATCTTTCTAAAATGAATTACTTATTAGATCACTATCATGTTGATTTTAGTTATAATCCACTTTATACGATTGAACAAACAAGATACTGGTATCAATTGTTTTCACATAATAGAAATGGTATTTGGAAAGGAATATTGCAGTTATCTTTAAACACTCCAAATGAAGATGAATATGCACTTGACTATTTAAATTCTTTAAAATGAGCAATATACAGAATTTAAAAGCACAAATAATTGATACTGAAAGGTTACTGGAAATGGTCAAAGACCATCCAACTATGCCTATTCCTCTAAGGGAACGTCTTGAAATGTTAAAAGAAGAATTAGCAAGCATTTCACAGAAACCATATGTTCCTAAGATTCAGCTTTTATTTAGTGGAAATGCAGTAATTGGCTCTGTAGGTATTAAATCTTCCTTTGTCAGTAAATTAGTACAACCATTCCATGAAATGATTAAAACCAATGTTGCCATGATTAAATATGGCACTATCAGCCAGAGAGGAAAAATAAAAAAGAATCAAGGAACAGAACTATATCTAACAGCTTTGCCTAAAGGTTCTTTCGGAATTGAGTTAAGTCAACTACATCCCGATGAAATTTTTGATTACGCTCATGTAGGACAAGCTATGAATGATGTAATTCATTTGCTTGAAGAATCAACAACAAGTGACGAATCATTTGATAAATTGATTGAATCAACCCCTAAACGTAATCTAATTAACTTAAAAAACTTCTTGAAAGTAATTGTTGAAGAGCAGTCAATTTTAAAAATAGAGAGTAGTCATTTAAGTTTAGTCTTACCCAAAGATAAAGTTATTGAAGCTTGGGAAAGAGTTTCATTTTCGGTTGGGGAAGAATACGAATTAATTAAACATGGGACATTTAGAGGACTGTTACTTGATTCAGGGAAATTTGAGATAGTAGATATTGATGGTGTAAAAATATCTGGGTTTATATCTGAAAACTTAGACGAAGATACATTAATAAGATATGACAAAGAATATCTAAATACAGAATGTGAAATACACTTAAAAGTTTTAACCACTAAATATAAAACGGGAAACGAAAAGATAGAATATGAGTTGTTAGAGATTCGATAATAACCTTTTTCTTATTATTTATGTAATATCACTCTTGAATTCTAATCAATTCAGCTTTCAATCTCTCATTTTCCTGTTCCAACATCTTTATGTACTTCTCCTTGTAATCATCACCATGAAAGTGCATGTTTTCAGCTCTTGCTCCCAAACCCTGAACTGTACTATTATTTGATACATTGAATATTTGTGTAGCATCAAAGTTTAGTATCTGAGATACATCTACTCCTATGATATTCGATATTTCCTGTACTCTTGAAATTGTCAAATCAATTTCACCTCTTTCAATTTTAGAGTAATTACTAAGGCTCATATTGAGGTCTGCGGCCATTTGTTCTCTTGTGATATTTTTCAACTCACGGAACTTCTTAATATTATCACCTATGTTCATAGTGTCAACAGAGTGGCAAAAAAGTTATTAAAGTAGCAATATAGCATTAAAAACTATAAGAAATAGCGTTGGACTTAACTTTCTTTGCAATCATTAATCACATTGTTAAGCAACCCCAATTCTAACATGAAAAAGATAGTATTATCAGTAATTGGTTTAGTCATTTTTTTATTCATTTTGACAAATCCCAGTGAAGAAAAACATGAAGAGGCTTTCATGTCAAAAATTAACTCGTCCATGTATAGTTCAATTACAGAACCTGATGATGATTGGGGACAAGCTGGACAAGCATTGGGTAATACGATTTTAGAAGTCATGGTAAGAAATGTAGTGAGTGTTGACAACTACTTATTTTTCTCTGCTACTAAAATTAACTATGAAGGTAGTTCAAGCATTGTAGGAATAGGTATGTTGGGAGTGGTTATTATAACAGAAGAATTTTAAATATGAACAAACCTAACAGAATTATTAAAGCTATTGTTGTTCTTTTAGTTTCTTACTTGATATCCTCCTTTACATTCGGGAACATGATTAGAAAGGCAGAATTGGCAAGGGATGGCATGAAAGAGACCTATAGTCAAATTGAATATACAAAAGAAGAAACAAGTAATTACATAAATGAATATAACAAGTTGCTTGATGATTCTAAAAGACGATTTGATTATTCAGGATCAATTAAAAGTGCCATTAATTTCATCGAATCCCAAAGTACATCAAGTGCATTATCAACAAAGAAAGAATTAAACAATCATATTCAGAATGTAGGCATGAGCTATTTGCTTATGACTGTTGTAATAAACGATTTGTTATTGATAATGTCATTTATCTTATTCTTAGCCCTATTGCTACCTATTAATGAAGCATATACTTATGCTTATGATAAAATAACGAATAAAGAAAAATAAATTATGTTTTGTAAAAACTGTGGAAATCAAGTATCAGAAAGTGATACCTTTTGTTCAATCTGTGGCACAAATCAAAAACCGACTTCAATTGAAGAATCTGAAAAAATGGTTTTCAATACTAATTCTAATGAAAAGCTATTAGGCTTATCAGAATATTACATTGAGGAATTTAAGAAAATACAAGATTCTAAAGAACAGTATAAAGGTAAATTCAATTTTACAGCTTTCTTTTTTGGAGTACTTTGGGGGTTGATTAAAGGACTATGGTTGTCTGCTATAATAGCAATTGTCATAGGAATTCTCACTGGTGGTATAGGAATAATTGTGTATTGGATTGTCTTCGGAATAAGAGGTAATTATATCTATTACAATTATGTCATGAAAGACAAGCAAATCCCTCTGTGAAGTAAAGTCATTGCAAAAATTCATAAACTCTAATTCTAACATGAGGAAGATTGTTAAACCTATTTTCCAGATTAGATATTATCTTAATTTTTTAGATAATGGAATTCATAAACCTTTCTTTTGGGTGTATATGCTAATATCTATATTACATCTAATTTCCCCGATACTTGTAATCATCACTACTTATTCTGACAATTCTTTTGGGGAAGTACTGCCATTTTATATAATTATAACTTATGCCATGTGGTTGAATTTTTCGTTATGGTCAATTAGAATGCTTGAATTAGAAGAAAATAACTCCAATGATTTTATTGCAACTAAAATATTTTCTCATTTTATAAAAACATTGGGAGAATCTATTGGTTTATGGCTTATTATGTTTAGTGTGGTAGGACTTTATTTGTTTATTTCCTTTGCTTGGAGTGATGGTATGATATGGCATGAATTGTCATTTTTATACCAACAAGGAGAATTTGTTCTATATTTTATATCAAGTTTCTTTGTTATTATTTTCTCAAGGTTTATAGCTGAACAAATTAATGTGTTTTCTGATATCGCTAATAATACTAAAAGGTAAATTAAAATAATTGTTTAAATTCTTATTTTTACAAATCAATAATTTTATAAAACTAATAATATGCAAACCAGAGAACGACAAATTGAGTTGATAGCATTCCACATAACCAGATTTAATTATCCCACACAACCAATAGAACAGTTAGACGAAAATAGATTAAGATTAATGGAGGAACTCAAGTCATTAAAATTTAAAAATTCAGAGGAGGCTAAATCTGTAATATCCAATATCGAAAAAACAATGAACGATTATATAGAAAAGGTTAGAAATAATACAGTAACAGTAGATGATAGAATAATAAAAGATAATGACTTTATAGAATTATTTAATTTTGTAAAAAAGCATCTTCAAGTTCCTTCTCAATCTCCCTTTTAAGGTCATCTTCAAATTTCTTTATACGATGTTTTAAATAAGGGATTGTATCTTCTCTTAAACCTAAGTTACTTCTACCAGATTCATAAATTTCTAATTTTGTCTTATTGCATTTTAACATTATTTCTAAATACTCTTTATAATTATTAGCTTTAGGGTATGTGTCAGTTATATTATACATATTAATTTTTATTACTAAATATTACACAAGACTGATTTTTTAATTTTTTATCTAAAATCAGTCTTGTGTAATCTGATATGTAGTTACTTTCATTAAAACTATCATGCAACAATAAATTATCAGTACTTTTTAAAAATGCTTTAAATTTCCGATTGCATTCTTATCTTTGCCGTCGCCCTAACGGGCAATTAGCTCAGTTGGTTTAGAGCGCTGCCTTGACAGGGCAGAGGTCATGGGTTCGAATCCCTTATTGCCCACGAAATGAAAGGAGTCTCATAAGGGCTCCTTTTTTAATGGTTATCACCGGTACTATTTCTTCCCGGCTCACGGGATGCATATATTAAGAAATATCCTTAACTTAATATCAAAGTCATCACACATGAATTTCATTGCAATCGCAGTCGCATCCCTCATTCCACTATTAGTGGGAGCTATCTGGTACAATCCTAAAGTCCTGGGTACCGCCTGGATGAGAGAGGCAGATGTATCCGAAGAGAAAATAAAAAATGCCAATATGCTGGTTATTTTCGGTACTACGCTCCTCCTGGGTATCTTTTTATCTTTTGCAATGTATACCATTGTGATACACCAGTCACACATATACTCTACACTTATGAATGAGACGGCATTGCAAGATCCCAACTCAGAGCTGAGCTTATGGGTACAGGAATTCATGAACAAATACGGTCAAAACTTCAGAACATTCAAGCATGGTGCTTTTCACGGCACCATCAGTGGAATTCTGCTTGCTACACCGGTTTTGACTATCAATGCATTATTTGAAAGAAAGAGCTTTAAATATATTCTGATCAATGCCGGCTTCTGGACAATCTGTATGGCTCTGATGGGTGGAATTATCTGCGCTTACGCGTAAAAAACAGAAAAGGCATACAATTGAGTATGCCTTTTTGCTGGAGGTCGGTGGCGGATTCGAACCGCCGTAGAAGCTTTTGCAGAGCTCTGCCTAGCCGCTCGGCCAACCGACCCTTTCGGGAACGCAAAGATATACATTTCTTGGTATTAACAAACCTGAGGGCAAAAAATTAAATGAATATTTCTACTGAAGTGGATGCTACCTCACCTTTCAAAGGTGGCTGTAGCTTGGTCAGCTTAAGCTGTACATTTTTTATTCTCATATCTGATTTTTGAATTTCTCTCGCCATTTCTATGGCCTTTTTCTCCAGAAGCGCACAGGTCACTTTCATTTCCTGCTGAACGATATCTGCTATCCGTTCATAATTATAAGTAGCAGATAAATCATCTGTCAGCAATTCAGCTTCTGACAGTTCCGCAACCACTGCTACATCCACCAGAAAATACCTTCCGGCAACACGTTCTTCCTGGTAAACCCCGTGGTAAGCCCACACCTTGATCTGATCAACTCTTATTGTTATCTGCATATGCGCATTTAAAATGCTAATTTAGCGAAAGCAAAAACTCTTTTATGCCTAATATCTATGCCCGGACTTACAAAGGATTTGATTATGTCTCGTTGGACGATGTGCTGACTGAAGAACAAAAGCATCTCCGCCAAGCTGTCCGCACCTGGGTAAATCGAGATATTGTTCCTTATATAGAAGATTGGGCACAGGATGCATCATTCGATCCTGAGCTGATGAAACAATTAGGATCCATGGGATGCTTAGGCCCACATATCCCGGCACAATATGGCGGCGGCGGTCTGGATGCTGTCACTTATGGCATTCTGATGCAGGAGCTCGAAAGAGCAGATTCCGGTATCAGAAGCTGCGCCAGTGTACAGAGCTCGCTGGTCATGTATCCGATCTGGAAATTCGGTACAGAAGAACAAAGACAAAAATTTCTTCCCGGGCTGGCAAAAGGAGAACTGATAGGATCATTCGGACTGACTGAGCCCAATCACGGCAGCAACCCCAACGGGATGGACACCCGCGTCAGAAAAACAGATGGCGGTTACATTCTTAGCGGAGCCAAAATGTGGATCACCAACAGCCCCGTATGTCATCTGGCTGTAGTATGGGCAAAAAATGAATCGGGCCATGTGATCGGCCTGATTGTAGAACGCGGCATGCAAGGTCTCTCCACTCCTGCTATCCATGAAAAATGGTCACTGAGAGCATCTATCACGGGAGAGCTTGTCTTTCAGGATGTTTTCATTCCGGAAGCAAACATACTTCCAGAGGCAAAAGGACTGAAAGCTGCATTGAGCTGCCTGACATCCGCCAGATATGGTATTTCGTGGGGAGCCATCGGTGCAGCAATGGATTGTCTGCATTCTGCAGTAGAATACAGCAAAGACAGAAAACAGTTTGACAAACCTCTGGCAGCATTTCAGTTGACACAGAAAAAGCTGGCAGAAATGATTACAGATATTACCCAGGCACAGCTGCTCGCATTGCGCGTAGGCCAGCTGATGGATGAAGGCAAAGTCACCCCTGCACATGTTTCCATGGCGAAAAGAAACAACGTAGAAACGGCACTTCGCATCGCCCGGGATGCACGGCAAATCTGTGGGGCTATGGGTATTACCGGCGCATTTCCCATGATGCGTCATGCAATGAATCTCGAGTCTGTCATCACCTATGAAGGTACTCACGAAGTACATCTGCTCATCACAGGGATGGATCTGACCGGCATCAATGCTTTTTAATATTTCTGTGCTGATCAGATATTCTTTCCTGTGCTGATTCACCAGACAGAGATAAATATTGTGTAAAATTTACTATCAGATACAAGCGGGCAGTATTCCGGCTATCATTTCGTCTTCCTTCATATCCATGTATTTAGCCCATGTCTGTTCAGGTGATACTTCACTCTATCCGGACTGCGCTGACGCCTGAAATCACCCTAATCCGGGAGTTGTTTTTACAGCTTCATACTTACTTTCATCCACATTCCAACCTTAAAAAATCAGATATTTCTCCACATACTTTGAACACATTTCCTCTCTATTATACACATCGATTGCGCTTAAACTCACAAAAAAACCGGTGTTTTCCCACAAAAAGTTCTGTTGATAAGTCTTCCAAAACCCTATCAGAACACTACAACTCATTTAACCAATGAGTTACATAACACCCTTGCAACAATCTATTTTGTTCACAATAAAAAGTTGACTTTTATTACCCAAACGGCGTAGGAAACAACCTATCTTTACCACCCCGCATAACTGTGGATACTGACATGGAATCAACGCGCTTTACAAAGAAAAATATAGGAACTTCAAGAACATCGACACAGGATTTTTCTACTGTTATGTTTGGGAAATTACCTCCACAGGCGCGGGAGCTGGAAGAAGCTGTTATCGGTGCGCTGCTGATAGACAAAGAGGCACTCAATGAAGTAATAGATATTCTCAAGCCTGAAATTTTTTATGTAGATGCCCACGGAATCATTTTCCGCGCTATCAATCAGCTGTTTGAAACGTCCAAACCTATAGACCTGCTCACTGTAGCACAACAGCTGCGCAAAAACGGCGAGCTGGAACTCATAGGCGGAGCATACTATTTATCTGAGCTGACCAATAAAGTAGCTTCTGCAGCCAATATTGAATATCACAGCAGAATCATCATTCAGAAATATATCCAGCGCAAGCTGATTGAGATCTCTAATGTTATCATCAAGGATGCTTATGAGGATACAACTGACGTACTGGAATTATTGGATAAAGCAGAAAAAAATATCTTTTCAGTAGCTGAGCAGAATCTCAAAAGAGGATCCAACAACATGGAAAATCTTTTGGCTGATACGCTGAAAGAGATTGATTCCATCAGAAATAAAGAAGATGGTCTTACCGGTGTACCGTCAGGATTTACTGAGCTGGATGCTATGACATCCGGCTGGCAAAGATCCGACCTGATCATCGTGGCTGCCCGTCCTGCAATGGGTAAAACTGCTTTCGTACTGAATATGGCACGTACTGCTGCAGTAGATCACGGAATGGCAGTAGCTGTATTCTCTCTGGAGATGAGCGCTACACAGCTGGTAAAAAGGATCATCTCTTCCGAAGCAGAAATCTCTGCCAATAAAATTCACCACGGTGATCTGAACGATCAGGAGTGGAATACATTGAGCCAAAGAGTAGAAAGGCTTTCAAGAGCACCTATTTTCATCAATGACTCAGCAGGTCTGAACATCTTCGAATTCCGTGCACAATGCCGTCGTCTGAAAAGTGCTCATGATATCCAGCTGGTCATCATAGATTATTTACAGCTGATGAGCGGTACTGTAGATGGCAAAGGAACGACCAGAGAACAGGAAATCAGTACTATCTCCAGATCATTGAAAAGTATTGCCAAGGAGCTCAATGTTCCGGTCATTGCACTTTCTCAGTTGAGTCGTGCAGTAGAATCCCGTACCGGAGAGAAAAGGCCTCAGCTTTCTGACCTGAGGGAATCCGGAGCTATCGAGCAGGATGCAGATATGGTACTCGCCCTTTACCGCCCTGAGTATTATGGATTTGAGCAGGATTCAGAGGGAAATTCTACCAAAGGTCAGGCAGAAGTCATCATTTTGAAAAACAGACACGGAGCTATTGACTCTGTCAAGCTGGAGTTTGTGAATGAGTTCACCAAGTTCAAAGACTGGAATCCGTATTCTATACATGGTGCTGGCGGCGGTTATGGCGGTGGAAATTTCGGAGGCAGCTACGGTGGTTCTTTTTCTTCTGACAACCAAAGCTTTGTGACCTTACCTTCCAAAATGGATGACAAACCTCAAAAATCCGGTGGAGAAGACGACTTGTTTTAAACAAAGCTGAAGTATCTTTTAGCAAAGACTGATCACAACAACCTCTTATTCTACCCTACGCGGCAATGATAGAGCCGATATGGCGGAGTGAAACGCAGACATACAAGGCGAAAGCATGGCTCCCGAAGGGAGAGCCGCCCCAAAAACCGATATCAAGCCGGGAAATAAATTTAGTATTGCTCTTTTTCGCTGGGAAAATCACTGTCTTTCACGTCTGTGACATATTGCTGTACAGCACCTTTGACATCTTCATACAGATTGAGGTATCGTCTGAGAAATCTAGGCTTGAATTCGTGTGTCAACCCTATCATGTCATGCAGCACGAGTACCTGCCCGTCGACACCGCCTCCTGCGCCGATTCCGATAACCGGAATATCAATGCTCTCAGCGACTTGTTTCGCCAGTGCTGCAGGAATTTTTTCCACTACAATTGAAAAACATCCCATATCTCTCAAAAGAACAGCATCTTTTTTTAATCGCTCAGCTTCTTCCTCCTCTTTAGCTCTTACTGTGTAAGTTCCGAATTTGTAGATAGATTGCGGGGTGAGTCCTAAATGTCCCATCACAGGAATACCGGCAGTCAGAATTCTTTCTACGGATTCTCTGATTTCTTCGCCACCTTCCAGCTTCACTGCATGAGCACCGGTTTCTTTCATGATGCGAATGGCTGCGCTCAATGCCAGCTTTGAATTTCCCTGATAGGTTCCAAATGGTAAATCGACAACTACCAGACATCTTTTTACAGCTCTTACCACCGAGCTTGCGTGATAGATCATTTCATCCAGTGTAATCGGCAATGTGGTCTCATGGCCTGCCATCACATTGGAAGCTGAATCTCCCACTAATATCACATCTATACCACCGTCATCCACGATTTTGGCCAAAGAATAGTCATAAGCTGTCAACATCGCAATCTTTTCTCCTCTGCTTTTCATATCCTTCAGCGCATGCGTAGTTACCCTTTTATATTCTTTGTGTACGGACATTTTCGTGATTTTACAGCAAGTTAAAGTAAATCATCAAAAATAGTTAATGAACATTGTCAATAAATACAGTTTTCACTTTAGCTTAATTTCAGCGCAGATTCTATCGCTCCCATGTTTCTGATTATATTTGGGAAAAATTTAAAAATGCCGGAACAAGATCAGCAGAAAGAACCTATCAGAGAAAGACATGGATTTACCACATTCTGGTTAGGCTATTTGATTGTAAACGGATTAACAGCTATCCTTCTTTTCACCTTTTTCAAAAAAGATGTTGCAGAAATACTCCAAATGGAATTGACTGATCAATATTGTTATTTTATGATAGGGATCGGCATCCTCAATGCTATTTCTGCTTTTCTGCTTTTGTCATGGAAAAAAATTGGCTTCCACGGAATCATTGTTTCCAGTATTCTCAGCATGTACCTGAGCCTTCAAATGGGTTCCGGTATTGGTGCATCATTGCTGGCATTTGCTCAGACGGGTGTTTTATACCTTGTTTTACAGCTTAAGAAAAACAATAGAAGCGCATGGGAATGGCTGGATTAAATTGACGATTGTTGAATGACAATTGACGATTTTGCTGACACTATAATCAACTATAGGCAATTGAGTAATGAACAAATGTGAGAATATTCAAATCAGCAAATGATGCTAACTCAACTAACTGACTTACAAATAGAAACTCATTACTGACAGCTAAAAATCCACATGCCGGTATGGAATATTCCATCGAACGGACACATTGGCAAAATGCGTAGTACGATCTCTTTCATCCAGCTCGCTGTTGACTTTTCTGAATCTGTAATTGAAATCAAAAGCAATATTGTGCCATGGCATATAAGTAACGATGATATCTGTCAGGTTCAGTTTAGTTCTCACTCCCTGACCAACATAGTTGCCATAAGTTCTCTCTCTATTCGTATAAGAAGCAAAAATATTCCCTCCCCAGTTTGAGCTATCTGTATCTTCACCATATCTGGCTCTGATGTGCTTAGCCATGATAAACCAGTTTTTGGTCGGTTGATATCTTACAATCGTGACTATTTCAGTAAAATTGGCACCTAACGGATGCGACAAAGGCTGATTGTAATGCGTCCATGAAGCGCCCTGATCGACATGCGTATATGTATAAGGCCGCACCATATTTCCTTCTATCTGAAAATCTAAATTACTCACTCCAAACATATCGATATATTTCAATCCCAGCTGAGTTCCCAATTTAGTTCCCCAATATCGGCTTGGCTTGAACCATCCTTTGACGATCCCGTTCTTTTTAAAATCAAACTCCTGACCAAAGTTCATCTCATCTATCAGGAACTGACCATACAATGAAAATCTTTTGGCAAAATTAGCTTTGAAGTCAAATCCGATCATAGCATTGTCCGGACTACCCAGCATCTGCTCTGCATATCTGTAAAAAATGATCGGATTTAAATACTGTAATTCAAAATGGTTTTGTCTGGAAAATACGACCGACTCAAAGATTCCGATATTCAACCACCTGGTAGCATTGAAACTCAAGTGGTGGGTAGCCATATATTTTTTGTTCAGCAAAGTATCCTGACGTCTGGGATACTCACTGGTCAATTCGGCAAAAATATTGGTATAATTCAACTTCCAGACTCTGGTATTGACTTTCAGGAAAAGATAATCATTGCCATAATCAGATAGCAGCAATGATCTGTATCCATCGCCTATGAAATTTTTATCATGACCAAACTGAAAGCTGATATATTTAGAAGGAGTAAATGCTATATAACCTTTGGCTCTGAAATAATCATACCCTCCGTTGTTTTCATTTTTATAATATCCGGCTCCGGGAATTCCTTTTGTACTTTGAATCTCATCACTTATGAATCCCGGATAAAATGCCTGCTCTGAAGTGAAAAAGGTATAAAAGCTCAACATTTTATCAACCTGACCTCTTACTTCAAAACCTTTGGCATTGAGTTGTTTGACCTTATTTCCACTCAGATTGTCATTATCATAGCCTACACTTACCTGAGCAACAGGATTGACAACTGCTTTAAATTTTTCTTTATTGACGCTTAAAAAATTAGCAGGTTGCTTATAGAAAATTTTCAAGACAGGTTTTCTGCTGAGCTCCTGGCCTTTCTCACTAAATTCCATGTTATCCAGATAGAGATAATCCATATTGGCCAGATCCACATCCGAAAGTTCACAATTGCTGACAGTATCAAGGTAGCTGACGTACTCAATAGCGCCTAATCTGTCGATCGGCTTATTCACACTGTGATAGCCTTCCATCAGCTTTCCACACTTAATTTCCAGCCTGTCCAGCATGTGATAGGATGGCGATCCCTGTGGAATAGTCGCACTCTGGGCATGTACCTGCACAAGTGAGATGATAAAGCATCCGAGTGAAAACGTGATTGATTTCAAAGGGAGATTTCCAAAAAGATAATTTCGCATTTACACCAAAAATAATGCTTTGATTTATAATGCAATAAAATAACGAAAAAAGTAATAGATAAATTTAAGAGAACGTCGAAAAACAGCCTTGTTTTATTTTTTGTTTTAAAGTTTTCTGATCTCAAATCAACAATTATAAATCCCAAATCGTAAAATCCCCGGATTGTTTGACAGTACCATTACAATACTCATTTTTTGTTTGAATACATTTGCCCAATGTTGAAAAATGACTTAATCATCAGAGCCGCCCAGGGTCAGGCAGTAGAGAGGACTCCTGTATGGGTCATGCGTCAGGCCGGCAGAATCTTACCCGAATACAGGGCTGTCAGAGCGAGTGTCAACGGATTCAAAGAACTCGTCAAAAACCCTGAGCTGATCTGCGAAGTCACTTTACAACCGGTAGATATTCTGGGAGTAGATGCAGCCATTATTTTCTCCGATATCTTAGTCATTCCGGAAGCAATGGGGCTTGATTATGAAATGATCGAAGCACGTGGCCCGGTATTTCCTAAAACAATCACTTCTCTGGCTGACATTCAGGCATTGAATACGGATGTAGTACCACATCTCGACTATGTAACAGATTCTATCAGACTGACCAAATCAGCACTTAATGACCGAGTTCCTTTGATAGGTTTTGCAGGTGCTCCGTGGACAATCATGGCTTATATGGTGGAAGGCAAAGGTTCCAAGACTTTCAGCAATGCCAAAAAACTGCTGTACACCCAACCTGACTGGAGTCATTTACTTTTAGATAAAATCACGACTGCAACCATTCAATATCTGAAAGCTCAGATTACAAACGGTGCCAATATCGTTCAGGTATTTGATTCCTGGGCGGGCGTGCTGAGCAAATCACAGTATGTAGAATTTGCGCTGCCGTACATGCGCCGCATTGCTGAAGAAATCACAGAAGTACCTGTTATACTTTTTGCCAAAGATGCTCATTATATCCTGTCGGAATTTGCACAGACTGCCACTTCCGTCATCGGTCTGGACTGGACGACAGACATCGTACAGGCCCGTGCGCAGACTTCCGGCAAAGCGCTTCAGGGTAATATGGATCCATGTATCCTCTATGCAGACAAAGCTACCATCAAAAAAGAAACTGAAGCCATGCTGCAGGCATTTGGCCCGGTGGGTCATATCGCCAATCTCGGGCACGGCGTTTATCCTGATGTACCTTATCAAAACGTACAATATTTCATCGAAACCATTCAGAATTATCGTCACGCATAAAAATTATTTACAGACAAATTATAGTAAAGCACGGACGATATCGTTCGTGCTTTTTCATTTTGGACTGTTAATCCTGCTTTCGCTCCATCTTCCTTCACATCCACGGGCTAAAACCACGTAGCTATTCAGGTGTACCGCATAGCTATCGGGACCGCTCTATCAGAGCTGCGGCATACGCAGCGATTGGGAGCCTGAATATTTCACACAGAAAACAGCTACAAAACACTTCCGGAATCATTCTTTACTCCGATATTTATAACAAAGTCATTGCATGAAAGCTGCCATATACAAAGAATACGGGTCTCCTCAAGTGCTTCAAATCGCAGATATTCCTACACCTGCACAAAAAGACAATGAAGTTCTGATCAGAAATTATGCAACAGCCGTCAATTCCGGAGACTGGAAGCTGCGCAAGGCCGATCCCTGGGCTGTACGTCTCGCATTCGGACTATTCCGGCCAAAGCAACAGATACTGGGAAGCGTTTTTGCCGGTATCGTAGAGCAAGCAGGCAAAAATGTAAGCAAATTCAGGATCGGAGACAGGGTATTTGGCATGACAGGCATGAAAATGGGCGCTTACGCGACTTATCTTTGTGTAGAAGAAAACAGCCCGATAGATCTTATCCCTGACCACATCAGCTTCGAACAGGCTGCATCTGTTCCTTTTGGAGGTACGGCAGCTTTACATTTTCTCCAGAAATGCAATATCCAATCAGGTCAGAGAATATTAATTTACGGAGCATCGGGAGCATTGGGAACTGCCGCGGTTCAGATTGCAAAACATTATGGTGCAGAAGTTACTGCAGTAAGCAGTGGCACTAATAAGCAGCTTTTAACATCTTTAGGTGCAGATCTTCATATAGATTATGCGACTGAAGACTTTTCTAAAAAGGGTCAGCTTTATGACATCATATTCGAAACAGTAAACAAGATATCTTTCACGAAAAGCATAGAATGCCTTCAACCCAACGGCACATTAATTCTCGCTGCTGCCGGTATCTCCGAAATGTCACAGGCTGCATTCAAAAATCTGGCAGGAAAGCAAAAAATCCTTTACGGACTTGCTGTAGAAAAACCCGAAGAAATCACTTTTCTCAAAAATCTTTTACAGGATAATCATTTCACTCCTGTTATCGACAGGATTTACCCATTAGAAGATATAGCTGCAGCACACAGCTATGTAGAAGCAGGGCACAAAAAAGGCAATGTTGTTATCCGTATAGAATAGCTGATTCCTTAGCAGGCCAACAATGATCGCAGGAACTTTGCTTCAGCTGCAGGTACTTTTCCGGCAAGAAATAAACGCACTTCTCTCCTTTGCTCAGCAGATTCATATAGCTTTTGCTCCGCATCAGTTTCCGGAATCAACGGCGGCACCTTTGTGCTTTTACCATTTTCATCCAGGGAAACAAATGTAAAATATGCCGTATGAGATAGCTGATCCTCATGCGTTTTCGGATTGTGAATATAGACCTCACAACAGATTTCCAAAGAGGTATTAAAAGCTCTTGTTGCAAAGGATCTCAATACTACCACATCTCCTACTTTAATAGGTAATCTGAAAGACACATTGTCCACACTTGCAGTCACACAAATAGTTCCGCAATGCTTTAAAGCGCTCACTCCACAGGAGACATCCATCCAGCTCAGCAAATTTCCACCCATGAGATTACCCAGTGGATTGGTTTGTCCGGGCATGATCAGTTCAGTATGTATATTCAGAGAGTCAGCAGGATTTCTTGGCTTCATAGCCGGCAAGATGCAAATATTTTTAAAACTCTACTATATCTGTAACCAGTATTAATAGTTAGTTCATCTGTCAATAAAGAACAATTATATTTACTCAAAATCAATCTCCATGAATTTAAAGAAAACAGCAGGCACTATTCTTTTTACCCTTTGTGCTTTTGTTCTGATAATAGCAGCTTTTGCACTCATAAATTACATTTCCATAACAAGTACTTCCAATCAAGCAGGGCTTTATTCTTTTATTATCCCCTACTTCCTCGTTATTGCGCTGATTGCAGGTACAGGAGCATACTTCGGCTGGAAAATCATGCGTAAAAAATTGCCGATCAACATCATCCCTTACCACAAAGAGCTTGATATTCACATCACCGTTCAAATGGAACTAAAAGAATACAGATCATTAGGCTACAGGATGCTATTTCAAAGGCTTTCATTAGTCCTCACTGTTGCTTTTTCATTGATAATTTTCTCAATCCTGATTGACATTGACGACTACAGAAATGTGTTTCAAAACTTCATTTTCATTCCTGTTATTTTGCTCATTCTGTTTTCACTGACACACTACAGAGCCCGGAAGATTTTTAATACCAATAAATACCTCAACGAACCAATTGAATACATCTTCAATAATCAAAGTGTTTATTTAAAAGGAAGGCATTAAATCATTTCCCTGTACCACTTTGAAATTATGATATTTTTTCGTAATTTGTATGATAATACAATGAAAATTGATAACGTTTGAATTCAAATCTCTGGCAGAAATGTTGGAGAAATTGCCTGATGAAAATTCATGCCGTGAACTGCTTGAAAATATAAGATGGGGTGGAAAACCTAAATGTCCCCATTGCGGAGAAGAAGAAAAACACTATAAACTAAATATTCCCGGATTGTATAAATGCTACTCTTGCAGAAAGCGTTTCAATGTAAAGTATGGGACGATGTTTGAAGGCACACATTTGCCACTGAGAACTTGGTTTATTGCAATTTATATTTTCACTACGCATAAGAAAGGTATAAGTTCTTACCAACTTGCGGAAGATTTGGGAATCACTCAACGAAGCTCATGGTTTTTACTGCATAGAATAAGGCATTCATTAGACCAACCGGAATACAATGAGCCTTTATCTGATACTGTTGAAGCTGACGAAACTTTTGTCGGCGGGAAAAACAAGAATCGACATATTGATAAGAAAGTTCCGAAATCACAAGGCAGAAGTTACAAAGACAAAACGCCTGTTCTGGGAATTTACGAACGTGAACATGCTGAATACAAAGAGCGACCGCATAAAGTATTAAAAGATAAAACAGTGGTTGAAAAAGTTGTAACAAAAGAAAGCCGTATTATTTGTAAGGTCATACCTAATACGAAGGCAAAAACTATTGAGCCTTTAATGCGGAAATATATTACACTTGGTTCAATCGTTTATACAGATGAATGGGGCGCTTATAAAGGTCTGTCCAATGGATATACACATGAGTTTGTTGACCATAGTGTTAAAGAATATGCAAATGGTGATGTAACTACAAATCATGTTGAATGTGCTTGGTCACATTTAAAGCGGACAATCAATTCCACTTATCATAAAGTAAGTAGAAAACACCTACAGAGATATGTCGATGAATTTTCTTACAGATACAATACTCGGCGAAAAACAAAAAGTAGTCGTTTTGTCAACTCTCTTATGATTGCTAATAAGAGAATTACGTACAATGAATTAATCTCCTAATAGTTGAGATAAAACAAATAATAGCTTATTTCGTTATTTTAAATAATGATACCTATATTATATCTATCGGTATTATTTATATTAGGAGTCCATTTTATCTCAAGAAGGACGTTAGATAAACAATACTATGTCAGACAAAAAACGTAAACCATTAACCGACAAAGAACTCATTGAAAAATATGAGTCAGGCGAGATTAATGTTGAACGCGAACCTCTTTTTAGGATGGGATATTTTACTTCTTTTCCCGATTTATCGAAAAAACATAAGAAGAATAAAGAAGGGGATTCGGAATCTGATTCCACAAATCCCCCTTCATGTTCTGAAAAGTAACTACAGGATAATACTTTTCAGCACTTCAATAATCTGGATGAATTTTTCCGGATTTATCAGAAAGTAAATTGTTGACCATACAACAACCGGCGGAAATAACACTGGCGATGTAAACATAAAGATTGCTATCATAACTTACAGTTGTTTTTATTTTACAATCTTTTTCTTTTGTCTTCCCAGTAAATGGGCAATCAGGTTAACAAACCCAAAGCTCCACCAGAAAAATACAAATACAATTACATGTTTGAGAAGGGTCATTTTGTTTCTTCTCAATAGGAAAAATTCGGGAGTTTCTTCTACCAGTTCCCAATCATTGGCCATGTACATTTTGACATCCTGAAAGGCTTTCTCTCTTTTTTCGTCTTCTGTCATACAATAATAAATGTTGGCCACTACGTTCCGATTAGCCGGGGTTATAAATGCAAGAAGCGTGGAACATATAGCATCTGTAAGAGGAAACTGGTATAACCTACACCCAAATGACTACAGCCCACGCCTAAGCGAGTGCGTCATAGCTTCATCTTGGGTGTTCAAAAAATTACCAGTTTTTCTTACAAGACCGCTAACGCTAAATTGTTTATTTATATGTCAGTACTTACTTTACGTCAAATTAAAATGTTTGGGACTAAGATAATGATTTTGACCGAATGTGCATTATCCTTAGCCATATAACGAATTACAAGTCAGACTTAATCTGTCACATAATCTATCATTAGATAACCAAAAATCAAAAACTTATGAATGTAACAGTTAAAGTGGTGGTGTTCAAAAATACCAATCGACCACATAGAAAATTTTACTGCAGCTATTGTCCGGAGCTTCGTTATTTTTTCGGAACAGGTGATACTATTGAAGAAGTCCTTGAAATGATAAAGGCAAAATCTTTACTTTGGGAGTTAGGTTATAGAATACTCAGTAACAATCTACAAAGAAGAGGATGGATTATATCTGAAAATTCAATAATTCCGCCTAAATTCACAAATGATGAGGCTGTGGAGTTAACTAAAAAACTCTATAAGCTCTCACAACTTGAGTACCTTAAAATAATTGAACTCAATGTCGAAGCACCCACACCACGTACCAAATGGAGAAAATTATCCGATTAATATCTCTAATTTTGAAAAATTCATTAGCTCTATAGGGTTTGATGGCTCTTTTATAATGCCAGAGAACACCGAATGGGTAAAAAATCAAATAGTCATTCTAATTCCACGTAAAGAATTTCTCGATAAAGAAGAAGTAGAAGAGTTACTTTCCCAAGCAGACTCATCCTTATCTGACTTCGAAGAATTCATTGAACATTTGAAAAGAATAAGAGATTTTGATAAATAACCACTTAAAAACAAGTGGTACATGAAAATGATTTAATGCCAAAAGGAAATACAATAGAGAACAATATCAGCTGGAATCACTTTTCCAAAATACAAGAAGACAGGAAATTTTACATCCTGTCTTCTGACAATTACTCAGGGTATATGATTCCCAAAAGATGCTTCAGACCGGAAGATTTAAAAGAATTTCACCAGTTTATTCAATCACTGAATATTCCAAAGGAATAATTATCCCTCGTCATAAGAAACTTTCACATCAGCAGTCAGCGGATGCGACTGGCATGTCAGGATAAAGCCTTCATCTATTTCTTCTTCGGTAAGCGGATCATCATCATCCATGTGAACCTGTCCTGAAAGCAGCTTAGCTTTGCAGGTACAACAGGCAGCTACTCTGCAAGCAAAAGGCGGATCTATATCAGCTTCAATTGCAGCATCTAATATCGTTTGATCATCTTCTACCTTTATCTGATATTCATTTCCGTCTAAAATCACGGTTACATTAGTGGCCATTATTTTCTCTTAGTGTTCGACTAAAAATACAATCTTTCTGAAGCAAAACAAATGTACGCATAGATAATTTAGAAACTTCCGGTAAATACCCCTGTAAAAAACAATAAGGTGTCTCACTTATTTTATATACTTTCAAGTGCATGAAAGACTGTAAATTCAGAAATTACCTCACTTCAAACATCGATATTGATATCCATCAGCTCGAACAATGTCTCTCATATCAGGAAGTCAAAACTTTCAAAAAAGGAGCTCATCTTCTTCAGGAAGGTGATATCTGTAAGTATGCATATTTTGTAGAAAAAGGTCTTTTGAGGACTTATTATATTGACGACAAAGGAAAAGAACATCTGCTGCAGTTTGCACCTGAAGGCTGGTTCATCACCGATCACGACAGCATGTACTATCAAAAACCTTCTGCATATTATATCCAGGCATTGGAAGACAGTACAGTACATCAGCTCAGCAATAGCTTTTTTGAGCATCTTGCCTCACAAAACCAGGATTTCAGCCAGTTCAACACACGACTATTGCACAATCATATCAGTCACTTGCAAAGGCGCATCATTCAGCTGATTTCCGCCACAGCAGAAGACAGATACCTTTCATTTACCCAAATGTACCCGGATATTTTACTGAGAGTACCTCAAACGATGGTCGCATCGTATTTAGGTATTACTCCTGAGAGTCTGAGCAGAATCCGGAAAGATCTTGCCTTAAGGAACTTTTATAAAAAGTAAAATCAATCATTGCAGAAGACCGATTTTAAAGACTGACATCTATCATGTAAGTTATTATGGCGTAACCACAAAAACTATACAATTCATCAAGTTTTTATGCATATAACCATAAAAACTATTTCAGATCCACGATTGTCACTCCGTCACCTCCGAATTCAGGAGATTCAAATTCATAAAAAATCACTGAGGAATGACGTTTCAGATTGTAATGAACCACCTGGCGTACCGCACCAGTGCCCCGGCCATGAATGATACGCACCCGGTGGTGACCGTACATGACCGCTTTATCCAGGTAACTTTCCAGCTCAGCAAGTGCTTCATCTTTCATTTTTCCTCTCAGATCCAGATTCGTATCAAATTCTGCTTTTTCTGACATTTTTTGAGCAGTATTGAGAATCGCCTTCGGAACAGCCTTCTTTTTATAACTGGCTGGCAGCAACCTATCCAGCTGTACTAAAGAGGTCAAAGCTCCAAAAGATACGACTGCTTTATTTTTTCTGATTTCTTTTACTTCTCCGACTTCTGCTCCATCCTGAAGCCTCACCAGGCTGCCTACATCAATCTTACTTTCCCTGATATCCACAACTTCTTCTTCCGCAGAAGTGATAACAGGCTCTTTTTCAAATTCCTCTCTCTTCTGATCTATGAACCTGCGTGTCTGAATGAATTTTTCTTTATCCTGCTTATCTTCTTTCCATTCACGCATGAGCTTTTCAAGCTCTCTGTTCGAGGTATTGAATTCATCCAAAGCTTTGGCTTTGAAATCTTTCAGAAGATTTTTCTTTTCCTTCTCCAGATCCTGTTTCAGTTGCTCATAAGTCTTTTGGAGTGCTTCTACCTGCTTTTCCCGTTGTTGCAAAGCTTTGCGAATTCCTTTGACATATTGCTTTTCGTGCTGAATCTCGGTAAGAGACATTTCCATCTCTTTACTCTGCTCTCCTATTTTATCTTTTGCAGTTTTGATGATAGCAGGATTCAAGCCACTTTTAGTTGCAATTTCAAATGTAAATGAGCTTCCGGGACTACCCATATTCAATTGATATAAAGGCTCTAAATGTTGCTGATCAAAGCTCATTGCGCCATTTTGCACGCCTTCTGTTCTTGCTCCCCAGGCTTTCAGATTAGCATAGTGAGTGGTTACCACTGCGTACACCTCTCTTTTGAGTAATGCATCCATTACCGACTCCGCCATAGCACCACCCAAAGTCGGATCTGTTCCATGTCCCAACTCATCCAATAATACCAGGGTTCTGCCATTGGATTTCTCAGTGAAATATTTCATGTTTCTCAGGTGCGAGCTATAGGTACTCAGGTCATTTTCTACAGACTGAGCATCACCTATATCTACAAACAATTGTTCAAAAACAGGCAATTTGCTGCCCTCATGTGCCGGAATCAGCATACCAAACTGAAACATCAGTTGTATCAATCCTGCAGATTTCAGCACAACAGATTTACCGCCGGCATTGGGGCCGGAAATCAATAATATTCGTTCCTGTGGTTCTAAGATCAGGTTATTTTCTACAACCTTTCTTTTTTGCTTCTTATAGTTCAGGTATAATAAAGGATGTCTGAAATGAAACAGCTGATATTGCCCGTCATTGCTGATTTGCGGAGCTACGGCATTTAACTCTGTTGCAAGGTATGCCTTTGCCCTTGTAGCATCGTACAGCGATAAAATTTCCAGATATTTTTTGAAATGTTTCAAATAAGGACGTACATATTCCGTCAGCTGGCGGAGAATTTTTTCAATTTCTCTTTTTTCATCTCTTCGGAGAGATGCCAGCTCATTATTGAGCAGAACCGTTTCCTGTGGTTCGATAAAAGCAATGGTTCCGTTGGCTGAATCGTCGTGGTAGATACCCGGGATACTTCTTTTGAATTCGGCACGAACAGCCAGCACCTTGCGGCCATTTCTGACTCCTTCATCCTGATCTGCGAGATACCCAAGTGTACGGTATTTCCTGACTACTTTCCCAAATGCAGATAATTGTTCCCGTTCTGTCTCCAGAATATTTCTCCGGATCTGTCCCAATTCAGGAGAGGCTGACTCTTTGACAATTTCCTGTTCTTTATCTATAACTCTGTCTATTTCTTTCATCAGAGCTTTATCCCAGTAAACTTCTTTAATGACAGATTCCAATGCCGGGTAATCTCCTTCTCTTTTCTTTTGTGCAAAAAAGTAAAGGATATCATGAAAAGTGCCTAAAAATCTGGCCACTTTAACAAACTCATATTCTGCCAATGCAGCTCCTGCGATAGCTATTTTTCCCAGAAAAGGTAATGTATCATATCCGTTTTCAGGAAAATGAGGATCTGTTTCTATGATTTGTTTGAATTCCCCCACCTGCCGGATGGCCAGCTCCAGCCATTCTTTGTCAGTAGAAAAGGATTGTTGCTGAATCCATTCCACTCCTAATGTCCCCCGACATAATTGCTCTAGCTTCTCCACTATCACCGGAAAGTCCAGTTTCCTGATAACCTCTTCCGGATAAGTATTCAATATTGACTCGTTTTTCATCCTTTTTATCTGACGCTGCAAAATTACGTCATTCAAAAGACTATTTTATGATACCAGTGATAAGTATCTGATAATACCTGTGTGTTCCCGAGGGTGTCCGGTAATAACCATTAGGCTTACTTCTGTTATAATTTTTGTCATACGCTGAAATAATTGACAAAAAATTCAACAAAAATCACATATAATTAGGAATCCTAACTATATTTACACCAGCAATATCGCTAAACACTAAAAATAATTATTATGTCAAAATCAATTTTTTACCATGCAGGATGTCCGGTATGTGTCAGCGCAGAGCAAGACATCGTCGCTCTTATCGGAAATGAGAATGTCGAAATTGTTCATCTGGGAGAGGACAAAAACAGAATCAGTGAAGCTGAAAATGCAGGTGTAAAATCTGTACCTGCACTTATCACACCCAACGGAAATGTTCTGCATATTAACTTCGGAGCATCTTTAAGTGATGTTAAAGGTTAAAACTTTGCCCTGTATTGTTAGGATAACTAACTTTATAGGGCAATAAAATTAAAACATGTCTTCGTTTAATCTGCAAAATCAGGAAAAAAGTATTGACAGCAAGATAGTTGTTGCTTTAGAGCGTATTTCGGAAGCATTCAGGGTATTGCTCTGGAATGAAAGCAAGGACAGCTCTTTAAGCCCTATCCAGATACAGATTCTGATTTTTATACTTTTTCATTCCAGGGAAAAATGCAGGGTCAGCTATCTGGCAGAAGAGTTTAATATGACTAAGGCTACTATCAGCGACAGTGTGAAAATTTTGCTCAAAAAAAATCTTGTCAAAAAGGAAGAAGATATATCTGATACCAGGAGCTACTGCATCCGTCTGACCCAAGAAGGGATAAATACGGCAACTAAAGCGTCATCCTTTGCACAGGCACTGGAACGCCCCCTCGACAAAATTTCTTCTGAACAAAAGGAAGCGCTATTAAACAGCTTATTAAAAATCATCCGTGAGCTTCACCAGTCAGGTATCATCACCATCCAGAGAATGTGTTTTACCTGCGCCAACTATAAATATTACGACCACCAGCATTACTGCACTTTACTGCAATCCGGGCTCTCTGATAATGAATTGAGAGTCGATTGCCCGGAACATGAAATGGCTCTGTAAATTCAACAAAAATCAGCTTTGTAATTTGTAACCTTAATTCCGGAAAGCTCAGGGCATTTTTGCACCGAAATAACGTTAATAAAATCTTCTGACATCAGCTCTTCTCTGAGACATATCGCTTCCTGTAGGCATTCACCCTCAGTTACAAGCTGAGCTGGCAGGTTATGGCATTACACACCTGGAAAAGCTGGTACCGCAGTAGTGTTCAACTAAGCTCCTCGCTAAGGATACTATTATGTATCAACAAAAGCAGGACAGAGCACAAATGGTATCACAGCTTAAAATATCCGGTGTCAGGAATTTTATTTGGGATTATTTTTTCAAAGCGGAAATCATCAGCTGGTTGAATACAGGCGATGTTCAGATTTCGGTCCTAAACATTCAAGAAGTCAAATCTATAGCGGATTGATATTCGGGCCGGGCAATTAAAGGGCCATTATTTGCTTGAATCGGAAAGGGAACTACTGTTATCATCGTTACAACACAGGATCTACGACTGTAGCTCTTCGGCATCATCTTCCACGAGCTGAATAGGTATTTCGATATTGAGCTCATCATCCCAGATGCTGCTCATAAAATATTCTATTCTGCCCTGTAAAAGATTGACCAGAGCTTTCAAATCCTGAAATTCCTGTGTTTCATTCTGAGAAACCGGACTTCCTCCTGAATATTTAACCTGAATAGTAGCACTGGATACCGACGGTAAAATCACCATCCGTATATCAGCTTTCTGAGAGTGCCCATGTACCAGTGACTCAAATAACTGATGCAGCAAACGGTACACGATAGTTTGACTGATTTCATCCAGCCTATTATGTTTCAGATTTGTCTTCAGATTCAAACGGATCGGGTATGTCTGCTGATATTTTTTGACCATATCAGTAATAGATGCCTCCAGACCGTATCTTTTCAGTGTAGGCGGCATCAGCTCATGCGACATCTCTCGGACCTGATGAGTACTTTCATCCAGATTTTCAATAATCCTGTCCAGCATTTCTATCTCATGACTATCGGTTGTCTGAGACTTTAAGCCTGACAGCTTCATCTTGACTGCTGAAAGGTGAGCTCCGATCCCGTCATGCAACTCTTCCGCTACTCTTTTACGTTGCTTTTCCTGACCTTCTACAAGGGAATGGCTGTATTTTTTGTTCAGTGTGCGCAACTCATATTTCATCTGCTGATTTCTTCGGAGTACTATTCTCATCCTCAAAGAAGTAACTGTCAGAAGTATAACACCTATCAGGAATCCTCCTGTATATAACAAAATATGACCGATCAGCTTACCGGTCCAAAAGCCAAACTCTATAAACGGATTGAATAAATATGCGCTGAACAGGAAATAATACAATAAGGAAATCACCAACCCGAACCTGTCTTTCACTTTAGGCAATGCCCAAAATAATAACACGATGACGAGAATATTGGTCAGATTGATATAAACCATCTGTACGATCAGCAGTGTATCCTGCAAAATAACATTGAGATAGGTAAATGGGAGGTACAGAATAAGTAAAACACAACCTATCGCAATTGCAATATCGAGTAGAGTTGTATGCCATCCGCTTTGGATCTTATTTGCCAGAAATTCTTTCAGAAATCTCAGTGTCACTAATAAATACGTGTACAGAATAATATTTCTGATGATAAAGTCCAGATAGCTCCTTCCGGGCCAGAATACCTCCAGAGGAATCCCGCTTTTCATCACCAGCAACATACCGCCCAATAACAGATACAACCAGAAATAAATATTGCTCCTATCCCGGATCAGATAAACAATTAATCCCGTAACGACCACAAAGAACAGCAATACACCATAAAATAATCCCCTGCCCAGCTCTATGCCCTGGCTGATAAAAAACTTATTGCTTTTGTTCCAGATAATTACCGGTAAATCAAATATAGGTGCATTGGTATGAATCCTGATCAGAAATGAGTATTCCATTCCCGGCCGGGCTGTAAAAGGGATCACAATATTCCTGTCATAATAACTGCTGGTTTTCAATCCTCCCCGTGTAGCCACTACTCCGCTGTGAATAATTGTATCCTGGTAAAAAATATAATAGTCTGCCTGGCTCAATCCGAAATTGCCCATTTCTATCAGGATATCAAAGGGTACATCCTGGGGATTATCTACATTGAACAACATCCACTTTTGTGACTGCGTGGTAAAAAATAAGTACTTACGGACACGCTCGTACTGGGAATTTTTCATCTGAAAATATCTTTCCTGAGGGCTGCTCACAGTATCGGTAGAGAGATAGTATTCGATGTATTCCATCCCTTCTCCCACGATAAAACCTTTCTCCAGACGAAAGGTTTCTGCTTTGACAGTAAAAGACAAAGCAAGAAAAAACGATATAATGAACAACAGCTTTCTCATATCAGCTCTTTCATCGGAATTTTAATCGTCAATAAGGTTCCTTTTCCGGGTTCAGATTCTATTGTGAGCTGACCATTCATACCGGTCACTCTGGATTGTATGTTCAATAATCCTATCCCACCTTTATTTTTCTCCGTATCAAATCCCTTTCCATTGTCCTGTATGCTGATCAGCATATCGTTATTATAATGAACTCTTACATTTACTACCGTTGCCTGAGCATGCTTGCTGATATTCCCTGTAACTTCCTGCAGAATACGACAGACATTGATCTTGCTGAAATCATTGATTTTCGGTGAAGGGACAAAAAGCTGGTATCTTACCTGAATATTTTTGGCTCCCAATACACCAAAAATGCTTTTAATAGAATCGTAAAAGCTTTTATTGAAATATTCTGACGGCACGAAGTCCGTTGTGATCTTATTGATTTCCTTGCCAATAGTCCGGACTTCCTCACTCAATGCCAACAGTCTGGACTTTATCACCGGATTTTCAAACTTCTGAATAGTGAAGCTGATTTGCTGTTCCAGCATTATAATATCCTGGCTGATTCCTTCATTGATTCTTTCTGTCAGCTTTACCCTTTCTTTCTCCTGTCCTTCGATATATGCATTGATTGTATTACGATTCATCATCATCAGCTTATATTGTCCTGATGAATTGTCTTTGATGAATGAATAGAAGCTCACTGCCAGAATTACGGTGACTACAAAAATCTCCAGCAACATCAGCATAATACTGATATGCGGTGTGGATATATGGCTATTGAAAATATTCCAGTCGTAAATACTGAAATTTTTCAGGAATATCGGAAATGCATTCCCTCTGATAATAATATGTATAATCCAATTGGAAAATTGTACCAATACAGCCAATGTAATCCAGATAACTTCTTTTCTTCTTACCTGAACCAGCGTCACCAGACATAGAGTGAGAATCATAATACCATATCCCAGATAGATACCGTTTACAATATTATATCCGATCTGAAATGGCAGATTGGAAGTCGGGAAGATCAGAGCAAAAGCGGACAACAGTACAACCGTACCTATTACCATCCACATCATTGCCAGTAAAAACTGGTTGAAACGAATCAGGTGTAATGAAGTCCGGAAAAATGTCCGGATAAAGGTGATGTGAATTAAAATAGATCCGAATGTGATGATATAAGGCAAAAATTTCTGTACAAATGCCCATGACGGCCAGATATATTGCAGACCTATCCCTGTATCGCTTAAAAAGTTGAGAATATTCAACAGATTCAGCACCATGTACAGAATAAAGAAATTATTGCGGCTGAAAAAATATAAAGAAAGTAGTGTAAGAACAAACAAAAGATGAACCCCGAAATACACTCCCAGAAAGAGGTTGTCATTATTGGTACGTCTCACAAGGTTATATTCATCGGTCAGGATCAAAGGAAAATTGACAGGTTCCCATTGCTTTTTTATCTGGAAAATATAATCTGTGTTTTTATCGGGAGGCAGGCTGATTGGGATGAGATAGTTTCTATGAGATTTTATTTTATTACCATACAGAAAATTGTCACCCATTTCAGCAATCTGAAAGACAGTATCTTTTCCGTCGATTTTATTTCTTTGGTAAACAATAAAATGATCCAGATTAGGATAAGCTATATTCAGGAAAAATTCTTTTTCTTCCTGTAATTCATTTCGTATGTGAAACTGAAACCAGTATTGGTGCTGACCATACCCCAGCGTCACTTCATCCTTTTTATTTGCCCTCAGCGTAGCAACAGTGGGTGAAGATATCTCCAGAAAATCCTGTAATGTCATCTGATTGGTACTATCGCTCAGATAACGTATATATTTACCGATGCGGACTTCTTTCAGTCCGTCATCTACTATCAGCGTATCAAAGCTTCCGGAAAAAAGATTGCCTTGATACAGCATACAAATCTGTAACAAGGCAAGACATATTATTTTCAATTTTCCAGACATCGGCACTGCAATATATGAAAGAAGTGCCAAAAGATTTTATTCGGCCGGAGTAGCTCCTGTAGCCGGATTAGTAGAACCCTTGCAAAGTTTTTCTATCTCCGCATCAATAAAGTAAAGGTTGTTTCCTTCCTCTCCTACCAGCTTGAATTTATCTAAAATTCCTCTGTACAGATTCTCTTCCTCTAACTGCTCGTTGATATACCACTGTATGAAATTATAAGTAGTAAAATCTGCTTCCTGCAAGCACAATGACGCAATCTGATTGATCGCTTCAGTCACTTCCAGCTCACTTTTATATGCATGAACGAAAACATCTTTCAAGGATTTGAATTCATGCGGAGGCTGTGACATGCTCGGCACAACGGATTTACCGCCTTTATCATTGATATATCTGAACAGCTTCATCATATGCATTCTCTCCTCATCGGAATGCTCATACAAAAATTTTGCAGCACCGGAATATCCTTCTACATCGCACCAGGATGCAAAAGCCAGATATTTGTAAGATGCGGCTGATTCCATTGCTATTTGCTTGTTCAAAATAGCTTCTATACCAGGTTTTAACATGCTCATCGTTTCTATTCTACTGCAAAAATAGATTTTTAGTTTCTCCATGAGTATTAAAAGTCCTTAAAATCAGATATTTAGAAAAAGACCAAATAAATAAATTATAAAAAATTGATACTTAAAAATCTATAATAATAACATTTACAGTGACATAGGTCACAAAAAATAAAATATCTCCGATACATTCCAACAATACACAAATTGTACTTACCCAGATACTCTATTACGTACTTGTTTAAAATTTACTTTTTTGAAATGCTCAAGCAATATTCTATGCTAAATGTTTATACATCTACACAAGCAAAAACCGTAACAATATTGTTTAAGATCCAATTCAATAGCATACAGTTACCGGGATTTTTATTTATTTACTTTTTTGAAATATTCAGGTAATATTCTCTGCTGCAGATTTTTATCTTTACAGCAAACAAATAAATTGTTGAAATGCGCAAGTTTTACATTTTTTCTCTACTGATTCTGGGCAGCTTAGGATTTACCTCCTGTCTGGACATCTTCGAAAACATCGAAGTCAATAAGGATGGCACGGGCAAGTACTCCCTCATCCTTACCATTAACGAACAATTCAGAAAGACCATGACCGAGTCTATGGAATCCCAGGCAAACGCTATGAAGCAGGAAATGGATATGGAAGACACGGAAGAGATTCAGGGACAGGATGCGGAATACAAAGAATCTCTGGAAAAAGTAATAGATCAGCTGCAAACTGTCAAAGGGCTGAAAAATATCCGGGAGATTTACAACCAGACAGAATTTCAATTTGGCTATGAATTTGAGTTCGAAGACATTACGGCTCTCAACAATGCCATGGAAGCTACTGCAGGGGCGTATGTTCCTTCTATTCCGGGCAATCTGGAAATAGGCAAAAAGAAAAAGGTTTATGAACCTTCAGCGAAATTTATTGAATCCAATAAAAACATCATCATTCGTCACCAAAGTGCTGAGCTGGGTAAAGTTTTAGATATGAAAAAGTCTAACGGTAATAACTCCGGGATGATGGGAGGTCTGGATGTTGCCTACCTTTTACAGGATATGATTTTTAAAACTACCTTTAAGTTTGAGCAGGAGATCAAAGCCTCCTCCAATGAAACTGCTGTGATAGAAAATTCAGGAAAAACTTTAGTCTTAAACTGCAAGCCTTTTGCATATAAGCCAGCTGACCTTAATCTGCTCAGACAGCAGGAATTATCCTGCGCTCAATCTCTCATTATTGAACTGAAATAGTTAAATTCTCACTAATTTCAAGGGCGCAGTTCTTCAATGGATTGCGCCTTTGTATTTTTACAGCAATGACAAAACGTAAGTACCTGATAATTTCTGCTACCATATTCCTCGTAGTCGGGTTGATCATGGCATTTACGGACGTTCTCCCGATATCTCTGAAACCGTCAAGTGATCTGGATACTATCAAAAAAAGAGGTAAGCTAATCCTGGTCACGGCATTTAATCCCACGGGATATTTTCTGTACAAAGATGAACCTATGGGTTTTGAGTATGACTTTATCAAAAAATTCGCGGAGAGTATAGGTGTAAAGCTGGAGGTGATAGAAGTAAACAGTCCTGATGAAATGTACCAAAAGCTCCTTACCGGTGAGGCTGATATTATGGCCTATAACATTCCTGTCATGAATCTTCCGATGCAGTTTGCTACGTTTTCAGATCCTTATATCCAGACTGAGCTCGTACTGGTACAAAGAAAAATAAGCAGGAAATCACCGCAGCACATTGATCAGGTTACTGATCTTCAGGGAAAAAATATCACAATCACAGAACAATCTCCTTACATACAAACCCTTTCGGATATCAGGTTTGATCTTAACAATACTTTAAATATCAACACACTGGATAACACTATCACTCCCGAGGATCTTATCAGAATGGTAGCAGAGTCAGAGATAGAATACACGGTGGCCAATAAAGAAATTGCGCTCATCAATAAAGGTTTTTATAAAAATATAGATATAGAAACAGCTCTGACTGCTCCTCAGGATATCGCTTTCACTATACATCGCAAACACCGCAAGCTGACCCGCGCATTAAATCAGTTTATCAGTTCATCCAGGAAAAATCAGGTATTGTATGCATTGTATAATCAATATTTCAAAACCAGCAGGCTGCTCGCATCAGCTGACATGGATGATGAAACCATACCATCGGGACTGAGCACGGAAGCAATTTCAGTATATGACGGTCTGATACAAAAATATTCCGGGGATATTAGCTGGGACTGGAGATTAGTAGCTGCTATGATCTGGCAGGAATCCAAATTCAAGCCTTCTGCAAAGTCATGGGCAGGAGCTACCGGTCTGATGCAGCTGATGCCGGCAACAGCCAGAAGATTCGGACTGAATTCTATGCAGGAGATTTATCATCCTGAGCTGAATATCAAAACCGGTACAAAATACATTGCCTGGCTGGAAGATTTCTGGCAAGAAATTGAAGACGAAACAGAAAGAAAGAAATTCATCATGGCATCTTATAATGCCGGAGAAGGTCACGTAAAAGATGCTCAAAGATTAACCAAAAAATATGGCTACAACCCCGAAAAATGGGATGGCAACGTAGAGTATTTTCTGCTCAACAAATCTAAGCCGGCTTTCTACAGAGACCCTGTTTGTAAATATGGTTATTGCCGGGGAGCTGAGCCATTCCATTATGTACGCTCTATTATTAAACGATACAGTCATTACAAGGGAAAATATTCAGCAGAGTATACTGCCGGATATAACTTTTCTCTGGACTTCACCCCGGCTTATGAGTTTGGTCTGGACAATAGTTCTGATGCTCCTTCTGTCACCAAACGGCAACTGTTTGAAAGCAATGAGATTTTCAGAGAAAGATCATTGCTGAAAAACGATTCCGACATATACAGAAACAATCTTACTCCGAGAAATCAGGAAAGAATAAGACTGAATGATAATGCACCGGCAACTAATCAGCTATTCAAAAAGAATGAGCTATTCAGGAAAAATCAGTAATGTTATATCCCTTTACGAGGTTTCATTTTTGTTTTTAACGGGTTGGATTAAGGAGCCTCCAGCTTCCGGATCAATAGAATTAAACATTAAGGATTTGTTACCGGACTTGTATTTCGGATTGAATTATTCTTTACATTTATGCTAA